>JAKZRG010000050.1:0-45237 GCA_047518265.1 Oceanospirillum sp.
AGCCAAAAAATAGTTCGTAGACAAACCACAGGTTGACAGGGAAAACATCGCGTTAAAAAGCAAATCCCCTAGAGTAACTGCGGCCGTTCAACAGGCGGTTATATCCATGGCTTCGCCATCTGTATAACCGCTTAATAGTTATAGATTTAGCCTTTATTACACCCTTTTGGAATTAACCAGGAGCTGCGTTCGGTTTGGTTTTTCAGGTATCTAGGCACTTCTGCTATCTGTTCACCGGTTATTTGCTCAATATCATTAACGGATACCAAGTATTGATCCAGTTTCTTACGTTTTGCATCTTGAATATTGGGAATAATCCAGCTAATCAGACGCTCATTACCCGGAGTACCCCGCAGGATTAGCTTCCAGTAAGCATCGGGTGTTCTGATGCCGTGAGTCTTGTAGAAATAATCATCAGATTTGTCATTTCCCCAAATCACCCCACCCACGACCAGTAGTTCTTCAATATCTCGGTAGCACTCAACAATTTCCTCTGTTAACAACCAGGCACCACGATTGGCGTTGGCTGCTTGAGGGATAATGTTGGTCATATAGTTCGAATCACGAATAGCCTGTGGGTCTGAATCCATATGGTTTGCAGGTACTAAATGCCCACGGTCATAACGGCCGGTTTTTTGTTTTCCTTTATAGGATTTTGCTGATTTTTGTTGGCAGTGATCTGGTACGTTTTTATCCAGATAAAACTTACGATGTCGTTTGGCATTGCCTGTGTCGCGTTGGGCGTTATAGCGAAAACGGGTGGCGCCTTTTTTATCGCAATCCAACCAGATGGTAAAACCAGTGTAATCTAGCTTAATTACTTGATTGTTCGATTTATTTTCTGCAAAAGAGGGCAGGCTGAAGAGTAAAACGGCTAGCAGCAAAAAATGTCGCATGTTTGGCTCCATAATATATTTGGTGGCATCATACCAAATATAGGACAGCCATATATAAGCGACAGTAAATGGATTGAGTTGTTCAGCTTTTTTGATGAATTACAAAGAGAGAGTCGCTACGGAAAAACTTAAACTGATTTTCCGTAGCCCTATTGGGTTAACTGATATGGAGCTAACTGATTTTAAATTGAGCGCTCAAGTTCAGTAGGTGCTGAGCACCTGTTTCTAAGGCGGCAGCAGCCTGAGCCACTTGATCCGTATCCTCGTAGGCTAGGGAGATTTGATTCACCGCTTTGCCCATATCGAGCTGAATCTCATCAGCCTGTTTTTGAGTTTCTTGGCTATCGGATACCCAAGAAGTGATCTGCTTCTGCTGCTGTTGAATGGTTTCAGAGCAGTGTGATAGCTGGTTATAACCCGCCTTAGATGTTGAGGTTAATTGAGTCATTTCATCGACAGAGTGATTCATCTGCTCACAAGCAGTTCCAATACTTTGGGTTATGCGTTCCAGAGTTTGTTGGATCAATCCCAGATTTTTCTCAGTGTGAGCTGCAAGAGATCGGACTTCATCTGCAACTACTGCAAACCCTCGACCGGCTTCACCTGCACGGGCAGCTTCAATCGCAGCATTTAGTGCTAATAAGTTAGTTTGTTCTGCTAAGGAGCGAATCATATCCAATACGCTGTGAATCTGATCGGTATCGCTGCTCAGGGTTGTGAGTTGTTGAGCTAACATTTGTTCATGGCTTAAGTTTCGATTAACGGCCTGATCCAAATTGGAAAAGCTTTTTTGTACCTGAGTTAACTCTGTTACTGCCTCTGTGAGCTGTTCAGATAGTTGCACGCTTTGACCTAGATTACGTTCCAGTTGCTGGTGCATGGTGTCGCTGCGGTCACTGGTTGTGGTCATCTGTTGCTGACTTTGAGTCAGGTTTTTTTGAATATTATTGGCATTACTGGCCACCTGTACCGATAAGGCAACATTTTGATGAGCGGCAGCATTCACCTTATTTAAACCTTCTGAGAAACGAGAAAATAGACGATTCAGATCCTGCCCTATAGCGCCTAACTCGTTATTCATTTTCTTATCAAATTGTTGTGTTAAATCCAAGTTATCTGTGGCTAGGCGAAGCTTTTGGTGAATTTGGTTTAAGTAGTTAATGATAGGAGTAGTAAACAACCAGAATGCCAGAGTTGATAGAAGAAAACCGGCCACACTAATACCAATATTTTCAATAATAATACGCTGGAGTTGTTGGTCTATCTCATCTACCGGAATATCTGCACCGGCTAGATATAATTGGCCATCAACAGATCGAAAAGGAATAAAAATAGAACGAAAATTACCATCGCTGTCCTGATATTCTTCAAATGCAACTTTGGGGCTGGCAAACACGCTAAGTAATAGGTCGCTAGCGTCTTCGTATTCCGTCCAATAGCCATCGTAATTACTATTCCTGAGCTCTTCTTGAGTTGCGCTGCTGCTGGTAAAGAATACCTGTCCATTACGCTCAACCATGGTGTAAAGGTAAGTAATATTTGCTTGATTGGCATAGCGTGTTAGCCGTTGTACCAGATTAAAATACTCGGCGTCATCCACAGCTCCTGTTGCTAAAGCCTTATCATGAAAGCTCTGGCCTAAAATAGCTTCTAGGCTCGCTGCACTGGTATGAAGTTGATTATCGATATTTTTAATCAATAGTGTTTTTTCATTTTGATAGGCAAAAAATGCAAAAACGAAACCGGCTAATAGATTAACGATGACCGCTAATGCTAAAAGCTGTAGGCGGAGACTGCGAGTATTCATAATTATTTATCCGTAAATAAAAGGGCCAGCTAGGAATTTTTCGCATCCTACATGAGAGGTATTCTCAATACTACAATAATTTAGTGAGCAGCTTTATATTCGTTAGAAGTGAATAAGTAGTGTCAGGTGACGATTGAATAATAGTGAGGATGTATATGGTTATAGATATGCTGAGAGGTAGTGTATTTATGATCTTAAGATCATAGGATTAAGGGAATTTACAGGTAATAAATAATAAAAAAGCCGGATTTATCCGGCTTTTCAGTTGCATCGACTATTCAACTGTATTTGCTAAACGATATTAACTTGCTGGATATCGGTATTCGTAGCGGAATAAGGCTCGACTGTCAGGAGCTAGCTTGATAGAGACACGGCACTGTCCATTACCTTCCTCTGTTACGCCAGTTGTTTTAGCTTTGCCTGTCACAGGCCGTAAGCTCAGTCTGAGTTTGCTTTCTTGCTGATTTTTAGGGGTGTAACACAAGGGGAAGCGTTTGTATTCTTTGCCTACTTTATGATGAAGAGGCTGAAGTAATAGCTCGGTAGTCACTGATTTTTTCTGACTATTGATGAGTTCTAGTTCACCTTGTAGCCAGCCTGAATTATCCCAGCGTAGGGCTTTGTTATTACCCGTAATGCCAAAAGCTTTACCGATATTGGCGGAATAGGTTTCATGTTTGTCTAGATCCGGTATACGAACTTCCCCTACAAACTGACGTAAACCTCCGTGATCAGTTTGGTAAAAGCGCATAATCCCTGCTGGCATGGGAATACCTAAGCCAGCATCTTTTGTGTTATTTAGTTTTAAGCTGACCTCTGCTTTGCGGCGTTTAAAGTTACTGGTCAGGTTTATAGGCAGCGTATAGTGTTTTTCTACTCTTACACGCTCAGAGTTAAAGAGAGCGACCTGCTTTTTTTGTTTGGCAGCAAGATCAACAGAGCGGGGTAGAGTGAATAGCTTGTAGTCACCTACGTTTTCCAGTTGGACGGTAGGAGCCGCAGACATCGCTACCATTTCGGCATCTTGTTGCACTTTATGTCGTAATTGGCGAGGTTGGCTGGCTCGGTTAACCTCTCCTGCCAATAATTGCATTCGTGCTTGATTCAGTGGGATTGTGGTGTTGTTCTGCAGTGTTACCCAAGCATCCAGATTAATGCTGCTATCCGATGTGATATCTGAAACGTAGCTGGCTTGCCAGCTAAAGCCGTTGCTTAGATATGTCAGGGTAACAGGTAGATCACCGGCATGAGGGGTTTGAACACTCATTGAAAGAGTTGGTGATTCGCTTAAATGGCCGGGTATCTGATCAAAGCTGATAAGATCCGCATATTGGTTGATAGGCAATACGATAATTTTTTCTGTATTTTCGCCTGTAGCATGATCTCCTGGTATTTTAGTCTTAATTACCATGCGTTGATTCTGTACCGCAATTAACTCGGCAGTGACAAAATAAGGGCCCGTTTGGTTACCAAAATAACGACCATTGAGCTGTAGGGATATATTTTTCCCGACAGAGGCTTTAAGCAGTGCCTCCAATGAAATCAGGTCGTAGGTGTAATTACGTTCCAATACGGTGATATCAGAACCTGCTAACAGGGCGCTATCGGCAATAATCTGAGGCGATACTCCCTGGAAACGAATCTCTTGTATGCCGGACGTTAGGGAGAGGGTACGGCTGTCCTGAACTAAAGCCATGCCATTTTGATATAGAGTTACGTTTAATTGACTGCGTTGTTCTGGGGTGGAGTCTTGTGCGATGCTAGGCGTGGAGAGTGCCAATAACAGCAATGCATACTTTTTTAGCATGAAGCGATCCTGTTTGTTCATTCTTAATGGTCATCCTAAGCCAATTATACATACCTAAATAAAAGTCGTTTGATATTCACTCGTCAACGGCAAGAGAAAATATTGAGTTGGTGCTTAGCTTTGTTACTGCCCTCCATAAGTACTAAAGGTTAATGGCAGATCTCAGATAACAACTATTTTTTGTCATCGCCAATGGTGATATTGGGCTGCCCTATGACGCCTGATGAATGCATGGCATTTTTAAGCTCATCTGAGTCGAGAAAATCCCGCAGGTGTTCAGCTGTACCTTCACCAATGATGGTTACGTCATTAGCATCGTCAGTGCTTTGAATAACAAAATGATCGTGAATACCAAACTTGTTACGAGTGGCTTGATGGGCATCGTAAACATTTTTCCAGGCCGAAAAGTCTTTGACCTTATGGTTAATAACAAACATAGCCATTGGTGTTTCCTCTTGTAGGCATTAATAGGGCTGATTTATTTTTATTTGCCTTCTTACTTTGGTCTAGCTACAGCTTGCACTGCTATTTTGTTGAAGGATTAGAGGCTTAATTGGAGTTTAGTTGTGCTTGGGGGATAGGTCAAAAGCGTTATTAATCGAACAAATCTCTATGAAACAATCATCTTCATCTAGAAAGTGGACATATGAGTCCGTGGGTTGATAGGAATCATATGACTGGCGTTTTGTTTGGGGGGCATGACTCATGGTTCACGTTTTTTTGTAGTGCTTTTAATTAATAAGATATAAGTTATGTTTAATATATATTTGTTACACCATATTGTCATTTGAATTTTCGAAGTGTGAAGGTGGATTTAATGAGTAAAAGCTATAAGCAGATTAATCAGGATCAGCGAGCATTGGGTTCTGCTTACCGTAAAGAAAGCCCCAGTACAATGAATGCATTTATCGAACTACATAAATCTGCATTTGTCGAAGGTGCCCTGGCCAGTAAACATAAGGAATTGATAGCAACAGGTATCGCTATTGCGGCCCGTTGTGATGGTTGTATTGCAGCTCATGTACAGGCCGCTTTGAAGGCTGGGGCAAGTAAACAGGAGTTAGTCGAAACTATTGATGTAGCGGTCTTGATGGGTGGAGGCCCTTCGGTTATCTATGGTACTCAGGCTTTGGCGGCAGTAGAGGAGCTTGCTCAGTAGGTTTTATATCTTCAGGTTTTACGTAATGCTTGGTTGCTTAGCCGATTAAATTTCTTAGGTTTGATCGGCTTTTTTCTTCCAGAACCCATCTATGAATTTATACTTTTCTTTTTGAAAATATGCCTCTGTTCTCTTTTTTACCTATTATTAGGTGTTAGTATGTGTGCATCTTGTACGCTAATTAAAAGCTAATACTCTAATTCTAAAGGATTTTTTATGAAGGATGATCAGGCCAGTTCAACTGCATATACTGTTTTGCAGGGCGTGCTTTTTAGTGCAAGTAAACCTGCTTACGACTCATTGGTATCCCATGAGCAACAAACCGCTTGTCAGCGTATTCTTTCAGCATCAGTAGAGGGGCAAAAGCGACTAAAGCAGTTGGATAGTGCTGCTTTTAGGTTTATGGCGCCTTTATTAGAAGGTGCCATGATGCCGGGTATCACTCTGCATTATGTTTTACGGAAACGTTTTATTCGAGATGCAGTTGAAGCGGCAATTGCGGATGGTTATACCCAAGTGGTGAACCTAGGGGCAGGTTTCGATACTCTGGCCTGGGAGCTGCACTCTCTGCACTCTAATGTAAACTTCATCGAACTCGATCATCCTGCAACGAATGCCCAAAAATCTAAGGCGCTGTTTGATCAGTCTCCGAATAATTTTCACTTGTTGGCCGTGGACTTTAGTCAAACGGATGCTCGTGAAGCTTTGCAAAGTTTCCCTGAATTTGATGCGGATCGGAAAACCTTCTTTATTTGTGAGGGGGTTTTGATGTATCTGGAGCGTCCTGATATTGATCGCTTGTTTGATGGTTTAAAACAACTGACAGGTGTTGGTACTCGTTTTGTTTTTACTGCTGTTGCACCTATGGACAGTGTTGATAGTAATACGGGTTGGTTGTTGCGCCTTTACTTGAAATTTAAGGCGGAGCCTCTGAACTGGGCGTTGGAACAGAAAGATTTAGCGGCATTTGTCCAGGAGCAAGGCTATCGTTTAGAAGATATGGCAGGGACGGATCAATTACGTCAGCGTTATCTTCAGGGTGTTGATCACGGAACCTTGCATCATGGTGAATATTTAGCATTAACAACTGCTGAGGCGTAATAAAGATTCAAAAAACTTTAAAGGGCTCAGCATGACTTTAGAGTGAGAGATAAGAGACTTGTTATGCCTATTAAAATTACCTTATCTAAAGACCCGTCTCATACTGATGCCGTCCTGAAGCTGCGTCATAAGGTTTTTAGTGAAGAAGAAGCACTATTTGAGGCTATTAGTGATAATCGTGTTTTAGATCGGTTTGACGCTTATTCAACAACCAGTAATCTGGTTGCTCTGAATGATGGTGAAGTCGTCGGAAGTATGCGTATGACGTTGGATTCTGATATGGGAATTCCTGCGGATGAATATTATGACTTTCGGCAATTTTTGCCTGAAGATGCCCGTGTAATGAACTGCAGTATGTACTGTGTTACCAAGCCTTTTCGAGGGGCACGTATTGCTATGGGCTTGATGTTGATGGCTACTTATTATGGCGTCACCCGAGGTGTATCCCATGTAGTGGCACCGATTAATCCGCCTATTGCCAAGCTTGTCAGTCGTGTGGGTTTTAAGATTTTAGATGATGAGCAGTTTGATCCTCATTTGGGGGTGAACTTTCTCCCTGTTTTGCTGGATGTGAAAAAATTAAATGATTTTTTCTATACATTTGCAGAAAATAATCGCCTCTATAATTTTATAGAATCTTATGAATGTATTTTCTATAACCATGATGACTATGTTGTTCGTGCTGGTGATCAGGGTGAATCGGCATTTGTGATTATCGACGGTGAGATAGAAGTCCGCGCAGCCGATACAGGCGAGGTCTTGGCGACGATGGGAAGAGGAGAGGTGTTTGGTGAGTTAGCATTGTTGACGGATGATATTCGAACCGCAGATGTGATTGCACGCTCTGACCTACGTATTATGTCCCTACCTAAAGAAGCTTTTTTAGATCACTTAATGAATAACCCTGAGCATGCAATGTGGATGCTTAAAAGCATCGGTCAACGGATGAAAAACATGTTGATTAAGCCAGTGTGATGGCAGCATTAGGTAAGGGATTATTTTTATGAGTCCCCTGCCGTGTAATGCCCAATAGGTTGTTATCTTAATCTTCCTTTTAGATATCGGTTATTACGTTTCTATTTAAAATTTAAAGGATCTTTAAATAGATTCTGGAGAGAGCATTATGCCCATTAGAATTACCTTAGCTAAAGACCCCTCACAGACAGATGCTGTACTAAAGTTGCGTCATAAGGTTTTTGGTGAAGAAGAGGGAGTATTTGATGCTATACCTGATGGTCGTGTATTAGATCGGTTTGATGCTTTTTCAACCACCAGTAATTTGGTCGCACTGAATGAAGGTGAAGTGGTTGGTAGTATGCGTATGACACTGGATTCCAGTATGGGAATTCCAGCCGATGAGTATTATGATTTTCGCCGGTTTATGCCCGAAGATGCGATTGTGATGAATTGTGGCATGTACTGTGTTACTAAGCCTTTTCGGGGGGCGCGTATCGCATTAGGTTTGATTTTGATGGCAGCTTATTATGCCGTCACTCATAAGGTGACCCATGTTGTGGCGCCTATTAATCCTGCTATTGCTAAATTGCTGGGGCGTGTGGGTTTTAAGGCTTTGGATGATGAGCAAATAGATCCTCATATGGGGATACCTTTTATCCCTGTCTTGCTGGATATGAATCACCTGAATGATTTTTTCTATACCTTTGCAGAAAATAATCGGTTGTATAACTTTATTGAGTCTTATGAGTGTATTTTCTACAACAATGATGAATATGTGGTCAGGGCAGGAGAGATGGGGGATTCTGCCTTTGTGATTATTGAAGGTGAGATAGAAGTACGAGCTGCTGGTACAGATCAAGTTCTGGCAACAATGGGGCGTGGAGAGGTGTTCGGTGAACTGGCATTGTTAACGGATGATGTTCGTACCGCTGATGTTGTTGCTCGTTCTGATTTACGTATTATGTCTCTGCCAAAAGAAGCTTTTTTAGAACACTTAATGAAAAACCCTGATCATGCGATGTGGATGCTTAAGAGTATCGGTAAACGCATGAAAAACATGCTGGTTAAACCAGTATGATTAACTGGCCCAATTGGATCTGATCTATTTGGGCCAGCGTTTAGCCTACTTAATTGCTCTTCTCCTTATTTTTTAAATATTCTTTGAGCGGAAGCATATTGTGTTTGCGTAGTTGGGCACGTAATTGATGATAGCTGAGCCCCAATGCTTTTGCAGTGATCTGTTGGTTGTAATGGTTTTGCTGCAATGATTGTTCAATCAATTGCTGTTCCAGCTGCTGTACTTGTTCTTGCAGGGTGTCTTGCTGTAGAGATGGAAGTTGTAACGTCGTTTGTGTAAGCTCGTTTATGCTTTTCTCTTTCTTTACAGGCGTAGTTTCGAGCTCTGCCTGTTTGTCTATTTGTTTTCCCCAGGGTTTATGGAACGGATTAATAATAATCTGATCGATAGGCTGATCATTATCTTCACTGCGATAAACGCTGCGTTCAATAACGTTTTTGAGTTCTCGAATATTTCCCGGCCAGTGGTAGCTAGCGAGGTCATCTCGTGCCTGTGAGCTGAAACCTGGGAAAAAAGAGCGTTCCAGTTCATTGCACATAGCAATGGCGAAATGGTCTGCTAGTAATTGAATATCATCTTCTCGATAACGTAGGGGAGGGATATGCAGGACATCAAAGGCCAATCGATCCAATAGATCTGCTCTAAACTCCCCGTTGGCGGCCATTTTTTCAAGATCCGCATTGGTCGCAGCCACTACGCGAACATCGACTTGTAGTGTTTTATGGCCGCCGACACGTTCTAGTTCACCGTACTCGATGACACGTAATAGCTTTTCTTGTACACGGGGGGAGCAGGTACCTAGTTCATCTAAAAATAGAGTACCGCCGTTAGCTCTCTCAAACCTTCCCTGATGTTGGCGACTGGCGCCGGTAAATGCTCCGCTTTCATGACCAAATAGCTCGGACTCCAGTAGACTTTCACTCATGCTGGCACAATTAAGTTTAATAAATGGCCCATCCCAGCGACTGGATAGAAAGTGTACTCGTTCAGCAATGAGTTCTTTACCTGTGCCTCGTTCCCCAAGGATTAAAATAGGTTTATTTAGAGGGGCTACCTGACCGAGATGATCCATAAGATCCATTAGCAGGCTGGATTCACCGATCATGTGTTGTGTATTTGTATTCATGACTATATTTTAGCTTTAAAAGCTAATGGTTGGTCAAATTAAATATTGGTAATGATTTTGATAAAGAAGAAAAATGTGATTTTATTCATTAAAAACAATGGATTAGATTGTGTTTTTTAATATTGGCACGGCATTCGCAGTAGTGATAAGTAAGTTAAAAGTGAAGCAATAGATTAATGTGGCCAAAGCAGGAGTAAGGATTATGGGTATTTTTTCTCGTTTTCAGGATATTGTGAATGCCAATATCACAGCTTTATTGGATAAAGCTGAAGATCCACAAAAAATGATTCGTATGATGATTCAGGAGATGCAGGAAACTCTGGTGGAGGTTCGGACAACCTCTGCTCGCGTTATTGCTGATCGTAAAACCGTTGAGCGTCGTGTACAAAACCTACAGCGCGAAGTATTAGAGTGGGAAGAAAAAGCGGCGTTAGCTTTATCAAAAGGTCGTGAAGATCTGGCCCGTGCCGCATTGGCAGAGCAATCCACCGTTGAAGAAATGGCCCAGCAAGCAGAGCTGGAGCTTGTGCAAATTAGTGCTCATCTGAAGGAGCTAAATGATGAGATTACTCAGTTGCAGCGTAAATTAGATGATGCTAAATCAAAACAGAAGGCATTGGCCGCTCGGGAGCAAAGTGCTCGTTCACGCTTAGATATGCGTCGTCGTTTTAACCGGGATAAGCTGGACGAAGCATTTTCAAAATTTGATCAATACGAACGCCGCATGGATGATATGGAAGCAGAAGTAGAAAGTTATGATCTGGGTAGTAAAGATCTGGCGGAAGAGATTGACGATTTGGCTCGAAATGAGAAAGTAGACCAAGCGCTGGCTAAACTAAAAGCCAGAATGGAGAAACAGGGTTAAGGTGAATGACCATGTCAGGAATGGTGTTCTTTTTTGTTCCAGCCGTGATTTTTATGGGGTTAGTGCTACCGCTTTGGTTAGTGTTGCACTATCTCAGTAAGTCTCGGCAATCCCGAGGGCTCTCTGCACAGGATCGTGACACTTTAGGCGATGCCATGGAAGTGATTGATAAGTTAGAGAGTCGTATAGAAACGTTAGAAGCTATTCTGGATGCTGATCATCCTAGCTGGAGAGCCAAAGATGCAGGCTCTCAGCGGACGGCATCCGAAAGGAGTGAATAATGTGGAAAGGTAAACCGGACGGTTATAATGTCAATTTATATCGCAGCGATCGCCAGCGCTGGATTGCTGGTGTTTGCGGCGGTATCGCAGAAAATATGAACTGGCCTGTAGGCTTGGTCAGGTTAGCAACCTTTACTCTATTTGTGATTACCGGCAGCTTTGCAGTATTGGCATATATTCTAGCTATTTTTCTTTTGGATCGACGAGATGCTATAGAGGACGAGTATAGCCGACAGCAGCATTGTCGATCAGGTAAACGGGGGAAGGAGGCAGGTTTAAAAGATACTGTTTTTAACTACCAGCAATCTCCGGGCAGTCGAGTACGTGATCTGGCAGGGCGATTAAAAAGCCTAGATGGACGTTTGCAGAATATGGAGCGTTATGTCACCTCACGTAAATATCAGTTCGACCAAGAGTTAAAGCGCTCCTAGGTTACTTTTTGAGCTTTTTATCTGGAATGGCCCCTATTTTTTGTAAACCTCTGGGGTTGTTCCGCTCTCTTTCTTTTCAGTGTTTATAAGTTGCTGTTTCCAAATTAAGTTTGGCAGGCAGTGCTGTGTCAAAAATCTATTCAAAAGGGATTTGGCTATGATGGGCGTGAAAGATTTCTTATTAACCTTATTTGTTTTATCGATCCCTGTGTCCAGCATGATGGTTCAAGCCGGTGAGAGTATTCAAGTCGGGTTTGTCAAAACAGATATAGATTCTGTGGAAATGAAGCAGACCATACCCTTGATGCTGTTTTATCCAACTAATAGCCCTGAAAAGCAGGTCATGTTTGGACCATTTAGTATGAATCTTGCGATCGGCAGTCCGATTGCAGAAGGGAAGTATCCTCTTGTAGTGCTGTCTCATGGATCTGGAGGTAGTAATCTTAGTTATCGAAGCATTATCTTCTCTCTTGTGAAAAATGGCTTTGTGGTTGCTGCACCTTTGCATCCAGGAAATAATTTTCGGGATAATCGTGCTGTCGGGCATCAGAGTAATTGGGTTAATAGGCCAAAGCATATCAAATTAGTTTTAGATCATATTGAATCCAGTAATCGATTTAGCCATCAAATAGACTGGCAAAAAGTGGCTATTCTGGGGCATTCAGCAGGGGGTTATACTGCCTTAGCTGTATCAGGTGGTATTGCAGACACCTCTTATATACGCTGGTTATGTCGGCAATCGGATGTCAAAGAAGCAGTTTTTTGTCAATTTGGGCAACGAAGAGATACTGGTAATGATGGTCAAAGTACGACAGTTGAAAATGTAAGAGATAAAAGAGTGAAGGCCTTGGTGTTGTTAGCGCCTGTTGGTATTGTTTTTAAAGAGGCGAAATCCCTCGATGCTGTGACGCTTCCCATTCTGATACTGCGAGCAGAGAAAGATGATGAGCTAGTAGAGCCTTATCAGGCTGACATTATTGCAGAGAACCTACCAAATAAAGCGCTATTGGACTATCGGGTGATTAAAAATGCAGGGCATTATTCCTTTATCACACCTGTGCCTGAGCCGTTAAAGGCTGAGCTGGGTGTTATTGCACAAGACCCTGCGGGGTTTGATCGGAGAGCATTTCATCGAGAATTAGGTGGTGAAATATCAAATTATCTGTCACGAGTATTATAAATTATTTGCTATAGAGAAGATTAGCTGGTTGAATCGTCCGGATTGAGCCAGCTAATGGCGCTTCACGTTGGAATATCGGTTAGAGCACGTTATGAATCGCAAGAAAAAGATTAATCAAATCCTGACAAAAAAATCTAAAAAAGTTAAGGCTAGACTTAGTGGTAATCCACGTAAACCTCTTTACGTTTCCAAGGCGGATAGAGCTAAGCTTGAATTAGAGCAGCAAGAGCAAGCCACTACCGAGGTAGTAGCTTCTGCTGAGGTCTAAAGGGTTTTAGTAAAAATCAGAGACTAGTGCGGTTGTCCGTTTAGCTCGTTTCATTTTACTTTCGGGCCAGGATTTAGGCGCCGTTGGCGCTGATCCTGCTTGAACTGTTGTACCTTCCCCACCAGAGACAAGTTCTACCTGACCAAACTCATTTTTAATATAGACTCCCTTGCCAGAAAGCATGGTTACGTCTAAAGCATCGGAAAAGATAAACCCTCCCCAAAACTCTGTACCTCTGATACCTATGGTCGCCACTTGAGTTTCTACCTCAAATTTTGGATTGGCTTGTTTGCCGATAGCGCCTGTGATGGCTTGAAAAGCCCCTTTGGCTAATCTGAACTTTACATCTGAGGTCGTTTTGTCGAATTGGTATTTGCTAAGCTTAAATTGTGTATTGTTGGCCAGTGTAATCACTGTATTGTCTTTTAAGCGAAAGCGAACCTTTCCGCTTTTTGGCGTTACGATCTCGTCTCCTGTACGAAGGCGGACTTTATTGCCTAGCGGTAGCCTGTGATTGCCGCGAAACACAATAGGATTACCCTGAATAGCAATCACTTTACCGATAGTGTCTGCTTGAGAGGGTATTGTTTGAATGATTAGGAAAAGTGTGAGTAGGGCTGTTTTAATCGGCATATCCACTCCTGTTAGGCTTGCACGGTCAATATTGCTTGTGTCATTTCAAATTGAAAAATAAAAACTCTAATAAATACAAGATAGTGTTTAGCCATGTGTAAATGCAAAACCTTTCACATCTATTTATCTGGGATGGCTCATTTGTGACCGCTCATTCATTTAACATTATCTAACGAGTGGAATGATTCTCGAATAGCTATTTATGATAAAAAAGTTTACATCTCTATGTAGTGTGCTGATAATATTAGTAATTATTATGTTCAGAGTAAGCAATTTTGTTGGTCAGTTGACCATAAGAGAAGGATCTCTCTGGATTTTTTGCGTGGCTTTTTCCATTTAATTATTTTTGTAATGATATTTTATGGTTTTTTTTATTAGCCCACTAATGATTCGGCTCTGAATTCATATGTTTAGCTTCTCCAGATAATACGAACAGGAAGTAAAAATGAAAAAATCGTTGATTTCCTTAGGCCTTGCTACGGCATTTACGTTGTCTGCGGCACCGGCTATGGCAAGTTGTGGTCAGGTTACAATCTCTGATATGAATTGGACCTCAGCCTCTTTTATGGCTAACTTGGATAAGATTATCCTTGAAGAAGGTTATGGTTGTGAGGCATCACTGGTTCCTGGTGACACCGTACCTACCAGTACCTCTATGATTGAAAAAGGTGAACCTGATATCGCACCAGAAATGTGGACCAACTCTGTAAAAGAGCCTATCGATCGGGCTGTTTCACAGGGTAAGTTGCATTATGCTGGTGAATCTTTATCTGATGGTGGTGAGGAAGGCTTTTGGATTCCTAAGTACTTGGTTGATGAGCGCCCAGAGCTAGCGACTATCGCTGGTATTAAGAAGCACGCTAAGCTGTTTGAGCACCCTGAAGACCCAGATAAGTCTATGTTTATGGGGTGTCCGGCCGGTTGGGCATGTCAGATCTCCTCTGCCAATATCTATAATGCTTTAGATTTACCTAAAGCGGGCTTTGATCTGGTAGATCCAGGTTCTAGTGCTGGGTTAACCGGTTCGATTGCTAAGGCTTACGAGCGTAAAGAAGCTTGGTTTGGTTACTACTGGGCTCCAACGGCGGTAATGGGTCGTTACCCGATGGTGAAGGTTGATTTTGGTGTTGATGTTGACGAAAAGCATTATATGGAATGTTTGACTCAAACGGATTGTGCTGATCCTCAACCATCTATGTACCCACCTTCGCCAGTTTGGACTGTAACGACCACTAGCTTTAAAGAACGTGCGCCAGAAGCTTATGAGTACCTGACCAAGCGTGCTATGACCAATGATGAATTGAATTCTCTGTTGGCATGGATCGAAGATAACCAAGCAGATGGTGAATTTGCGGCTTTCCACTTCTTAACAGAGTTTGAATCTATCTGGACTCAGTGGGTTCCGGCAGATGTAGCAGAAAAAGTTAAAAAAGCGCTTTAAATAAGAGCGATAATAAGAACTTGTAGGGTAGCAGTTAAGGCTACCCTTTTTATTTTAATTACTCAGGAAAACACTATGTCCTGGCTTAGCGAATTTCCCCAATTAAGTCGTGGCGACTTGATGTCCCTGCGCAAAACGCTAGATGGCGGTTATCGAGATTTTTCTAGGGAATATGGCGAGTTAATTGAAAGCTTTTTTGATCCGCTGCTGACATTCTTAATCTGGTTTGAAAAGCTGTTAATCGGCGCCCCTTGGTGGCTGGTGATTGGTATTCTTGTTGCCATTACTCATTTTGCTGCCCGTTCAACGAAGCTAACTATAGGTGTCGGCATAGCCCTGTTTTTTGTTGGTTATTTGGGGATGTGGGAAGACACCATGAGTACGCTCAGCATTATTACTGTGTGTACTATGATCTCTATTTTTGTCGGTATTCCCGTGGGCATTTTGATGGCTCGCTCGGATCGTACCCAAAATATTATTACACCTGTGTTGGATATCATGCAGACCATGCCAGCATTTGTTTATCTGATTCCTGTGGTTATGTTGCTAGGTATCGGTAAAATTCCTGGTCTGATTGCGGTTGTTATTTATGCTATTCCACCAGTTATTCGACTCACTAACTTGGGTATTCGATTAGTTGATAAGGAAGTATTAGAGGCTGCGGATGCCTACGGTGCTTCTCCAATGCAACGCTTGCTGAATGTTCAGTTACCTTTAGCTATGCCCAATATCATGGCAGGTATTAACCAAACGATTATGATGTCTCTGGCTATGGTGGTCATTGCTTCTATGATCGGTGTAGCAGGTTTAGGGCAACCGGTGTTGAAATCCATTACTAACCAGTATTTCACCCTAGGTTTGTTAAATGGTGGCGCTATCGTCGTATTGGCCATTATTTTTGATCGGGTTTCTCAGGCTTATGCCAAACGATCTCAGCGTCATATGGGAGATATGCACTCATGAGCCAGCCTCTGATTCAAATTGAAGATCTGTATAAGCTGTTTGGTAAGAAGCCTCAGCAACATATGGATCTGGTACGTAGTGGTAAAAGCAAAGATGATATTTTGGCTGAAACCGGCCATACCCTAGGCCTTAAAGCGATTAATCTGAGTATTGATCGTGGTGAGATTTTTGTCATCATGGGCTTGTCTGGCTCTGGTAAATCAACGCTGATTCGTCACTTTAATCGTCTAATCGATCCTACGGCGGGTCGAGTGGTGGTTGAAGGCGAAGATATTATGACTTATGACGAGAAAACCCTAAGGGATTTTCGTCGTAAAAAGATGTCCATGGTCTTTCAGCGTTTTGGTTTATTACCGCATTATACGGTTTTGGAAAATGTTGCTTATGGTTTGAAAAACCAAAAAGTACCAAAAGCGGAAAGGGAAGAGAAAGCCACGCGTTGGTTAAATGATGTGGGTTTGGCGGGTTATGAGCAGCAGTATCCGTCACAGCTTTCCGGTGGCCAGCAGCAACGTGTTGGCTTAGCGCGAGCTTTATGCACCGATGCTGAAATCTTGCTGATGGATGAAGCGTTCTCTGCCCTAGATCCTTTGATCCGAAGTGAAATGCAGGATCAACTGATAGAGTTACAAAGCAAGTTGCATAAAACCATTGTCTTTATTACTCATGATTTGGATGAAGCGCTACGTATTGGTGATCGTATCGCCATCTTACGTGATGGTGAGCTGATTCAGTTGGGTAAACCTGCCGATATTCTGTTGAACCCTGCAGATGATTATGTGGAAAAATTTGTCCGTGACGTAAACCGTGCCCGTGCTTTAACGGTGGAAACGGTTATGCAGCCCGCAGTTAATCGTATTTCTGCCAGTAATATCGATGATGCTGTTGCACAGATGCGCTCGTTGAAGGCAGATTACGCTTTCTGTGTGGACGATGGTGACTTTAAAGGCGCCTTTACACTGGATCGTTTAACTGAGCTGGCGGAAGAACAGGGCAGTGAATGTTTGTCTGTTGTATCAGAAGATGCACTGCAAGCTATATCACCGGATAGTCCATTGGAAGACATTATTCCACAGACTCTAAGTCATGATTGTCCTTTACCCGTTGTTAACGAAGAAGGGGAATTGACAGGGCAGCTAAGCCGGGAAAATCTAATGCAAGTATTGGCTGGCACTCATAAAGAAGATGATTCACAGCCCGCTTGATTTTAGTTGAATTTTTAGCCTATTCTCCTTTCAACATGCTGTGATTCTATCTTTTCTATCTAGCAGGCCCTAATTTAAGGGCCTGTTTATTCTGGTTTTTGTGCTTAATTTTTCCATAACTAAGAAATCCCTACTATCTTTTTAACTAAGCACCTAAACAAACGTTTCCCTACAAACAACTGCTATGTTCCCTGCCTACTGACGGGATAATGCCGAAATATTTTTGTTTAGGTATATATAATCGTAATCCGTCTTAGCTGTTAAGCGGGAATATCTATGGTTTTATATCGTTATATCTTGTGCTTGCTCCTATTTAGCCCGACCAGTTTTGCTCTGGATGTGTTGTTTGTGCATAGCTATCACCACGACTATGGATGGGTGAAAAGCTATTACTCGGCATTTAAGAGTAAGCTCAGAACAGATAGTTTGATTGATTTTGAGATGGATACTAAGCGGCTGACAGAAGAGCAGTTTCAGGATCAGGCAGATAAAGCCATGGCGTTAATTTATCAGCACAACCCTAAAGTTGTAGTGCTGTCTGATGATAATGCATTGAAATATGTTGGTCAGACGGCATTGGATGCAGGGTATCATGTTGTTTTCTTAGGTATTAATGCCAACCCTCGAATGTATGTTGATATTTCTTCTCAATTATCCGGTGTTTTAGAAAGGCCTTTACTTAAAACAGGGGTCAGTGAAATTATCCGGATTATACCTAAAGTGAAAAAAATACGCGTTCTGATGGATGCAGGCATTACATCTTCTGCCATTGTTGACACGTCTTTTAATAATCGTATGGCGCAAAAGTTTGGTTGGGTTCAGGTTGATGTCTCCTTAGCTAAGAATTTTGAACACTGGAAAAGCTTGGTAAAGGATAGCCCTAAACAAGGCTATGATCTTTTATTAACAGGTAATTTTGCCAAGCTATCTAACTCTCAGGGGGAGACGGTATCCGTTCGAGAAGTTTCTCAATGGACAGGTGGCAATAGTGATCTGCCTGTCTTTAGTTTTTGGAGTTATTCCATTGGTAAAGGCCTGAGTATTGGTGGTGTCGTGATGTCAGGTGAAGAGCAGGGTTATGAAGCTGCTACCATCATCAATAGCTATCTTAAACATAATGAGTTTATAGCCCCAACCATCAGGCGACCGCAGAAGGGGAGATATATGTTTTCCCGCTCGGAGCTAAAACGCTGGCATCTGAAACTGCCAGAGGATATTGAACTCCAGGCTATTTGGCGGGATTAGTCATTATATCGTAGGGCTCGATTCCCCGTTTATAGTGCGTCTATCTTATTGAAAGGGGAATTACTCAAGGCTTTTAACTAGAAAGTCGTATAACGTCTTAATGCGTACGCTATTCTTTAAATCTTTATGATAAACAAACCAAAGACCTTCATCTTCTTGTTGAATAGGGATATCTAATTGGTTTAGGTGTTTGTTTTGTTCCAATAAATAGCCGTTCATGGGACCAATAGCCATGCCCTCGATTACGGCGTTGTGGATATCCTGAAAACTATTACTCTGATAAATGATTTGTTCTTCGCTGATATGTTTAAGGATCTTTTGAACAAAGGGAATATGGCGCTTTTCCTCGCTAGGTAAAGCCCATAAGTGATTTTTATAATCGCTGGTATCTTTAGGAATACCGTACTGTTCTAGATAATCATCAGAAGCACAAAAGTAAACACCAGGGGCTTTCAGTTTTTTTACAATAAGATCAGGTTCACCTGGGCGTGAGCCTACTCTTAGGGATACATGGGCGCTACCTTCTGCAAGTGATAAAACCACATCAGTGGCAATAATATGAATCCTTAACTTAGGATAGGCTGTTCGGAACTCTTTTAATGCGGGGTTAAGCATGGCCGAATAATCGCTAACTGTCGTAATCCTTAAGCTACCACTGATATCTTTTTCCATGCTGCTGATAAGGTTTTCTAGCCGAATGAAGCTTTTTTTAATGTTCGGCAACTCCTTAATCATAAGCTCTCCAGCATCTGTTAGCTGATACCCTCGCTGATGACGGATAAATAGCTTGGTTTCTAAAGCCTCCTCTAATCGATTGATATGCCTAAGAACCGTTGCATGGTTCATGTTCATAATTTTACCGGCCTTACTTAAAGTTCCAGAGTCTGCCACATGATAGGCGATTCGATAGTCATCCCAACTGGTTTGCGGCATCTTTGTTTTCCCTTTTTTTGGGTTAAGTCGGTTATTGTGCATATCTGCACAATAGTTTCCCTTTTTTTGATATTTTTTAACAGGTATTTTGAGGCTAGTATTACGTCATTAAGTGACGGTTATGATTTCACAGGTGGTAGGTATGGTAAAAAATAGCACGACAGCTTATGGCTGGATCGCTATTGCATTACATTGGCTGATGGCTATTGGCATCTTTTTTCTATTTGGTCTTGGCCTGTATATGGTTGAGCTAACTTACTATGACTCTTGGTATCGTGGCTCCCTTGATCTACATAAAAGCATAGGTGTTTTGCTCTTTTTTCTTTGGTTTGGTCGAGTCATCTGGCGTGTCATTAATCCTGCACCTGCTATAACAGGTACAGTACTTGAGAAAAAGGCAGCCCACGGAGTACACCTTGCCCTTTATGCTGTCATGATTTTATTAATGGTAACGGGTTATCTAATCTCAACCGCAGATGGCCGTGGCATTGAGTTTTTTGGTTTAGTGGAAATACCTGCAATTCCTTTCAGTATTGAAAATCAGGAAGATATTGCCGGGGAAATTCATTGGTATTTAGCTTGGGGATTGATGCTAATGGCTGGGGTACATGCCTTAGCTGCTTTGAAGCATCAGTTTGTTAATAAGGATGGCACTTTAAGCAAAATGATGAGTCCAAATCGGTAAATCTCTAAAAAGCTTCTCTCCAGAATGTAGAGGAGAATATGAATGCTTCTTTTTAGGTATATGTCCCCGGTTTGTTTTATAAAAAATTTAGCACTGCGTTATCGTATTTTGATCAGGAATAATTATGAAAAAGTTACTATTAGCAACAACACTGACACTGGCTGGATTGGTAGGTACTCAAGCTCAAGCTGCAGACTACAATATTGATGTTAAAGGTGCCCATGCTTTTGTACAGTTTAAAATCAAGCATTTGGGTTATAGCTGGTTATTAGGTCGTTTTAATGAATTTGATGGTGGCTTCTCTTACGATGCCGCAGCGCCTGATGCTTCTAAAATTAATGTTTCTATTAATACCGCCAGCTTGGATTCTAACCATGCAGAGCGCGATAAACATTTAAGAAGTGGCGATTTTCTGGATGTGAAAAAATATCCAGAAGCATCCTTCAACAGTACAAGTTTTAAATTCCAAGATGCCACTAATGCGGTTGTAACCGGCGACTTTACTCTGCGCGGTGTGACTAAAACGATCAGCTTCCCGATTCAGAAAATTGGTGAAGGTGGTGATCCTTGGGGCGGTTATCGAGCAGGTTTTGAAGGTAAAACAACGTTGAAACTGACTGATTACGGTATTGATTATAATCTTGGGCCCGCTTCAAGCAGTGTAGAGATTTCACTCTTTATTGAAGGTATTCGAAAATAAGCTAGGCTCAGTCCTAGATTATTTTAGTACTTTGTTTATCGATAAAAGCGTGTGAGGAGGTTATTTTTAAACCTCTTCAACACGCTTTTTATTTTTCGACAGATATACTTTAGTGTTCTTCTTTAAACTTTGGATGATTATCACAAAGAGTTAGCCAGTCCACCTTATTGTCGGTAAATATATGCTTTTGCTTTTCGGCTTGGAAATCATCATCTAACAAGGCCAAAGCAAAACTGGCCCACTCAACGCTACGAGGGCTGGAGCCTATCCATTGAATATTAGAACCACAATGCTTACAAAAAGTACGAGTGACGCCAGGGGATGATTCATACTCCGTAATATGTTCCTGTCCATGTAAATCAAAGCTTTCCTTTGGTGTTGCGGCATAGGTACCAAATGCTGCGCCGTGGGCTTTTTGGCACATAATGCAGTGGCAATGAGCAATATTTTTTATCTCACCAGAAATTTCAAAATGAACCGCATTACATAAACAACTGCCACTGTGGGTGGTGGTTTCTGACATCTTTTAATTCCTAAATAGATACATTTATAAGGTTTGACAATCCATCTGTACCAGGTTTCTGGTCTTGGTATTAAATATCAAACCAAGGGTAAAAACCTGCTTACCCGAATTTAAGTACTTCTTGGCATAATCTCGCTGCTGAATCTGTACTAGAGCGGGGTTAGGTGTTTGCAACTGATAGTCTTCCTGTTGATCCCGCTTCAGCTCCATGACATAGATATAGTTACCTAAAATAACGGTCAAATCCGTTTGCCCTTTATTGCTGATGTCTTCAGGAATCACAGTGGCATTTAAGCTGGCAAAAAAAGCATAAATAACCGATGCGTAATAACCTTCAGAATCAGGTAGATCATTTTGGGTGAAATTACGCCAAGGTATACCTGAAAATAAGCGTATTATCTCTTTCTCCAGCGTCGGTAGATCACCTTGGTTTAGGCAGCGAAAAAGGCTTTGTCGCAGTGTTTTTCTGTCTTCTTCGATACCAGAATAGTGAGCGATCAGTTGATTATTCAAGGCGCTACGGACTTCTCGATTAGGTATGCGTAGCTTAAAGCTCTGCTCGCCCAGTTCGTCAGTATACACTTGATCAATGGTTAGATAACCGGCTTGAAAGAGCAGGGTGATTGGATTGATATGCTCAACGTCGAAGGAATCTAAAATCTCTTCGCCTACCTCAATCTGTTCAAGGTTAGGCAGGAAATATCGATGTTTCTGAAAGAGTTTTAACAGAAATGATGGACTGCCGGTTTCAAACCAATAACTGCGATAGGAGAGTCCTTTGCTGATAAATAGCAAAATATCATAGGGGTTATAAACGGGCTCCCCCATAAATTGATAACCGTTATACCATTCTTTTAGCTGCTGCCAATCAACGCCATTTAAGTGCTCAGTAAACTTGCTCTCCAGATCGCTTTGAGTAAAACCGCAGATAGTGGAATAGTTTTGATCCAGAGTAATATCAACGATCTGATTAATACCGCTAAATAAACTCACCTTGGAGAACTTTGTGACTCCAGTCATAAAGATAAACTGAATATGCGCGTCTTGGCCTTTCAACACAGAGTAGAGGTTTTTTAGGCCTTCACGAATTTCGGCGGCCTGTTCGGGCGACTCGATATTATCCAGAATGGGTTTATCGTATTCATCGATGAGAATAACGACCTTTTGCCCATACTGTTGGTGGGCATTCTCGATAAGTTCTCCAAAACAACCGGCTATATCCCATTGTTGAGTACAATGGATACCCAAACGTTTTTGGTTTAGTTCAAAAAGATTATGAATCCTTTGATCCAGCTCCTGACGGTTTTGAATAGTTCCACCCGCAAAATCAAACTTGATCACGGGATAAGAGATAGACCAATCCCAGTTATTCTCGATATACAAGCCGTTGAACAGGCTCTGATTACCCTCAAATAGCTCCTTCAGTGTATCCACTAACAGGCTTTTACCAAACCGACGGGGGCGAGACAAAAAGTTAGCCTTAGCAGATTGCACCATACGCAGAATCTGTTCGGTTTTATCGATATACAGATAATTACCCTCACGAATCTCCGCAAAGGTTTGTATCGCCAAAGGTAACTTTTTCATATAGATGCCTGATGTCCTAAATGGAGCGGAATGGTTTAATTCTACGCTGCAGAGAGCAGGAGCTAAAGGGGAATTCTGTTTTGTGATTTATGTGGGGCGGATGGATGTAACGCGGATAAACCAGAGGTGTATCCGCGAATAGGTTAAGGCAGCACGAAGCCTTCGGGAAGGATGGCGTCTGTGAGATTTGCTCCGTCAAAATTGGCCCCATCGAGGTTAGCTCCAGTAAGATCTGCTCCGCAAAGGATAGCTCCGGTGAAATCAGCACCTGTAAGATCAGTATCGATAAGATCAGCGCTTGTAAGGTCAGCACCTCTTAGCTCTGCTTGGATAAGGCTAGCACCGCTGAGGTTTGCTTCTATTAGGAAACCCTTTTCAATATTTACTTCTTTTAAACTACAGTTCTCAAGGTTGCAGTCAGTCAAACTGGAAAATGATAAGTTGGCATGGTCTAAAATAGATCCTTTAAAATATCCTTTGAAAAAATCAGAGATGTATAAAATACAGCCACTTAAGTTTATATATGATAAACAGTTAAAAATTAGTCGGTTCTTGCTATCAGCAGGTTGCCCTTGTAGTCGTTTAACCCATTCCCCAAAGGCTGTCTTATCTTTCCCCCAATTTATCGATGATCTTTGTTCGGTTTTAATTGAACAGGCATAATGAATCACCATCAATGACTCTTCGGCATTTCGTGATTGTCGCATCATTTCCTTAAACTTAGCGATGTCAAGTTGTTCCATTGGCATACCGTTTCTTACGGTATAGCCAATTAAGTCGGCAAAGGTCTTTTGCCATTCTTTTAGCTGTTCTACTGGATAAGCCGCAACTTCATCACAAAGGAATTTAAAAATATATTGATCCATTATGGTTGGGCCACATAATACAGCCCAACGCTTTAGTGCTTCCTTTTCATCAAAACCATCATCAGGGTCTTCTTCATGCCGCTGTAAGCCGTTATGGATCTGTTTGATTGATCGTACGATACGACGAGCAGTTAGATATTCGCCAAAGCTTTTATGGGTAAACTCAAAGGTTTTATCACCAGCATGCAACTGTTCACTTTGCCGAAAGTAAAATGCAGTGAGAAGACGGAATACGCCTTTTTTAGCCCCTTCTTGAAAATCTTCAAGGTAACGTGTGAGTTTACTATTTTCACATTGTTGGTAGATTTGGTTAATGGTGGCGGTACGACCGTCACCGTGCCATACGGCTAGTGCGATCTCTTCTAATATTCGGATGAAATTATTGATTTCTAAATCATTAGTACCTTTATGTTGTTTGTTCTGTAGCCTGTCATGATCCCACTTACGCTCATGTACTGCTTTTAGTAGATCTTCATAGATCTTGTTTAGAGTGGTGTCGTCAGAAAAAATCATCTGTTCGCGCTGATAGCTCAGGGCTACCAGATAGTTAAGCAAGGGTTCGCGAGTAATCGGTGTTAATCGGTCAATTCTAAGTTCTTCCGGTAAGCTCTCATAGTACAAACCTTTAGCTGTTGCATAGTTAGCCCACCATTGATTACGCTGATCCTCCTCCAATAATTTTTTTGGATCTACATAACGCTTAGCTTCATTTTTAGGTAAATAATAAGGTAGAACGTGTAATATCTGTTTTTCAGCTCTGAGTTTTGTCGCGGCTGACTGTACGGCTAAGTCTCGACCGGTTAACAGCACTTGGCGCTTTAAACCTTGCCCATTACATTTATCTATTTTGGTGATCACTTCATCCACAAAGTGTAGGGCGGTTTCTGCCGCAGCTTTGCCTTGCATAGACAGCTCATCTAGGCCATCAAAAACAATTAGTAGGCGTTCTTCACCGTTTGTTGTATCTAGAGGGCTACCGTTTAAGAAGCGCTCATCCCGAATAAACTGTTCTACGGCGGAGGTTAGGTCATCTGATGGATCAAAATGGTGCAAGGGAACAAAGATTACCGGGACTTCTGTTATTTCTTGAGCCACATGAGCGGCAAACATTTTGCCAAAAGAGGATTTGCCTGAGCCTGGGCCACCACTAATAATGCGGACAGCATTATCTTTATCGAAGTTACGAACCCAGTGTTCAACTTCGTCATGTAGGTCTACCACAATGCGCTTTGTTACAGGCTTTAAATGTCGGTTTGTTTCGCGCAGCTCATCATCAGCTTGATCGCCGTTATCCTGCTCTTTTTCTTCATAATAGGCACGAAGAGGGACATAAACCTGTTTTAGGCTAAAGGCTTCGGCAAACATACGCTCGTCGGCCTTTTCCTGTAGCCAAGCGTTGTACTGTATCCAATCCCGTTTCTCTTTGGTTGCCTTGATAAAGGGGCTGGTTAGGGCTTCTTCAATACAGGTATATTCATTGGGATTGCTTAGCCATTCCTTATGGAGGGATAACACAAAGCGAGATTTAAGCCGAAGATGCAGGGCTAGGGCATCGGCTTCCCTCATTTGTAACTCAATCAACCAGTGAATCAGGGGCTGTTTGATTTCTTCCAGTAAGGGAAGTTGGTGTGGTCGGTCAAAAAAGCCCGCATTTAAACCGACACTAATATCGTTAAGGGCATTTTTAAAACCAATAGCTATGCTTTCCACTTGGTTATCAGGCACTTCTGTGGGGAAGAAACCATCTTCTCTATATTCCTTTACCAACTCAGATAGGGAATGTTGTAGTGAACGATAGATCAATAACCAAGCGGCAGAGGCAGGTTTATCTTCAGGGGCGATAGTTTTAAAGGCTTCAAGCACATTTTCGGCAATGCCCTTGGTATCAAGAAAAACACCTGAAACCACCGCTTTCCCTAATGAGTTAAAAAGCTCAGCAGAATCAATGGATAATTCTCGGTTCCAGATTGAAACAGGCTTTTGGGCAAACAGATCATATACTTCAGCCATCAGGTATCCCTACGTAAGATATGTGTAATAGCTAATAGTATGTTTTATTAGGATTTTTGCAATGATGCGTAGGCGATTAAATCGGAGTTGAGCTTTTGGAGAGATGGTATCTACAGGAGCCTCACGCTGATCTAAGCACAAGGCTATAAGTTTTTCTACGGAGTAACCGATACACGTAGCGTGGATAAGCCAGAGGCGCATCCGCGAATTGGGGTTATGGTTCAAAGCCTTCAGGGGGAGGTTGGCATCAGGTTATCGCACCCCCGATACATAAATGTTCTTACGATCCCATTTTCTGCTTTTTCTTCTTCCAAACTCGAAAACGTAGTGTACTAGCAGCCTTAACCAAAGCCATTGCTGATTCTTTAAAAGGCGTTAGGTACAGCGTTTTTAGGCTGTGCTCATCTTCTTTTATCTTGCGGGATAAGCCATAGCTGATGTCTTGTGCTTCACTGCCATGAACCAAGGTGCCACCCATTCGATCCCATAGGGCAATAATTACGCCGTAGTTTTTATCAAAGTGTTTAGGGTTTGTAGAGTGATGGATTTGGTGCATAGCAGGGGAGATCAGGAACTTCTCCAGTTTTGGCCAATAGGGAAGAGGGATATGGCTGTGTCGTAGGTTTGACCCTAAGATATTAAAGGCAAAGGTGAAAATGCTGGCGCCCCATACGGTCATCAGATCTGCCTGAGGGCCAAAAAAGAAGATAAAGCCTGCGATACAGATGGCTTGTACGATAGCCGTGCGCAGTGAGAACAGGATGCCTTCTACCGGGTGAGCTCGGAATACGGTTAATGGCGTCATGGTACGGGCGGAGTGATGGACTTTATGGAAGGCCCAAAGCGCTGGAATTTCGTGCAGCAGTTTATGCAGGTAGTAACGGAAAAAATCGTCTAACAATAGGTAGCACAGGGTAAATAATAGTGGGATTGAGCCTGAAGGCCAGCCACTACCAAAGAGAGGGCGGTATCCAAGAGTTTCATAGAGGGTCTGGAATAGCCAAGTGGCGACGGTTAATTGCGTCAGTAACAAGGGGGCTAATAGTATAAAACTGGCTTTGTTGATCAGCATAATCAGATAGTCAGCGCGGGCTGACTGTGACCACCAGATCTCTTTTGAGAAGCATCGTGCCCATGCTGTTTTTACGCTTTCTTTTTGTCGCCAGAGTAGCCAGATAAAGCCGATTAGAAAACCAGAAAACAGATAACCCAGAAACACCCGCTTTTTAGGGCTGGTAAAGGTTTCCGAGAGGTTCTGTAAAAGATCGGGGAAATAGTTTTCTAACAAGATAATGGACCTGATGAGTAACTAAACAAAAGCCTTTCCACATTTTAACACGGAGTGATAGGGAGTTCGTGGATGCGCCTGCGGCTTATCCACGCTACCTGTATTAATAGTTCTGTAGAAAACTTATGTTCTAGCGCTTAGCAAAAAACAGCCCCTATGTTGCCATAAGAGCTGTCTCTGATAACGACTCGTTTAGCTAAGAGCTACATTGTAATAAGTAGCAATTAGCATCACTGGCTAAAATGAATTAGTCATTTTCTACAGCGATACCGGAACTCAGCTTATCAGCCAGGTCACCCATATCAGACAATACGTCTTTATTACGGGCCTGAACACCAAACTCATCAACCATCAGTTGCTGAACTTTCAGCATGCTCAGCATGTACTCTTCAAAGTTCATAGAGCTGGACTGAATGTAGTTGCCTTTAGCGTCAACGCCAGTTACTTGAGTTGCACCCAGAAGAACAGGGCCAAAGCCGATCAGTTTGTTCAGTTCAGTAGCGGTTGAACCTAGATTGCTCTTACCGGTTTGCAGGGCCAGAGCAAAACCTTTCAGCTCACCCCAATGCTTGCCGTAAACACGGTACTGCTTGTCGATGTTGTCGTTGTCTTCTTCAACCATTTTATGCAGATTTGCTAGGTCTTTGTAAGTAGAACCTGCGTATTTGAATACGGCTTCTGCGATTACTTTTTCCCAGTTTTCTTCGATGGTTTCTGCGTGCCCTTTCAGCTGCAGGCGCTCCATCTTGCTCAGTGCTTCACCGTCCGCATCGGTAATCAGCTGACGACCTTCAACAAAAGCACCTGTGATATTGTGCAGGTAGTTGGTTTTTCCACCTTTATCGAAGCCCGCTGCGTAATAGGCGTGAGCGTAAGTCATCTCGTTATATAGAGACACTTTGCCATCGTTATTGGCATCCGCTAGCTTGAAGGCATCTGATTTTTGCTTAGCAATACCGTAAACCTGCTTAGCGGTCAGGCTTGGAGTGTTGCCTGGAGCACCAAAGTAACCGAAAGCCTCATCCCAAACATGTTCTTTACCGGTGTATTTGGTACCTGCCTTATATGGCTTGTTGTTTGGATTTTTCTTAGCGCTTAGTTTTTCATCCAAATAGTTATCAACGGCTTGGTTATAGAAAACCGCACCCATGGTAAATTTGGAAATCAACTGAGCGTAATCATAACCTGTCAGAGGATCAAAACCTTTATTGGCAGAAGACGCTTTATCAATCATAAAGCGAACCACTTCAGGGCCTGTCATATTGCCCGGCCAGCCAGGAACTTGGCCTTTATAGGTTTTACCGGCTAGGTTCTTTTTCTTGGACAGTTGATCAACAGTGGTTTGCTCTACTGGAAAACCGGACTTGGATGCTGGAGACAGAATATCGCGACCGGCATGTTTACCGTCATAGTAAGACAGCATTTTTGCTTTTAACTGAGGATTTGCTTCGCCGTTACCTTTGCCTGCCAGTTTTTTCAAAGAGGTATGCAGAACTTGACGCGCTGCTTGGCCGGTGTAAGAAACAGAGTTCTTTGCATCACCACTAAAGCCTTTAACTGTAACAGGGAAGTTAGAATAATCCTGAGCAGCGTGAACATTCATAGCGGATGCTAAAGCAATAGCGGAAGCGATAAGTTTAAGTTTCACAATAAGCCTCTTTAAAAGCAAAAATGATCTGAATAACATAAGGTTACGTCACTGGTTAGAAATTTATCACACGATAAAGGTAAAAGCTATAGAGAATTATTATCATTAACTTTAATGATCTGAATCATATGATTCAGATCAAAAACGGGTTATCAGAATAGATTCAGTACCATTTAGTACTCATTTTTATAACTTTTTACAAACCAGAGTCACTGTCTGTAAGAGGGAATAGGCGGTCGGAACTAGGCTGTTTTCAACATTGATGTTTAACCTCATCCCGCATTTTGAGGGATTCTTTTTTGCCAAAAAGGTTTGTCGGGCCAGCGTTTTTGTAGGCCGTACCATTCGCTGTAATGCTTTAGGTAAGCCTCTTGTATATTTTTAAGTTGCTGCCCATATTCGCTAAAGTCCTCTACCTCTCCTCTAAGCCATTTATCCGTATTCAGTGCGGCATAGAGTCCTGTATATAAGCTATTAAAAATCCCCTGTGAGCTGAGAGGGTCAAAGCTCATTGCGGCATCGCCACTCGCTAACCACTGATCGCCAAATGGGGTTTCCAAGGATGAGGTGTGCGCGGCATGGTAGCCAGAAATTTCCGTTGCTTGGAAACGGCATCGCTCCAGCAACGCTGCCAGTGAGTGCAATTGTTTGGCTGGTTGCAGTAATTGCTGTGGCTTTAGAGCCCAAGATGCTGAAGGTAAATCTGTATCGGTAAAAAATGCAAGAATACGGCGATCACCGGGAATGGGCGCGCTATACCACCAACCATCGGGACAAGCTTCGATATAACTGAATCCAGCATCTGCTGACGTCGGTTGTTCTTGACCTACTAGCCAGCCACAGACCAGTTTATCATTAACGGTACGTTTTACGCCTAATTTACGGGCAACGGGACAAGCCCTCCCTGCGGAATCAATTAGAATTTTAGCCGTGACCATTATTTCCTGGTTCTGTGATTTCAATAATATATGCCAGGTGCCGTTTTTATACTCAACTTCACTTAAGGCAAAGGGAGCAAATAATTGGCAGCCTCTTTGAACGGCATGTTCTCGTAGCCATAAGTCGAATCTAGCTCGATCTAGGTGCCAACCGTTTCCGTCAGGATCTCTTAGAAAGTCAGTTTCCAGAATTTGATCATTGCCCCATAGAGAGCGATTGCCGAAGCAAGCCTGGTGGTTTTGTTTCTGAAAGTCCTGCCATAGATCCATTTTATGCAGTAATCGTCTGCCTGCTGGGCAGAGGGATTCACCTATGCGAAAGTTAAAGTCTGTATTTCGGTCCACTAAAGCCACCCGATAATGGGGGGCTAAAGTCATGGCGGCACTACAACCGGCTGGACCTGCTCCTACGACAAGTACATCAAAGTGAGCGTGTTGTGGGTCTAATACGGTTGTAGTGGCCATTGCATTTTACTTCCTGTTTAAGCGGTTAACTTTATCAATCAGACTTAGATCTGCAATGCTTTCTAAAAGATCATCTATAAAGTCAATTCCGTGAGATAACGGATGAGTCTCATGATCTGGTTGTTGCTCATCACGTTCACCTATAGGGGGTGTGATCAGTTGATCTCGATCTGATACTTGAACGTAGTTTGGGAAACCAGAGCTATCTCTTGGGCCTTCGCGGACTTCAACGACGCCCATTTGATCAAAATGATCGATCATTTTGTTGATCTGGTAGGTATAACTCTTTTCTGTATTCAGAGGGGCATCCCAATCAGCCCTTTGTACAAAGGCCTGCCTACGTTTTGCCAGAGGTTGGCTCTCATCCATAACGACATCATAAGCATCTTTTGTCATTACCTGATTAGGGACACGAGCAGGCCAGAAGGATGGAATATAGGGATCATATTCTTTATCGTAGCCCGAACGACAACTTGCAGTATCCGTTTGCCATGGAACAGCCATCCAGCGAGTGATTCCTCCAGGTAGCTGACCAGCAGACAGTGGCCCGCTAGGTAAACTTAAAACGTCCTGATTTAATTGTGGTCCGTAGTTAGGTTCACTCCAGTTCAGGTGTTTAGGGTGTTTGAAACGGAAAGGAGCCATATACATGCGTTTATCACGTACAGGCCAAGTCATTTCGCAACCGGGGTGGAAGGCGTCGGCTAAGCAGAACTCTAACGATGCTTTGTCTAGCATGGCCGGTTGTTCGTCAACAGGTAGAGCGTCTAACTCGTTAATATGTTCGGAGTCAGGGTTATAATCTGCAATAAAATCACCATTCGCCCATTGCTCCAACAGAGTCATTTGAGTATCTGTGAGAACGGAATGCTGACGAGGAGATACAGGCGGAAGGTTCATTGCGTCGCCGTAGAGGTAAGGCCAAGGGACAGGAGACATGCCATCCCGCGTATACTTTCTGAATTGTTGGTACAACGTGCGTCGTAGGCCGCGATAGCTCGCATCGAGGCTGGACATACGCTCCAACCATTCAGGATCAGAGAAGTCAAATGGCCCCTTCCAACCAAAAGTGGCCGCAAATCCAGCATTAACCCATTGAAGATCTGTCATTCGTTGGAATATGGGTAATATATCCTGGGTAAAAGAGGGGCGGCTAGGAGATGCCAGCATACCGGATTTAATGGCAACATCTCGCATGAGATCCCACATGGTGCGCACTGATTTTTGTTGAGGGGCGTAATTAGGTGGTGCGACCACGATCCAAGCCGGGTCAACGGTCAATTGAACACCTTCATAAAAAACATCTGCTTTGACTGGCCCGTCGGAAGTATCATCATGCCAACCTTCATTATTACCAAAGGTAATCGCTGGTGAACCATCGTAAGAGGCTGATTTACCAAAACCACCCAGAACCAGCAAACGCCCTTTGTCATCTGTTTTTAATTCACCCAGTTCAATAGGGTCTGGCATATCTAAGAAATGACCTGTATTGAAGCAGTATTCTTCACCTTCTTGGTTTTGACCTGTAATTGAACGGCTACCAGGATCGATTACTAATTGGCTTCGATCAGGTACATTGGCATTACGCAGTAAGCTGGGAGGAACATCTTTTGACTCAGGGATATCCAACGCCAGCTGGAATTCGTACCAAGCAGATTTCTGATTGGCTAGGTGCACTTGCCAATTGATATCGGCATTTTCTGACGTAAGTTCCTTGATTACCTCGCCTTTGGCGTTAAGACCATAGACCCTGAATCGAGCGGCCTGACGCTTTAGTGCTCCTGTATTGTCTCGATAAAACCCCGGTTCTTCGGCTTCGGGGAAATCCACTTCAGGGCCGATAAAGTAATCGTTACGACTGGAACCGACACGAGCGACACCGATACCAGGATAGATAGCGGCTTTAACAATACAGGCATCTTTTACAGAAGGAGATTGTTGGGCTGGCCGAGGCTTTCCAGGTTCGGAATTACTAATTCCATTGGCCTCGTGACGGGTTCTGGCACTCGCGGCATAGGTGATTTTACGTGCGGCGGATAGGCTGCCCAAAGGTTCGTGTTCTGCCAAAGCATGCCAAGGATTGAAGGCTAGGTTCTCACCGTATTGGGCCTGACCACGGGTAGTAATATCCTGAATGGGCAAGATTAACGTTGCTAATTGAACCCAAGGGCCCTCCCAGCGCACGGTGGCCTGATCAAGAGGATCATCATCCTGCTGAAATTGAACCATAAAACGGTAGCGGGCTTCTTTATTTCTGAGTTGGCGCTCCAGATCAATGGCCAGATAGTCCGGACTGTCAAAGGGTTCACCATCAACAGGCTCTTCCGGTTCCAGTTTGTATTTTACCGGTTTGTTGTTGCCTAGTTTATAGGGGAGGCCACTCCAATAGGTTGTTGTGAGTACGCTCGCTTCTTTTTTGGCCATCTCGTCTAGAATTTTTGCTGTACGAGTATGCTCTTTTAGATAGCTGTCGTAATCTCCATCCACAACACCTGCACGGGTAAATTCGCACATTGCCTGAGCATCATCGACAAAAAACACGTCGTGATTCTGTAAGATAAAATCTTGAGTCGTGCCGTTATCGAGAAGTTTGTCACCCTCAACATCAAACAGTTTTATGCCAATACCTGATGTTGCTTTTAGATCTGTTGCTGTAGGGCTTGTGTCACTGGAAAAGCGAACCCAAGTGGAATAGCTAGGTCTTTGGCCAAATACACCCACCTTAAGCTCATCTGGCAAGTCATCCTTAATATGAAACGTACCGTGAGCAATACCGTGCACTTTACGGAATACCGCACGCTTTGCCGGTTGTTCGCCGCGTGCGATTCGTTTTTCTTGTCCTGAAATAAACATTTCTTTAACGCTTTGTTCAGGATTGTCGGTACAGAATTGGCAGCTTGGAATCGCATTGTTATTAGTGTTGTTATCGGACATTAGAGGTTTCCTTTATTTCCTTTCATCAGCATAAAAGCAATAACAAATCTGAATAGCGGCCCTTTCTTTGAGGCTATTACTCTTCAGTACCTGTCTTGTTTGTTATGGCTTAGGAGTTTCTAATCGCGATTCCAATATAAAGTGCTCGCTGGCGGGTTCAATTACATGGCATTACACCTGACCCTGCCAATCCGAGGGTGAAACACCTGTCCAACGCTTAAATGCCCGACAGAATGCGGCTGTCTCTGAAAAACCGGTTTTTTCACTGATCTCTCCAATATTCAGATTTTCTCCTATCAGTAATTTAATGGCGTAGTCCTTACGCAGAGTTTCTTTGATTAAACGAAGGGAACTCCCTTCCTCTTTGAGTTTTCTGCGTAGGGTTCTGGGGGCGATATGCAACTGTAGGCTAATTTGATCCAAATCTGGCATCTGATCAAAATCATGCTGTTGCAGAAGTAAGCGGATACGGGTTTGCAGACTATCGTCTTGATCTGGGCGATGTAGAATATAAGCCGGAGAATTTTTTAAGAAATCGTATAACTCGCTGTCACTACGGATGATGGGCAGCTGTAAGAATCTTGGATGCAGATAAAAGCCGCTTTTGGCTTGTTCGTAAAGCATTTCTCCACTGAACATTACGTTATACTCACGAGCGTGTTTGGGAGCAGGATAACTAAAGCAAGTACTGGCAAAAGGGATCTGTTGACCCACTAACCAACTGGCAAAGCGCTGCCACATCAACAATAAGAACTCTTGTAATAAATGGTTAGGGTCGTTGCTGTTATCGCTGAGATAAAGGCGATAAAACAACAGAGGGCTCTCTAAATCTCGCGTTTTATTTCTACTATCTGCGATAGCTTCATAGGCCTTTTGATCAGGGTGATCTAGGCCGATATCAATTCCATCGTACACCGCAGAATAAAACCGAGCACTCTGTTTTAACATGCCTCCAAGAGTTTTGGCCTGTTGGGCCAGTTCCGCCATTAAGGCAAATACACCATTTTTACATCTTTGATGAGCAAGACCCATAAACTCATCCTGAGTGTTGCGCCAAACCGCTTTGATCAACTGACTGAGTTGTTGTTCTGTAATCAATTTATCGGGTTGATTCAGCCAGTTTAAAGGGATATTGGCAGAAGATAGCAGCTCTTCGACGCTAACACCCTGTCTAACAGCCCCAGTAATACAGGCTTGAATAAAGTGGTTGGCGATATGAGGTTTGGCCATTGTTATTCCGATTTCTTGTTGTCTTCCTTTGACCTTATTACAGCCCCTTATAGCCGTCTAGCACTCAACGTGACTTGGCCGTTTTGGTCAATAAATTCGACCCGGTTTATCATTCAAAGCCAGTGAATAAAGCTTTTAAATGGCCTTAAGGATCAAAATATAAAAAATAATAACAAATAAAATTACGAGTCAAAGATGAATCAAAACAATCTGCAAAAACAAAGTGATGAAGATTTTCAGCTGTTCCAAACCATGATTCAGCGAGTTTTGGAACAGGAGGTTGCTCCCCATTTTGAACAATGGGAAGAAGAGGGACAAGTACCTCGCACCTTATGGAACACATTAGGGGAGGCGGGTTTGCTGGGCGTAGATATGCCCGAGGAGTACGGCGGTGCAGGCGCCAGTTTTGAGATCTGTCAGTTGGTGATTGAAGAGATCTCCCGTCAAGGCTTTGGTGGTCTATGTGGCGGTTATAATATCCATGCCAATATCGTAATGCCCTATCTCTTACATATCGCCACGGAAGCACAAAAGAATCACTGGCTGCCCAAGTTGATTGATGGTTCCGTTGTAGGGGCTATCGCTATGACCGAACCCGGCGCAGGCAGTGATCTAGCCGCTATGCGTACCACAGCAGAGCGCACGGATCAGGGGTGGAAAATTAACGGCTCTAAGATTTTTATCACCAATGGCTTGTTAGCGGATATGGTGATTGTTTGCGCTAAAACAGATCCAAACGCAGGGGCTAAAGGTGTTTCCCTCTTTATGGTGGATGCCTCGTTACCGGGCTTTTCCCGTGGTAAAGGCATCAAAAAAATAGGCCAACACTCCAGCGATACCGCCGAGCTGTTTTTTGATGATCTAGTGGTGCCCCATGATGCTTTACTAGGGGAGGAAAACTTAGGTTTTGTTTATCTGATGCAGGAACTGCCTCGCGAACGTTTAGGCGTGGCGTCTCAAGCCTTAGGCGCTATGGAAGGAGCTCTGCAGCTAACCCTTGATTACGTACAAGAACGTAAAGCCTTTAAACAACGTATTGCCGATTTCCAAAATACCCGCTTTAAGTTAGCCGAAGTGAAAGCCCAAATGGAAGTGGGGCGTTCCTATTTTGATCAATGTATGCAGAAATACTCTCAGGGCGAAATGACACCGACGGATGCGGCAATTCTAAAGCTGATGCTCAGTGAGATGCAGTGTAAAACCATCGATGAATGTCTGCAGCTCTTTGGGGGTTATGGCTACACCCAGGAATACCCTATCTCCCGCTTCTATGTGGATGCCCGTGTGCAAACCATCTATGCCGGTACTTCTGAAATTATGAAAGAAGTGATCGCTCGTTCTCTTCTAGGAAGATAGCGGAATATACAGGCTATTTAATTCATCGATTTTTATATTAACAAGCTCAATGTCATTCGTACTTTTATCTGCGAAGTGAGGCTTGTGTAGGTTGGGCTGAGCGCAGCGAACCCCAACGGCGAACCCAATTTCACAAGGAATTATCATGATAGATCAACACGCTTCTGAACAATTAAACCTTACCGATGTGGTTATCCTAGACGGTGCCCGTACTGCCATTGGTGGTTTTGGTGGCAGTTTATCGGCTTATTCTCCTGCGGAACTGGGTACCTTTGCCGCTAAAGAAGCCATTGCCCGTGCAGGTATCCCTGCTGAAGAGATCGATCATGCGATATTTGGTCATATTATTACCACATGCCCACAAGATGCCTATCTTTCCCGACATATCGCGCTAAACGCCGGTTTACCAGAGAGCTCTGCCGCGTTGAATGTCAATCGCCTTTGTGGCTCCTCCGTTCAATCCCTTATTTCTGCTGCACAAATGATCGTTGCCGGTGATAGCACCGTTGCTTTAGCCGGTGGTGCCGAGAGTATGAGTGGTGGGGCTTATTTGTTACCGGGTATGCGCTTTGGTCAGCGAATGGGGGATGGTCAGGTTGTTGATATGACCATCAATATCCTAAGTGATCCTTTTGAAAGCGGTCATATGGGCATGACGGCAGAGAACATCGCGGCCCAATACGGTTATAGCCGAGAACAACTGGATCAGTTTGCCTATGACAGCCATCAAAAAGCGGCTCGTGCCATTCAAGAAGGCATGTTTAGGGATCAGATTGTTTCTGTACCGGTGAAAAAAGGTCGGGAGATGGTGGCGTTCGATACCGATGAACATGTCCGTGGTGATGTAACACCAGAAGGTTTAGCCAAGCTCAGACCAGCCTTCAAAAAAGACGGAATTGTCACTGCGGGTAATGCCTCAGGTATTAACGATGGTGCAGCGGCATTGGTGTTGACCAGTCAGCAGGAAGCAGACCGTCGAGGACTAAAAGCGAAAGCCCGATTTGTCAGTTATGCCTTTGCGGGGGTGAAACCAGATGTTATGGGTTTAGGCCCTATTCCTGCAGTGACTAAGGCCTTAGAGCAGGCAGGTCTTACGGTCGATGATATTGATGTGGTGGAATCCAACGAAGCCTTTGCTGCTCAAGCGATGGCCGTTACCGAAAGTCTGAAGCTTGATCCTGCTAAGGTGAATCCAAACGGTGGTGCCGTGGCTCATGGTCACCCTGTTGGTGCTACAGGTTCCATTATCACCTTGAAAGCTTTGTACGAACTGGAACGTATTCAGGGACGTTACGGTTTGGTCACCATGTGTATTGGTGGTGGACAGGGTATCGCTTTGATTATCGAACGTTTGGCTTAAGGGGAAGAGTAATGACGAATCAGCAGAAAGCGTCTTTGATTAAAAGTGCATCTATTAAAAAAGTAGCGGTTATCGGTGCCGGTGTGATGGGCGCAGGTATCGCTGCTCAAGCGGCTAATGGCGGTGCAGACGTATTGCTGCTGGATATCCTGCCTAAAGATGCTGGTAATGATCAGACTTCCCGTAACAGTATTGCACAAGGTGCTCTGGATCGTTTTCTAAAAGCGGGTTCTGCGGGTGGTTTAATGCACCCGACGATTGCGGAGCGTATAACCGTTGGTAATACCGAGGATCATTTTGCCCAACTGGCTGAATATGATTGGATTATCGAAGTGGTTATCGAGCGCTTGGATATCAAGCAGTCTCTGTACAAACGTATCGAAGCAGTAAGAGCGCCTCATGCTATTGTCTCTTCTAATACCTCGACCATTCCGTTAGAAAAGCTAACGGAAGGGTTGCCAGAGAGTTTTTGCCAGCATTTTGTTGTTACCCATTATTTTAACCCGCCACGTTATATGCGTTTGGTGGAAGTGGTGGCCGGTGAACATACCTTGCCAGAAGTGGTTAAGCAGATATCTCATTTTAACGATCACCAGATGGGAAAAACGGTCATTCACTGTGCCGATCGACCTGGCTTTATCGCGAATCGACTTGGTGTCTTCTGGATGCAGGTGGCATTACAAGAGGCCATTAATTTAGATCTAACCGTAGAAGAGGCTGATACCGTTATGCAGGTTTGTGGTTTCCCTAAAACCGGTATTTTTGGTTTATGGGATCTCTGTGGTATCGATCTGATGCCATCGGTCACGGCCAGCTTAGCCAGTCTATTACCTTCCGATGATGATTTTGCCCCTTATGCGCAAACGGTTCCCGTAGTTCAAACTATGGTAGATAAGGGCTGGTTTGGCCGAAAAGGCCGTGTGTTGCAAGGTTTTTACCGCCAAACAAAAGACGAAGCTGGTCGTAAAACCCGCGAGGTCTTGGATCTAACGTCTGTTACTTATCGAGCGCCTCAAAAACCTGAATTAGACAGTTGTCAGGTTAAACCGGGAGATCTTAAAACCCTATTAGCTGGAGATGATAAGGGGGCAGTTTATGCCTGGAGAGTCTTATCTCAGATGTTGCGTTATGCCACTCAGTTAGTACCGGATGTAGCTGAAGATACTAACGCTGTGGATAGCGCTATGAAGCTGGGTTATAACTGGCGATTCGGGCCATTTGAGCTGATTCAACGTATCGGGATGCCCGACTTTTGTCAGCGTTTACAAGCCAGTAACCTGACGCTAACGCCATTTTTGTTGGCACCAGAAGACTATGATGTATCAACATCTCAACCGGAAGGTATCTTACGTCTGGAAGAGGTTAAACAGAATCCTGCCATTAAGCAGTTCTCCCGTTGTTGTCTTTGGTCTTTGGATAGTGACTCTGCTATTGAAAATAAATCTCAAGATAAGGTTTGGTGCTTGGAATTAACGGACAAGGTTAATCCGTTAAGCTCGACTCTACTGAGTGAGCTGGAACAAGCGTTACAACTGGTCATTGAAAATAATGCCGCTCTGGTGATCTATAGCGAAGGCCCTGTGTTTGTGGCGGGGGCTGATTTAAAAGAGTTTTTGACCTTAACCGAGCAAGACGGCGCCATTGATGCCTTTATCCGTCGTGGGCAAGTGCTATTCCATGCAATTGAATCGGCACCTGTGCCCGTTGTTGCAGCGGTAGCGGGTAAGGCCTTGGGTGGCGGTTTAGAATTGATCCTGCATTGCCATGCTGTACAGGCTTATGCGGAATCCAATCTTGGTTTGGTGGAAAATCTAGTAGGCATTATCCCGGGTTGGGGCGGTTGTAAGCAGCTATTAGCGCGCACAGCGGAGGCTTTTGGCCCTGATCAGGCTATCAAGCAGACCTTTGATCTGATCCAAGGGGCTAAAGTAACCGCCTCTGCCTTAGAGGCTCAGCAACTGGGTATTCTTAAAGTCACAGACGGCATCACCATGAACCGTGATCGTCTGCTATTTGATGCGAAACAAAAAGCTCAAATCCTGTGGGCCGAATCTAGGCAGTCAGAACGACAGCGTCCATCGTCTTCAAAACAGATTCTAACGCCTCAGAATTTGAACCTTACTGATGCTGGATATCAGGCCGAGTTAGAGAAAGCCTTATTAGATCTACTGAACCAAGCATCTAACCCCGATTGGTATGACCGTTTTTATGATCTGGAACGGGAATGCAATCTATCTCTGATTGATATACCTGAAGCCAAGTCTCGTATCGAACACTTTCTAGCCAAGGGGAAACCCTTAAGAAACTAATGGAGCCTCTCTTAAAAGAGGCTCTTAATTAATAGCAATGAATATACCGATAAAGATGGCCGTTTTGGTCAAAAAAGATGACCCATACGGCCATTGTTTGAAAATTGATGCCGTTATTAACTGGTAACCGCTCTTACAAAAAGAGCTGTTACGCCTTACCTAATCTGATAACAAAAACAAGAATAGAGTTTAAGAGGTGTGTATGACAACACTGTCACAAGAGTCACAAACAGCCATTCAACGGGCGACACGTAATACAGTTGGCGATGCGTTTAGTCGTTCGGCGGCAAAACATCATAGTAAAACGGCTCTGCACTATGCGGATCGTAGTTGGACCTATGCTCAGCTGGATAGCGCGGTTAATCGAGTAGCCAACTATTTGATGTCTACGGGGTTACAACAGGGAGATCGTGTTGCGGCCTATGGCAAAAACTCAGATGCCTATCTATTGCTTTGGTTAGCGTGCGCTAAAGCCGGTTTAATTCATGTACCTGTGAACTTTGCTCTAGTAAAAGAGGAGTTGGTTTATATTCTGAATCAATCCGGTTCTAAAGCATTGTTTTCAGATTTGAGTCTTCGGGCTCATGTGGACGATGTTTATGAATTAGTGGGCATTGAGATTCATGGCAGTTTGCATTCGGTGGATCCCGATTCAGATGATGAAGCCCTGGATATTCTAGCCATCGCACAAAATGAAGACTTAGACAGCAGTGCACCGGATCTGGAATTGAGTGATACGGATGTGGTACAGATTCTTTATACCTCTGGCACCACCTCTGATCCTAAAGGCGCTATGCATACCCATCGTTCCTTTAATAGTGAATACGCTAGCTGTATCAATCATATGGACATTACGGCCAACGACAGAGCGCTAGCGGCCCTGCCACTGTATCACTCGGCTCAGATGCACGCTTTTACCATGCCTGCCTTGTTGAACGGTGGCTTTACCTATCTGATTGATACCCCTACACCCGATTCTATTCTGCATCTGTTAAAAGAACATAAACTGAACGCTTTTTTTGCGCCACCAACGGTTTGGATCGCTTTATTACGTCACGATGATTTTGTGGATGACGAGCTACAGCATCTGGAGAAAATCTATTACGGCGCATCCATTATGCCGGAGCCTATCGTGCATGAGCTGGGTCAGCGTCTACCGGCCTCAGGTTTGTATAACTGTTATGGCCAGAGCGAAATTGCTCCTTTGGCAACGGTATTAAGACCTGAAGAGCATGCTGCTCGTCCAAGCTCTGCAGGTAAGCCCGTATCCACGGTTTATACCCGTATTGTTGATCCTGCCACGGGTGAAGAGTGCAAAGCTGGTGAGCAAGGTGAGCTGGTGCATCAGTCACCACATTTAATGGTGGGGTACTGGAATAAACCCGCAGAAACCGAAGAAGCCTTTGCCGGTGGTTGGTTCCACTCCGGTGATCTGGGTTATCAGGATGACGAAGGGTTTATCTATATCGTTGATCGTATCAAAGATGTGGTGAATACCGGTGGTGTTTTAGTGGCGAGCCGTGATGTAGAAGAGGCTCTATATACTCATCCGTCTATTGCAGAAGTGGCAGTGATCGGTGTGCCGGACGACAAATGGATTGAAGCCATTGCTGCCGTAGTCGTATTGAAACCGGAAGCTGAGCAAGATCCAACAGACTTGATTCGTCACGCTAAGGAACACCTGGCGGCCTTTAAAGTGCCGAAGAAAGTCCATTTTGTCGATCAACTGCCCAAAAATACAGCCGGAAAATTACTGAAACGTAATCTAAGAGATCAGTTTGCTGAAAGTGCTTGATAGGTAGTACTTATACCTGTGTGCTTTGAATAAGTTATTTCATCACCAATAGATACAACACGGGCTCTTGTACTTTTGTGCGGGAGCCAACAGAAGGGAGTCTTAAAACGTTTAATAATAAACACAACAATACGCTGGAAAGATCCTTAAAAGTAGAACAAAAACAACACCATAAAAAGGTAAGACAACAATGACACATCAATCTCGCACTAAAAAATCTTTGGTAAAAAATGTATTAGCAGGTGCCGTTATGTCGGCGGTTGCTCTGTCTGGTGCGGCACAAGCCAAGGGGATTTCTGATAATGAGATTCGTATCGGTTATATCGCAGATATGTCCGGTACCTATAGCCCGCTGGCAGGCCCGAACGGCTTGGAAGCGGCTAAAATGGCCATTGAAGATATGGGCGGCTCCGTTAACGGCAAAAAGATCACCATCGTCGCCGCAGATGATCAAAACAAACCCGATATTGGCGCAAACAAAGTACGCCAGTGGATTGATACCGAAAACATCGATCTGGTGGCAGGTATGGTTTCCTCAGCGGTAACCATCGCAGTAAATAAGGTTGTAGAGTCCAAAGATAAACTCTCTATTGTATCCGGCTCAGCATCATCATCCATTACCAATCAATACTGTACGCCTAACACGGTTCACTACGTTTATGACACTTATGCACTGGCCCACGGTACCGGTGAAGCCGTAGTAAAAGAGGGTGGTGATACCTGGTTCTTCCTAACAGCAGACTATGCCTTTGGTCATGCAATGGAAGGGGATGTATCCAGTGTTGTTAAAAACAGTGGCGGTAAAGTAGTAGGCGGCGTACGTCACCCTCTGGCTACCAGTGATTTCTCCTCCTTTATTCTGCAAGCACAAGCCTCCGGTGCAAAAATCATTGGCCTAGCGAATGCTGGCGGTGACACCGTAAACGCCCTGAAAACCGCCAAAGAATTTGGTGTGGTTGCCTCAGGCCAGAAATTGGCAGGTTTGCTAGTCTTCCTACATGACGTGAAGAGCTTAGGCTTAGACACAACACAAGGCCTACAGCTGACTACAGGCTTCTACTGGGATCGCACACCAGAGACTCGTAGCTGGTCACAGAAGTTCCAGAAACGTACCGGTGTCATGCCATCCATGGTACATGCAGGTATCTACTCCTCAACCATGCACTATCTGAGCTCAGTTAAAGCCGCCGGAACCGATGATTCTCAAACGGTTATGGCACAGATGAAAAAGACCCCAATCAACGACTTCTTCGCTACTAACGGACAAATCCGTGACGACGGCCGCATGATCCACGACATGTACCTAGCTGAAGTGAAGAAACCGTCTGAATCAAAAGGTGAATGGGATCTACTGAAAGTTTTGCGCACGATCCCGGCAGATAAGGCCTTCCGTCCTCTGTCTGAATCGAAGTGCAAATTGGTGGCTGGACGTTAAGGATCACTTAACACCTAACCATCGCAATCTGAAGTCCACTCATTATTATCAAAATTGATAAAGCCCCATTCTCGCTGGAGAGGATGGGGCTTTTTTTGTTTGGGGTTAAGGGAATATGGAGCATGAAATGTTGATTTGGGTTGGATATATGGCTATTTAAGGTGGAAAACTAGGGATAACCCTAAGTGTTTGTGTAGAGGGGATTAGAATAGAATATTAGGAGATATTTCTTCATTACTAGAAATCAAAGGATAACTATTAATTATGAATTTAAAGTTTGTAGATAGGAAAAATATTAGAGAAGAATTTTCTAAAGATATTAAAAATAGTGTTGGACGTAATAAGGTTGTTATATTGTCTGGAGGACAGGGTATAGGAAAGTCGGCTCTTAGCAAAAAAATATCAGAGGAGTCAAATAGCCATATTTTTATACATGTTAAAACCAAATTTCGTGCTAACAAAGGGGTTGCTTCAGGTAGTTTTTATAAATCTTTTGTTAATAGTACGATAGATTTGAGGGAAAGAGGTGAAATACCAGGGTTTGTCGATTACATGAAAAACAAACCCAAAGAGACTTTAACAAGGCTAGGGGCTAGCTTAGTAAAGGCAGCTAGCAAATTTGATCCTATAGCCAGTAAGATAGTAAGTCTCTCAGAGAATATAAACAATATTGCAGATAAGGATATAAAGGGACTTATTTCATCTAAAAACGTAGAGATAAAAATACAATATAGCTCGTATATAGTGAGCAGCTTAAAAGATAAAAATATTTTAATTTCGATAGAAAATGCACAGTGCATGGATGATGAGTTTATAGAGTTCATACAAAGGATGCTGGAAAATTGTAATTCAGTGTATTGCATATTTGAATATACAAAAAATGTTGTAAGCGACTTACTTGAAGAGGAAATTGAAGAGTCATTTTGTGTAATACAAAATATCCTCTATGATCATATTGAACTTAAACGCTTGCCATCACGTTATGCAATAAGTATTGTTTCAAGCAATGATAAAAAATCGTTGAAAATAATAAAAAAATATTATGAGCAATCAGATGGCAATCTAAAACCTCTTCATCAAATGGCAGAATATAGAGGAGAAACCCTGTCAAAAACAATAAATTCGATATCAAATAGTGAATATGGAATTGAAGAAGTAACTATCGAGGCATTTAACTCACTCTCTGATGATGCCAAATTAATATTAGCAATCATACAAATAGAAGATATTTCACTAAACATTGAAGCTTTGAAATTGCTGTTATCCTATTTGAAAATAAAGTGTGACGCATCTAAACTAAGGAAAGACCTAGAAAGCTTAGAGAGAAAAGAATTTATAGAAATTGGCACTTCTCATATTAGTTTGAAAGATGATGTCAGCTATAGAAGGATTGGAGGTGACAACTATCTTGGTAGATATGAAGAAATTGCCCTATCTCTATGGAGAAAATACTATTTAGATACTAAATCTGAAACAATACAGCTATCATATGATGAAAGATTATTTAACCGATTAAAGATTGCTTACAGGTTGAAAGATAAATCCGAGCTGCTTTCAGTATTTCATGACTGCATACATCAAGCAAGTGTCAGTTCTTACCCAAGACTGTATTTAAGCCCCTTGAGCGAATGGATTCTTGAAGAAAGAGAATCTCAGGTATGGTCTGACTTTATAAGTGAACTTATTACAGCGTGTGTAGACTATACTGAATTTGATCTTGCTCTTGTACTATCAAAAAAAATCAACGAAGGAAAGTATAGTTCTATAGATACAAAAACCAAACATTGTTATATCCTGACAAAAATCAGTAAGCATGAAGAGTGTTTGAAATATATCTCAATTATAGAAAGCCAGTATAAGTTATCACTAAATGAATCTATATATTTAAAAATAAATGAGTTTACATCACTTTACTATATGTCAAAATTTAACAAGTGCAGAAAAATATATAGTAAAGTCTTAAAAGACATTGGAAACTCTGAAGGGCTAGCGACGGCCTCATTGTTAACATGTTCTCCAATGGTTAATGATTCTAAAAAATCTATTCGTGACTTGGAAAAGGCAACCTCAATATTTTATAGAGGTGGGGCGAGGAAATCTTTTCATAGAACACAAGTCAAGCTATCTATACGTTATGCTAGATCTGGCAATATAGAAAAATCAAAATTACTTTTAGACTCAGCAGAAGAGGGGTTGAAAGAAATAAAAATCGATAGAAACATTATTATTAACAACAGGTGCGCACTCTCTCTTCAAAGCAATACTTCTGATCAAAATATCATAGAATACTTGAATGAAATCCTTATAACATCAAACGCAATATATGATAGGGTGATAATAATCAACAATCTTATTATTGCCCATTATAAGCTAGGTGATGTAGAGCATACAATTGAACATGCTAATTCCTTAGCACTACTTTTGAGTGGTAATACTGATATCGATTACGGTATATACTGGACAGTGAGGAAAAATCTCTCTTACATTGAGAAAAATATGGAAATAGAAAACATTTCAGAGAGAATACCTAGTTATAAGTTGTCAAACATACCTGTTCATGAGCTGTGTCAATTGGTGGATGATGGAATTGAACCAAGCAACCATATTGATAAGTATTTTTACAATATGAATCTTAGACCAATGTATTTGGCTCATTGGTCTATTGATTTTTCGTGACAATACTGGGCGAATGCAGCGTCTGATTGCACCACTTATTGTAGTTGATTCGGCGC
>JAKZRG010000051.1:0-36127 GCA_047518265.1 Oceanospirillum sp.
TAGCTTGCCAATGGCACGTTGACTCAAGCCTTCTGCTAGACCAATTTGAATAAGAGATCGTTCTTCAATAGATAATTCTTTGTATTTCATGGGTACATCTTACCTCAAGGGCAAGTGGTGCACTCAGAAACTGCGGCCAGCCTCTCTCCCGTATTTTTGTTGAGCTATATATATATTTAGTATTAAAGGCCTGAACAAAGTCTTTGACGAACAGTAATGCTCTTTGTTTTATCTACTCCAGCTTTATCTTTAAATCCCTCTGTTATTATTTGCAATCCGCATGTTACCCATTTCACTCAATAACACCTAACCAGCCGTAGCGTGGATAAGCCTCAGGCGCATCCGCGAATTGTATGCGGTATATTGAGTAATATCTGATAAAAAATGATGCGGCATATACTGTCACTGTATGGGCTGTAGTCCAGTGATTGTATATGTTTCGGTATAACTGTAAAAGATATGTATACATGATACGTAGAATGGTTGTTCTTTACTGTCTGTTCGTATGCTGTTTACAATTAACCTGCGTGGTAAAAATAAGCTTAGTTCCAAAAAATAAATGTAAGGGAGATGTAAATGGAATATTTGATTTTTTGGGTTGCTTTTTCAATTGTTGTTTGGGTGATGGCTGCCAACAGGAATAGATCTGGGGTAGGGTGGTTTTTATTGTCTTTGATAATAAGCCCTATTATTTCTATATTGCTGCTTCTTGTTTTTGGAAAGCTAGCAACAGAAGAAGAAATTAAAGAGGTTGATGATGTAAAAGCTGATTTTATACAGCTTTATTGTGAGAATGAAGACTTTGCATCAAAGAATCCAAATTTTAAAAGGTTATTTGAGGATGTATCCAATAATAAAGATGGTATAACCATTGCCCAGTTGAAAGATGCGATAAACATAATTGCGACTGAAGCAGCATCCGCTAAGAAATCAGTATCAGATATGGATGTATCTGATGAGGAAATGGATAATTTATCGAAAATTGAAAAGCTTGCATCTTTAAAAGAAAAAGGCCTGATAACAGATGCTGAGTTCGAAGAAAAGAGAAAAAAACTTCTAGCGTCTATATAACCACGCTCAGGTACTTAATAAAAATGCAATGGGCTGTGCCTGCGGCGCAGTCCCTTATTTTTTGGGTAGTGATCAACCAATTCAAGCGCTGAGGCCCAATAGTTCTCTGTTTTTAACCTGCTCAAATGCTAGACAACCAACCCTTCGGTTCCCTCGGTATTCCCAATCCCCACTCTGCAATAATCTTCCGGTGAATCTCATTAGTACTGCCATAGGTACACAGAATGCTGGCCGAATGAGTAAGAGCCTATACGGAGTGTTTGGCAAACAGTAATACACTTTGTTCCATCCATCCCGACTTAACTTTTAAATCCCGCTGTTATTATTTCTAATACGCATATTACCTATTTAACTCTAATAGCCCATAACCACCCGTAGCGTGGATAAGCCACAGGCGCATCCGCGAATTGTATGCGGAACACTGAGGTATATCTGATAAAAAATAATATGACATGTACTGTCATGAACTAGTCTGTAAGCCCGTTATATCAAATATTTCAGTATAAAAAACTAAATGTGTGTATCTGTCGAACAAAATAGATTCTTTCTGTAGTGGGATATAACTGGTAATCTTATTGGCAATTGAGGATAGTCGTGTAAGGTTCAGTAGATTGTAAGGCTTATACTCTTCAGGATGGGTGAGTAAAATTATAGTGTCTATGGGATAGTTTAAATAATTTGGGTTTTGAGGGAGGCAGCATGAAACTTTGTATAAATATTGTTCTTGTATCTTTGACTATGGTGGGATGTGCTAGTGCAAATAAGATAACCCTTTCGAGTGGAGAATCTGGATTCGCCATAAATTGTTCAGGAACAGTAGTCTCTATATCTAAATGCTATGAAAAAGCAGGGACAGTTTGCCCAAATGGCTACGATATAATATCTTTATATAATCAATCTGGTGTAATGACTAATGTAGATGGAAACTTGCTTAATACTTCAGACAAGGGCATGGTAATTCAATGCAAATAGCTTTGGCCTCTACGCTTTGGTACGAAAACATATAACCAATGTAGCTGCATAAGTTCGATGCTTTCTGCAAACATTGAGGTTTTAGAAAAATATTTTCAGATCCTATCGTAGTAATGTTTGCATCTTGGTATGAGTTTTAAGCATTTTTAGATACTAGTTGCCCCAATGTTCACATATAAACATGATTTTTAGTATGAAATATGATCAACTATTGAGGTTTATATTTTTATACTTCCTCGTTATTTGTCACATAAGAAGGAGCATTTCTATGCTTAATATCAAAAGTGCAAAAGTTGGTGGAGATATAATTGTGATTAAAAATCATCCTGAAGTCGGAAATAAATTGTGTGAAATATGGAAGGTCAAAAAAAGAGCAGATGGTACTGCTAGAATATCTGTAAGTGACGAAGGTCAAATTTATAATTTCGAGCTTCATGAATTAGTTTTGGCTTAGCTCTGTAAAAATGGAGAACAGCCATTATTAAAAGTGAGCAAGTTATAGGGATGGTCATGAATTAAATGAGTTTGAAACTGATATGAGCTCAATGGGTCAGTAATGTTTTAGTTGTCTCTAATTTATGATGGCTACATGGTCATTGGGGCACTCAAATCTTGGCAGGGTAGTATTAGGTGAAACTTACAATGTTGAAAATCTATGTGGCGATGGGAGTATTCTTTCTACCCTATTTGATAGGGCCAATTATTTTTTCAGGGAGTGGGGGCTTTTTCTTAATTCTAGATCTTATTCCTCTAGTTCTTTATCCCATGTTGTCATTTGCTATATTCCCGAAAGGTGCGAGTTATAAGTATTATCGACTCAAGCTTTGGTGCTTTAGTCTTATTGTTCCATGGGTGCTGGGTATGGCCATTGGATTATCTTTAAATCTTTACTACCTCTATGTTCCAACTGGCATATTGTCAGGGGATATTTACTTGGGGTATCTCATTTTTTTTCATATCTCTGTTTTTTATGTGTATTCACTTATATTTATATTGATAAAAACTCATGAGCACTCAAAAACGTCATCTAACAAGAAAATCAGGTAAGGCTTGTCTGGCGGCCCTCCGTTTTGAGCGTTGCATCAAAAAAAACCAAGCGCTGGCCCAATCCCCCAGCGCTCTCCTCCCAAATCCTAGACCACTTTACTTTTCGGTTCCTTCGGCATGCCCAATGCCCGTTCTGCAATAATATTCCTCTGGATCTCATTGGTGCCGCCGTAGATGGTATCGGAGCGGCTAAACAGGTACATGGATTGTAATCGGCTTAGGCCGTAATCCTTGTTTTCCAGTATTTCGGATTCTTCTCCCAATACATCCATGGCCAGTTTGCCCAGGTTTGAGTGCCAGTCGGCCCAGAAGAGTTTGTAGATCATGGCTTCTTTTTGTAGTTGGCCATCTTGTGGGCCGGATAACATGCGCAGGGAGTTGTAGCGCATGATGCGCAGGCCCATCCAAGCATCGGCGATGCGTTGACGGATGCTGGGTTCTTCTGAGGCGCTATTTTCTTTGGCGATGCGGATGATGTCGTCCAGTTCGTTTTGGAAAGCCATTTGTTGGCCTAGGGTGGAGACACCTCGTTCAAATCCTAATAGGGCCATGGCGATGTTCCAGCCGTCGCCGGGTTCTCCAACGATATTACTCACATCAGTTACGGCGTCATCAAAGAAGACTTCGTTAAATTCTGATGTGCCGGTGATCTGTTCGATAGGGCGGACTTCGATGCCGGGTTGATCCATGGGGACCAGTAGGAAGGATAATCCTTTATGGCCTTGGCTACCGGGTTCTGTTCGGGCGATGACAAAACACCAGTCGGATTCATGGGCGAGAGAAGTCCAGACTTTCTGGCCGTTTATATGCCATTGTTGGGTGTTGTTATCCTGCTGTGTAACGAGGGCGGCTTTGGTGCTGACATTGGCGAGGTCTGAACCGGCAGAGGGTTCGGAATAACCCTGACACCAGTATTCTGTGCCGTTAATAATGCCCGGTAAGAAGCGTTGTTTCTGCTCTTCGGTGCCAAAGGCAATCAGGGTGGGGCCGGTTAGGCCTGCTCCGATATGTCCGGCTAGTCCTGGGCCGCCTGCTCTGGCGTACTCTTCGTAGAAGATCACCTGTTGGTTGATGCTGAGTGCTCGACCACCGTACTCTTTCGGCCAGCCGACACAAAGCCAACCGGCTTGGGCCATATGTTGTTCCCAGCGTTTGCGCTCTTCTGGGAACATATGTTCGTCCCCTGGACCGCCACGAAAGCGGAGTTGTTCATAGTCACCTGTGAGATTGTCTTTTAGCCAGGTGGCGATCTCCTGACGGAACTGTTCATCTTCAGAGCTAAAACTAAGTTTCATTATCTGCCTCCTGTTGGTTTAAAGAATGACTTGGGCGATTTTTTCCCGGTGATAGGCACTATTTCCCAGCAAAGTTTCGCTGGATTTGGCCCGTTTGAAATAGAGGTGAGGGTCGTATTCCCAGGTAAAACCAACGCCGCCGTGAAATTGCAAAGACTCGGCGGCACAATGGAAAAAGGCATCAGAGCAGTAAGCCTTAGCTAGTGAGCTGGCTTCCGGAAATTGATTGGCAAGGTGCTCTTCAGGTATTGGGTTGCCTTCGGTATTAAGTGCTTCATCGGCGATGCAGGCGGCGTAATAAACGGCGGAGCGGGCGCTTTCTACCTGTAACATCATATCGGCCATTCGGTGTTTGATGGCCTGGAAACTGGCGATAGTTCGGCCAAACTGTTTACGCTCTTTGGTGTATTCCACCGTTAAATCCAAGACCTGTTGTGCGCCGCCCATCTGTTCTGCTGCGACGGCGATGACGGCCAGTTGCAGTGTTTTCTCTAATAGGGGCCAGGCATTTTCGGCTTTTTGCATCACCGCTTCTGGGCCAAGCCAAACATTATCCAGATGGATAATGACCTGTGGTCGTGTCTGGTCTACGGTAGGTGTCCATTGGACTTTTATGCCGTCTGTGTGGCTGGGCAGGATAAACAGGCAGATACCTTCATCACCTGTGCTATCTGGTAAGCGAGCAGCCACTATTATCAGGTCGGCGGTATGTCCATTGGCCACGTAGAGCAGTTCACCGGAGAGTTGATAACCGGTTATTTCTGCGGCGCTATTAAATTGGGGCAGAGCCGTTACCGTGATGGCATCAGTGCTCCAGCCATTATTATATTTGCGTATTGGCATGCTCTTGTTTTTTTGGGGCTGGTCAACATGCCCCGCGCTATTTAAAGAGTCGTTACCACCGATATAAGCCAAAGTAGCAGTGAGGCTTCCGTCGGCAATCTGTGGCAGATATTGCTGTTTTTGTGCTTCCGTACCAGCAATTAACAGGGCATTGATGCCTAGGGCAACGGTAGAAAAATAGGGGGAGCAGAGTAAACGTCGTCCCATCTGCTCAAACAATATGGCCAGTTCCACATAACCCAGTCCTAAACCGCCGTATTGCTCGGGAATATGGATGGCCTGCCAGTACATATCGCGACAGATCTGTTGCCAAAGTTCGGTATCAAAACCGGTCTCGGTATCCATGGCCGTCCGTACGGCGTTGGATGTGGATACATCTGTCAGAAAGCCTTCTGCGGTATCCCGAATCATCTCTTGCTCAGGGGTAAACGAGAACTCCATCCCATGCGCCTCTTAGTGAATACTTGTAGGAATAAACATTAAGAGTGAAGAATAAGGGGCGGTGAATGAATCCTCGTTTTTGACTAGTTGGTTTGGAGGTTGTGATGGAGTCTAGCGAAGACGGGTCAGCAAACGCTTAATCATAGGCTCAACCACCGCTTGTCCCTGTGAACGTATGGCATCGTGTTGCCAGTCTGGATGGAGCCACACATTAGCCCCTTGAATAGCTTGTGCGGTTCTTAGGGATTGTTCTTTATCTACGTAGAAATTCTGTTCATAAACAATACACTCTACAGGAACCGTATTTTTGGCCAGTTGCGCTGTGTCGTATAAAGCTGGCCAATCCGTTTTTTGGGCTAATTGCTCAGCGACGAGTTTAAAGCCCTTCAATTGCCCATATTCCTCCAACATTTCCGGGCGGATGGTTTCACCATAAAAGGCAATATCTGCTCGATCCAAATCAAACCCCCTATGGCGACGTATGGCTCCTGACGCGGCCCAGTTACTGGCAGATTCCTGGCTGTAGATTGCTTCGTGCAGCAGAACATACAGAGGATTGGTTTCAAAACTGCTCTGACGACGAATTTGTTCAATAAAGGCCCAGCGCAGCTCGGTTTCGCTGTTGTCGACAAACAGATTGAATTATTACCTGGTGATTTACCGTCACCTATCAACCCACCTACGGGCTGTGCTTTTCATACCCGTTGTCCAAAAGCGATGGAGGCATGTGCCTCAGAACAACCTGTATTAAAAGGAAGTACACAACACCAAGTGTCTTGTTTGCATTTGGATGCTATTGAAGTATAGAGATTCAACCATTTTTGATGTTGCTTACTTTAGGCTAGGGATCTGATATCGGACACAGATCTCTAGCCTTTTTTATGATAGCTATATGTAGCTACAGGGGCTGAGTTTGTTGTGCCAGCCAGACACGTTCGTCCGGTTTCAACAGGGGCGATAATTGTTGGTACACACTCTGATGATAGTCATTTAACCAATTGATCTCTGCCTCACTTAATAGCGCTTTAATGACTGGTTTAGTATTGATCGGCGCTAAGGTCAGGGTTTCAAACCGATTGAAAGTGCCAAATTCCGTAGTTTGGTCTTCGACGATCAGCAGCATGTTCTCGATACGGATGCCGTATTTATTTTCCCGATAGATGCCAGGTTCTATGGTGACGGTCATGCCCGGTTCCAGTGGCTCATCAATCCATTTCTGGCTTAGGTTGTGTGGCCCTTCATGCACATTCAAGAAAAAACCAACGCCGTGGCCTGTGCCGCAACCGTAATCAATACCTTCTTCCCATAAGGGCGCACGGGCCAGAGCATCAATCTGGGTACCACGACAGCCCTGTTTAAATTTGGCTCTAGCCAGAGAAATATGAGCTTTCAGCACCAGAGTATAATCCCGCCGTTCCTGTTCACTTAGGGAACCATAATTAAAGGTGCGGGTAATATCTGTGGTGCCATTAGGAAACTGACCACCGGAATCGACCAGAAAGAAGCCGATTTCTCCGATAGTGCTATCAGATTCTTTGGTCGCGGCATAATGCATTTTGGCACCGTGTTCACGATACCCGGCAATAGTACGGAAACTGGGCTGTTGGTAACCCGGTATTTGCTGTCGCAGGGCTTCCAGTTTTTCCTCGGCAGATAATTCTGTCACTGCGCCTGAAGGGACTTGCTGATCCAGCCAACGCATAAAACGTACCATGGCAATGCCGTCAGTGCGCATACACTCTTTAAAGTGCTGCTGTTCCACCGGGTTTTTAATGGCCTTTAGTGCTGTAGTCAGTTGTGGGCCTGTCTGCAGGCTGATCTTATCCGATAAGCTTTGGAATAAACGGATATTAGTGATGTCGGGGTCAAGACGAACAACGGCTTGATCAGATAATAGCGCTAAGCGGCTGGCGCATTGATGATAGTCTTCGACGGTGATGCCTTCTTCTACCAGTTTCTGCTTTAGAGCTACCGGTAATTTAGCGCTATCCAAAAATAACCAGCACTGTTCCAAGCCGATCAACGCATGAGCCAGCACCACGGGACAATAATCCACATCTGTACCCCGGATATTAAATAACCAGGCGATATCATCCAGTGAATTTAATAACTGGTAATCGGTTTTCTGCTGGGCCATCTGGGAACGTACTTGGGCCAGTTTTTCTGTGGTACTCAGGCCTGCATATTTCACATCGTGCTCAATAGCAGAGTCTAATGGCAAGGTTGGGCGATCTAACCAGATGCAGCTAAGAAGATCATTGTCAGGCGCTATAACCAACCCTTGTTGCTCAAACTCCTGAGCCTGATCAAGGGTAACCACCTGACCATCAAAACCCACTTTACTGCCTTGAGGCAGAACTTGTTTTAGCCATTCTGGCCAATTGAGGACTCCGGGATCACCTGTACGGAACAGATCTATGCCGCTGCCGGATAGTTGTTCGTCTGCTTGAATAAAGTAACGTCCATCGGTCCACAGACCGGCTGTTTTTTGAGTGATAACCAGAGAACCTGCTGTACCGGTAAAGCCGGATATCCAGCAGCGCCCTTGCCAGTAATCGGCAACATATTCACTGTTATGGGGATCAGAGCTGGGAATAAAGTAGGCATCCAGTTGTTCTTTTCTCATTTGTTCGCGCAGGGCTGCTAGTCGCTGTGGGATTGTGCTCATTATGTTTCCTTTTCTTTTTATAAGTGATTCATCTGGATGATAAAAGCGCTAATTGTATATTTTATACAATATACCCGTTGTGTGGGTAGTTCTTAATACTGTCTTTAGGTTTTTTTAAGGAAAATAATCTAAATATAGCTGCGCTAAATACTGGTTTAGTGTTTAGACAAACCCGTCATATCTAATGTGATGTTAATGCCTACTTTATAAGTGGTTATTGCGGAGGTAAGGCATGTGAATGTTTTTACTGTCTGTAAATGAGGTTTTTTTAGGTTTTATCTATTTGATTTGTTTTATTTAGCAGTGATATTGCCTGTTTTTTATCTGATAAGTCGCTATGAGTTGGAATGATCCGCTATTTCTCTTTGTGTATTTCTACTGCACGACAGACTAGTCCTTACAGACGATTCTGCCTCTGGGTAATTAAAAAATAATGAGATCCACAAATAACAACAAAACTAAATCTGCAAAGTACTTTAAGTGCAGTAGGTCGCACTTATTGTTCTGATCAGAGCGGAGGTACGGATGAAAATAATAAAACCCTTAGTCGCGACCTTGTTAGTAGCCAACAGTGCAGGAGTACTGGCTAAAGTTTCACCTGATGAGGCCAGTAAGCTTGATGGTGAATTAACATGTGTTGGGGCAATTGCTTCAGGTAATGCCGATGGTACTATCCCAGCATTTACGGGGAAATGGTTAGGAACTCCACCGGGCATCGATTATACGCCTAATGTAGGACAACACCCTGTCGATCCATATTCTGATGATAAACCCCTCTATCAGATTACGGGCCAAAACTGGAAAAAGTATGCGGATAAGTTAACCGCAGGGCAGCAAGCCTTGTTCCAGCGTTATCCTGATACGTTTACTATGCCGGTTTATGAAGGCCGTCGTGATTTCCGCTATCCTGATGACATCTGTGATATTGCCAAGCGTAATGCTGTGGAATCTGAGCTGATTGATGATGGCTTTGGTTTCTCTGGTTATAAAGGCGCTGTTCCTTTCCCAATTCCGGATGTGAATAAGCCATTAGAAGTACTGTCTAACCATAACTTCCCTTATCGGGCTTATACCTATTCCACTGTACGTGATGTTGCCGATGTCAGTTCAACCGGTAATATTTCCTGGGGACGGACAACCAATAATGGTCTTAATATCCCTAACCATCCAGACGAGCTGGGTAAGCCTGTTGAAGGTGTTATGGCGTACAGCATTACCTCTACACAGCTACCGACCCGATTAAAAGGTTCAGCGACGATCTCTTCTGAACCGGTAAACTTTGCTCGTGGCAAGCGTCTTGCTTGGACCTATAACCCAGGTACTCGTCGTGTACGTCAGTTACCTGAGTATGGCTATGATACGCCCATTGCAGGTACCTCGGGTAAGTTAACCATCGATACTGACCGTTTGATGAACGGTTCTCCTGATCGTTACGACTGGAAGGTAACGGGTAAGAAAGAGATCTATATCCCTGCCAACACCTACAAAATTCACGGTTCTGATGTGAAGTACGATGACCTTCTGCAGATTGGTCATGCTAACCCAGACTATATGCGCTATGAATTGCGTCGCGTATGGGTATTGGATGGCACTCTTAAAGAGGGTTACCGCCACCGTTACGGTCAGCGCACCATGTATATCGATGAGGATACTTGGCACGGTGTAATGGCTGATTATTACGATACTCGTGGCACCCTGGTTCAACACGCTTATATCAACTACTACTACGCCTATGACATGAGTGCATGGCAGGCAGGTACTAGTTTCTATCATGATCTGACGACGGGCGGTTATGTGGGTTACAACCTGTTCCAAGAGCGCGCTAAAGGCCCTGTTCTGAACGAAGGTAAGTACAGTAAAGAAAACTTCACGCCAGCAGCACTGCGCCGACTGAGTCACTAATTATCAGGGTCTGAAGGAGACTAATAATGCAAAAATTAAAGCAAAGCGGTGTTGCCAATAAACCCAGTACTAACCTTTTTAAGCGTAGCGCAATATCAGTCGCGATTATCAGTGCGGCTTTGTCCAGCCAAGTCATGGCCGGTGAGACAATTGAATTGGGCCAGGGAGTCAACCTTGATTGGAAAGGTACTGCTGTCTATTCCGCTGCAGTGCGTACAGAAGATCAAGCGCCTGAGCTGCCAAGTGCCGGCAATAGTAACTTTGATAAAGGTGATATGACGGCGAATGGCTTATCGCTATTGGTAGAAGGTCATTTATCGAAAGATAACTATGGTCTGGTGATGTCAGCCAGTACCTTCCATGATTTTGTTTATCAGGACGATAAGTTCAGTGATGACACTGAAAAGTATCATGGTGGTTATTCTCGTTTGCTGGATCTGTACGCTTATACGACGTTTGGTTTTGGCGAAAGTGGCTTTGCTGATATCCGTGTGGGTAAGCACGTTGTGGCCTGGGGTGAGGGTTTATTCTTCCCAAGCATTTCATTGGCTCAAGGTCCATCTGATGCTATTAAGAGTGGTATTCCAGGTACTGAAGTAAAAGATATTTTATTACCGGAAGATCAGGTTTCCATGCAGTTGGAGATAACCCCTAATCTGTCATTGATGGCCCATTATCAGTATGACTGGCATGAAACATTAGTGCCTGAGCCAGGGTCTTTCTTAAGTACCGGGGAATCTGTGGGTAAAGGTGCTTATTGTATGAGCCCTCTGGATAGCGGAGCCTGTGGTTTTGGTGTTCGTGGTGACGATATTCAGCCGGATGATGGCGGTCAATGGGGTATCGGAACACGCTATCGTGTCAGTGATAATACCGAAATTGGTTTCTACTACCTGAACTACCAAGATCGTATCCCTATGGTAGAAATTGAGCCTATGGCTAACAGTTTCCAAGGGGCTTATCAGGTACGTTATTTCGATGATATCGACCTGTACGGTGCGACTTATTCGACAACGGTGGGTATGGCATCTATTGCCGCAGAAGTTTCCTATAAGCAGGGTACCCCTGTTCTAGTGAATACTGAGTTCTTCGGCTCATCTCTGCCATCGGCTGCCCGTGGTGATGTGTTGCAAACTAACGTCAATGCAATCATTAACTTCGGTAGTACGGTATTGGCGCAGAGTACCACGTTAACGACGGAACTGGCCTATGTGGATGTCCTTGATGTTGAGGCTCGTGGTATTAACGGTGTTCAGGGGAGTGAAACAGATGATTTGTATTACACCGGCCACGGTTTAGCCATTGCGACTTCCTTAAATCTGGCGTATCCGGGTATTACCGAAAGCTGGGATATGGGCATCCCTATTAGCTATTCCAATCAGTTGAGCGGTCGTTCCATTACGGGTGGTGTCGGTGGAGAAGGCGATCATCGTTTAAGCGTAGGTGCTGATTTTACCCATCACCGTTCAGGCATACAGTTAGGTATTAAATATTTAGCCTATATGGGAGACCCAGATGTGGATGAGGCGTACAAACAGCGTACGCTAAGTGACCGTGATAATGTTTCTCTAACCGCTAAATATGCTTTCTAAAAAAGGAAAAATGCTTAATCGTTAATTTTTAGTCAATCGCATGTATAGGTCGGTTAATAGCTAGATACAATGCCAGTTATTAACCTTTCAACCGGCTTCACGGAAGCCGGTTTTTTTGTTTTTATTGGTCAACCTATTGCTTACTGCGCGATATGTTTTCCCTTTGCAATAAGGGGGAAATGGTTGTTCTATTTTAGTGCTTACTTGTAGGTAAAGGAGGTAGGGATCGTTATGATGAATATTTCCATCATTAAGTGATCATAATGGATTTGATGCTATAGGCTTGATATGCAGACACTTGAATCTTTAAAACACTATTTTTCCCAATGGGTTGATCTGACGGATGCTGACTGGCAAGCATTGTTGCAGGTGGCAACACCTTCGCATTATGAAGTAGGGGAATCCATTTTCTTAGCGGGAGACATTACTGGGCAATTACGTTTTGTGGTACAGGGTATCGCCTGCCATTATTACACCAAACCGGATGGAAATCGGTTTAATAAATCCTTTCTGCAGTGTGGTGATGTGGCCTCCAGTCTGTCATCCATGCAACAAAAAGTCCCCGCACGTTTTGGCTGTGATGCGTTAACAGACGTACTCTGCCTGAGCGTGTCATATGACGGTCTACAGCAATTAACGTTGCAATACCCGGTTTGGCGTCTGTTAAGGGAGAAACTGATTACCCGTTTGGCATTAAGAAAAGAGGCCCGAGAGGCGGATCTTCTTTTGCTATCCCCTACGGAGCGCTATCAGCAGTTTATAACGGAATGGCCGGAGCTGTATGAGAGCCTGCCCAATTACCATATAGCCTCTTATCTAGGAATCTCAGAGGTCTCTTTATCGCGCATCCGGGCTCGCTTAGGCGTACAACATGCCTATCAAAAAAGCCGGTAGCGCTTCAAAGCTGAGTCACGCTTAAAGCTCATACTTTGTTAGAAATTAAAATATGGTCGATTTTAACAGCTGTTAATGTTGCTTTGTTTTCTGATCGTTATTGTGTAACAAAACACAAGGAGATCACTATGAAAACAGCAGACATTATCGGAAAAACTATTGTTATCACAGGCGGAAGCTCGGGTATTGGCTTGGAATTAGTTCGGCGTTTAAAAGCCTGTAATACCCTGATTGTGCTGGGGCGAGATAAAGAGAAACTGGCAGAATTAGAGGCACAGGGAGTGGCCACGTTTAGTCTTGATATTGCTATAAAAGAAGAGCGTCAGGCCTTTTTCTCTTGGTTGGATGAAACTTACCCTGAGTTTGACATGCTGATCAATAATGCGGGCTGGCAAGGTAAGCAAGATCTGACCGATCATTACCGGATTGATGACAGTGAACGTGATACAGAGGGTTATGAATTGGAGCTACAGCATAATCTGGAGGCTCATATTGGCATGTCAGTGGAGGCCTTACCCCGTTTGTTAAAACGACCCGATGCTATTTTAGTCAATGTGACGACAGGGCTGGTGTATAACCCGAAGGCCAGCAGTCCATTTTATTGTGCGGCAAAAGCCGGGTTACATAGCTTCACTCAGAGTTTACGCCAACAAACTAAGGATAAATCCCTACGGGTGATTGAGGTTTTACCGCCCTTGGTCAATACGCCATTTCATAAAGAAGGACTACCCAGTACGGTAAAAGCGATGACGGCGGAAGAGGTGGCGAAAGAAGCCATTACGGGCATTCAAAGAAATCGCGATGAGGTACGTATCGGTTTATCCTGCATTGCGTATTGGTTAAACCGTTTTTGGCCATCATTGGGGTTTCGTGTAGTGAACCGTTAAGTTTTTATAAAGCACTTGGGTGGATAAAGCGAATCAAAGCCTATTGATATAAAGCTCTTAACTTTCAATTCTTAACTCTAAATTTTCAGGTAAGAGCGACTAAACTAAACAAATATGGCATTTCATATGAGGGCTGCCGATGAGAAAGTTAATCGTTTTTATCACGCTGGTGCTTTTGCCTGTTTTCTCAGGTGCTGATGGTTTGAAGGATGACCTGAACAGGATGTGTCAGAACCTGAAGAGATGTTCAATGGAGCAGATGGCAGCCTCTCAAAATATTACAGAAGAGATGAAGTCTATGATGGAGGCGGTATTTGATAATACCTGTGCCTCTATCGAGCAAAATTACAGAAGCGGTATTTCAGCGTTCCCAGAACATCATAAGGCGGCGGAGGCCTGTGTAAACAGTATGGCCAATGCGAATTGCCAAACTTTGATGGATAGCCAAAGTAAAAGTCGAGAATGCGAAGAATATGAAAGAGTTACGAAGAAAGGAATAAACTAAGCACCTAAAAAAGTATTTTTCATGGGGAAACAGCTTCAATGAAACACTTAGCATGTTTCCCTTATCGGTCTTATTATTCGTAAGTGCCCCGAATCGGGTAGTTGTTTTCTGGGTTACGGATAAAGGCCAATCCAGAAAGCAAAACACCGAGCTCCGGCCGTACAAAAGGGCCGTTCGATATATCCAGCACCTGTACTTGGCCCTTGTCGTTGATGATAAATAACCCCGGTTCCGCAAACGGATGATCGGTTTCTTGTGCTGAACGAGGGTGCGAGATATACAGCCCCAGTTGTTGCATCTGTTCTATGTTTAGGCCATAAGCGATGGGGTAACTGACGTTTAACTCTGCCATATGTCCCCTTGCTTGTACTTCGCTATCTGCCGATACGGCTATGATATCGACACCTAATTGTTGAAAGTCAGCCTTGAATTTTTCGATCTCATTAAGATAGCGGGTACACAATGGACAGTGTTTGCCTCGATAGACCACGACCATTTTCCAATCTAAACCTTCTTTTGGCTCACCTAGAGTGGCCTTTTCACCACTTAGGGTGGGTAGCTTTAGTACTGGAAATTGATTGCCTGCTTTAAATTTGTGGCTTGTCATCTTATTAATCTCTATTTAAATGTAATGCCATTGGTGTGCTGCTCGATTGAGATCATCATAGGTGTTTTATTTTTCGAATAGGAGAGTGGTAAATTGAATAGTATGTATTCTAATTTGGAATTAATGAGGTGAGCCTTGGATCAACTAGGAGCCATGCGAGTATTTGTTCGGGTTGTACAAACCGGTAGTTTTTCAGCCGTTGGGCGGGAGCTCAATACCACTCAAGCTACCATCAGCAAAAAAGTTGCGGCCCTAGAAGCCAAGCTGGGAGTCAAGCTATTAACACGTAGTAGCCGTGATGTTTCTCTGACTCAGGCGGGGGCGGACTATTATGAACAGACGGTCGTGGTGCTAGCAGAGCTGGATGAGGTGGAAGCTAGGGTACGCTCTCAGATAGCGGCTCCCCAAGGGACTCTACGAGTAGCGGCCCCGATAGCATTTGGCCGCTTAGTACTCGCACCTATGATCGGTGAGTTTATTCAACGATATCCTGATATTAAGATCGATATGTCATTGGGTGATCGGCATGTTGACCTGATGACTGAAGGGGTGGACGTTGCCATTCGGGCGCGTAAGCTAGAAGACTCTTCATTGATTGCGCGACACCTGTTTGAGAATCCCATGCTACTGGTGGCATCGCCGAAATACCTAGAACGAAACGGTGCCCCTAAAACCCTTGATGATTTAAAGCAGCATAACTGTATTGTTTATTCGTTGATGAAGGGGATTAACATTTGGCATTTTAGCTATCAGGGGCAGGAACGTTCGATACCGGTGTCAGGCACTTTTCAAAGTGATAATGGGGATACCAATTTAGAGGTGGTATTAGCAGGGTTGGGCATTACAGGGTTGCCTATTTGGATGGTTGATGAGTATCTTCGTTCTGGCAGGTTAGTTCGGGTTTTACCTGACTACCAAGGTGATAATATTCCCTTTAATGCCATCTATCCTCAGAACCGTTATGTGCCATTAAAGGTGCGCTGTTTTGTTGATTTCTTAAAAGGAAAGCTCGCCGAAAACGAGCTATTTCAAAGGGAGTGTCATTCAAAACCATGAAAAGAAACATAATCATTTTGTACTGCACGGGATTGGCAAATATCATTTACGGGCTGATTTTCTGCTTTATAACCTAGGCAAATACCTGCCATGATTTTCTGATTCTCAGGTAATCCCAATGCTTCTCTAATGGGTTGTGGGCAAACCGTCCAGCTCACTTGTGGGCAGGTATCTAGGCCTCGTTCTTTAGCCAATAACATAATGCTCTGCATAAAGATGCCAATATCCAAACATTGTGGTTGGCCCATATCACGCTCCATGCTGATGATAAGCCCCACTGGTGCACCGAAGAAATCATAGTTTTTCATGGTTTGCATCATGCGCTGCATTTTATCTTCACGGGTGATGCTCAGTGCTTCATACATGACTTCGCCGCAAACGGCGCGGCGACCATGGTAGGGTTCTGACATCTTTTCTGGGTAAGTTGGGAACTCCGGCTCGGGTTTTCCTCCGCAATTTTGAAAATATCCCTGTACGGTTTGGGACAGCTGTTTTATGGCATTGCCCGTAACCACATCCACTTTCCAGGGTTGTATATTGCCGCCAGAGGCAGAACGGCCCGCTAATTCCAGTATTTCTTTTATCAGTGTCATCGGTACGGCTTTATTGTCGTAAACACGCACGGACTTACGTGTGGTCAGGGCTTCGGTAACGCTAAGAGTGCTAGGGGTAGTAGGCATTGTTTTGACCTTAATGGAATCTATCTAAACGAACCTAATTAAAACGGGTCGCTGTGTTTTATAGTTGAGAGGTTATTTGAAACGGTATGCTCTTTGTCGCTATTGCTCTGTGATTCATTATCAGTATAACTATTCGTATTATTTGATAAATACCATAAATATGAATACATTGTTTCCTGTATCGAACAATGATTAAGAATGGATAATACTCGTTGCCTCTTTCTTATAGGGTGTAAACGATAGTGTTGATAGCCATAACAGTGCAGGTGCTGCTGCAAGTAATAGACGCAGAGAACAAAGAATAGAGGCGGTGTAATGCAAGAGCTGGAAAATATGATGATTTTCGCTAAGGTACTAGAGACTGGGAGCTTCTCCAGAACCGCAGAACAGCTGTGTATTGCGAAATCATCGGTCAGTAAAAAGGTGAGTGATCTGGAGAGGGAGTTGGGGGTTCGGTTAATCCAGCGTTCCACTCGTAAGCTGAATGTGACGGAAGAAGGAGAAACTCTTTATCAGCATTGCCTGCAGATTCGTCAAGAGTTTGAAACGGCTAAGCAGGTACTCAGCCTACGTCGGGAAGCTCCACAGGGCACCCTTAAAATAAGTGTCTCGCCACTCTTTGGTAATAGTATCATCGCCGGTTTAATCCCAGGTTTTCAGAACCTTTACCCAGAGGTCAGTGTTGAGCTGCATTATTCTCAGCAACAGGCAGACCTGATTGGTGAGGGGTATGACCTGTCATTAAGGATGGGGCAGTTGGCGGATTCGAGTATGGTTGGAGTTGAGTTGTTTGTTGTTAAATCTATTCTCTGTGCCTCACCGGATTATCTAAACCAGTTTGGCCGTCCACAGCAGCCATCGGATATTGAACGGCACCAGTATATCCGCTGGCTAGCCCCTAAACGGCCACCTTATACCCGCCTGACCTTTTACAAAGGTAGCCGAGAATATACCTGCAATATCAATAGTCGATTTTCCACAGATGATGCACAGGCCTCACTCGAAGCGGCATTAAACGGTGGCGGTTTGGTTATGCTACCTAACTATGCGGTTTACAAGGAGATTGAACGGGGGGATCTGGAAGTCTTATTGTGGGATTATAAAACCCAAGAATTGCCCATCTCTTTGATTTATCCGCAAAGAAAACATATCCCACCTAAGGTAAGAGTTTTTTCTGAATTCTTGAAACAACAGCTCAACGACATGAACTTTAAAGTCTTTGCTTAAGCGTTATATCTCTATAAGTGTTGTGAATAGATTTCCATTCATAAAATAAAGTTCGAATATAGTATCTTGCAGGTTAGCCTTAGGAAAACCCTTAATCTAGAGGCTAGGCACCATGTCTGCAACGCTGAGCGCCGTACCTGTTGAAACTGATATGAGAGTTAATAAGGATTCGGATCTGAGTATCAGTGAAGATACTCATTCGGATGAGCTAACGGCGCTGTTTCACCGTCAGCGTTCTGCTTTTACTGTCGAATCTTATCCCAGCTTGACCACACGGCTTCATCGCCTAGATAGATGCATTGACCTGATTGTGACCCATCAGGATCGTATTTGTGCGGCAGTGGACAAGGATTTTGCTGGCCGATCCAAATATGTCACCCGTATGTCTGATCTGTTCGTTTCTTTGCAGTCACTGAAGTTTGTGAAGAAGAACCTAAAGAAATGGATGAGGGTTGAGCGACGTAAGGCTCTTTTCCCCATGAATCTATTGGGTGCACGCAGTGAAATTCACTATCAGCCCAAGGGTGTCGTCGGCATTATGACGCCATGGAATGTGCCCATTAACTCTATCTTTGGCCCCCTAGCGGATATCTTTGGTGCCGGTAATCGGGCGATGATCAAGCCCTCCGAGTTTACACCTCATACTGCTGCCCTAATGAAAGAACTCTTTGCCCAGTATTTTACCCCTGAAGAGGTGGTTGTGGTGACCGGTGGTGCTGAAACTGGCGCGGCTTTTAGTCGATTGCCGTTAAACCATCTGATTTTTACCGGTGCCGGTCATGTGGGCAAGTTGGTAATGCAGGCCGCAGCGGAAAATCTAACCCCGGTGACGTTGGAGCTGGGCGGTAAATCCCCTGTGATTGTTTCAGAGAGCGGTCACCTGGAAGATACGGCGGAAAAAATTATGGCATTTAAGGCCATGAATGCGGGGCAAATCTGCCTGAGTCCAGATTACTGTTTTGTTCCTGATAAAAAGCTGGCGTCGTTTATCGAGCTTTGTCAGCAGGTGGTCGCCCAGCAATATCCTGAAGTTCAGAATAACCCGGATTTTGTTTCTCTGATCAATGAGCGAAACTTCGACCGAATCAAGCGTTATCTGGATGATGCCAAAGCCAAGGGAGCCCAAGTGATCTGCCTTGATCCGACGGGAGCCGACTGGAGTGATCGCAGCAAGCATAGAATTCCTTTGCATCTGGTGATCAATCCCACTGATGACATGCTGGTGATGCAAGAAGAGCTGTTTGGCCCCATTTTATGTATTCGCAGTTATGAAAAATTTGAGGATAGCATCCTCGATATCAACTACAGACCCAATCCGTTAGCTCTGTATTATTTTGGTAAGGACAGTACTGAGCAGGATCAGATTGTGAAAAGCACTCTGTCGGGGGCGGTGAGCATTAATGATATTGCCGTGCATTACGCCTGCGATGACCTGCCCTTTGGAGGCGTCGGTGCCAGTGGCATGGGCCACTATCACGGTCGGGAAGGGTTTAAAACCTTCAGTCATGCTAAGTCAGTCTTTAAACAAGGGATACTGAACCTCGCTAAACTCGGTGGAGCCTTACCACCCTATGGCGACAAGATGGAAAAAATGTCCCGTAACATGCTGAAAAAATAGTTTATCCGTAACGGATTGAATGACGACAAATAAAAATAAAATTTAACGCAATAGAGACGATTATGAAGAACTTAGGTTTTTGGAACTTCACACAAAAAGACAATGAGAAATTGGCTCTGGTAGCACCGGACGGTAAAGAGTGGAGCCGAGCTGAATTACAAGCAGAGTGCAATCAAATTGTACATGGTTTACGGGCTCTTGGGCTGAAGCAAGGGGATGCTGTGGCTGCAGTTCTGCCAAACTGTGCCGAGTATGTGGCCTTGTATCTGGCCGTCTCCCAAGCCGGTTTTTTCCTGGTGCCCATTAACTGGCATTTGGCCGGACCTGAGATCGCTTATATTTTGAAGGACAGTGCCGCTAAGGCATTTATCTGTCATGAGAGCACAACCCAAACCAGTAAAACAGCCATTGCAGAAGCAGGGTTTGATACTCAAGCAGTTTTTGTTTTGGGTGATTTATCCCAGACTCTCAATCAAAATAACTTGCGTCCATACAGTGAATTATTGGCGGATCAGCCAATCACTATGCCTGAGGATAGGGCCACGGGTATGGTGATGTTCTATACCTCGGGAACAACAGGTAAACCTAAAGGGGTGCGTCGTGCCGTGCCTAAGGTTGATCCTGATACTAATGCCACTAATTACGCCATGTTCCCCATGCTGTTTGGTATTCAGCCTGAGCAAGATAATGTTAATTATAGCGGTTCCCCTCTGTATCACACGGCGGCCATGACTTGGGTAACCAATTCCCTTCACCTGGGTCATTCCGTGGTACTGCACGAAAAGTGGGATGGCGAAGCCATGCTACAGGCCATTGAGCAATACCGGGTTACTACGGCCCATGTGGTACCGACTCAGCTGGTGCGTTTATTAAAACTGCCGGAAGCGGTGCGAACACAATACGATGTCAGCTCTATGCGCCACTTGATGCATACGGCAGCACCGTGTTCACCAGAGGTGAAACGCAGCATTATTGGTTGGTTTGGCCCTTGTATTTACGAATACTACGCATCAACAGAAGGCGGCGGTGCCATCTGTAATTCTGAGGAGTGGTTGGCCAACCCTGGTACGGTTGGCAAGGCCTGGTATGGTGCGGATATCAAAATTCTGGATGATGAGGGTAATGAGCAGCCTACCGGTGAAAAAGGCACCGTATATATGCTGATGTCCGATGTCAGTCGTTTTGAATATAAAGGGGATAAAACCAAAACCGAGAAAGATCGTTTTGGTGATTATTTTACCGCTGGGGATATCGGTTATCTGAATGAAAATGGCTTCCTTTTTCTCTGTGATCGCAAGATCGATATGATTATCAGTGGTGGTGCCAATATCTACCCGGCAGAGATTGAAAACGTTTTGATTTTGCACCCACAAGTAGCGGATTGCTGTGTCTTTGGTATCCCTAATGCGGACTGGGGTGAAGAGATTAAAGCCGTGGTTCAACCGATTCCGGGTGTGGCAGCGGATGACCACTTTACGGATAATATTCTGGAGTTCCTTTCCGAGCGTCTAGCCAAAATGAAATGGCCAAAAAGCATCGACTATATGGAACAGTTGCCGAGAGATCCAAACGGCAAGCTCTACAAACGTCGTCTGCGTGATCCTTATTGGGTGGAGCAGGCCGTTGCCGTATAAATTTTTAGAATAGCGGTGAGGGGGAGGGCAGGAGCAGTCTTTTCCCTCCATTCTGATGTTCCATATTGAAGCCCCATCAGTTTAAACAAAGTGCTCAGATTTATTATCCACTCGTGGGGGAGGGTAATAGAGCTGAGCATTTCTCTTTTCCAAGCGCACTCTATTTCACGATTGGTTATGTGCTGGCAAAGTGCTTCAATAGCAACTCCCGTAGCCACTTATTACCCGGTTCCTCATCTTTACCGGTATGCCAATAGAGATGTAATGCCATTTCAGGGGCATCAAAGGGCAATTCTAAGGTCTTCAGATTAAACTTCTGAGCAATACTGCGAGGGATGGTGAGTGCCAGATCGGTATCTTGCACCATATTCAGAGCAATTAAATGATTGGGTAAGCGAACCTTCACTTTACGCTTTTTGCCAATAATATTTAAGGCACTATCAATATGGCCCACCCCTTCTGAGCGGGACGAGGTATGGATATGGTCTAAAGCAAGATAGTCCTCCAGTGAGAATGTTTTGTTATGAACCGCGTGATCATGACGGACAATACAAACATAAGAATCGCTCATAAGAGGCTCATGCGATAAGCGTTGATCCATCAGTTCTGGTGGCTCAATACTGAATTCAAGACTAGAAGAGCCTAATTTATCAACAATTTCATTTTGGGCGATACTCTGGCTTTCCAGCACGATTCCTGGTGCCTGCTGGCGTAACATGGATATCAAATCCGGTAGAATCAAAGCGGATGAAAGATCACTCATACTGAATTTAACGACCCTTCTGGCCGTTTGAGGATCAAAACTATCTTTACTGACCACGCCATTATTGAGTACCCAAAGGGCCTCACGCACCGGGCCAATTAAGTTCTGGGCATAGGGTGTGGGTTTCATACGATCAGCTTTGCGTTCAAACAGTTGATCATCAAAGGTTTTACGCAGGCGAGCCAGAGCATTGCTGACAGCCGGTTGGGTAATATTTAATACTTTGGCGGCCTTAGTCAGATTGCCTTCACGGTAGATCACCTCAAAAACGATAAATAAATTCAGATCAATTTTATCCAAGCGCATTGTATATCATCCCAGTTTAAGCCAATGGATAGCGTATCACTGAAATCAATGATATGGCATAGATAAAATAGACTAGGTTTATTTTGCTATCAAAGATAGACACGCGAGTATCGACGTATTTCTGTTTGGATCGGTATCAAGGTTGATCTAATAAGCATTTTGCAGATTAGAGCCCTATACCCTATTGTTAATCTGAGAGTTTTTCATCGAAGCTTAATTTTTGATCATTGATGTGGGCCGGATGTTATGCAGACAAAAATCGATACTCAGTCTGATGAAATTAAGAGGCTTAAACAGGAAATTAATCGGCTTAAACGATTAGAAGAGAAACATTGTCTACAAGAATCAGAATTACATTTTTATCAAGAAATTATTGAAAACATTGCTGAAGGGGTTTATTTAATTCGTATCAGTGATGGAGCCATTGTTTATACTAATCCAAAATTTGAACAAATGTTTGGCTATTTATCTGGTGAAATGCTGGGTCAACATGTCAGTATTGTTAATGCTCAATCAGATACCTCTCCTGAAGAGGTTGCTAATGAGATAATGGATCATCTTAATAAATATGGGAGTTGGTCTGGAGAGGTCTGTAATATAAAAAAGAATGGGGAAAAAATTTGGTGTCATGCAAATGTATCAACTTTTAATCACTCCGAATATGGTGAGGTCTGGTTATCCGTGCACTCTGATGTTACAAAAGAAAAGCTAATTCAGGAAGAACTGCGAAAAAATGAACAACAATTACGCCTAATTACGGAGCACTTGCCTGTTCTTATATCCTATGTTGATAAGCATCAGCGCTATCAGTTTAATAACAGGGTTTATGAATTATGGTTTGAACACCCAAGAACAGATGTTTATGGAAAACACGTTAAAGATGTACTAGGGGAGTCAGCTTATCTAGGATTGAAACCCTATATTGAAGGTGTATTATCCGGCCAACCACAATCGTTTGAAAGCCTAGTTCCCTACGTTAATGGCGGTAGCCGGTATATAAAAGCAGATTATATCCCTCATCTTGAGAATGGTGTCGTAGAAGGCTTTTTTGCTCTAATTTATGATGTGAGTGATTCTAAAACTACTGCTGAGGCGCTGCAAAAGGCAAATCGAGAACTGCGTGATGCAAACAAAGAGATTAAAAGTACTCAGGCGCAATTGGTTCAATCAGCAAAGCTTGCCGCTTTAGGAGAAATGTCCACGGGGGTTGCCCATGAACTTAACCAACCATTGCAGATTATTAATATGGCAGCTGAAATGATTAAGAATAATTTTGCTGCTCATGATTATGAATTTATCGAAGAGTTTACAGAAGATATATTGGAACAAGTTGTTCGCTCTTCTGTCATTATTAATCATCTTCGTACCTTTGGCCGTAAATCCTCTTCTGATAGACAAGAGTTGATTAATGTTAATCATATTATTAAAAATGCATTTACCTTTTTGTCAGAACAATTACGTTTGCAAGGGATCGAAATAATTAAACTATTAAACGATGATATTTCTCTTGTTTACGGTGATCCGGTTCAGCTAGAACAAGTGTTTATTAACTTGCTGATCAACGCTCGGGATGCGCTGGAGAATGTTTCCGAGAAAACTATACGTATCAGAACTTATCAGCTAGATGACATTGTTAAAATAGATGTTGAAGATTCAGGCGTTGGTATAAGTATTACGGACATAGATAAAATATTTGACCCCTTCTTTACGACAAAAAAAGCAGGTGATGGAACAGGACTAGGTCTATCAATAAGCTACAGTATATTGAAATCTTGTAATGCTGAAATAAACGTAAAAAGTAAAGAAGGTCAAGGGTGCCTTTTCGAAATAAGTATGCTCTCACCTAAGGTAGATGTATGAAGATAATAATTGTTGATGATGAACCAAAAATATTAAACTTTCTAGGTGGCTTTTTAGGTAAAAAAGGATGTGTGACGGTTCAGTGTCTATCGGCAGAAGAAGCATTAAATTATATGCTTGCTGAGGACAGTGATTTTGATTTGATTATAACAGATATAAAAATGCCGGGTATGAGTGGTCTAGAGTTAGTAGAAACGTTATATGAAAAAGGTTATGAAACACCTGTTATATTTATGACCGGGCACTTGGAAGAGGAAGAAAATGTAATACGCTCTCATTTGGAATTTGCTGATTTGTTATTAAAACCTTTCAATCTAGAAAAACTGTACTCGAAAGTTGAGAAATATCGAACTGACTGACCATGCTATGTTAGATACAGTGGCATCGAATAGATGTTTCCGTACAGAATTATGGCATGCCTTGATTTTCTGAATATTGGGATATCGTCCAAATAGAATATGATTATGGCTCGATGGTTGTTTACGGTGTGTTTATTGATCGAAATAAGGTCAGAAATACAATAATCATCAAGCGCAGGCACTTTTATGACAATCAATGAACGTATAGAAAAGCTGGAACAAAGACTGGATCAAGCAGAAGCTCAGTTAGCTATCTGCAATTTAATGACACGTTACAGTCTGGCTGCAGACTGCGGTGATGCAGAAGCGGCTATGGCCTGCCATACGGAAGATGCTATTTATATTGTCAGTGCGCCTTGTGCTGGACGCAGTAAAGACGAGGCATCAGATCATGGGGCTGAGGATCTACGATTGGAAGGGCTGCAAGCTATTGGTGATATGTTGAATTCCGCACTGCATCAATCCTTATTACCGGGTTGTGCTCATACCGTTGGGCCATTTCTTGTTGAAGCATTAGGTAATAGAGCTAAGGCTATAGGGTATTCAAGATTATACCGGCAGAAGGATGATGATTTTGCATTGATGCGTCTGTCCATCAACCAATGGCAGTTTGAGAAACATCAAGAGCATTGGTTAATTTCAAGGCGAGAATCCCGACCGATGGGCACAGAGGAAGCTCAGCTTCTGCTAAAAAGAGTAAAAATTAAATAGGATAATTATCCATCCAGCAGACCCTTAGGGTTCAAGATTATTCTTGAACAGGATAAGGTTTGCTCTAACCATAGGTCAGAAAATACAGACCATTGGCCAGAGAGTGCTGAAATAGTCTTTTAGGTAGTCGCAGGAGGTTCGTTGATGAAACAAGTCATAGTCTTTTTGTATTTACTGTTTAGCCTGCCTCTCTTGGCCTGTGAAATGACAATGGGTTATAGGACTAATGCTAAGCCTCCCCTCATAGCAAAATCTCCAGATAATACAGGGCTGTATCAAGAGCTATTTCAGGTTGCTCTATCCAAAATGGGTTGTAACCTCAAAGTGATTCGTCAACCTAAGGCGAGAATTCTTCAGGGGATAAAATACGGCACCATTGATTTTTATCCAGGGCTAAATTTTTCAGACGATCGAGCTCAATATATTCACTTTTTACCTAATGGATTATTGGATGGTTTTATCGGTTTGACCCGAAAAAATGTACCAGACATAAACTCTTTAAAAGATGTTGCCGACAGAAAGATGGTCATGGTGGTCTCATTGGGGAGTTATGATCATAATGCTGATGATTACGGGATCATGGTTAGAAGGCCACCGGATTTCAGTTTAAAAAAAATTATAAACTTAATAGTGAACCGAAATGCTGACTTCCATGTTTATAATTTACTGGCCGTGCAGTATTTCCTGCAAACTTCCCCAGATATTGCGGCTCAACTGAAACTTCATTTTGCGTGTTGTGACAGAATTGGCTCTATGTATATGGGGTTCTCAAAGAAATCGAATTTTATTTCATTTTCCTTAAACCCTGAATATAAAATAGATCAACCCATATCTGAATCAAATATAATGTATATTGCGAATAAAAATAGTTTGGCTAATAAACTATCTGAAATACTAACTGAGATGCAGTCGACAGGAGAAATTAAAGCACTCTATAAAAAGTACTTTAAAGGATGGGATGGCTCGTTTCATAATGCGGATTGAAGCTAGAGTGGCGCCCAAATAATAATAATTTTTTAGAGAGTTTTTTGTTTGAATGTTTGATAATGAAGCCAAAGATGCGCCCTTGTTTTATCAAACTGAGACGGCCTTATGGAAAAGTATTTGCTCAAAACTCTCCCTCTTTTATTTTGCTTGGCTTTAACGGCTTGTGGTTCTAGCTCTAGTTCAACAAATTCGAGTGATGGGACTGACACAGAGATTGATGATGACATAACTGACTCAACTCTCAGCTTAGTCAGCTCGGTTATGAGTAGCGGTGAAAGCTTGCCTACTACCTATACTTGTGACGGTGACGGTACTTCCCCTCCATTAACATGGAGCGGCACTCCAGAAGGGACAACGGAGTATGCGTTGGTGATGCATCATGAGGTTGCACCGGATGATAGTCACTGGTACTGGGTGATGTATGACATTGATAAAGATACCTTAGGGCTTAACGCTAATGAAAATGCAGGAACCTTAGGCACTAACAGTGTGAATGCCTTAAACGAATATTCTCCCCCTTGTTCTCAAGGGCCTGGTATTAAAGCCTATACCTTTACCTTGTATGCCTTATCTCAATCTCCCGATTTTAGTAGCTCTTCGTCCGTTGATAGGGATACGCTGTTAACGGCTATTGAGGACATTACTCTGGAGTCCGTCGAGTTATCGGTTAACTATGAGCGTTATTCAGATGTGAATTTAAGTCGTTGTGAAACTATTCAGCAATCCGTCAGTAGTGCAGGGTTTAATGGTAGTGTGGCAGTAACCTGTGATGATGAATACGCCTATATCACCTCTGATACCTACCCTGATCATGACCTGATGAATGGCATAACAGGGACTAATGAACAAATTCCTGTTCCCGCTGTTGATTATGGAGCCCCTATTAAGCTGGAGCCTCAGCTTGCAAGCGTCTTAACCACGATTGATGCTGCAGTGGGTGTGGCAGTGAACGGTGTCCCAATTTACGATTATTCATCTCAGGGTGAATTGGATATTTATTCTTACGATGCCAACAGCGATACCTTGCTGTTGGGACAGTTAGATAATTGTGGGGGACATGCCGGTCGTGGTGATGACTACCATTATCACGCTGCACCTAATTGTATGATTGATAGCATGGCTAATGGGGCAGATGATGCCGTAATCGGCTGGGGCTACGATGGTTATCCGTTATATGGCGATAACAATCCAGATGGTAGTGCCGTTGAGGCTGATGACCTAGATGTATGTAATGGCCAAGTGGATGATACTTTTGGCTATCGTTATCATACCTCCTCACAAGCACCCTATATTATTCAATGCCTTGTGGGTGAAGTCGATACAGGTATTCTCCCCAGAGTGAGCCCACTTAGCGGCGATGTAACCGGTGCGAGAGCAGAACTTACGCCACCAGCCGGTGGTGTTGAAAATCTGGCTCATACCCTTGCCGATGACGGTACTCGCACTATGAGTTACAACCACAATGGCAATAGTTATTACGTGACCTACAGTCCGTCAACCTCCCAAAGTAGCTGTTATGACTTTGAACAAAAAACCGTCAGTAATGGCGGTATTATCGAACAGGGTACTTTTTGTCGGGAAACCCAAAACTAGACCCGTAAAGTGTTACCAGTAAATTCAGGTCAATATTGGATCTCCATGAGTATGTATTCTTATCACAATCTAAAGTGTTTATTTATTCTAGGGGGGCTGCTACTTGGCAGCCTACAGGCTAGTGCTCATGCTTTAAAAGAAACCAGTGCGCGCATTATTCTCAGGGAAGGACAGGTAGAAGTTCGCATTACAACCGATATCAGTCGTTGGCAAATGTCTCTGCAAGACAGTAAGGCTTGGTTATTAGGAGATATCGATCAAGTGATGCCCCAGAACTTAAACCCAAAACAAAAGGCCGATTTTTTTAAAAAGGTATTGAAAAGTAAAACAACTATCAGCATTAATAATCAGGTTATTGCTTTAAATGTTTTGTCCTTTTCCAAACAACGACATCCAAAGCATTCAGAGCAAAGTCACGGTAACTATCCTGATACAGAGGGCAATGTCGAGATAATATTAGCCGGACAACATACCAACACAGTGGTTGATCAGCTAAACATCCAGTTCCCTAAAAGCCTAGGTACAGTGCACGCAGGCTTTGTTAAACCTCAATATAAAATGATTAAACCGGGAAATAGTACTCAGGTTTCTTTTGCCGCTCCTACGCCTAATGCCGACACAGATTAATATAGGTGCGTGGTCTACACTTTTAGATGGTCGTTAACGATTATGCGGAGGTTCGTCATGTCCATTCCCGCCCGAGTGAGTGATTACCTGGAGTCACAGCAGATTCCCTACGATCTGGTTGCTCACGATAGCTCAAACAGCTCTATCAGTAGTGCCGTTTTGGCCCAAATTCCCTTACATAAAATCGCCAAAGCCGTGATTCTAGAAGATCATGAAAGCCACCACCTTATGGCTATCTTACCTGCGAATCATAAAATAAGCCTATCGAAGCTCAATGAAGAGCTACACCGTAGCTTTCAGCTTGTGACTGAGTCTCAGTTGTATCAAATGTTCGGTGATTGCGAAGAAGGCGCGGTTCCCCCCATTGGAGAGGCTTATCATCTGGATATGTGTTGGGATGAGGTTCTGAACAGTGTGCCTGATGTTTATTTAGAAGCCGGAGATCACAATACACTGGTGCATCTCTCCCATGATAATTTCAGACGGTTAATGAAAGAATCTAAACATCTTTTCTTTAGCTCCACAGCCGGACAGGGATATCAATAAAAGGGATAAAAAGCCCAATATAGCGAGGCGCTGTATTGGGCTTTTTGATTTTTTTAATATGGATTTATTTCAGATTTAATCGATCAGTATGTTCATAGTGATAATCAAATTTATTGTCTTGGTTTCTTTGGTGAGTAGATATGTCACCCATAAATATAAAAAGCAGCTTATGCATACTATTCTTTAGTTTTGCTCTATTAACAACTGGCTTTTATAGCGCGGTCCATGCTCAGGATATTATCAGAACCAGTGAACCTGATCATAAGCAAGATCCTCGCTGGGTATACCCTCTGGCGCTATTGCGGATGGCCTTATCAAAGACAGAAACAGAATATGGCTCCTACAAAATAGTAGTAAAAGGGAAAATGAGCCGAGATAGAACCTTGTCTCAGCTGACTTCTGGTGCAATTAATATTTCATGGGCGCCCACCAGCAAGCAGTGGGAGGAAAAACTTTTAACGGTTTATCTACCTTTAATGAAAGGGTTGATGGGATACCGATTGCTACTGATTAACCATAATCGCCAAGAAGAATTCTCCAGCATAGAAACAATTGATCAGCTAAAGCGCCTACGGGCGGGTGTTCATGCGCAATGGAATATCACTAAGGCTCTGCATCACCATCACTTTTCTCTGGTCAAAGGACATAACTACCAAGGACTCTTTGCTATGCTGGCCTATAAGCGATTTGATTATTTTCCAAGGGGGATAAATGAAATATTTAATGAATATCAAACATTTAGTCCTGCACACCCATCAATTTCAATCGAATCCTCAAAAGCACTTTACCTTGCCTTACCGCTTTATTTTTTTGTGTCTCCCCAAGAACCACGTTTAGCAGATCGAATTAGAGATGGGCTTTTAGCTATGTATCAGGATGGTAGCTTTGGTGAGCTGTTTGATCATTACAATGCCGCTTATATCCATAATGCAAAGCTCAGTGAACGAGAGATCTTTTATCTCGAAAACCCATTTATCCCACCTCATCCCATCTATAAACAATCTGAGTTTTGGCTGAACCTTGATGATTTTAAATAGACGCCAGAAAGTAGATACAAGGCTGGAAGTATCGGAGCATAAAATTACAGGGTATATCGTAGAGTAATTCTGCTATTGCAGCAGGGGGGTGGACTACACTTTTAGGTAGATGGTAATTCACGATTATGCGGAGGCACATTATGTCTATTCCCGCCCGAGTGAGCGACTACCTGGATACCCAGGACATTCTTTATGATCTGGTCGCACACGATCTTTCACAAAGCTCTGTTGCTAGTGCCGTTATGGCTGATATACCCCTGCACAAACTCGCTAAAGCGGTCATCCTAGAAGACCAAGAAGGTCGGCACCTTATGGCGATCTTACCAGCGGATCACAGAGTTAGCATGGCTAGGCTCAGTGAAGAGCTAAACCGAAGCTTTCAATTGATGTCTGAGTACAAATTATCCCAGATGTTCAGCGACTGTGAGGAGGGAGCAGTACCACCAGTGGGCGATGCCTACAATATGGACGTGTGCTGGGATGAAGTTCTAGATAGCGTATCCGATATCTACCTTGAAGGTGGAGACCATAATACCCTGGTTCACCTTACCCATGATAATTTCCGTTTATTGATGAAAAATGCCAAGCACCTTTTCTTTAGCTCCTCAGTGGGGTATGGCTATCAGTAAATAATGGCGTATGGCTAGGAGAAGATCCTTTGCGATGACAAGTTGCTCTTTGGTGGCTTGTCATCGAAATAGGGTTTTATTCCAGTAACTGATTAACACATTCCGGCGGAGCCCATAAAAAGGCATATCCGCGAAAAAGTCGGTAGTTGTCAGGTAGCTTCCTTGATAACTGAATTTGTAAAAACATTTGAAATAAAATGTAAAAAGAGGACACTCCTATTTCTATTATTGGTTCGATATAGATGGCAGAGGTAATGATAGCAGCCTAGGTAAACTAAACAGGTGATACTCCATTTTGCAAAGTGTATGATTCTATTCAATAAAAATGGTTAGTAATCGATAGTTATCCTAACTAAGTCGCGCTGCGAGGGAATGATGGCCTTAGATACAGATACAATGGAAGTGACGCAACATTCTTCTAATTTTAGCTTCCTGAAGCAGCATGATCCTATTTTCATAGATTTGGCCTGTAGCGCTGAACGGGCTTTTTCCAGTGATCCTAATACCACTCTGATCAAGCTGCGCCAATTGGGTGAAGCGATGGCACAGGATATGGCTGCTAGATGTGGTCTTGAATTTGATGATAGAACCACTCAGGCTGATCTGCTGTATAAGGTGAATCGTGAGCTTAGTTTGGAACCTGTCATTCGTCAGTTATTTCACGCGCTACGCATTGAAGGCAATAAAGCCACTCACCAATTTAAGACTCAGCACAAAGAAGCACTTGAAGGGTTAAAGCTCGCCCGTAGTCTAGCCATTTGGTTCCATCACTCCTTTGGTGATTTAAAAGCACCGTTTAAGCCGGGGCCCTTTATTCTCCCTGAAGACCCCAGTCAGCAATTACGAGACTTACAAGCGCAAATAGAATTGTTACGCAGTGAGTTAAGTGATAACCATCAACAGTTAACGAATAATCAACAGCTAACCAAGCTATTGGCGTTGGAAAAAGAAGAATATGCCGTATTGGCTGAGCAGATGGATGCGGAGGCACGTTTGTTCTCGCGCCAAGCGGATGAGCATGAAAAGGCACTTGTAGAACAAAAGCAACAATTTGAATCCCGGATAAAAGCCTTACAAACCGAGTTGAGCCAGCAGGCCGAAACCAATGCGCAAGCTGTCAATCAACAAAAGAAAGCGATAGGCCAGCGTACCCGCAAAGCCAGTAGTCACTTTGTTTTAAATGAAGAGTTAACACGTATCTTAATTGACCAGCAATTGACCGAAGCAGGCTGGACAGCAGATACCGATGTTATTACCTATAAAAAAGGCTCGCGGCCCGAAAAAGGTAAAAATCTGGCTATAGCGGAGTGGCCAACAAAAACAGGGCCAGCGGACTATGTCTTGTTTCATGGCTTGACTCCGATAGCCGCTGTGGAAGCCAAAAAAGAAAATACCAATGTCGCCGGAAAAATCCCACAGGCTGAGCGTTATGCCCGAGGATTTAAGGTTGTAGCGCCCATGATTAACGCTTGGGAACAGGCCGGGCGAAGTATTGCTTGGGCCGATGAGGCAGAAGGGCATTACCATATCCCTTTTGTTTATTCCTGCAATGGCCGTGAATTTGTTAAGCAGTTAGCGGAGCAATCAGGGACATGGTACCGCGATGCACGAGAGCCGAGTAATACTGCAAAGCCCTTGCCGCAGTTTCATTCACCAGAAGGTTTGATGGATAAACTCAAGCGTAATAAGGAGAAGGCAGAGGCTGAATTACAACAGGAGGGTTTCACTTACCTAGGGTTACGTGATTATCAACAACAAGCTATTGCGGCCGTTGAAACTGCATTGGAGCAAAACAAAACCAATTGCCTACTTGCTATGGCAACGGGCACAGGTAAAACCCGTACCATTATTGGTTTGATGTATCGTTTCTTAAAGGCAGAACGGTTTAAGCGGATCTTATTTCTGGTGGACAGAACCGCCTTAGGTACTCAAGCCACGGATGCCTTTAATGAGGCACCGTTGGAGCAAAATAAGGCCCTATCGAAAATTTATAATATTGCAGAACTGGGCGATATGTCTGCCGAGGCAGAAACCCGAGTGCAGGTCGCTACTGTGCAGGCTATGGCGAAGCGTATCTTTATGTCGGACAACCCGCCATCGGTGGATGCGTTTGATTGCATTATTATTGACGAAGCACACCGGGGGTATACTCTTGATCAAGAGATGACCGAGGGTGAATTAGCCAATCGTGATGCCAGCCAATATCTGTCGAGTTATCGTCGGGTACTCGATTATTTTGATGCGGTACGTATTGGTTTAACTGCCACGCCAGCCAAACATACCAGTGATATCTTTGGTAAACCCATTTATACCTACAGCTATCGTGAAGCTGTAGCCGATGACTGGCTAATTGACCACGAGCCCCCCATTCGTTATGAAACCTTATTATCTAAAAATGACATTAAATTTGAAAAGGGTGATGAGGCTGATTTTATCAATACTCAAACTGGAGAGATCGAGTCCGCTGAGTTAGAGGACGAGATAATCTTTAGTGTTGAATCGTTCAACCGGCGGGTTATTGCACCTGATTTCAACCGGGTAATCTGCGAGCAATTGGCAAAAGAGGTCGACCCTACTGGCGATGAAAAAACCTTAATTTTTTGCGCTACGGATATACACGCCGATACGGTTAAAACTGAGTTGGATAAGGCCTTTAAAGCGCTTTACGGCGAAGATTACAACCAGGCTGCTGTCGCTAAAATTACAGGCCAGAGTGATAAGGTTGATAAGCTGATCCGTAAATACAAAAACGAGCGTTATCCCAGTATCGCCATCACCGTTGACCTGTTAACGACAGGCATCGATGTCCCTAAAATTTGTCACCTGGTATTTTTACGTCGGGTTAAATCGCGCATCCTGTATGAACAGATGATGGGGCGTGCCACTCGTCGTTGTGATGATATCGGAAAAACTGAGTTTAAGATTTACGATCCGGTGGATATCTATGCGGCTCTGGCTGATGTTAATACCATGAAACCGCTCAGCAAAGATCCGAATATTACCCTGGATCAGCTGGTGGATGAGATCACCGATCCTGAACACTTGGAAAGGGCGCTGAATACCCCTGGTGAACAGCACGAGAGCAGTCACGCAGATGATGTACTGAATGAACTGAGCCAGAAGGTAATGCGTGTTATGCGCAAAGCTAATACAAAAGCTGAAAACCGCCCCGCTTTAAAAGACAAACTAGAGCAACTGGAAGGACTTTGGGGCGTGCCTCCTGATAAACTACACCAACATTTACATCAGCTTGGCCCAAAAGCTGCCAGTGAATTTTTGATCACCCACAGTAACTTGCTGAATCAACTGGCAGATGTGAAACACTTGGCCGGTTCTGAGCGTATGCCCATGATCTACGAAGGTGGGGATGAGCTGATTAGCCGTGAGCAAACCTACGGTATTAACGAAAAACCGGTCGACTATCTCGACAGTTTTAACCAATTTATAAAGCACAATATTAACCAATCCGCAGCCTTATCTGTGGTAGTGAACCGTCCGAAAGACCTTACCCGAGAGCAGCTGAAAGAGATCAAACTCTTGCTGGACAGTGCAGGTTTTAGCGAAGCAAACTTAAGAAGTGCCTGGCGTAACAATACCAACCAAGATATTGCCGCCAGTATTATCGGTTATATTCGCCAAGCCGCAGTAGGTGAGGCACTGATCTCTTTTGAACAGCGTGTACAACAGGCCATGCAGGTGGTCTACGGCCAGCACAACTGGCAACCCGTACAACGTAAATGGCTGGAGCGGTTAGCCAAACAGCTGGTACACGAATCCGTGATTGATAAAGCCTTTGTCAATCAACGTTTTGCCGATCAAGGCGGTGCTAAACGTTTTAATACCGTGCTGGAGGATCAGCTTGATAATGTATTGGACGAAATTAATACCGCATTGTGGGCGACGGGTTAGCGCTAGAACATACGCTTTTTTACAGAACAACCGATACACGTAGCGTGGATAAGCCAAAGGCGCATCCGCGAATACTCTGTTACGGCCAAATTAAAATATGGGCCTATTTTGGCAATTTATACCAATCCCGATAATTCCTTATAGATGAAAAGTAAGTAAAAACCTTATCACTTTGGGTATGTGCGGAGGTTGTTCTTACTAACAACTTATCGGGAATGGTATTAACAGAACGTTAAATGCTGGTGTGGATTGCATCGACATCACCGTGCATTAGTATAAAATCACCGCGCCTTCGGGGAAGTCTATAGCGCGCGGTAGTCCGAATTTTAACAACGATACATTAAGTCATTCAGGAACATCATGAGCAACAACGATATTGTACAAAAACTGTGGAATCTGTGTGACGTATTACGTGACGATGGCATTAACTATTCTGACTATGTGACCGAGCTGGTGTTGTTGCTGTTTATCAAAATGGTGCATGAGAATACCGAAGCGGGTTTACTCAATAAACATACCCTGCCTGTAGGCTGTCGCTGGAGTGATCTGAGTGGCAAAGACGGCCTAAATCTACTCAACGATTATAAAAATATCTTATTGGCACTTTCCACGGGCAAACGCCGAGAAGTTGATCCTAACGATCCAGAGAAAACTATTGAAAAAATAGTGGTGACCGATCCACTGATTCTAGCCATTTACGCCGATGCACAAACCCGCCTGCGTGAACCGCGTCACTTGGCCCAACTGATTAACGCTCTGGATTTAATCGACTGGTTTAGCGCACAAAAAGATGGCCTGGGTGATCTGTACGAAGGCTTATTAGAAAAGAACGCAAACGAAACCAAATCCGGTGCGGGTCAATACTTTACCCCTCGGGCCTTAATTGATTCCATGGTACGGGTGATTAACCCGCAAGCAGGGGAAGTGATTCAAGATCCCGCCGCAGGTACTGCAGGCTTCTTGATCGCAGCGGACGGCTATATCAAAGAACAAACCGATGATCTGTTTGATTTAGACGATAAAGCCCAAAGTTTCCAAAAGAACAATGCCTTTATCGGTGTTGAATTAGTCCCTTCTACCCGCCGTTTAGCCCTAATGAACTGCCTGTTGCACGGCATGGAAGGCGACGACGAAGGTGTAGTGCATCTGGGTAACTCCCTGGGACAAGTGGGTGCTAAGCTGCCTAAAGCCGATATTATTCTGGCCAACCCACCCTTTGGCACCAGTAAAGGCGGCGATGCCTCCATCACCCGTGACGACTTAACGTATACCACCAGCAACAAACAGCTGGCATTTTTACAGCATATCTACCGGAACCTAAAACCCGGTGGCCGTGCGGCGGTTGTTTTACCCGATAATGTTTTGTTTGAAGCCGGTGTTGGCACGGATATTCGTCAGGATCTCATGCACAAATGTAACCTGCATACCATCCTGCGCCTACCAACGGGCATCTTCTACGCCGCAGGTGTTAAAACCAACGTGCTGTTTTTTACCAAAGGCAGCGCTAAAGACAAACGCCAAGAAGAAAACTGCACCGAAAATACCTGGGTGTATGACCTGCGTACCAATATGCCAAGCTTTGGTAAACGCAGCCCGTTTGGTACTCAACACCTTAAACCCTTTGAAGAGGTTTATGCTGCACCACTAAGCGAACGCAAAGAAGGGGAATGGAGCTTTAACGCAGAAGACGCATTGGTCACCAACGATAATGCCGATGCAACTAACGACGACCACCTAGCTCACAGCCGCTGGCGAGTCTTCAGCCGCGACTATATCCGCAAAACTAAAGGCGACTCCCTGGATATCAGCTGGCTAAAAGATGCCAACAGCATCGACGCCGCCGACCTAGGCACCCCAGAAG
>JAKZRG010000052.1:0-11956 GCA_047518265.1 Oceanospirillum sp.
GGCTGGAGGCTGGAGGCTGGAGGCTGGAGGCTGGAGGCTGGAGGCTGGAGGCTGGAGGCTGGAGGCTGGAGGCTGGAGGCTGGAGGCTGGAGGCTGGAGGCTGGAGGCTGGAGAAAACTTGAATATCAACAAGATAAATAAGCAATAAAAAAGGCCGGTATAAACCGACCTTTTTCAAAGAAAGAAACAGAGCAACCATCCTCTATGGGCGATCATCCATCACTTCACCTTCTTTCTCTGGCACCATCAGATCTTCACGATCAATATTCATCGCCAACAGTACATTGCCTGCCACATAAATCGATGAATAAGTACCCACTAACACACCTACCAACAATGCAACAGCAAAGTTATGAATCAGCTCGCCGCCAAAGAAAAACAACGCTAGCAATACCAGCAAGGTGGTCAAAGACGTAATCAAAGTACGACCCAGAGTCTGGTTCAAGGATACATTGATAATCTCTATTGAATCACCGGTACGTAAACGACGGAAGTTTTCACGAATACGATCCGATACAACGATGGTATCGTTCAGAGAGTAACCAATTACCGCCAGTACAGCCGCCAGTACAGTCAGATCAAAATCAAACTGCATGAGTGAGAATAGACCCAGCAAGATGATAACGTCGTGGGCCAATGCCGCCACTGCCGCTACCGAGAACTTAATCTGGAAGCGAAGCGCGACATAAATCATCACTAGCGCTAGCGCCAACAACATGCCCATACCACCCTGGTCACGCAACTCCTCACCGACCTGAGCACCTACAAACTCAGCCCGCTTTAACTCAACGTTATAGCCAGAGTTTGCCTTAATAGCAGCGAGTACTTCGTCACCCACCGTTGGGGAAAAGCCTTGAGCTAAACGTACCAGCACATCACGTTCAGAGCCGAAGTTCTGCACAGTGACATCTTCAAAACCTGAGGTTTCTAGCTGCGTACGTAAAACCTCTAATGCAGGGGGCTGCTCAAAAGCCACCTCAACCAAGGTACCACCGGTAAAATCCAAGCCTAGCTTTAACTGATTAACAGCCAAAGAGCCTAGAGAAATAATCAGTAAAACAATAGAAAACAGTCCAGCGATTTTGCGTTTGGCCATAAAATCGATGGAGCGATTGATACGAGACATAAGCATTCTTCCGTCAAATTTCGATAACGCCTGACACCCAGGCGCTACCAAAACAGATGATTCAATCCATCTAGATCGACAGCTTCTTCAGCTGACGGCCACCATAAGTTACATTCACTAACGCACGGGTCACCATGATCGCGGTAAACATCGAGGTCAGAATACCCAGTGACAATGTGATCGCAAAACCCTTCACCGGCCCTGTACCTACGGCAAATAGAATCACAGCCACTAACAAGGTGGTGATATTGGCATCAAAGATGGTGACAAATGCACGCTCAAAACCGGAATGAATCGCCATCTGTGGTGACATACCGTTGTTCATCTCCTCTTTAATACGGGAGAAGATCAAAACGTTTGCATCCACTGCCATACCCAACGTCAATACGATACCGGCAATACCCGGTAAGGTTAACGTCGCTGACATCATCGACATCAGAGCAGCCAGCAGAATCAGGTTAATGGTCAGCGCTAAATTCGCAATCACACCAAACACACGGTAATAAATCAGCATAAAGGCCACAACCAGCAGCATACCGATTTGAACAGAGGTGACACCCAGCTCGATATTCTCTTTACCCAGGCTTGGACCAATGGTGCGCTCTTCCACAAAGTAGATAGGCGCTGCCAGAGAACCCGCACGCAGCAATAAAGCTAGCTCTGAAGATTCACCCGGTGCATCCAAACCCGTGATACGGAAGCTATTACCCAGTGCACTTTGAATGGTCGCCAGAGAGATGATGTGTTTTTCAACGTATGGAATACGTGTCTCAACCTTTTCACCCGCTTCTTCTACAATGCGGGTTTTCACCTTGTGCTCAACAAACAATACCGCCATACGACGACGGATATTATTACGTGTCGCACGGTTCATTAGCTTACCGCCTTGACCGTCCAGATCGATATTAACCTGGGGCTGACCGTTTTCATCAAAGGAAGACTGTGCATTAGATACACTGTTACCTGTGATAATAATATCCCGTTCCAGGGTTGCCTGACGGTTAGGATTATCACGGAAGGCATACTCTTCAGTATCCAGGGTATTGGTATCCGAACCTGCTTCTAAACGAAACTCCAAGTTAGCCGTGGCCCCCAGAATACGCTTAGCAGCCGCTGTATCTTGTACGCCTGGTAATTCGATAACAATACGGTTACGACCCTGACGCTGAACAAGAGGCTCAGAAACACCCAGCTCATTCACACGATTACGCAGCGTCGTTAAGTTTTGCTTAACGGCATAATCTTCGATATTACGTACGGCGACTTCGGATAATTGCAGGTCTAAATAGAAGCTTTCATCTGCCTCGCGCTCAGCTTGAACAAAATCAGCAAACTCATTACGCAACAGCTGCTTAGCCTTGCTTCTCAGCTCTTCGTTTTTAAAACGAATGCTAAGAACGCCTTCATCACGAGTAATTCGGCGATAACGCAGGCGCTCAGTTCTTAATAGCGTTTTGATTTCGCTGATATAAACTTCATTACGCTGAGAGATAGCTTCTTTCATATCCACTTCCATCAGGAAGTGCACACCACCACGCAGATCCAGACCCAGTTTCATTGGGCCTGCGCCTATATTAACCAGCCAATCTGGTGTTGTTGGTGCCAAGTTCAGTGCAACAACAAAGTTTTCACCTAACGCTTGCTGAATAACCGTTTTGGCTTTCAGCTGATCCTCATCGCTATTAAAGCGAATCAAACCATTATTATTTTCAATGCTCTGACCAAAGTAACCTATGCCTGCACGATCCAGAGCCTTGGTCACTTTTTTCATTTCATTATCGGTAACTTGGATGGAACCACGCTGACTGGTGAGCTGTACGGCGGGGTCATCTGGATAAAGGTTTGGCAGCGCATAGATAACGCCCATTGCCACAACCATAAGAATAAGAAGGTATTTCCAGAAGGGATATTTATTGATCATGAGCCGTTACGTTCCTTTCAACATCCACTGGCAAAATCAGGACTGTCGGCCTTGGCCGACAGTCTGCGGATGCGCTTAGATAGACTTGCGCTCTTAAATAGACTTAATCGTGCCTTTAGGCAGGACGGCTACAACCGCATTTTTCTGTACGCTAACTTCAGTGCCTTCAGCAATCTCAATTACTAGAAACTCTTCGCCAACTTTATTGATGCGGCCCACTAGGCCACCACCGATTACGATTTCATCACCTTTGCTCATACCTGAAACCAGCTCACGATGCTCTTTTGCACGCTTGCTTTGTGGACGCCACAACATGAAGTAAAAGATTACGACAAAGCCCACTAACAGGAAAATCTGGCTCATAGCACCTGGGTCACCTGCCGCAGCAGCGCCGCCTTCAGCCAGTGCTGGAGAGATAAAAAAGCTCATTGATGAGTCCTCTAAATAATATGAAGTTATTTTTCTAAATTTTTCTGATCGAATCCAGATCTTACAGTCCTAATGCGGCCGGTTTATGAAAATTCAACCGCCCGATAGACAAAGACCCGAATTATCCGGACAAGTTCCGGTTAATTCAGCATTATTGATGCCACTTCGAAAAGCAGCACCTATAACAAGAATTATTCTGCTAATTCAGGCACTTCACGGCCACGACGGGCATAGAAGTCGCTGACAAAGTCGTCCAATTTACCCTGTTCGATAGCCGCACGCAAACCGGCCATCAGACGCTGATAATAGCGAAGGTTATGGATCGTATTCAGCTGAGCACCCAACATCTCTTTACACTTATCCAGATGATGCAGATAACTACGACTAAAGTTCTGACAGGTATAGCAGTCACACTCTTTATCCAGCGGTGCAGTATCATGACGATGTACCGCATTACGGATTTTAACAACGCCGTCTGTGGTAAACAGATGACCATTACGAGCATTACGGGTCGGCATCACGCAGTCGAACATATCCACACCACGGCGCACACCTTCCACCAGATCTTCTGGTTTACCCACACCCATCAAATAACGAGGACGATCTTCCGGCATCATGGCAGGCAGATAATCCAATACCTTGATCATCTCATCTTTTGGCTCACCCACCGACAGACCACCAATGGCATAACCATCAAAATCAATATCTGCCAGGCCTTTTAATGACACTTCACGCAGATCTTCAAACATACCGCCCTGAATAATGCCAAACAGTGCGGACGGGTTATCACCATGAGCTTCTTTAGAACGCTTGGCCCAGCGCAAAGACATCTCCATGGAATCTTTGGCTTCTTTGTGAGTGGCCGGATACGGCGTACACTCATCAAAGATCATTACCACGTCAGAACCCAGCTCACGCTGCACCTGCATAGAACGTTCAGGGTCGATAAAGACCTTCTCACCGTTAACAGGTGAACGGAACTCAACCCCTTTTTCGGTGATCTTACGCATGGCACCCAAACTGAATACCTGAAAACCACCGGAGTCGGTCAGAATAGGCCCTTTCCATTGAATAAAATCATGCAGATCACCATGCTCCTTCACCACTTCGGTGCCAGGACGCAGCATCAAGTGAAAGGTATTACCCAAAATAATTTCCGCACCGATCTCTTCGATATCTCTCGGCAACATTCCCTTTACTGTGCCGTAAGTACCCACTGGCATAAAAGCAGGGGTTTCTACGGTTCCACGGGGAAAACTCAGCTGGCCACGACGGGCCTTACCGTCTGTCGCCTTTAGATCAAAATTCATAAAACATTCACGAGACATAATATAATCCAGTCATAAAATCGTTCGGCATACCCTATGAGCACAGTCATTAAGGTAATCATCGAAACAAATAAATAAAAACCAAAGGAATATTGGCCGATCCGCTATGTCACCTCGCAAACCCGCCCATTCCTCTCATATATACAAAATTGTCTATTCAAACACCCAATACCGGTTTCGATATTAGGCATCACACTCTATTCAGGGGATACGGCACCTTCATTAAGCGTCATCGCACTCGGCGGTAGATCCGGCTCAAGATTTTCCGTAATAAACATAGCATCACCATAGCTAAAGAAACGGTATTTTTCCTCCACCGCTTCCTTGTAGGCTTGCATGATATTTTTATATCCACCCAGCGCACTGACCAGCATCATTAAAGTAGACTCTGGCAGGTGAAAATTGGTCACCAAGGCGTTAACCACATTAAAGCGATAACCTGGATAGATAAAAATATTGGTGTCTGTGGCCATGGGAACAATCTCACCAGAAGCCGAGGCAGTCTCCAAACAACGTACACTCGTCGTACCAACGGCAATCACACGCTTACCACGAGCTTTAGCGGCTTTAACCTGTTGACACACCTCATCACTGACCTGGATATATTCCGAGTGCATATGATGTTCAAAGATATTGTCTGCTTTTACCGGTTGAAAGGTACCCGCACCTACATGCAGAGTAACAAAAGCGGTTTCGACGCCCTTATCCGCTAATGCCTGTAGTAAAGCCTCATCAAAGTGCAGCCCTGCCGTCGGCGCAGCAACTGCACCCGCATTACGACTGTAAACCGTTTGATAACGCTCTCGGTCACTCAGCTCATCTTCCCGCTCGATATAGGGCGGTAGCGGCATATGACCAATATCATCCAGTAAATCTAATAGGTTACTGTCTAACGGAAACTGCAGCTCAAACAACGCATCTTGACGCCCTAGCACCTCAACCCGTGTACCGTCTTGTAATACTAGGATTGCACCAGCTTTAGGGGAGCGATTGGAGCGTACATGGGCCAGGGCAGTATTATTGTCCTGTAAACGCTCTAACAGTATCTCAATTTTGCCGCCAGATTCTTTTTGACCAAACAAACGCGCCGGAATCACTCGGGTATCGTTAAAGACCATCAGGTCTCCGGGTTCAACCAGAGAGAGCAGATCGGTAAATTGGCCATGACTGATTTCATTTTCAGCACCTTTCAATCGTAAAAGACGACTGGCAGTACGCTCAGGCATAGGGTATCGGGCGATCAGCTCATCGGGCAGATCAAAAGAAAAGTCGGTACGTAGCATTGGGATTAACGTGTTTTCAGCAGAGAAGGAAAGACCCAGCATCTTATCGGAAACACCGCTGGAAGTCATGACCCGAGAGCCAATATCCAAGTTATACCGCCAAATAGAGCATTCATTCTGAACGCTATGGAGATATCCCTCTAAAGACTATCGCCATATACGCAATAAAACTCACCATTTCAGAACCAACGTCTAATAAAATCCTTCCCGCTAACCCCCTATGATCATGCAGCGATATATGATCATGCAGCGATACCGTCCAGCGCCATTCAATACTCTTCAATAAAGAATAGTGAGATGCTATCCAACCCGTAATCAGAGACAAGGTGGATATTTTCTAAAGAATATCCTAGGTCGCCGTATATAAATCACTTAAGAGCCGAATACTCACTAAACTCAATTTAGGATGACAAGCACAGAGGGCAGCATGGAAAAAGCGATTAAGATAGGTTCTTCATCAAACTCAGATATTAATATCGCCGTTAATGAGCTAAAAGAACAAATAGAGCAAACCAATGCCGCCCTTATCATTCTCTTTTTTTCAGCAAGGTATTGCTTTAAGACTCTGACCTGCAGCCTGAGTAAACATTTCCCAGATAGCAAAATTATTGGTTGCACCACTGCCGGTGAGATAGGCATCAAGGGTTATAGTCAGCACAGTATGAGTGCGGCTTCCTTCTCTAGTGAACAATTCGCTATCAGTGCGGATATTTACCAACACCTTAGCGATCTTGAGCTAAAAAAATGGCACGACACCACTGTAAAACTCCATAGCCAGCATAAAAACAAACTGGATAAAAACTTAAAAGATCATTACAAGAGCTTTAGCCTTCTGCTCGTGGACGGCATGTCTAAACACGAAGAGCCTTTGACGCAAGTGCTCGCCAACGCCATTCCCGGTATCCCCTTGGCTGGGGGCTCTGCGGGAGATGACCTGCAATACGACAAATCCTTTGTCCTCTACAAGGGCCAAGTGTTTAGCAATTCGGCAGTATTGATTTTAATCTCAACGGATCAAGCCTTCGAAATACTAAAGTCTCAAAATATCAAAGCCTCGGATAAGCGTATGGTCGTCACCCATGCCATTCCTGAACAGCGCACCATTACCGAAATAAACGGCCTACCTGCCGCTGACGAGTATGCCCGGCATTTAGGCTTACCTAACAGCCAATACCTAACGACGGAGATACTGGCAGCACACCCCGCCGTTGTTGTTATCGGCGACTCAGAATATGTCCGCTCTATTCAACAGGTTAATCCTGATGGCAGCTTGGTATTTTATTGCGCCATTGATACCGGCATTGTGATTCGAATCGGCTACAGCGTTGATCTTATCAGCAGCCTGCAAAACTCCTTTAGGGAAATAAAAGATCAGTTAGAGGATATCCAAGTCACGCTTACCTTCGACTGCATTTTAAGGCGGGTAGAGTTGGAAGAAAAAGGCTTACTGGCCCCTGTGTCCTATATGTTATCCGAACAAAACTGCATTGGATTTAGCACCTACGGCGAACAGATTAATGGCCTACACGTTAATCAAACCTGTATGGGCGTTGCCATAGGAAATCATTCACGGAAGACATCATGAAGCCAAATAATGAAGCCTACACCCAGTCTGATGAAATCATCAGACTGAATAAAATTATTGACGTTCTTATGGATCGCGCAGAACACGGGCTCAATACAGATTCCAGTGATTTCTCCCTGTTTCAGACCACCATAGCCCTAGAAGAAAAGGTACAGAGCCGGACACTAGAGCTCAAAGAAACGCTGGATAAGTTAGCGCAAACTAACGACAGACTGGATCACTCTCTTCATAAGCTTGAAGAAACCCAAGATCAACTGGTGGAATCTAAAAAAATGGCGGCCCTAGGGGCTTTGGTCGCCGGTGTGGCCCATGAGATTAATACCCCCATTGGCATTGGTATTACCGCCTCATCCCTAATCACTCAAGAGATCAAAGAGTTGAAATCTCTGCTAAGCGCTGAAGCCCTGTCTCAATCTAAACTGGAACAGTTTCTGGATCTTATTGAAGAGAGTAGCGACCTCACCACCCGAAACCTGCAACGAGTCGGCAATCTCGTCAGTGATTTTAAAGAAGTGGCCGTTAACCAACGCAGCATGAAAAAACGTCAAACACGAATAAATCATACCATCCAAAATGCATGCATTATGCTGGGCCCAACGCTGACGGAACAAAAAGTAGTACTGATACCTCAATTTGGCCCAGAGATAGATTGCCATACCTATGAATCAGCCATTGGCCAGATCATTACCAACCTGATTACAAATACACTAGATCATGCTTTTCATCAGCAAGGGGCTGGCATTATCAACATCAGCACCAAGTTAGAAAACCAGCACGTTGAGATTTTATTTTCCGATAACGGTAAAGGCATTGAAGAACACTTAATCGAGAAGATATTCGAACCCTTCTACACCACCCGACGTGGCTCAGGGGGTATGGGGCTGGGCCTGCATATTATCTACAACCTTGTTACTGAGATTTTGGCTGGCAAAATCCATTGCACCAGCCAACTTAACCAAGGCACTCTATTTACCATTACTTTTCCTGTCGAATTTGAAGCTAAATAGGCCACGACTTTCAGCGCTTTTATTTTTTCCCTCGACATTCACATAGAGCCCAGAATCTTTATTAACACCGGCAGTAATACAGGTATTAACATCGGTGCGCATGCTTCTCAATAACCATATTATCAAGACTATCAATCACTTGATCACTGGCTTTTTCAACGGACTCAAAAGCATTAAACAGTTTCTGTTGAACCCCGTCGTCCTGCTCCCAATCCTCTTGTAAAGCAGCCAGCGCCAACTGCATATTGTCATGTACCTGATGATGAGGCGTACTAACAGCATTGTAAGCGTTTAAATGACCAAAGTTATTTTTCGAATCATCGGTATCAATCCACTGACCTAAACGACAACTGTATTGATCCACCTGCGCGGCTTTAGCATTTGCCGAATCCAGCCCTAAATTGACCGATGTATAGCCATTTTGCTTATAAATAAAATGATCCAGCTTAGCTAAGGATGCAAAACTGACATCATGAATATAGCTAATACTGCCCAAAGCATTTTCAGAGGCAGTGGCAACATCACCAAAACGAGATTCAACATGAACCAGCGTATCTTGAGAGGCAGTAGACAGCGCTTTAATCGCAGCGGCATTACTGAGCATAGAGGCTGAATCGTTCTGCAAAGCGCTCATCACTTCAGCGATATCAGCAGAAGCCTTTTTCGAGCTTTCCGCCAGCCCCCGAACCTCATCAGCCACAATAGAAAAGCCACGACCATGTTCACCGGCTCTAGCGGCTTCAATGGCAGCATTCAAGGCTAAAAGATTCGTTTGATCCGCAATATTAGTGATCAAGGTAACCGATGCCGATATTTTCTCCTGATGGGTGCTAACACCTTCGATAGCCTGAACCGTTTGATCTATTTTCTCGACCAGCTGCTCAAAGTTACTCTTCATCTCCACCAAAGCCGTAATACTATCTTCTGCTGCCTGAGCATTACTTGATGATAACTGCTCTAATTCTTCTGTCGCAGCAACAATACCCAGCATATCCTTTTGACTGGTTGTCATATTTTTCAGTAGATTTTCAACATTAAGACTGCCTAAACGGGACAGCAAGTTATTACGTTTTTCTTGTTTGCTATTCACCAGCAACGCATCTAAAGATTGATTACCTTTATCCAAGGCATCCTTATAAATACCGTGTAAACCAGAGGTTTGCATTCGACGATAAAACTGGCCTTTACTGGCAAACTTTAATGATGTGGCCTGCTCTCGAAAACAAGCTTCCAACTGATCCAGCATATTATTGAAATTCCAACATACCCGACCTAAATCATCGTCTCGCTGAATATGCGTAATCCTAGAATCGAGCTTACCGTCACTGACCTCCTGAGCAATTCTCATAATCTGCTCTAAGGGGCTTAAAGCCTGCTTAATGCTGTGCAGATAAAGTAGGCTACTGCCGATGCCAAATCCCATCAAAAGAAAAAACCAGCCCCAATCTTCAGGATTCCAACCATGGAAGGCAACACCCACAATGCCTGCAATACCGAGTAAAATATTTAAAAAGACAACAACAAAAACAGCCTTAGATAGATAAGATAAATTCTTCATAACTTACATCCAATTCCGCAAGCTTGTTCGTTAACAGCGCTAATGAAGCATCAATGGCATCACGAGGGCCAACTCTCTGCTCTTCTTCTAACATCGCTTTATAAATACCGGACATCAGAGCAACAGCTTCAGGCTTCGGGTGACGCCGTACAGAAAAATAACCACTAATCTGACCGTTACTGTCAAAATCAGGGGTTATATTAGCAAAAACCCAATAATAGCTACCATCTTTCGCCATATTCTTAACATAGGCAAAACACTCATTCCCCTGCTTAATCGTCACCCATAAAAAATGGAACACACCCCGCGGCATATCGGGATGACGAATAATATTATGCTGTGTACCGAGCAACTCTTCTTCCTGATAGCCGGATAGCTCAAGGAAAATCTCATTGCAGTAGGTAATACGTCCCTTAGTGTCGGTCTTAGAGACAACAAAATCCCCTTCCTTAAGAACCCGTTCATGATTAATTGGTGTAATTTTCTTTTTCATTGATAAACCGTTTCGGTGATTAATGCCGCAACACGTCCCTCTAAAATCAAGACGAGATACGTACAGTGATTTACATTCCTTTCTTACCTGTTATTAGTGCATAAGATATAAAATTAACACACCTATATCACAACACTGAATCAATAACTATTCGCAGCAATAATTACTGCACGGTTTATTGATCTACTGCAGATCATCGAGATAGCATTTCTCCATCACTCACAAGAAATGAACAGAAAAATTTCAGAAAAAACACAGGAAGTCATTGACAGCACAGGAAATTCTTTTATAAGGATTATCCGGTAAAGGACTACCGACTTTATTTAGCATGCCTACTAACCTGCTCTTCCAAAACCTCACTATTCCTTATATTCAACAACCCCGTATTTATGGCCAGATAAACGTTTTCACTAGTCAGGTATGGAACGGCTAACAAGCATGTGAAAATACTCTGGCTCGGCTCCATCACCTTACTACTGCTAGAGCAGGGAAATATGGATAAGCTAGGGTCTGAACAACAAGTTCAAGTCCATTTTCTCTAGAGTCAGCAGAACAATGCCCTCCTCTATCGGAAGGGCATTAGCGGAGGGTGATGGTTACAGATGATGAAAGTGGTGGATATTTTTCCGTGACCGATAAGCCCATGTCATAGCTATGGTTTACTCTAAGCGGCTATTGGATAGAAGATAAGCTCTGCCGACGACGGCTAAGCCATTTATATCCAAGCACTTAACTGGTCGATACCACTTGATTGGCGATGAACCTCAGAAAAGGCTTATGCTTCGATGAAATGAGCACCAAAACCAAAACTTCTCTATGTTTCTCAATAGGAATCTAAATATCTATTAGACTGATAATTAACTCTTGAAAAATCAGGATCTGCATATGCACTGTAAGAGCAGGCCTTTCAGGTCTCGGCTGCTGATTGTCGATAATTCTCCTTCATTCCGTAACGCATTAACATTAGCGTTAAATTACAAGGTAAAAGAATTAATTGTTGATGCAACAGGTAATTGCCTAGAAGCAAGGCACTTACTTGAACAATATAAAGGGCAGTACCTAGCTGTTATTGGTGGGTTAATTTTACCAAATTCTACAGAAGGTGAGATACTAGATATTGCTCATCAGCATCAGGTTCCAGCCATTGCTTTGACCAGCATATTAGAGGATAAAATCCAGAAATTAATGAAAAAAAATAAAGTTATTGATTATTTTTTAAAAGACCA
>JAKZRG010000053.1:0-74374 GCA_047518265.1 Oceanospirillum sp.
CAACAAAGCCTTGGCGGTTTTCTGGGCTTCCAATAGGATTTACTTCTAGAGCAAAGGTACTATCACCAAAAACCAATCGCGTATTATGAGTTTGAGTTAAAGCTCCCAACATTTTACGCTGCATTTCAGGCTTTTTATGAAAGCTATCAATATTCTGACCTAATAATTCACTGGCATTGAAATCAGGCAACTCTTTTTGAATCTCACCCTCATTCCGCTTCAGCATCACCTGAATTGAATCATTTACATAGATAATATTCAGATCAGCATCGGACAACATGACATTGGTATTGACGACATCAAGACCTTTACGAATACGTTGAGTTTCTGTTAGTAATCGATTTTGATCTTCTTGTAATTGGGTTGCTTTCGCTTCGGCTGCAAGTGTATCGGTTAAATCTTCCCACTCAACAATATAACCCTGGCGCTCACCATTATTAGAAATAGGATGAACCACTAGCGAAAATGTATTATCGCCAACACTAATTTTAGCCTTATGTGCACTACTAAGACCTGAAAGCAATTTACGCTGATAGTTTGGATTACGATGAAAGATATCGATATTCTTACCAATAAGATTACCCGCTTCAAACTGAGGCATATTGGCTTGAATTTCAGCTTCACGATCACGCAGCATTCGCTGAATTGAAGCATTAACATAAATAATGTTTAGCTCAGCATCCGCAATCATAACGTTTGTATTAACAACGTCTAGACCACGCTTAATACGTGTCATTTGATCAAACTGTCGTGCCTCTTTTTGGCGTTTTTTCTGCTGCTCTGCCTGAGCATCACTCAAAATGCGTATAACTGAGCCAATTTCATTATCAACAACAGGATCAGTATTAGCAGGTTGTTTTCCATCAGCCATTTGCTTAGCAACAGCTAACAACTGATGCACAGGCTGATCAATTTGAGCCAACACTGAACGAGCACCTGTAAATAAAACCAGCAAAGCTGCAGCTTCCAATGCCAGTGCCCAATAGATAATATCCTCGCCCTGACCTAGTACAGTCACAAGAGCGCCAGCTGCGGTCAGTGCACCGGCCGAAAAGGCCACACTCAGCAACTTTGACCGAATTGAAGTTTTATTACTCATTTGCCCGTTCTCCAACTGAACCTGCGTCTTCTATTCGAAAAAGTGTTACATACCTAAACCAAACTATTCCGATATTCTTCGAATTAACAACCAGAGAAAATGGTAGCTGTCTGAAGAGAAGTCTTTGTTTAGGTGCTTATTGTTCATTCCGCTTGCATACGGCTTTTATCAACTAATGCCATTTCATCGCTAGACATTAGTTTTTCAATATCCACGATAATCAGCATTTGCTCATCAACAGTGGCTAAGCCAAGGATATATTCAGAATCAAAATTGGCCGAAAAGTCGGGTGGATTTTTAATCTGCTCGCCGGCAAGGCTGACAACATCTGAAACGCCATCAACAACCATGCCCACCACCCTATCAGCCAGATTTAGAACAATCACAATGGTAAATTCATCGTAATGAGCTTCACCAACATTAAACTTAATTCTTAAATCAATAATAGGAACAATAACCCCTCGCAGGTTTATGACCCCTTTAATAAAAGTCGGGGCATTGGCAATCTTAGTAACAGAGCCATAGCCTCTAATTTCCTGCACTTTAAGAATATCAACGGCGTAGTGTTCATCACCCAATGAAAAGGTCAAATACTCTTGGCCTAATAAACGGCCAAACTCACTACTACTATCCTGGCCTTCGACTACCTGTTCAGTCATACATCCCCCCTACGCCAGTGCACTATTCAAATGTTTTTTGACACGATGTTTATGCATATCAATAATTTCTGCCACATCCAAAATAAGTGCTACACGACCTGTTCCTAATATAGTTGCACCCGAAACGCCGTCCACTTTACGATAATTAGCTTCCAAGCTTTTAATAACAACCTGAGATTGACCAACGATATCATCTACGAATAGAGCCACTCGTTTACCATCTGTCTCTAAAATAATCATGATGCCTTGCTCAAAATCAGTAAATTCGCCTGGCATATTCATCAAATCACTGAGACGGAGTATTGGTAAATATTCATCTCGTATGGCAATAACAGCCCCTTCGCCACTAACACTCTTAATATCCGATATTTCTGTTTGCATAGAACCGATAATACTGGTCAAAGGGATAATATAAATTTCATCTCCCAGAGAAACTTGCATACCGTCAAGGATTGCCAGAGTGAGTGGCAAACGAATACTGATTCGAGTCCCTATGCCCTCTATCGATTCAATTTCTAGCCGTCCACCCAAGGATGTTATATTTCTTTTAACAACATCCATGCCAACACCACGACCAGAAACATCTGTCACTTCAGCAGCAGTGGAAAACCCAGGAGCAAAAATCAACTGCCATACCTCACTATCAGGCATGGAATCAGATACAGCCAAGCCTTTTTCAGCAGCTTTAGACAGGATGCTATCGCGATTTAAACCACCGCCATCATCCTGTACCTCTACCACGATATTGCCGCCTTGATGAGATGCCCTAAGCAAAATGGTTCCGGTGGGGTCTTTATCTGCCGCTATTCTGGTTTCCGGCATTTCTATGCCGTGATCCAAGCTATTACGAATCAAATGAGTTAGTGGATCCGTTAACTTCTCAATCATGCTTCGATCAAGTTCAGTATTTTCACCCACCATTTCCAATTTAACTTTTTTATTCAATTTCCCTGCTAGATCTCGAACTACTCGAGGAAAACGACTAAAAACAAGACTAATAGGCATCATACGGATAGACATGACGGAATCTTGAAGGTCTCTGGTGTTACGTTCTAACTGAGCTAAACCATTAGCCATCTTTTCATGCAAAATAGGATCTACCTCAGAGGCCATCTGGGTCAGCATAGCTTGAGTAATAACAAGCTCACCCACCTGATTGATCAACTGATCAACCTTTTCAACACTTACCCGTATTGAAGACTCAACCGCTGCTGCTTTAGCGGGTGGCGGAGAGGATTTTTTTGCTAAAGATTTAGGTTTGGGACTAGCAGTAACTTCTTTTTTCTTTTCGGGCTGTTTTTCTACGTCACTGGATTTATCGACAATAGGTTCAAAAAAACCATAACCATCAAACTCGGCTTGGACTTCTCCTTCATCCTTGTCTTTTACAGTATTTGAAGTATTTATTTTATCTAGAGCACTATCACTAGAACTCGCAACAACCTCAGCATCCACTACATCTGTAGGTTCATCAGATGGGGCTTGATTATCGAGATCTTCGAAAAAGCCGTAGCCTAGATCCTCATCGGCAGCAACACCTTCCTCCGTTACAGCTTCCTCCGTTACAGCTTCGTCCAGATCATCAAAGAAACCATAACCTGGGTCTTCTGACTTATCATCTTTCAGTTCAATATCATCAAAGAAACCATAACCAAGATCATCATCTGACGTATCAGATATATTGGATACATCCTCAAAAAAACCAAAGCTTCCATCATCAGCATTCAATTCTTCATCAATTGATATGCCTTCAGGGGGGACTAAAAACTCAACAAGCTCACGAATATCTTTTTTCTGCGATTCCGTTTGTAATGAAAACAACCAATCATCACCACCAGATTCTGGAGAATCAATTATCGTTAGTTCACCAAGCTCTTTAAGTGAATCAAAAAGCATTGAGGTATCATCACCAGGGTCAGGAAACCTGATAATAAAAGATTGATTTATATTAGTTTCATCTACTCCTAAGGTATTACCTAAAGGTGCATCGACTTCTTCCTCTGATGCAATTACGCTGCTAGTACCCTCATCTACAACGGCACTTTTTGGTGCATCCTCACCCTTAGCTTTAGCAAGCTGAACATCCAGTTCCGCTATCACTGCTTTAGACGGTTCTAAATCGGCTTCACCACCCTCTTGATGGGACTCTAGCAATCCTTTGAGTACATCCCCTGCCTGTAACGTGACATCAACCATTTCATCGGTTAAGTCAGCATCACCTTTTCGTACAAGATCCAACAGGGTTTCCAGCTCATGAGTCACATCAGTCATATCATGAAAGCCAAAAGTACCACTATTGCCCTTAATGGAGTGCGCGGCCCTGAACACGGCATTCAGGTCATCCATATCCGGCGCCTGAACATCCATATTGAGCATCAAACTTTCCATTGTCGCCAAATGTTCGGCGGTCTCCTCAAAGAAAAGCTGATTAAATTGGCTTAAATCAAATGACATGGCAAAGCATCCACTTTACAAAAGGAACAGAATTAACCCACCACTTTTTTAACAACTTCTAACAATTTAGATGGGTCAAATGGCTTCACTAACCATCCAGTCGCTTTTGCAGCACGTCCTTTTGCCTTCATGTCATCACTAGATTCAGTGGTTAACATTAAGATAGGTGTACTGCGATACTGAGGTATAGCTCGGAGTGATTTAATCAATGTTAAACCATCCATTTTAGGCATATTTTGATCGGTCAGTACAAGATCAAACTGAGCTGTCTTAGCCTTATTCAATCCATCTTGCCCATCAACGGCTTCTACCACCTCGTAACCCGCACCCTTAAGAGTGAAAGCCACCATCTGACGAATTGAGGCTGCGTCATCTACCGTCAGAATTTTTTTGGCCATAAGTTCCTCCAACCAAAATCAGTTAAAATAATTCAATATCACCTGAACCCATATCATCATGTGCTACTGGTGAATGTTTCATATTATCAATTTTTTCACGGGTTTCTTTCAATCGTTGACGAATATGCTCAAGTACCTCGTGAGAAGTGTGGGCACTGTCTTCCCGTGTTAAATGAGCTAACTCATCCATCAATTCATGGATCATCTCTAAACGAGTTTTAGTATGATCCAACAACTGAGTAGTCATGTCTTGAAACTGTAGACCAGTTGTAGCCTGATTGATATTTTCATCAACCTCAGCAGCCAACTCTTTTTGACAACTCAACGCCAAACCTGACTCGTGGTTTATCTCTTCTAACCGAGACATAACCCCTTCTATACGCTTTTTCGATTCACTAGCAAAGCCCATATCCACAGATGAAATACGTTGAATCGAGGTATCAGCGCTATTGAATGAGGCGTGTAAATCAGACATTAATGAACGAATTTGATCACTAAAATGGGTTGTCTTTTTAGATAGAGCTCGCACTTCATCAGCAACAACAGCAAAACCTCTCCCAGCCTCACCCGCTCTTGCTGCTTCAATTGCTGCATTTAGAGCTAATAGATTGGTTTGATCAGCAATATCGTCAATTTCATCTAGCAACTTTACAATGCCACCAATTTTTCCTGCCATCTCATCCATAATATCGACTAAGCCCATTGCAAACTTGCTGGCCTGAACGGCGTTATCCATAAAGACTTCAAAAGTCTCTGTTGTATCATGAATAAAGGTAGAAAAAATCGAATCAACACTTTCCCCACCAGCTAGCTGATTTGAGATTTTATTACTCAATTCCTGCTGCTGCTGAGTTTTGGCATGTACTTCGGTGAAATTGTAGATTAATTGACTAATCGCCTCATCCAATAAACCTTTAACTTGCTGGATTTCTTCACGTGATTCTTTGAACTCACTAGCAAGACTAATAGAAAATTCATTAAACGTTTCAGAGGTATCCTGAGCCAATGCATCTGCCGACTCGGAGAAGTCAACTCCATCCTCTGAACTTTTAAGAGAATTACTAACAGCAAACAAAGTAATAAATAGAGCGATTAATGCAAGAATAAAGCTGACATGATGATTGAGGGCTAAAAAATAGCCTCCTCCCCATACTATAACGGCGACCACCAAGCTTGATAAGACAGCCATCATAGGGGGCATTTGACCTCCCTGACTCCTCACTTGACTCATTAAATACTCCTGTACCCTATTCAAGCTTAAAATATTATGACTTTAGTACTCGATCTGCGATAAATCTAACAAAAAATCCAAACCTGAAAAATACAACAAATAGATTAGATTTGAATTAAAAATTCATTTTATCCTTTGAATCTACAGGATTTTTCCTGATATATACTCTAAGCATATACCGTATTCCTCAGATCGCAAAGTAACTTATTAAACATTTAGATTTTCTGACAACCAACTATGTGCATCATCTGCAGGTAAAGGCTTACTATAAAGCCAACCCTGATGCATATTAGCCCCTTTATCTCTCAAATACGCTGCTTGCTGCTCTGTTTCAACACCTTCTGCCACAACCTCAAGTGCCATACTGTCAGCAATTGATAGAATAGCATCTACTAAAACTCTATCACCATTATCTTTATCCAAATCAGAAACAAAGGTTTTATCAATCTTAATGATACTTAACGGCAGCTTCTTTAAATAACTTAGCGATGAATAGCCTGTACCGAAATCATCAATCGCAATTCTAAATCCTTGATCCCTTAATCGCTCCAGTTTTTTCACTGAATCCCCTGTTGGGTCTAAGAATAGAGATTCTGTAACCTCTATGGTCACACTATTAGCCGTCACATCAAGAGCCTGCAGAATAGTTATAAAATTTTCAACATGTCGCTCATCTGTAGCAATTTGCTTAGACGATAGATTAACAGCCATACAGAGCTGAGGATGATCTTTCTGCCAAAGTGCCAGTTGCGTTACCGCCTCCTGAAAGACCCACCACCCTAACGGTAAAATCAACCCTGTCTCTTCAGCCAGAGGAATAAAGCGATCAGGAGGAATCAAGCCTTTATCAGGATGTATCCAACGCACTAGCGCCTCAAATTTAACCAACCTTCCATTACTATCAACAATTGGCTGATAATATACTGTAAACTCTCTCCTATTAATGGCATTGCGCATATCATTTTGTAAATTTTGTCGCTCTTCCGCCTCTGCCTGCATCTCTGAGGTAAAGTATCGATAAGTACGACGCCCAGCAGACTTGGCAGCATACATAGCCTGATCCGCATTCTGCAAAATACGTTTGATTTCACTGCCATCATCAGGAAATACTGTAATTCCAATACTTGCAGAGATATGGGCGCTATTGTGCCCTAAATTATAAACTCTGGATAAACTATCAATTACCTTAATCGCAACTCCCGCTATATCGTCTATATGATTAAAGTGCGGAATAATGACAGTAAATTCATCCCCCCCCAAACGGGCGATAGTATCCGTTGCCCTTGTTGCTTTCTGCAAACGATTAGCCACTTCTTTCAATAAATCATCGCCAGCCTCATGACCAAGCGTGTCATTTACTTCCTTAAAGTGATCTAAATCTATAAACATCACCGCGCCGCGAGTGCGTTGGCGATCAACCGATACAATTGCCTGCTTAAGCCGATCATGAAAAAGCCCTCTATTGGGAATACCCGTTAGCGCATCATAATTAGCCTGATATTGAATTAACTCTTCCTTTTCTTTTCGATCCGTAATATCTGTAAACACAGCAACATAGTTTTCTATATCACCGCTATCACCTTTCAGCGCTGTTATCGACAGCCACTCTACATATAGCTCACCGTCTAGGCGGCGATTCCATACCTCACCTTGCCAACGACCATACTGCTTAAGAGTCAACCACATTTCTTGATAAAAATGTTTAGTCTGACGCCCTGAACTCAATACACTTGGGTTCTTCCCCTCTACATCAGGCAAACCATAACCAGTGATCCGAGTGAAAGCCGGATTTACAGACAATATTTTATTTTGAGCGTCTGTTACCACAATGGCTTCAGCGGTATTATCATAAACAGATGCAGCCAACTTCAGACGCTGATCATTTAAGCGGCTCTCTGTAATATCCTCTCCTATACCGGCAATATTCCTGAGGTTGCCATTAATATCATATGTGGCAAAATTAATACTACGCATCCAACGAATACCACCGTCAGGGCGTACTATTCTATACTTTAAAATCTCCGGTTCAGAGGATACAGCGCTAAAAACCCGCCTGACTTCGTCCTTGTCATCAGGATGAATACAAGAAAAGAAATCGTTTTCTCCATCCAACACAGCCTGACTTGAATGATGAGTAATTCGCTCATACCCTTTGCTTAGTAGATCTATCTCAGCCCAATCCGGCTTAGCAAGCCAAAAAACCCCGGGCGCATTTTCTGCAAATAGGCGAAAACGCTCTTCACTATCCTCCAGCGCAGCTTGAGCCTCCAACATACTTGAGATATCTACCAAATCAGCAACAAAACAAATATCACCTTCATAGTTAATCTTTTGCACCCCCAAGAGAAAGCTAACTTCGTGATTATTATCAGCCCGATATAATGTCAGCTTTCTATCACGCACATAATCACTTTGCTCAGCACTCTGCACTAAGTCTGAATAACTCCCCGACTGAACAAAAAAGTCAACTATTGACAAACCCACTAAGCTATCAGGATCGATACCCAATAAACGTTGAGACGAGGGATTTGAAAAACGGACCAAACCATCATGAATCCGAATAATCATAATGAGGCTTTGGGCCGCATCGGTAACAGCCCTAAGTTCTGACTCACTCTGTATCAACTGCCTTTCAATGCGCTTGCTTGCTGTCACATCCTGAAATGTACCAAAAACTCTCAAAGGCTTTTTTAGAACAGTTAAATCAACAACACCTTCACTGTGAACCCAACGCATCTCACCATCGGGCCTAACAATACGAAAGTCCATTTGGTATCGGCCGCCCTGATTCATCGCTTGCTTAGTTTGCTGTCGAACCGTATCTAGATCTTCTTGATAGACAAAATCTAAATACCCCTTGTCTTTAAGATAAGGATCAGATTTATCCAAACCAAACAAACGATAGGCTTCATCTGACCAGAAAATATCATTCACAGGAATATGCCAAGACCAACTACCAATCTGTCCAACCCTTTGCGCCTGATCCAACATCATTTGCTGCTTTTCAATCAAAGTCAGTGAACGTAACTCCTTAAAGCGCAGCCACTGCACAATCAAAATAATTACAATAAGAAAACCAGCAAGACAATAAATCCAGATACGGGCCATTAATGGCCCGTGAAACTGATTTAAAGGAACAGCAGCAATCTGCCAACGGGCGCTTGGTAAATCCACATCCTGTAGCACATGCTTTTGATCAAAAACAGCTTCTTTACCAAAAAACACTTGGCCAGTAGAGAACTCATAAGTACTACGAATAGATACTAGATAATCTCTGGACAACTGAAGAATACCTACACGGTCATATAAACTATTTAGCGAGATAGGGAATGACAACAAGCCTGCAATATCACTTGAAATTGGATTAACAATTGGGATTCGAACAATAAAAGCCTGACCACCTTGCAACAACTGGACAGGGCCCGAAAATTGAACCCTGCCACTTTGCATTGCCTCTCGGGCCGATACCGCCTGAGACGGGATATCTAATAGATTCCCTCCTAAAATAGCCCTATTATTTTCTTCAGGATATACGCGCACCATATTGTACTGCTGATCAGACACCCCTACATTGTTAATCAAAGGGTTGTTCTGCAAGAAAAGCTGGGATATTTGTTTAAAGTCAGAATCGCTCAAAGCAGGGTTAACGGCTAAGTATGCTGCCAACCCACGTACACTGACAATATTTGAGCTCAGCGTACTCTCTAAACGAGCCCCTATCTCAGATAAACGAGAACGAACTTCCAATTCATGCTCTTGATGCTGCTGCTTAGTCAAAATCGACTCAAGATATACTGCCGCAATCAGAACCCCAGCCACTGCAATAAGCATGACTAGCCAATTTATAAAATAAGCTCGACTATTCACCAAAAAACCTTAAACAACAATATGTTAGCGAACATGCTAAAAAAGATACCCTTATAATACAATCACAACAGCAAAAGTTATGTAAATCTATTGTAAATTAGCAGCCCAAGAGAGTAACAATAACCTATATTCGGCTAAAATAACGAGACTCACCCCAAGAGAAGAAAAAATGAACAAAGTACTAATCGTCGATGACGATACTACTCTCTGTGAACTGCTCACAGAGTATTTGACCATTGAACAGTTTTCCGCTAACAGCTTACATGACGGCACACAGGTTCTAACCCATCTACAACAGCACCAATATGACGTCATGGTACTAGATGTCATGCTACCCAATATTAGCGGCATGGATATTCTACAACAGGTTCGTAAAACCAATGACATCCCTATATTAATGCTTACCGCTCGCGGAGATGACATGGACAGAATACTAGGACTAGAATTAGGAGCCGATGACTATTTACCCAAGCCTTGCAATCCCCGTGAACTTGTTGCGCGATTAAAAGCCATTCTTAGACGTAGTCATAATACATCCGACGAAAAGCCTACCCATGAGACCCTATTCCAATTAGATGGACTAGGAGAGTTTAAAGTTGACAACCAAGCTCGACGAGTACTTTTGACCAATAAAGAAATTAAATTAACTGCAACTGAGTTTGACCTTCTCGATCACCTACTCAACCAGCCAGATACTACGATTAGCAAACAAGAACTTTCACTAGAAGTACTAGACAAACCTTTATCGAGCTATGATAGAAGTTTAGATATGCATATCAGCAACTTGCGCAAGAAACTCCCTCCCCCTATTGCATCAGCAATAGAGACCGTTAGAGGTATCGGCTACCGGTATACACCCAGCGAGATAAACTAATGCTACGATTATTCTTTCGTATCTTCTTAATTTGCCTATCCGCCCTAATCGTAGTAAGCCTTTTAAGCATATTATGGCGTGATAACACCTTTGATCACCAAAGAGGAGAGTCCATCGCAAACCAGCACCAAGAACTTGCTCAAGAAGTTTATAGAAACTTAGGCCTAAAGGGCCTTAAGCGCTGGATACACACTAATAATAGGCATTCTCCCTTTAGAATTTCACTTGATAAAAACACGCCACAACTCAGCTCGCAATTCAAAGAAAACCTACCTCAGCGACACAGTAGAAAACAGGAAACCTCAATCTGGCACACCTTTAGAACGAAACCAAACAATAGCTTTATCATACAAACGAGCGAGCATGATAAACTGCGCTTCTGGATTGAACCCAAGCGCCACCCTCGATTTCTTGACGGGAAAAAGCGCCCCTTCCCTCTCTGGCCAGTATTATTAGTCATGATTGCTATCAGCCTATTAGTAGCACTCTATATCATCAAACCTATTAAACGGCTAAGTCATGATATCCGCTCCTGGCATGAGGGCAACTTTACCGGCAGCATTAATACCCCCGTTGCCAAACGGAAAGACACCCTAGGCTCACTGGCAAAAGAGCTAAATAGTCTTAGTACTAATGTGCATTCATTGCTAGAGCAACAGAAACAGCTATTAAGAGACGTATCCCATGAGCTGCGCTCACCCATGGCACGTATAAGAGTCGCTACCGCACTCTTAAAGCATCCTAAAACACAACAGACAGATACTTTGATTGATCGTATCGATGACGAAATCGACAATCTAGATCATCTGGTCGGTGAACTACTGACACTACAACGCTGGCAACGCCCAGATCACAAACCGAATCTTGAAAAATTTGATCTTATTGAATTAATACAAAAGCTGATTGAACGCCTAAGCATTGAAGCTGAACAGAAAAAGATACAATTATTACTTACCACGAAACATTCGACAGCCAACCTACAAGGCAGTCAACGGCCTCTGGAACGGTCTTTGGAAAATATCGTCCGTAATGCTATTCGCTTTTCACCTAAAGAGGGAACAGTACAAGTGACGCTATACCTGACAGAGCAATCCCCCAAACAGTGGCTCATCAGCATCACCGATCAAGGACCAGGGGTTGATATAGAAGCATTGGATAAATTATTCGACCCATTTTTTCGTTTAGATAACGCCCGAACTCCAGGAGAAGGAAGTTTTGGCATAGGGCTAGCCATTGCCAGGGAAGGGGTTCGCATCAATCAAGGCACGATACAAGCTTTCAATATCACAGATCACAAGCAAGCAAGCGCAACAGGTTTGCGAGTCGACATACGACTCCCTTTCAAATCGAACTAAAAAGAGCCTTGAGAGCTTTCCCGCACCGAGTCAGGAAAAGCTACCACCAGGATACCGGAGCCAGTAACTTTCATAGAGAAAGCTCCGGAGACCTCTGAAGAAACACTTATTCAGAAGCTCCTAGCTTATACCGCACCACCTAGAGCATCAGAAACTAAATTACCGACATTATTCCCTCGCAAGTGTAGCTTTATCCCCTGCTCCACTAAAGAGTCTTTTAACCAATTTGAATCAAGTAAAACTATTATTTCTATTTTATCTAAAACAGCAGCATCCCTCAGATACTCAATCAACTCACTCAAAGGAATATCGTTAATCTTCTCATCTACAATGAGAAGCTGATAATCATTTTGCAATGCTTGCTCTAAGAAACCCATTGCCGTACTAACAAAATAAACATCTTGCGCTAATAATTCAGGTTCTAGCTCCGAACAACATTCAGCGACAGAAGTTTCATGTGTAGCAAATAACACTTTTTTAACATTAGCCGCTTTACCTTCCAGATAACCGATGGTTTTACCAGAATTAACGGATGATTCATCAGAAAAAGGTAATGAAATATAAAATTTACTACCAACCCCTTGCTCACTTTCAAAAGTCATCTGCCCATGCATAAGCTCAGTTAACCGCTTACTAATAACCAACCCCATCCCTGTACCTTCAATATCGCTACCCTCTGCATGCAAACGATTAAATGACTCAAATAAATGCTCCTGTTCCTCAAAGGCTATACCAACTCCTGTGTCTGCCACAGATAAGCTATAGCCCTCAGAGCCATGAATAACACTAATCGTCACCGAGCCTTTTTTACTATTATATTTTATGCCATTTGAAATAAGATTAAGTAAGACCTGCCGCAAGCGTACAGCATCGGCCCTGGCATAATAGCTCATTGTTTTATCAACATCATTGATGAGACTTATACCAAACCTTTGTGCTACTGGCTCTATAACAGTACAACACTCTTCAACAATGTCAGCCAAATCAACTGAGGTTATTTCTAACTCTATTCGCCCTGACTCGATCCTCTCAAGATCCAAGACCTCATTAATAAGAGACATCAGGTGCTTTCCTGCCTTCTCTATTTCTTGGGCAAACTCTGTAGATTCCAGATCATCTTTTACTGTTTCTTTTAATAAATTAGCAAAACCCAAGATAGCATTCATAGGCGTTCGAAGCTCATGACTCATGCGAGAAAGAAACTCAGTTTTTGCAAGACTGGCTTTTTCAGCCGCCGTTTTAGCATTGATTAATTGCTGCTGTGCAAACTCAATAGCCTCATCGGATCTAAGAGCAACAATAAGATTTGAACAGGTTGTCAGCATCGGCCGCAAAAAATCGACCAGCTCTCGATCATAGCCATCCTCTCTATTAGCAATACCTATCATCCCAACCATCTCATCCCCTTTCATTAAAGGTACTCCAAGATAGGCTTTCAAAGGAGGATGACCTTTAGGCAAACCTCCTGCTCTAGGGTCAGTTCCCGGCTCATTACTAATGACTGTTTCAGCTGTTTTTAATGTTAGTCCAAACAAGGTATCCAGATTAAAAAATTCAAAGCCATCCACCAGCCTTTCCTGATAGAGTGCTTGAATTTCCTTATCCCAAGAGATATCGGTTATCGCAAAGGTGCGCAAATAGATCTGCTGCTCAGGCGTATAACAACATTGACCGATAAAACCATATTCACTATCAGTAAGGGATAGCACTTCATCCAACAAGCTACTAAAGATCTCTGTTTTACTGGCATGAGAGAAATACCTCAATTGAGTGCTGTATATTGAAGCGAGTAACCGGTGGTGACGATATAGGTTTTCTTGAGCCTCAACCCTTTCAGTAATATCTGAATAAACACCCAATACGCCTACAGGATTATTTGATGAATTTTTAATAGGTAATCGACTAATTTCTATATCCCGCCGCTGTCCATCATTCATACGATAGAAAGCCTGTTCCCTTAACTTAGGGTGTAAAGTTTCAAAAACATTACGATCAGAAGAATCAATTAAAGCCGCTTGATCTGGATCATTATAAATCTCAAAGTCTGTTTTACCGATGATATCTTCGGCAGCCAACCCCACATCTTGGGAAAACTGAGAATTAATACCAGCCACTCGTAACGAACTGTCCTTCCAATAGACCCCTGATGGAATCGTATCCAGTACAAGAGAAAGCATATTACGAGCATTCTCAAGCTCAGCTTCATTTTTCTTCTGATGAGTAATTTTTTGGATATGCCCCACTATTCTCTGAGTTACTTCATTTTCAAGAATGGGTGTACCCTGTATTAAAAGCCACTCATGACTCTCATTTTTCTTACCCAAAGAAGAGCTGACTGCCACTTCACTTTTCAATCGACATTCGCGATTAAACGCTCGGTTCTCAGCAATAGCCTGATTAATTTCCTGACGAAGGGAAATAATGTCGTCCTCTGCCAAATGGCTAAAGAAAAAAGACAGTGTTACTTGGCTTACATCATCATTAATCCCCAATAATGTCATTGCCATATCCGTAGCAGCCACCTTATCTGTCTTTAATGACCACTCCCAAGTACCAATACTCGCAAAAGCTTGACTTAACTCCAAACGATGACGAATAGCTCGGATATCCTCTTCATTTTTTTTCTGTTTACTAATATCTCTCAGCACGACAGTGTAAAAAGAGTTTTGATTAGATGTTGTTCGACTACTGGAAACCGCCACAGGAAAATAAGAACCATCATATCTTATACCTATAGCCTCGAAGGACTGACCATGATGTCGGGATAAAATACCACGATCAAAACCATACTCCTTCTCATTGATTCTTAAAATATCCGCCAAGGGACTGCCTAGATATTCATGTGAGCTTCGGCCAAAGATCCGCCCCACAGAAGGATTCAGTGATTGAATAACCCCCTCATCATCAACAGCAAAAATAGCATCCCAGGCAGTATCAATAATTGCTCTATGGCGGGCCTCTTTTTCAGCTATTACGGTAGTTTTTTCCTGATGAAGTTCTTCTAGCTGTTTTATAAGCTCTTTTCTGGCTCTAGACTCTTCGGCTGCACGGGTATTTGAGTGATAAACGACATATGACAGGAAGCTAAAACAAAGTAAAAAGACGGTACAGGTGAAGATAATTAATATCATTTGTAAATTATCTAAAAAAAGTAAGCCTTCATCAGCACCTTGCTCAACAGCCAAACCAATTTTTAACTGATCATCCCACAACCAAGCACCTATGACATGAGAACCACTATATCCAATATAACTGCTATTGACCTGGCTCCCAGAATGATGGGCCAAAGCACTCTGAGCCAATAGTGTCAACGGTTGAATCTTTGCATCGCTATTATCATAGGCGACTCGAATATATAACCTCTGATCACTAAAGCGACTTGGAGATAACAACAAGCCATCATCATCAAAGATATAACTTTCCCCCGTATCACCAAACGCCGCTTTTTCAAGTAAACTGAAAAAGACAGTATCCGGCATTACTTCAAACACAAGCAAAGCAATGGGTAAGTTTTTTCCTCCTCTGATCCCTGCTACAACAAACTGCTGGCTATGATTACCTTCTGAATGAATAAATTGTGGAGCTGTAAGCACCGGTACACCGCGCCACGCTCGATTGATAGCATTTTTATTAAATGCCAAAGCACTAACCTGTCCAATTTGATCCACTTTATTGCTGGCTAAAACTTGGTTACCAGCACCCACTAAATAATAAGCTGAAATTTCAGGATCAGATACGACGGGACGTAAAAAGCGATCTAAGGCCGCCCGAGCGACTTCTTCATCGATTTTCTCTTGATGCCTGATCAACGGCAAGGCTAAACGTGTTAATTCAGGCTGATTTGCCCAAGATGAGATAGTGACTTTCTTATTCAAAGACCAAGTGATAATGGATTGATGCACAGACCCTAAACGACTTTGAAAGTCCATGGCCAAACGCTCATGGTACTGCGTTTGTAGCTTCATAAAACTCAAGACAGCAATAACAAAGATTACCCCCCCCACGACTAATGGAAGAAATATATGCTTACCTGATGGCATAGCAGACAACTTAAGCAAATCGAATATCCTTTTGTCATCAACCCAAAACAGCAACACCAACCGTTGTAAATATTTTCGACAATGGGATTACTGCTAAGCCCTCAAACAAACATTTCTCTACAAAAACCACCTAATTTTCTGCTGGTAAGTTCCCGCATATCGAAATATCTTTGCTCGAGTGTGTAATAGCGGTCTAACACTTTCAATCTCTAAATATATATATTAGACAAAAAAAATTACAGCGCTATATTTCCCCTTTATTGGTGACTACTCATTGTATTGAAAAAGCATGATCCTCTAATCTCTACCTCAGAATAATCCATCGATATTTTGGTTATTTTTTTCATTGAAAAAAATGAATCCATGTTTTTTCTATATTTTATTTCCAGCTTTCGATAAAGCATGGCTATAATGGTTAGCTATAAAAACAACAAAAGATATGAACGTAATCAATAGATTGCGGTCGAACGCCCCTCCTTAAAACAAATGAAAACTAACGACTAACAGACTGATAAATAAGGCAACATGGATATAACAGGAGTTTACCTTGCTGAATAACCTGATTTGGATCCCTTTGCTACCCTTGCTGGGAACGCTGGTACCTCTGTACACGTCCAGACTCAGCCGTAGCGCTTGCGCGTTTTTAACCGCAGGTCTACCCGCATTGGCATTAATTTTTGTACTACAGCACGCACCTAGTATTTTTGAAGGTGAAACAATACGCACTGTGTACAACTGGATACCTGTCATCGGCCTTGAGCTGGCATTTAGGCTTGACGGTCTAGCACTGCTGTTCGCTATCCTAATTCTAGGAATAGGCTTACTGGTCATACTCTATGCTCGATATTATTTATCGGCTAAAGACTCAATTGGCCGTTTTTACAGCTATTTAATTCTATTTATGTTCGCCATGCTGGGCGTTGTCATGTCAGACAACTTGCTTCAGATGTGGATGTTCTGGGAATTGACCAGCATTAGTTCCTTCTTGCTTATCAGTTTCTGGGGGCACAAATCAGAAGCCCGCAAAGGCGCTCGAATGGCGCTAACGGTTACAGGAGCCGGTGGTTTAGCCCTGCTAGCAGGACTCTTGTTGATAGGCGATGTCGTCGGGAGCTTTAATCTTGATGATGTTTTAAATAGCGGAGACCTAATTCGGGAGCATGCACTATACCCTGCTATCTTGGTATTAGTTCTTGCTGGAGCCTTCACTAAATCAGCTCAGTTCCCTTTCCACTTCTGGCTTCCCCATGCAATGGCAGCTCCAACGCCAGTCAGCGCATACTTACACTCAGCCACCATGGTAAAAGCCGGTATCTTTTTGATGGTGCGCTTTTATCCGGTACTCTCAGGAACGGAGCTTTGGTTTCTGATTGTGAGTCTGACGGGCTTAGCTACATTGTTGCTAGGGGCCTACACTGCATTATTTAAACATGATCTGAAAGGCTTATTAGCCTATTCAACCGTTAGCCACCTCGGATTAATAACACTGTTATTGGGTATGGATACAGAGTTAGCGGCAGTTGCCGCTATATTCCATATCATTAACCATGCGACCTTTAAAGCCTCTCTCTTTATGGCTGCCGGTATTATTGATCATGAATCTGGCTCTAGGGATATGCGGCAACTCAATGGTTTGTGGAAGTACATGCCCCATACAGCGACATTAGCCATGGTCGCAGCCTCTTCCATGGCTGGTATTCCTCTGTTGAACGGTTTCTTATCAAAAGAAATGTTCTTCGCAGAAACGCTTCACCAGGATTCTTTGGGCTCTCTGTCGTGGATGATTCCTGTTCTAGCTACATTAGGCGGTGTCTTTTCGGTTGCATATTCGACCCGCTTTATCCATGACGTGTTTTTTAACGGTGAACCCATTAACCTACCTAAAACACCTCATGAACCACCACGCTATATGAAGGTCCCTGTAGAAATCCTAGTAGCACTTTGTTTACTGGTAGGTATTTTCCCAAGTTTTGTCATTGGTGATCTGCTTTATGCCGCTTCCAGTGCAGCATTACATGGAGCCCCACCGGAATACAGCCTAGCCATTTGGCATGGCTTAAACTTCCCGCTACTAATGAGTTTCCTTGCTTTAGGCGGTGGTTTAGTGGTGTATTACAACCGAAAAGAACTGTTTCAATTCCAGTCGCAATTCCCAGACAGCGATCCGAAATTGATCTTTGAAGGAATTATTCAAAGCCTGCAAAGACAAGCAGAGACATTCATCCAGCTGGCAGAGAATGGTTCATTACAGCGTTATAGTTATATGATGCTCAGTATGTCCTTTGCCATGATGGCCGGTCCACTATTAGATCTGAATGCCACAGCAGGTTTGAGACCAGAACTTCCTCTGGATGCCATATCGATTACCGGTGCAATATTACTAACTATAGGTGCTCTTGCGACCGTTATTTGGCATAGGCAACGGATGGCAGCACTACTGGCTCTGTCCATTGTAGGCCTGATTGTTTCACTGATCTTTGCCCGATTCTCTGCACCTGATCTGGCACTGACCCAATTGTCTGTAGAAGTCGTTACTGTGATTCTCTTAATGCTGGCATTATTCTTTTTGCCTCAGCAGACACCGAAGGAATCATCTCCTCGACGTGTTGTCAGGGATCTTGGTTTATCCGCAATGCTCGGCGGCGTTATTGGTACTATCTGTTACGCCATGATGACTCGCCCTTTAGATACAATCTCCTCCTATTTCCTTGCCAATAGCAAGACTGGCGGCGGTGGTACTAACGTGGTTAACGTTATTCTTGTGGACTTCCGTGGCTTTGACACACTAGGTGAAATTACCGTACTGGGTATTGCTGCACTGGGTATCTTTAAGCTTATCGCTCGTATGCGCTTGTATATGCCTGCCAGTGATGAAAATGGTCGTCCATGGTCTCCTGATAGCCATCCACTTCTTCTTGCGGTCGTATCTCAAAGCTTATTACCGCTAGCACTATTAGTGTCTGCCTATATATTCCTAAGAGGCCATAACATGCCGGGTGGCGGCTTTATTGCGGGATTGATTACCGCGGTAGCTATTATCCAGCAATACGTTGCCCATGGCGTAGACTGGGTTAAACCTAGAATGAAGATTGATTATCAAATATTAATTGGTAGCGGTATCTTTATTGCGGCTATGACAGGCCTTGGCAGTTGGGTATTCGGCCGTCCATTCTTGACCTCTTGGTTCGACCACTTCCACTTACCTTTAGTGGGAGAATTCGAATTGGCCAGCGCCATGATGTTTGACCTTGGGGTTTATCTGACTGTAATTGGTGCCACTATGCTGATTCTAGCGAACCTAGGTAAATTAACGACCAGCGAACGACCTGTACTTACGGAGAAGGATTAATATGGAAGGGATATACGCATTCTGTGTAGGCCTTCTTACGGCCTGCGGTGTTTTTCTTGCTCTACGGGGGAGAACCTTCCCCGTAGTAGTAGGGTTAACGTTACTTTCTTATGCTGTTAACTTATTCCTATTCGCCAGCGGCCGCTTAAAAATGAATGCGGCAGCTGTCTTAGGACAATCCGAACAATACGGTGATCCCTTGCCTCAGGCTCTGGTTCTGACCGCGATTGTAATCGGTTTTGCAATGACCGCTTTTGTTGTCATTCTGGCTATGCGTAGCCGTGCTGATCTGGGTAATGATCATGTGGATGGTCGTCTACCCAATATTCAAGCCCAAGCACGCTTGCGTAACAGAAAACAAAGGAAGTGATGATGCAGCATTTACCGATTTTACCGATTTTATTCCCTTTATTTACCGGTGCCTTACTGCTGCTACCACCGTTTCATAACACCATGGCTAAGCAGCGCTCACTGGCGATTATCTCCGCTTCATTTCAAATGATTATCGCCTTTGTCTTACTGCTTACAGCAGATCAACAAGGCACTCAAATGTATGTGCTGGGTGATTGGCAGCCCCCTTTTGGCATAGTACTGATTGCCGATCGTATTTCTACCTTAATGGTATTGCTCACTAGCGTACTATTCATGGGAGCACTACTTTACGCTTGTGCAGGACACGACAAAGAAGGTGAATACTTCCATCCATTATTTATGTTCCAGATAATGGGGATTAATGGTGCTTTCTTAACCGGCGATATTTTCAACCTATTTGTCTTCTTTGAAGTATTACTGATTGCCTCTTATGCCTTGCTAATACACGGTGGCGGTAAACAAAAAACCCAGTCCGCAGTACACTATGTCATTCTAAACTTAATTGGCTCTAGCCTATTTCTGTTTGGCCTAGGTATTTTATATGGCACCTTGGGATCACTGAATATCGCTGATATGGCGTTACGCATACGTGAACTCGAAGGCGGTGAAGCCATATTGGCGAAAGCAGGTGGTTTATTATTACTGCTTGTTTTTGGCCTAAAAGCCGCGTTGTTGCCTCTTCACTTCTGGTTGCCTCGCACTTACTCATCAGCCAGTGCACCCGTTGCCGCTCTTTTTGCCATTATGACCAAAGTTGGGGTCTACAGTATTCTGCGAATACATACTCTGATTTTTGGCCCTGAATCTGGTGAACTTGCTAATATCGCCACACCTTGGTTATGGCCTCTTGGCCTTTTGACGCTAGCTATAGGTACTATTGGTGTTTTAGCCAGTCCCGGTTTAAAACTATTAACGGCAAATATGGTAGTTGTCTCAGCAGGCACTCTATTAATAGCAGCAGCTTTACAATCAGAACTCGCTACAGGAGCAGCGCTCTATTATATACTGCACAGCACCCTAATCACGGGGGCTATGTTCTTGTTAGCCGATGTTATAGCAAGGCAACGGGGTAAGGCTGAAGATCGCTTCGTAAAATCTCGGGCTGTCGTACAACCCAAGATATTAGGCATCGCTTTTATTATATGCGCATTAGCCGTTATCGGTATGCCACCACTTTCTGGCTTTGTTGGCAAAGTGCTTATCATGCAAGCGGCAGAAAGTACTGCTGATAAAATGTGGATCTGGCCTCTTATTCTAATGAGTGGTTTAGTATCTCTTGTGGCACTTTCCCGTGCGGGCACGACTATTTTTTGGCGTACAACCTCAGCCTCCGGTGAAGAAGAGAGAATTCATCCATTTGAACTGATGGGTATTGCATTACTGCTAACAGCATCCCCTCTTCTTGTTATTTTTGGTGCTCAGGTTACTGAAATTACATCTCAAGCCGCCGCTCAATTATTTGATTTCAGCCAATCGGTTAATGCTTTACTTCCATTATCTCAAGATCAGGGAGGCCGCTTATGAGTATTTTTCAGAGATCTCGTTTTTTCCCGATGCCCATTCATAGCCTACTCCTTTTTGTAGTTTGGCTATTACTAAACGACACCTTTGCCTTTGGTCACATTGTGCTTGGTAGCTTTCTTGCCATAGGTATCCCCCTTCTAGTAGCAGGGCTTGCTACCGAACAACCCTCAATAAAAAAACCTGGACTCGCTGTACGCTATTTCTTCCTTGTATTGTGGGATATTTTTGTAGCCAATTTTGAAGTCGCCATGAAAGTACTTAGCCCGATGGAAAAGCTAAAACCAGGTATGGTGGCCGTTCCATTGGATATCCAGTCAGATCTTGGTATCACGCTATTTGCCAGCACGATATCTCTGACACCAGGCACCGTGAGTGCTGAAGTGTCAGAAGATAAACTCTGGCTCTACGTGCACGCTCTCGATATGGATAGCGAACAAGCGCTTATTGATGAGGTAAAGCAACGTTATGAGGCGCCACTGAAGGAGATTCTAGGATGTTAGATTGGTCCATCACTGCAGTAGCCGTTCTGATTTGCGCCGCACTCTTTATCAATCTATGGCGCTTGATTATTGGCCCAACGGTACAAGATAGAATTTTGGCACTGGATACCATGTACATTAACAGTATTGCGTTAATCGTACTTTATGGTATCCGCGAAGGTACCTCCCTCTATTTCGAAGCAGCGCTTATGATCGCCATGCTGGGTTTCGTGAGTACATCTGCACTGTGTAAATATCTTTTACGTGGCGACATTATTGAATAGGTACTGATATGGATTCTTGGATTGAAATTATAGTTGCCTGCATATTATTCGTCGGCGGCCTCTTTATGTTTATCGGTTCAGTGGGCTTAGTCCGCCTACCGGATATATACACCAGACTACATGCTCCAACCAAAGCAACCACTCTGGGTATTGCAGGTATATTGCTTTCTTCCTGTATTTTATTCAGCGTTAAGCACGGTACGATCTCCATCAATGAATGGTTAATCACTTTGTTTTTGCTCATTACAGCACCAGTTACCGCAAATATGATTGCAAAAACAGCCTTACACCATGAATTGAAGATGTTACGACGCTCAAAAGGTCATGATTTACTGGAACCGGCCCGCCATAGAACAGGCCCAGAAGGTAAGCAAGACGATAAAAATCAATAAGAACGAACCTGACAGGCTCTCATAAGCCTGTCAGGCTATCTCTATCAATGTCCTCTATTATTTTAATTATCTATCGCCCGCTAAACCGACCACCAAAATAGATCTTTTACTCCACTTCAGGCAAAATCAAACGTTTGACTTAACAGTTATGTAAATTCAGGGGAAACAAATGACAAATCAGAAAGTAGTAATTAGCGGTGCCGGTCTGTGGACCCCTGAGCATACGATCAGCAATGAAGAGCTGGTCGACAGTTATAATGGTTATGCTGAAAAGTTTAACCAAGAAAACGCCTCTGAAATCGAAGCTGGGAATATCGATGCTAAACCTTATTCCAGCGCCGCGTTTATCGAAAAGGCCTCTGGTATTAAGTCTCGATTTGCCTATACAAAAGAAGGTGTTTTAGATACTAATCGAATGCGCCCAAAGCTATCAGAGCGCAATGATGACGAGTTATCCCATCAGGCTGAGATGGCCTTAGCTGCGGCAAAAAAAGCCCTGACTGAAGCGAAGAAAAGCCCAAATGACATTGATGCCGTTATTGTCTCTTGTGCCTACACCCAACGCGCCTATCCCGCTATCGCCATTGAAGTCCAAGCAGCATTAGATATTGAAGGCTTTGCTTTTGATATGCTGGTAGCCTGCTCCGCCGCCACATTCGCTCTACACCGCGCCTATGAAATGGTAGCAGCAGGCACAGCCAAAGCGGTCCTGGTGATCAATCCAGAGTTAACATCTGCACAAGTAAACTATAAAGACAGGGACAGCCATTTTATTTTTGGTGATGTTGCAACAGCCACCATTATCGAAAGCGCAGAAACGTGCCAATCAGAGCATAGCTATGAAATATTAGGCATCAAGGCTCAGACTCAATATTCCAGTAATATTCGCTCTAATTTTGGTTATCTATCCCACGTCACTGATAGCGATCCTTACGCAACCGATAAACTCTTTCATCAGAATGGTCGCAAAGTCTTTAAAGAAGTCTGCCCAATGGCCGCTGAACACATCAGCAAACATGTAGAAACAGTAGGGCTAACAAATGAACAGATAGGTCGCTGGTGGTTGCACCAAGCCAATATCAATATGAATACACTGATCGGTAAGAAACTGCTCGGACGATTGCCATCCGATAAAGAGGCGCCCATCGTACTTGATCAATACGCCAATACCGCCTCAGCAGGTTCATTAATTGCATTTAACCTGCACCATAAAGACCTACAATCAGGGGATTACGGCGTTATCTGTTCTTTTGGAGCGGGATATTCGATTGGTAGCCTGGTTATTAAAAAGCAATAAGCTTCATTACTGATTTCACTGCTTTTCATAATCTGAAATTATTTAAACGGGTAAATCCAGTCTTTTATCTCAACTATCTTTAACATTGAAACAAAAAAGCCTGATGTCACCTTATAGAAAGAATGACATCAGGCTTTCAATTACTTAGTCAGCAAAGTATTTATTCTTCAAAGAAGAACTTTTCCTCACCAAAAGCAGGTTTCAGATGATGCAACCAAGTTGCCTTTTCATCATACTGAGCAAAAAATGGACGCTGTACCCAATCAGGATTACGACCCTGAATAAAGCGTAATACAAACACCTTCTCGCCACGAATCTCAGCTACACCTTGAATCTCAACCTTACCCGGCATAGCACTCATGGATGGACCACGAGCTGTACGAGCAATACCACTCACTTGCTTCATCGCATCACGGTAAGTATTCCAGGCTTGAGCCAGAGGCACTTCAAAGTAGTGCTGAGCGCCAGTATCACGCTCAACAAACATATAATATGGCTGAATCCCCATATCAACTTGCGCCTGCCACATCTTGGCCCAATCATCAGCCTCAGTATTAATATGGTTCAGCAAAGGTCCCTGACTGCGAATTTGCGCACCCGTGGCACGAATCCGTTTCACGGCTTGGCGGTGAATATCTGTTTCCATTTCACGCCAGTGATTATAATGCGCCATAAACGCCAAGTTTTTGCCCGCAGCAATCACATCACTGAACAGTTCCATCAAATCATCGGCATCTGGATCCGTTACAAAGCGGTATGGCCAGAAGGTTAACGCCTTAGAACCAATCCGGATCGTACGAATATGATCAAACTCTGGCGTCAGCAGTGGCTCCAGATAAGCTCGCAGGTTTTTAGTCTTCATCACCATAGGATCACCACCGGTGATCAGTACATCAGTGACTTCCGGGTGCTCACGTAGATAATCCTGAAGCTGACCTGACTCTTTAGCCGCAATTTTCAGCGAGCTATCACCGACAAACTGTGCCCAACGGAAGCAAAAAGTACAGTAACTGTGACAGACCTGGCCTGAACTAGGGAAAAACAGCACTGTTTCGTTATATTTGTGCTGAATGCCTTGAACCGGCTCACCATTAACTTTTGGAATATTATGCTCAAGCTGACCTGCTGGATGAGGGTTTAATGCCTCACGTACATCAGATACAGTTTGCTTCAACAGCTCTTTATCACCAGAATCTTTCGCCTGTTTAACCTGATCAAAATGTTCCGGCTTCAGCATTCCTCTCTGAGGAAAGGTCAGCTGAAATATTGGATCAGCAACAGGATTAGTCCAATCAATCAGCTCATCAATTACGTACTGATTCACTCTGAATGGTAATACCTCCGCCACGATTTCCATTTCATCTCTAATGGCTTCAGGCAGAAGGTTTAATTGCTCAATTTTTTCCAAATGGCGAGCAGTATACACTTTGAATTTAGGTGCGGTTTCGGCATTAACAGCCTGAGCAGTATCGATAATTTCCTGACTTGTCATAGGCTCTCTTAAAGCTAAAAGGTCTGTTTATAAGTATTGTGGTCGAACATTATACTGTAAAATCCGTGTTCAGATAGCATCATAATGCTTAGTTCGCTAAACAAATCACCTAAGCTATTATATTTTCGGCAATTTATTGTGACATTTCTTGATCTTTCATCTATAAATCAAAGAGAGCCATTCCTGTTTGACTGAACTATTTGATTTTAGTCACAAAAGGACAGATTTCACTGCATTCTGTTAATAGAATCCCGTAGAATGCATTCGGTTTCCGACAACTAGCACAGCGGATTTATGAAAAAATTACTTCTAGTAGAAGACAGCACCCTGTTTGCCAAAGCAATACAGCGGCAGCTTGCTGAAAACAACTATTATGATGTTTATCATGCAGCTTGCTATGAAGATGCAATAAAGCTGCTTCAAGAGCATGACTTTTTTGTTGCAATCACAGACCTTGTTTTGCCGGATGCAGATCAAGGAGAAATCGTGCATGCTGTTGTTGGTAAAGCTGTACCAGCCATTCCATTGACAGGTTCAATGAATGAAGCCATGCAACAAAAAATATCTGCCTTACCCATCGTCGACTATGTTGTCAAAAGTGGCATTAGCGATCTTTTTTATGCGGTACGTTTAGCTGAACTGTTATTGATCACCCACCAAATGCAGGTTCTTATTGTTGATGATTCTTTAGCTAGTCTCGCCTCTATAGGCGCCCTGCTTCAGCCATTGATGTTTACAATTCATACCGCCCATTCTGGAGCAGAAGCATTAGAGTTAATGCAAAAGCATCCAGAAATCTCATTGGTTGTGACCGATTACGAAATGCCAGAAATGAACGGACAGGAACTTGTCCGTGAAATTCGACGGAGCAGAGATGCTCTTGAACTCCCTATTATTGCCGTCACCGCCCATCGAGACCCTCAATTAGGTGCCATCTTTTTAAAAACAGGGGTTAATGACTTCTTAGTAAAACCCTTCTCCCGCGAAGAGTTCATCAGCCGTATTGTAACCTTGGTCAGTAGCCGAGAACGCTTTAAAGAAATTGATCGCTATACAGATACCATTGATCAATATGTTATTAGCTCACAAACCGACGAAAACGGTATCATTCGCTCTGTTAGCCAAGCGTTCTGTGATATTTCAGGCTATAGCCGCGAAGAATTGATAGGTAATAAACACAGTATTGTCCGCCACCCTGATATGCCCGCCTCTATCTACGACGATTTATGGCAAACGATCAGCAGTGGTAAAGTGTGGCGCGGTGAAGTTAAAAATGCCAAAAAAGATGGTGGATACTACTGGGTCGATGTCAATATTGACCCTCAGTTTGACCAAGAAGGGCAAATCGTAGGCTACACCGCCGTACGACAAGATATTACGGATAAAAAGCATGTAGAAGAGCTATCCGTAACAGACCCAATGACCGGGCTTTATAATCGCCGTCACTTCGGCCAACAGTTTGACATCCTGGCAACAAAAGCCTTTGAGGATAACAAGCTACTGGTCTTCCAAATTTTTGATGTCGATAAATTTAAACAATATAACGATAACTATGGCCACCAAGCAGGCGATGACGTATTAATCGGCATTGGCCAAACCATGAAAACAACCGCCAAAGAGCATGACGCCCTAGCTTATCGTCTAGGTGGTGAAGAGTTTGCCCTACTATACCAAGCAGAAAACGTAGACAACGCCATACAGTGTGCAGAGGATATGCGCCAAGCGGTAGAAGCCCTAGGTATTGTTCACGAATATAACGCTGCTGCTAAAGTGGTTACCGCATCATTCGGACTATTTATTTCAAAAAACAGTGCCGATATCGAAACCAGCTACCAAAAAGGCGATGAAGCGCTATACGAAGCCAAAGAAGGTGGTCGAAACCGTATTGTCACTCTTAAAAATTGGGATTAAGCACTTTTTGCACATTTAATTTAAAAAAGTGTTGCATAACAGAGCCTTATGGGTAAAATACGCAGCCATAGAGAAGACGTGTAGCTCAGCTGGTTAGAGCACCACCTTGACATGGTGGGGGTCGTTGGTTCGAATCCGATCACGTCTACCAAGTTCTTAAAAAAAACAGCAACTTACGGGTTGCTGTTTTTTTTTGCCTTTTCGAACTCACTATTTACTCACTATTATTTCCCACATACAGCCCACTATTGACTCACGACCCTCACACCCAGCCGACCAGCCAAGGCACTAAAAAACACCCGCGCATAGCCAGACTCTACCAGCAGGGGCAGGTTAAGCAGCCGCGCGGATAGATGGGGGAAGTTTTTCATGGAGATTCCTAAGGGATTGGGTAAACAAGATTTGAAGGAATTTCAGACATAAAAAAAGGCGGTCAATTTGACCACCTTTCGGAATTTTTTAGCGGGAGCTTAAGCAGTAGCAACCTGTCTGATAATACGCTTTCTTCGGACAGAGCCCTCTGGCGTTTTGGCTATACGACGCTCTTTGCGACGCTTTTCTTCAGATTCGATCATCTCCTTCGCACTGACTCTTTTAGCCTCTTGCGGAGGAGAAGTCGTATAACCTGCGTATTTCATATTTAGCCTCTCCGAGTTCGCAGATTGATTAAACCGCCATCGCGGTGGAATGATCGTGATGGCTATAGTGTAGGCCAAACTCAATCTTAAAATCTGTCGCCTTTACTTTTGGTTCCACTGCTCCGTTAGAACCTTTACGCAGTTCAACAATTTTGTACTTTTCAAGGTTTTTCAAGGTACGAGACAAGTTACTTTTTTTACGACTGGAAATCTGTTCCAGCTCTGTCAAAGAGCGCGGCTTATGTTCCGCAATAAGGCGCAACAGTTCCTGATTCTCACTGCTTAGCACTTGCGCCATAGACTGAACCGATTCGAACCAGACTTTTGGCTCGCTCTTTCTCGGCTTGTATTCACCTTTTGCAATGGCAATTGTTCGTTTCATATAGTCTTGCCGGGACATAACACCAATCGTCAGAACCTTAGCTCTCATGATTACACCTCTTTGAGAATAAGCTCTACTTCTTTCCAGAAGTCTTCCAGTAACTGTCCAGGGGTTTCAAATTCGTAATTCAACACACGGTTTTCTTTATGCTTGTGATCCCAAGTCACAATCCTAGCCCCGAACTTTTTCTTTTTGGGTTTAAAACCATGAGCGTTATCAATGCCAAAAATCCTAACATTGGACCGATCATGTAACGTCAGTGAGTAACTGATTCCATAGGGGATATGCTGGGTAACGGTCACAGATCGAGCTTCAAATTTAGTCCAATAACCATTATCCATAGGAAACACTTCGCCATTAAGTGCTAACAGAGTTTCCAGCCCATAATCCGTATCATTCATATATTTTTTAAAGCACCTGATACTCACGACATGTTATCTTCACATGATAACCCATATCGACTTATTCTCAACTGAATTATGCCCTATCTCCATAGCTATTCCGCCGGTTTTGATATCAGAGCAGGATCAAATTTAATTCCAACGCCAACTGATCCAATAGCATGGTTTCGCCTACATGGTCTTTAACCCCGCCTCACTCACTACGCCCCATAGCAAGGCCACTCCATTTCCGCAGCATTGAGCGGGTATTATCAATCCGCATCAGGGATTCATTCATTACCATCCAGCCGCTGATCAGTACATTGTCCATCTGCCTTAACAGCATATGGGCTTTTCTTGGCAGATAACGCTTAATCTCTTGAATAATCAGCTGACCATCATGGAAGGTTCTACCAAACTCTTTATACCGATACTCCAGCACCGAATCACCCAAAGCTAACTGGCCGGTTTGCTCCACCTCACCCGCTGGTAGGTAATCCCCTTCCAGCACATAACTCCCCACAAACTGACGGGCACTATCCAACTCATCCGCTGTAATATCCGCCGCTGCATCCACACTGTAGGCCTTACGCAACTGCGCCCATAAACGCGCTTTAGCTGATGTCCGTTGCTTACCTTGCAGATGACTGGTTTTACCGTCGATTAAACCGGCCAAACATTCATGGCCTTTTTTGCCGATAGGAGATTGGTTTGGCGCAACAGACAACTGATCAAACGCCCGGATCACCGCCAGATGAAACTTAGCACTGATCCACATGGCATAAGCGTAAACAAGTTCTTTGCAGACGTAGGTGCCGCGATTTTTACCGCCATGGATAGTTTTGATAGCAAGGCAGGAATTGCTGCTTTGGGAAATTTCTTCAATCAATTCTTGGGTTTGTGCATTCGCGACAAATAAGCTTGGTCTGTGCTTATTCAGAGCATCACCAGCTTTGTGCAGATCATTCAGGGAGAACAATCCATCAAGAATTTGAATATCTTTGGAGAAGATTGAGATAACGGCCATGATAGCCTCCTGTAGGTTCTTCGAATAATAACGCCCCATTTCGACGTGGGTGCCGGGAGGTTCGAAACGGTCCTACAAACCGCGAGCTTATTTCCCCGAAGGGTATTTTATTCACTGCCCTCCCGACCGAACTGGCGTATTACGGACGCAACTCGGGCAGGGGTTTTACACCAAATTTTAGGCATAAAAAAACCAACGCTTACGGGGCTGGAATAACCGTGTAGGACTTAAAAGAGGTTTCGACGCCTCAGCCCTAAGGGTAGGGCTGAGTGGGGTAGGGTGTCAAGGGGAAAGGTTTGGAGTATTAATCAACAACGATATATTCACTAAACACTTTCAATAAAGCAGCTTTTCTAGATTCAACATTTGATTTAATAACGCTTAAATATAAAGAGCGAATTTTATCTAAGTCATCATCAACTAACATCATTGCAGCTCCCTCAAATTTACTTTTAGGCCCTCCAATGTATAAGAATAGCCTCCCATCTCCCATTGTATCCATAACACCAAATTTACCTAATTTATCTAGATATTTTTCAAAGCTATCCTTCGGAAGAACATTTGCCATATGATTTATATCACTCTCCTTAAAATGAAGAGAAAATTCATCTTCTGAATTATAAGAGAGATCATTATTATGACCAATAAGACCTTTAATATATTTTTTTAACACACCAAAAAACTGCTCTATATCAACTAAAATTTCAGAATCATGAATCAAGATTTCTGTCTTTTCATCTCCTAGACTTTCCTTATGTAAACTTCCAACCAATGCCTCAAGCTTAGTTGTAGATCCCGATAGTTTTTCAAGCATTTTGGTCAGGCCTTCTACTTTATCAATTTCCTTCCTCTTCTGAAGAAAGGAATAAAACAAACCAGCCCATTGTTTTTTAAGATGCCCTTCAATTTCAGAAAATGAGCAGTATGATTCAATGGCATTACCCTTTTCTGAGCGCTGTACTTCCTCTACAAATGTAAAGATACTAAGTGCATCATCTTGCTTATGTATCGCAGGATAGGTGATCTTTTTAGCAAAATTTTCATCTTGATTTCTGACGTTTTCTTTAAAGTAAAACTGAGCATCCAGAACATCTTTTTTTACAAAGGCAAAAATAGGGAGATTATGCCTACGAGCGGCATGGTACTCAGCTTGAGTGATTGATTCTCCCTTGCCACCCCTGAGTTTGCCACCAAAGCGGCCGGAGATGATCAGCACAAAGATATCGCAGTGTTCAACCTCTTTTACACAAGCATCGTGGGTGTGTTCATCTGGATCATAGAAAACATCACTGAATTCACTGAGGATAGGCTGGAAACCATAGGACGAGATAAAGCGTTCTAATTGAGAACGCTCTTCAGCCAGGTCATAACAGGTGGAACTAACAAAAACTTTTGGAATTGCCATGGATAGCACTCTGTAATAAAAATATAGGCTTCACACTATTAGGAATCGTGAAACTCTCTAACTGGAAATCCATGTTTACCTTGTGATAATCGAGAAACAAGGGATCTTAGCTTTAGAAATAGTGCCTGTTTAAAAGGGAGCGTCCCTACAGATACAAATGACCTACCACACTCAAGCTGCACTAATAAACCGTAGACATTACCAAAATTACGAGAAAAATTATAATCCGTACCCTTAATTTCCCCTTTAAACGTTCTCCTACCTTCTATTTCTATAGGACACCCTATCTGGCTATTTTTTTTAGTCAAGCCATAAGCCCAGTGTACAGTTCCATCAGCCCCCACCTGCCCAATTGAAGAAACATTTATTGAAAAAGAAGAATCATTATTTATCCATAATTCATCAATATTCTGACCAATCAATGACCGATGCTTCAATCTAACTCTATGCGCATCTTTTTTAAAATTCAAATAAAATGCAGCCATAGAAAAAAACAAAGCAAAAACTGATAAAACCAATGAAATATTTGCAACACCCATATATAAAGCACCTATAAAAATAAAAAAATATTTCAATATTATTTAATAATCTACACTCTTATTTTGCGAATTAATGCGCTACCGAATGAACTATGAAAACGTTTTAATATCCGTTCTTCCTTAGTAATACCAACTGTTGCACCCGTCGATTTTTTTAGATCATTTATAGAAGTGCCACCAACTATTGCATCTGCCATCAGTTGCGGTAAAAGTTCACTAGCGCAGTGAGAACAGCAAAAAATATCAATAGCTCCCATCCATAGCGCACTGGCTTTTCTTTCTCCGCAAAACGAACAGTTTTTTTCCTTATCGGTCTCTTGATCACGTTCATGAATAAGCAATTGATACATCCTTTACACAAAATGCAGACCATCCACACTTTCTTACAAACAAACTACCAGATCCCTCTCTCAAACCATCCTAGTAATAACCCTAGGATTATAGCTTTTTTCTGATACAGGTCAGTTAGTTAGGAATTCTGTCTCTCAAGCCGCTATCTTCAAAGCCTCCAGCACCCACAATGGCGGTGGCAATCCTTTCTCTTTCCGTTCCTGAATCTCGCGGTGCTGCTGATCAAACACTTCCTGATAGTCTTTGCCCATCAAGGCCATTTCGTCTTCGTAGGTGCTTAAGCCGGATTCGATTTTTAGAATGGCTTCTTTGACTTCTTTCAGGCCATCAATGGCCAGTCGGCCTGATCCGATCCAGCGGCACCGTGTCCATGCGGCGGTGGCTTGGTAAAAGTCGCGCTTTGCGCCTTTGGGTAGTGTGACGATGCCACGAAACAGCATCTCTTCTAAGACCAGGCGGAAGATGGTGGTGGCTTTGCGTTCGGCTATGATCTTTCGGCGGCCCATAAAGTAACGCCAGCTCTCGCCTAAGCTGGCACGGGCGGCGCTGTAGCTCAGTTGTCTAAAGTCTTTGGATAGGGTTTCAACCGGTAGGTTTAGGCCTGTAGCCAGCAAGCGAGGTACGGAACCCTCAAGATCTACATAACCATTATCGATGTTGGCGAAAGTCTGCAAATTCAGGCGTTCCTCAGATCTGAGGAACGGTGTATTTTATCCATTAATGATGCCTATATAAGAGGATACAAGCACCCTGTTAGCTTTTATAAGACACCTAAAATCACGGGCTTAAAACTCTGCCCTTAGTGCCAATAACCACTGACGCCCGGCTACTATCTGATCCCTTTTCAGATAATAAAGTTCATCCGTCAGATTCGTGACACTTATAGCCCAAGACATGTCTGATATTGGTAATGATTGCCTAAAACCAAAGTTATAGACGGTATAATCATTAAAGATAGGCGGGCTATCTGTGCCGTATAAAGCTCGCTGAGCGTCCATGCTTATCCTAATATCCCACGGTAATCGAGCTAAAACGCTGGCCTTAAAGCGATGTTCCGGCCGCTCCACATCATCTTGATCCGAATGGCTTATATCGAGGTAACTATAGGTCAGATCCAGATCTATCGGATTGATCTGACGGTTTTTCCAGCTCAGATCCAATCCATAATGCTGTTCATTCTCTGAGGTTTCGTAAAAACCCTCAAACAGCTTATCGCTATAGCGCTTAACCGTGGTTTGATAGACGACCAGTTCAACAAAGTTATCCTGCGTCACAAGGGGCTTATCAGCCTTCTTCTGAAGACCTGTCTGCACCAACTGCTGATTGGGGTTTCCCCTGGCATCTTCAAATATCTCAATTAAGGTGGGGTAACGTAATGTATGGGCTACGGCGCCTGTCACTTTAAAATGATCTGACAAAAAATAATGTGCTTCAACTAAAGCCGAAGGATGTACTTCCTGTTCAAAATCACTGTATAGAGCAGCACCACTCATACGCAAACCGTACTCCTTTACCGGTAACCACTGATACTCCATTACCATCTGATAAACAGTTTGCTCCTCTCGATTATTAGGTAAAACCGGAGGGGGTGGATTCCCTTCTGCCGCGCCTCCTGGAGGAGGTCTTTCAGGGGCACCATCTTCCCTGATTCGACGGACGTTATAACGTTGATTTTCTGCAAATACACCAGCATTAAATCTATGGTTAGAAAACTGAGTCAACCATAGTAAGTTCACACCACCGTTCTGACTATCAGAGTCATCAAGGTATAGTTTTTTATCAAAACTGGCATCCGTGTATCTCTGTAACCCTTTATCTCTTTGTTGATAATAAGCCGAACTAAGCAAAGTATAATGATCACTAAACCGGTGGGAGAGGTTAAACTGAGCACCTGCTTTTTTCAGATCATCCTCACGTTCAAAGCGCACCACAGGTTCCACTGGCACCCCCTCTTTAAAGGGGATACCTCGCTCACTCTGGTTGAGCTCAATGGCAATATCCATCTGAGTTTTTCGGTCTATTCGCCAGTTGAGATGGCTGTATAAACGATGCTTTGTTAAATCGCTGTTACTCTTACTATCCTCTGACTCATAGGGCTTTGGGATAAAGCCTTCAGGCAAGGCATAAGCACTCTGTCGAAATGATACCGCCGAGAGAGCAAAGTCCAAATCCCCCTTACTTTTGGCTATCTGGACTTCATTGAAGCGACGACCATCATTGCCTAAGCCAAACTGGGCAGCAAACTCTGGGGCTTGAGACCAAAGCAAGGAATTACTTTTTACACCACCAACAAAGCCGGACTGATCAAACAAAGAACCCGGCCGCTGACTTTTACCTGCTCCCTTTTGATTTTTTAAAGCAGATGCAGGAAGAGCAGATATAGGAAGAACAGCACGCTCCGGTAAAGACGCCTTTTCCTCAGATATCGCAGCATGATCAACCGCAAAAACAAAAGCTGGCATTAAAAGCATCGGAAAAAGGAATACGCGTCGGCTTACCATTAAAATACCCAGATTAGAGCGTCAAAATATATTGAAATAATAATAACGCCCAGAGTCTACGGTATAGAGGTGTGAAAGACTACTCTACTTCAAACCAGTAAAAGAAAAAAGTCTCCTTTAAAAACAAGGTGCTACAGATACTCTTTTCTTTGATGACATGCTTTAACATTGAGAGAGTTTAGGTAAATTTCTGGCATGAAAAAACCCGCGATCGGCGGGTTCTTTATGAAAAAAATCTAAAAGCGGGAAGCATCAGAGCCATTCAAATAATGGGCAACCTCAGGAGCCCACCATCTAAATAAAGTACAATTAATACCTCTTAATTTCCAAGGTAACACCCCTGTACTACCAGGAATACGCATAGCGACACAGTTAATATTGTGAGAGATCACCAGTTCCACTTCACGATCAATCCAAGGGCTACTATGGTCGTTGTTTCCGATCAAAAACAAAACACTGTCACAATCCTCCATCACATTACGTATCTCATGATCGATAACCTCAGCCCCTAAATGAGACACTCTTTCTTCAATAGCAATAAAACGCCCTTTAACCGTGCCCTCATTATGTTGATTCCAGCTCTTTATCGATTCGCCCAGCTGCTTATCATTAACGTTATATGAAACAAATATTTTCTTAGACATTACGCCTTCCCTAGAACAAACCAAACCTTCTCCAAGCGCTGCCCTATTGATTTAAGATAAAGACAAAACCAATATTTAAATTAGCTTTATCTTAATAAAAACAGCCAAAAGAATATTGCCCAATATTACACCACAGACAGGTACAAAACCCACCTAAGAGACCTCTTCAGACCACTATAAATTATCTTACTCACGACATATTGTATAAAAAGGCCTTGCACAACAAAACGTTATGCGTATAATGCCCAGCCATAGAGAAGACGTGTAGCTCAGCTGGTTAGAGCACCACCTTGACATGGTGGGGGTCGTTGGTTCGAATCCGATCACGTCTACCAAATTTAAAAGCCCGTAACTCAATGAGTTACGGGCTTTTTTGGTTTAAAAAGTATTTACCTCTTACTCTCACTGAGAATAAAAAATAATATTAATTTCCCCTCTAGGACTAAAATGAGGAGAAATTAGGGCAATTCAAATAACAGTGCATCCACGCTATCGACAATATCCAGAGTCAATAGCGATTCATTCGTAATCGTCGCACCATCCCCCGCTGACATAGCAGTACCATTAACGTCCAACTCACCTTGAGCAATGTGTAAATAATAGTTTTTACCAAAGACCGTTTCAAAACGAGTACTTTGCTGATCAAAATTCAGTTTGTATAAACTAGCATCCTGATTAATCGGCAACGAATCTTCGCGCCCATCAGCAGATGCGACAAGAGTGATACCATTGCTATTCACAAAGCTCTTCTCTTGATAGCTTGGCTTGATCCCGCTGACATTGGGCTGAATCCAAATCTGCAGAAAGTTCAAATCATCTGTTTGAGAAGGATTATATTCACTGTGACGAATACCCGTACCCGCACTTATCACTTGGATATCACCGGCTTTTAATACCGTATGAAAGCCCATGGTATCTTTGTGTTCGATACTACCTGACAACACATAACTGATAATTTCCATATCTCTATGCGGGTGGGTATCGAAACCCATGCCTGCTTTCACCCAGTCGTCGTTAATCACTCGAAGAGCCGAAATGCCCATATGACGGGGATCGTAATAATTGGCAAAAGAAAACGTATGCCGGCTGTCTAACCAGCCAAAGTTTGCGTGACCTCGGTCACCAGAGCGACGCAATGTAATCATAAAAACTCCTTACCTGAGAGGCAGCGGTTATTACTTTCACTGCCGTCCCAGACAAACTTAAATATTTTTCACACATAGCGAGATACTTATTTCGCTGCTGAGTTACCTTGATGAAGATCTAGAAGTGAATCTCTAAAGGTTAAGCATTCGCCTGATGACCAGTAGGCAAAGTGCCTGCTGAGCGACTTCTCCATTTTTTTGCCATAACCTGATCCAAGGAAACCGCACCACCGCCGCTAAATACCAAAGCCACAGAAATAGTGAGCAGAGCCAAGCCAAACTCATAACCGTTATTACTCATAAACAGGCCATTACTGATATGAACGGTAAAGATCGCTACTAGCATGGTAAAAGCCAGTACAGCCGCTGCTGGCCGTACTAACAACCCCAGCAACAACGCCAGACCACCAAAGAACTCGGCACTGCCTGCCCCCAGTGCCATCAGGTAACCCGGTTCTAGACCAATTGATGCCATCCACTGTCCAGTACCTTCTAGGCCGTAGCCGCCAAAAGAACCAAATAGTTTCTGGGCCCCGTGAGCCATAAAGATGATTCCGGTTGGGATTCTCAACGCTAGGGATGCAAAGTTATTATCAGTTGCTACAATTTTTTTGATCAGTGTATTATTCATGGTGATAATCCTATTAAAATCAGTATCTCTGATTGATACCGCCACTATAAATAAAAGACTGAGCAAAAAATAACGGAGAGTTTTGATCTAATAGATCAAAATATTTGAACAATGATTTCCCCTATCACTTTGGACGCTTTACGCATACTCGATGCCATCGACCGCCGAGGTAGCTTTGCCGCAGCCGCTGATGAGCTGTTTCGAGTTCCCTCCGCACTTTCTTATAGCATGAACAAGCTAGAGTCAGATCTCGGCGTCACTCTTTTTGATCGCAGCAAACGTAAGTCAGAAATCACACCTGCCGGGCGTCTGATTTTGGAACAGGGGCGGCATATTTTGATCGCCACCGAGGAGCTGACGGCATTAGCTAAAGCCGCCGAATCCGGTTGGGAGGTGGAGCTGAGAATCTGCGTGGATAACGTTGTTAACTGTGACCCCGTCTACGAGCTGATTGAAGTCTTTCAACAGGTGCAACCTAAAACCCAGATCCGCCTGACTGAGGAAGTTTTGGCAGGTACCTGGGACGCACTTAATGCAGGCCGATGCGATCTTATTATCGGAGCTGCTGGAGAGCCCCCCACTCAGAGCTTTAGCATACATCACCTAGGACAGGTTGAGTTCGATTTTGTTGTTGCGACAGACCACCCTTTGACTCAGGAAGTCCAGCCTATTCCAATGAGTAAAATACGCCACTATCCAACGCTGGTTATTGGTGACAGTTCTAGAGATCTACCAGGCCTGAGCGTCGGCCTATTGGATGGACGATCTAGGATAATTTTGCCCAATGCTGAACATAAACTAACCGCTCTGATAAAAGGGCTCGGTGTAGGTTATCTACCCAGACACCGTATTCAAAACGCCCTGACCCAAGGTCAACTGAAAGCGCTTGAATTGGAGGATATTCGAGCACCTCAATCGCTATGCGTTGCCTGGAAAAACACCAATACGGGTAAGGCCTTAAAGTGGTTTGTGCAAGAACTGAAACAGATGGGGTTTGATGAGTACAAAGGCTTAACCTTCAAAGCAAAAAAGTGATATTTCCCTTGTACTCAAGTAACAAACGCAATCCTATTATGGTTACGCAAGGCTCTCACATATTAGGATAATTTGGCCCGCCGCCGCCTTCTGGAGTGACCCAAGTAATATTTTGGGCAGGGTCTTTAATATCACAGGTTTTACAGTGCAGACAGTTCTGACCATTAATCTGGAAACGTGTGCCTTCATCATCCTCAACCACTTCATATACCCCTGCTGGACAGTAACGCTGAGCCGGTTCTGCATAGAGAGGTAGGTTCTCTGCAATAGGCAGGTCAGCATTTTTCAGGGTTAAATGACAGGGCTGATCTTCCTCATGGTTGGTATTGGATAAAAATACCGAAGAAAGCTTATCAAAGCTGATCTTGCCATCCGGTTTTGGATAATCGATAGGCTTGCAATCTTTCGCTTCTTTTAACTGCACATAATCCACATGATTGTCACGCAGGGTTACGGGCATTTTTCCACCCAGTAGGTTCTGGTCGATAAAGTTAAACGCACCGCCCAAAATAGGGCCAAATTTATGCATGGCCGGGCCAAAGTTACGACTGCTATGCAGCTCTTCATTCAGCCAAGATGCTTTAAAAGACTCAGGGAAATCCGTTAGCTCTTTACCGCCTTCACAACCGCCATTGATGGCTTCAAAGACACTTTCTGCCGCCAGCATGCCGGACTTCATAGCTGTATGGGTACCTTTAATCTTGGCAAAGTTTAACGTACCGGCATTACAACCGATCAGCAGACCACCCGGAAAGGTCATTTTAGGCAAGGCATTAAAACCACCTTTTGCAATGGCTCGGGCGCCATAAGAGATACGCTTACCGCCTTCTAGATACTGCTTCAGTACAGGATGATGTTTTAAACGTTGGAACTCATCAAATGGGCTTAAGTAAGGGTTGCCGTAGTTAAGATCAATAATCAGACCCACAACCACCTGATTGTTCTCGGTGTGATATAGGAAAAAGCCACCACTGGTGTCTTTTTCCAGCGGCCAACCAGAGCCATGCACGACTAAACCCGCTTCATGTTTACTCGGATCAATATCCCACAGTTCTTTAATACCTAAGCCATAGTGCTGGGCATCAGACTCGGCGTCTAGGCCAAACCTGGCGCACAGTTCCTTGCCTAGATGCCCACGGCAACCTTCGGAAAACAGCGTATATTTTGCATGCAGCTCCATGCCTTCCATATAACTGTCTTTCTGTTCACCTGCTTCACTGACACCCATATCACCGGTGGCAATACCCTTTACCGAGCCGTTTTCATGGTAAAGAATCTCAGCTGCGGCAAAGCCCGGAAAGATCTCAACGCCTAACTGTTCTGCTTGCTCTGCCAACCAACGACAGAGGTTACCCAGGCTCGCGATATAGTTGCCCTCATTATGCATGGTTTTAGGCACGGCAAAATTAGGCAGCTTTTGTGCTTTTTCGTCGCTTTTCAGTAAAAAGAGTTGATCCTCTGTCACTGGTGTATTTAGCGGGGCACCCTGCTCTTTCCAGTCAGGGAAAAGCTCATCTAATGCACGAGGTTCGACGATGGCACCGGATAAAATATGCGCACCCACTTCGGAACCTTTTTCTACCACACACACCGTGAGTTCTTGTTCGGCGGCTTGGGCCTGTTGCATCAAACGACATGCTGCCGACAGACCGGAAGGCCCTGCACCAACAATAACAACATCAAATTCCATCGCTTCGCGCATACTTAACTCCTCTCTTAGCTCGTATTTGGCTGGCCCTATGTTAAAGGCTCTTGTTATAAAGCTATTTATATAGAAAAAATGGCCATAACTATTAGCAGCAAAGTCGCTATTCGTTATGGCCAAGGCATCAAACGGTTAAATTAAAAATGTGTGTTTAGCACACTTCAAATAGACCCGCTGCACCCATGCCACCACCGATACACATGGCAACCACAACGTATTTCACACCACGACGTTTACCTTCCAGTAATGCATGACCCACCATACGAGCACCGGACATACCAAATGGGTGACCAATGGAGATAGCACCACCGTTCACATTCAGCTTGTCATTAGGAATACCTAAAGCATCACAACAATGCAGAACCTGGCTGGCAAAGGCTTCGTTAATTTCCCACAAGCCAATATCGCTTACGGTCAAATTAAAACGTTCCAACAGCTTTGGAATAGCATATACGGGGCCAATCCCCATCTCTTCTGGCGCGCAACCTGCAACTGCGATACCACGATAAACACCTAAAGGCGCGATACCACGACGATCCGCTTCTTCACGGCTCATCACCAGAGTAGCTGCGGCACCATCGGAGAACTGAGAGGCATTACCTGCCGTCACATGCTCGCCTTGCTCTACCCATTGACCATCTTTCCAAACCGGCTTTAGACTGGACAGACTTTCCAGAGTGGTTTGCGGACGGTTACATTCGTCTTTTGCCGCAACCACTTCTTTATGACCTGCGGGTTTACGATCTTCATCAAATACCAGTTGCTGTGCCGTTAAAGGCACAATCTCATCATCAAACAGACCGGCTTCTTGTGCGGCAGCGGTACGTTGCTGACTCTGTAGAGAGTACTCATCCTGTGCTGCGCGGCTAACACCATAACGATTGGCCACCAGTTCAGCGGTTTCAATCATCGGAATATAAGCCGAAGGCATGGCTGCTTTAGCCGCTTCTGATTGTGCACGGTAGGTATTTTTGTGCTTGGTTTGGGTCAGAGACAGAGACTCCACACCACCGGCAATGGCGACCTTCATCTCACCGGCAATAATATTTTTGGCTGCCACACCAATGGTCATCAGGCCAGAAGCACACATACGATCCAGCGCCATACCCGGTACTGTGTCTGGCAGACCACCGGTATAAGCACACAGACGGCCTATGTTATAGGCCTGAGTCCCCTGCTGAACGGCAGCCCCCATGATCACATCTTCAACGGCTTCAGGTTCGATACCGGCACGTTCAACTACCGCACGTACCACATGACCGCCTAATACCGGTGCTTCCGTATCATTAAAAGAACCACGGAAAGATTTTGTTAGCGCTGTACGGGCGGTAGAAACGATTACTGCTTCAGTCATTTTATTACTCTCAATCGGTCGGGATTCAGCTCACGGCTAAACCCCTATATTTAGGGTCTGTATCAGAATCAATGGTCGGTGTCAGGATCAATTAAAGGTGTATCGGCTGATGGTATCGATGACACAGCCCGGGCGGTCACTGCCCTCAATTTCAACACTGACACGAATCGTTGCCTGAATAGATTGCTTAACCTGTTCAGTACGGATAATTTCACCTCGACCGCGAATACGGCTACCCACAGGAACTGGCGAGGGGAAACGCACCTTGTCACAACCGTAGTTCACACCCATTTTCAGGTTCTGCACATCGATCAGCTGAGGTAAAAACAGATTCACCAGTGACAGGGTCAGATAGCCATGGGCGATACAGCCGCCAAAAGGACCTTCTGCGGCACGCTCTGGATCAACGTGAATCCACTGATGATCACCGGTAGCATCGGCAAACTGGTTTACACGCTCCTGATCAATGGTCAGCCACTGGGTTGTGCCTAAATCAGTACCTTCTGCAGCCAACAGAGTTTCAGCTGTAGCAAACTGTTTATTAGCGAGTACTTGTTCTTTCATTGCTTTTAAGTCCTCTGGTCTAAGCATGCTGGGAACTAACTGAAACTACTTCGCCGGCCATATAAGAGGCGTAGTCACTGGCTAGGAACATCATCACATTAGCCACTTCCCATACTTCAGCGGCACGACCAAAAGCTTCACGACTGGCCAGTTGTGCCAGCAGCTCTTCGCTAGAGGCTTTTTTCAGGAAATCATGTAGCGCAATAGAAGGGGATACGGCATTAATACGCACGCCGTGTTCGGCTGCTTCCAGTGCAGAACAACGAGTCAGCGCCATCACTCCGGCTTTAGCTGCAGCATAGTGCGCTTGTTCTTTCTGCGCGCGCCAGCCTAGTACAGAGGCATTATTTACAATGGCACCACGACCGCGCTTTTGCATATGCGGCAACATGGCACGGGTCATACGGAAAGTACCCGTCAGAGTGATATCTAATACGCGATGCCACTCTTCATCACCCATATCAACCACTTTATTCTGGCCACCTAGACCGGCGTTGTTAATTAATACATCAACACCATCTAACTTGTCTTCGGCTTCAGTAATCAACGTCTGTACATCTTCTTCAGAGGTGACATTACACAGTTGGCCGTAGATCTCATCCAAACCGGTTTCTGTTTTCAACTTGGCAACAGCTTCTTCCAGACGACGCGGGTGAATATCTGAAATCATCAGAGCACGACAGCCCTCTTCTGCTGCACGACGGGCAGCAGAAAAACCAATGCCTGCACCCGCAGCCGCAGTAATCAGGACAGACTTATCTTTTAGTAATCCGTGTCCGTTCACATACTCAGGAACCTGTGTCATATTCACTCCTCGTGCTTCTTAAGACGGTATTCCAGCCTCTTCAATCTCAATATCTTTTTACAAGATTATTCTGGATTTAAGATGGCCTAGCTTAGGAAACATTACGCCTTTCTCCCGCTCCAGTTTCATCGTCAATGCGGACTAGTATTTTTTAACCAAGTCCATGCCGAGTAAGATCACAAAAGTTCCCGCAAATACCTCACCGTAAAATCAAATTCGAGGACTAGTCCCAACAGACGTATACAGACGCGTGCAGAAAAAAAACAATGGGGGGCAGATAAAGCTAAAAATAAACCCGGCATGGTGCTCTCTCTTAATTTAAGAGCGTGTAAAAGCCAAACCTATAACGGCCAAATCCGCTTGATCATTTTCTAATCCGGCGTGTTTGTTTTGATGGTTTGTAGAAAGAGCACCGACCAGACCAGGAGATTTAAGATGAAGAGAAGTCATCTGTTTACCCCTTTAATGACTGCACTGCTACTTGGCAATAGTGTGCAAGCCTTGGCAAAAGCCTCTCCTGAACAGGAGGCCAAGCTAGGCAATGAACTGACCTGTGTCGGTGCTGTTGCGGCAGGCAACGCAGCCGGAACAATTCCAGCCTATTCCGGTAAATGGCTGGGTACACCAGAAGGGGTTAGCTACACACCTAATGTGGGCCAGCATCCAGTGGATCCTTACCCGGAAGACAAAGCTTTATTTGTGATCAATAGCCAAAACTGGCAGCAATACTCGGAGCAGTTGACCATAGGTCAACAGGCTATGTTCAAGCGCTACCCCAAGACCTTCACTATGCCGGTCTATCAGGGGCGACGTGACTTTCGCTACCCGGACGAAGTCTGTGATGTGGCAAAGAAAAATGCCAAAGAAGCTGAACTGATTGATGACGGTATGGGCTTTAGCGGTTACAAAGGCGCGATTCCTTTTCCGATTCCAGATGCCGATCAACCACTGCAAGTGCTTCAAAACCATAACTTCCCATACCGAGCTTACACCTATCACACCGTACGAGATATCGCCGATGTAAATTCCAAAGGTAGTATTAGTTGGGGACGTCAAAATAACAAAGGCTTCAACGTGACTAACCATCCGGATGAGATGGGTAAACCTATGGAAGGGGTTATGGCCTACAGCCTGACGGCCACTGAGCTACCGGCACGTACCAAGGGCTCTGCTACAGTAACCTCTGAACCCGTTAACTTTGCTCGTGGTAACCGTCTGGCCTGGAACTACAACCCAGGCACTCGCCGAGTTCGTCAATTACCAGAGTACGGTTTTGATACACCATTAACCGGGACTGCAGGTAAGCTAACCATCGACTCAGATCGCCTGATGAACGGTTCTCCAGAACGTTATGACTGGGTTCTTGCGGGCAAAAAAGAGATCTTTATTCCAGCCAACACTTATCGCGTACACAGCTCTGATGTGAAATACGATGACCTGCTGCAAATCGGCCATGCCAAACCGGATTACATGCGTTATGAACTGCGTCGTGTATGGGTTCTGGAAGCCAATCTGAAAGACGGTTATCGCCACCGTTATGGCAAACGTACCATGTATATCGATGAAGATACCTGGCATGGCGTTATTGCCGATTATTACGATACTCGTGGCACCTTGGTTCAGCATGCCTTTATTAACTATTTTTACGCCTTTGATATGAACGCATGGCAGGCGGGCACCAGCTTTTACCATGACCTGACTTCTGGCGGCTACGTCGGTTACAACCTATTCCAGGAGCGTGAGAAAGGTCCGGTGGTTAACGAAGGGCAGTTCACCAAGGACAACTTCTCGCCTGCAGCACTGCGTAGATTAAGCCACTAAGTCAGAGATAGAAACGTAATAAAACCGAGCATAGGTTGGTTAATAGCGAGAGTTTCGGCGAGTGCTATTAACCCTTTATACCGGCTTCCCCTGAAGCCGGTTTTTTTGCTCAACACCTCACCCATCAACATTAAAGATAGCTCACTAATCCCTCGTATCTGACCGTCTATACCGGATGCTCCCCCCAAAAAAATATATCACTGTGAATAAGATCAGATGCTAACCAAGGTCTTATTTACCTCAATATTTTTCTGTCATATAGGCAGTTCGGACCATGAGACCTATCTCAATCCCTGTTCATATAGAGAGTCATCCAAGCAATTAAAGCTCAAGACAAGTTAAGACTCTATAACAACAGCAAAAGAGGTGGTCGGCTCATGAGGATTTCAATTGGGGCTCGCGTTGGCGCAGGCTTTATTACCATGCTAATCCAGTTGATAGCATGTGGCGCAGCAGGTATTTATGGTGTCAGCAAGGTCTCTGAGTCCTTGTTATTTGTATCCGGCCCAGCCTGGAATACAGCGGATGGAAGCATGAAAACCACCATTAATTTGCAAAGCGATATGCTGCTCACCGAGCGTATCCTCTCCCATGACCTTTCATTATCTGAAGGCCAAGCCTTAATTGATCAATTCTATCAAGAGACACTGGTTTCGCTTAAGCAGATTCAGTCTGCAAATATTATTGATCAAAAAGCGTTGCTAAAAACCGAATCCCTAATAAAGCAGTATCATACTTCACAGCAAAATATTTTAACCTTATTTGAATCGCTCAAAGAACAACGAGCCAGCGTACGTGGATCAACAGAAGCCCTGTTGGACATTATCCCCGATGCGCAGATGGCGACAGAGATGTTACAAAGCGAACGCATGACAGACAGAAGGTTTGGTATCCAAATGGAAGATGCCTACTTCCATTTGGATACCATACGCCTTGATGCCCTTTTATTAAGCTTCAGTTTGCAGGACTTTTTCAATTCCGATAACCCATTGGCATTGATGGATAAAATCAACGCTGAACGCAAGCAATTGAATAATGTATTTGAACGTACACTGGAATTAATGACTATTGCAGAGCTGGATGAAGCCAGAAATACCGTCGATAAAAGCTTCACTCGTATGCAACAACAAACCAGCCAGATGATTGCGGATTACCTAATATTCCGCTCCCAGCGCAAGGACATGAGCCTAACCATCGAAGCATTACTGACAAGCCTCAATACGGTAGAAAAACAAGGCACAACAACGGTTGAAACCGAAATAGCCAGTGTTGATGGTCTTGTCGATACCTCTACTTGGATGATTATCTTAGCAGCGGGATCAGGCATAGTCGTCGCCATGGCGGCTTTAGGTGTTTTGATTTTCACAGTGGTCTATCCCATTCGACATGTGGCAGAAAACCTGAAAAAAATTGGTGAAGGGGAAAGTGACCTAAATGTATCGCTGAAAGAATCCGGCGCATCAGAGCTGGTGACATTGGCTCAGGGCTTTAATGGATTTGTTAATAAAATAAAAACCACCATGTCGGGTGTTAATGACACCATTACTGACTTGAGTAGCGCGACTAATAAACTGCGAGAAACCAGTGACGAATCAGCAGATGCCATTCAATTACTCTCTGCCGAAACAGAACAAGTCGCCACCGCAATTAATGAGATGACAGTAACGGCTGGCAATGTGGCGAATCATGCATCAGAAGCATCCAAAGCCGCCTCCTCTGCTGATCAATCCGCCACTGTAGGTAAAGATCAGGTCGACTCGACGATCCTTGCCATTAACAAACAGATCAACCAACTGGACAATGCCGCCAATGTCATCGAGCAATTAGCTCGCGATAGCGATAGTATCGCCACGGTACTGGAAGTCATCAACGACATTGCCGAGCAAACTAACCTTCTGGCACTGAATGCAGCCATTGAAGCGGCACGTGCAGGCGAAGCAGGCCGAGGTTTTGCCGTTGTGGCTGATGAAGTACGTCAACTGGCCAGCCGAACCCAAACCGCAACCACTAAGATTCAAGATGTGATCGCTAAATTGCACTCTGCCGCTGCGGATGCGGTCGCAACCATGCAAGGAACACAAGGTGTCGCGAAGGAGAGCGCTTCTCAAGCTGCATTATCTGGCGAGTCCTTGCAAGAGATCACCAATGAATCCAATACCATCAGTGATATGAACCTGCAGATTGCCAGTGCAGCCGAACAACAGGCACTGGTTGCAGAGTCCATTAACCGTAATGTTGAAGCGATATCAGATCGTGCCCGTGTAACCAAGGAGGCCTCCCATGACTTCCGGGATTCCACAGACCAACTGACAGAGTTGGCGGGGCGCCTACAAGCTCTTGTCGGCACCTTTAAATACTAATGATATCGAAAGAAATACTAGTGAGATCTGAAGAGTAAAATGAGTTATTAGCGCTACACTGACATTTCGATGAGTCATTTATATTGGCAATAATTGATGTAGGCTGAAAAAGCAAAAGCGCCTTCCAGCAAGGGTAAATGTTGGATGGCGCTCAGCTTATCCAACCTATTCTCAAAAAGAAAAGTTAACCTGAGGCCTAGGTATGTCACCACCGATATATAAACCGTCGATCACCTGTAAACCGATGCTAATTAAATCGACGCTAAGGTCTATATACCGATTGATCTTCCTGGGCATCTTTTCCCTACTATCTTCCTTTGCCACCGCTAATCAGCAATCAGCTCAGGAAATGCAAAACGATAGCTATATTGGCAGTAAACAATGCCAGAACTGCCACGCACAAGCCTTTCAATCCTGGCAGAAATCAGACCATCAAAAAGCCATGCAGCACGCCAATAAAGGCAAGGTATTAGGAGATTTTACCAATGCTAAGCTGCAATATTTCGACGTGACCTACCGCTTTTTCCAAGAAAATAACCAATTTTTCATTGAAGCAGACAGTGCCGATGGCAACTTAAAGACCTATCGTGTCCTTTATACCTTTGGTGTTGATCCCCTTCAGCAGTATCTAGTGGAATTGGATGGTGGTCGCTTACAAGCCCTGCCCGTTGCCTGGAACTCAAAACCAAAAGATCAAGGCGGTCAACACTGGTTCCATCTTTACCCGGATCAACAGATCGATTTTAAAGACGAACTGCACTGGACGGGACAAAATCAAAACTGGAACTTTATGTGCGCGGACTGCCATTCCACCAATCTAAAGAAAGGTTACGATGATAAAACCGATCGCTTTAACACCACATGGTCAGAGATTAACGTGGGCTGTGAAGCCTGTCATGGCCCAGGAAAACAACACCTGGATTGGGCCACCTCTTTAGCTACACCGATAAATACCGATAAAAAAAATGAAACAACAGGCAATATCAATAGCGCGCTCGAAAACAACATAAGTGCTGACAAAGGCCTAACCATCCCATTCAGTAGTAATAAAAATACCCTCTGGATACGTCAGTTAGAAAAAACCACCGCTAAACGAATACCCGCCTGGAATGGCAATAGCCCTGAAATTGAACAATGCGCCCGCTGCCACTCACGGCGCTTAACCTTGGGGGATGATATTCCCGGCTCACCGCTAGGTGATAGCCGCTCAGTGCAACTGCTGGAACAACGTCTGTATCATAGCGACGGACAGATCAAAGATGAGGTCTTTGAATACGGCTCCTTTATACAAAGCCGCATGTATCATGAAGGTGTCACCTGTAGCAACTGCCACGAGCCTCACAACCTTAAGTTACGAGCACCGGGTGCGCAAGTGTGCGCTACCTGTCATCAACCGGAAAATTATGACAGCCCTAGCCATAGCTACCACTCACCCCGTGAATCTGATTTCGATAAAAGCTCGGCTAACGTACTCAACAAACCAACCGCAATCAATAAACCGGCCACAAACAACAAACAGCCGGATTGCTTGGATTGCCATATGCCCGCCAAAAACTATATGGTAGTTGATCCTCGACGAGATCATAGCTTCCGAGTCCCTAGACCCGACCTATCCGTTGAACTGGATACCCCCAATGCCTGCCAAAGCTGCCATCAGGATCAAACGGATGCCTGGGCCGCCAATGCTGTTAAAGGCTGGTTAGGCCGAAATGCTCAAGGCCTACAAAACTATGCTAAAGCCCTGCATGCAGGACGTATCGGCGCTCAAGATGCAGAACAACAACTGATGCAAGTGATACAAGACAAAACTCAACCGGCCATCGCCCGAGCCAGCGCATTAAAACTATTACCACCCTATCTAACCCAAGCCTCTTTTAGTCTATTGGTAAGCAGCCTTAAAGACAGCAATGCACAGATACGTAAAGCCGCAGTAGCAGCTACAGAAAGCCTATCGGTTAGTGATCGTTTACATTTATTACCATCACTGTTAAACGATCCATTGAAAAACATTCGAGTGGAAGTCGCACGTTTATTAGCCTCTGCATCCCTATCAACTAATACACCACAGGAACAGCTCTCCAAAGCGGATCGACAATATCACGCCAAAGCGTTAGAAGAGTTTAAACAGACCCAGCTATTTAATGCAGAAAGACCAGAATCCCACTTAAACCTAGGCAACCTCGCCCGCCAACTGAATAAACCAAAAAATGCGGAAAAAACCTACCGAGAAGCGATCAGACGACAAACAAACTACCTCCCCGCCTGGATCAACCTAGCAGATCTTTATCGCCAGCAAGGTGACGAGACTCAGTCTCTCAGCGTACTGCAACAAGGGCTCGCTGCCATCCCCAATAGCCCAGACCTACTCATGGCCCAAGGGTTCGCTCATATACGGCAGAAACAACAAGCTCAAGCACTAAAAAACTTCGCTGCAGCCGTCATAGCAGCACCAAATAACAGCCGTTATCGCTATATCTACGGCATATCCCTAAGATCATCAGGCCAACCAGAGTTAGGGCTTAAACAACTGGAAAAATCCCGTGAGTTATCACCTACTAACCTTGATGCACTTAGGGCACTGCTGGATGCTAGCTTACGAGATCAAAGATATAAAAAAGCACTGATGTATGCGCAGGAATTACGGGGGCTGATGCCGAATGATCAAAGGTTGCAGAAGCTTGTTGAGCAGTTGAGGGTCTACAGTCAACCGAGCAAATAACGAGGGGTTATAATCCATGGAAGAATCTGAGCTATTATTGGACACCCTTTGAGCATTATGAATGCTTGGCGATTCTCTAGCATCTGATGGTTTAAGGTATTTGACGATAAAGGCTCAGATAAGGCTCAGATCTTCGTCTAGAGACCAAATAAACACTTAGCAGGTTTAAAAACACATTGGTATCGATCAGGCAGATGCCACTCATGACGCATGCCCCTGCATTTTTTCCAGCCAAGCCAGAGCTTTTTGCTTTTTCTGTTCCTCTGTTTGAGGAGACTTAACAGAGCGATCTAGAACACCATTGGTGGCCAACTCTCCCAATGTGCCTTGGGATACTAGGCCGGGATAATCTTTTAAATCGGCTAAACGTACCAAGCGACTATCGCCCTGATCGGGATCACGATAACAAAACACAACATCGCTCAGGGCGGAATCCGGTAAAGCATCCATTAATGCTGGATTATGGGTCGAAAGTAATAATCTTACCCGACGAGACTCTGCAAGCTCTATCACATTATAGATGATAGGCTTTTCTACAGCCTGAACGTCTTGCTAAGTGGAAAATAACAATTAGCTATAATCGCGAAGCGATGGCCAACTGTTATTTTTCCATTTAAGAAAATTGTTATGTTTTTATAAAGCCTTAACTGGTAGATACATCGCAACGTCATGCAGTTTCTGTGGATGCTGCTCAGGGTCGTTTAAGTGATTACAGTAGTAACCACCATCGCCTGGCTGATAACCACTCTCTGGTAACCATTGATTAAAAACTTCATCCCAAGCTTGGCCGCATTCATCTATTGTTGCGTCAGTCAAATTTATTACAGCATATTGCCCCCCAGCAATAACTCTCGTACCAACCTCACCATCAACAACGGTGTCTTTTTTGACGCTAATACAGACATCTACACATTGATTATCTGGCGCGGTAATATCAGGATGACCGCTACTATAAACGGTCATCGCTTTAGTTTCTGGTGGAATAAATAAGTTTCGTGGTACGGCCCAGTTCATTAATTTTGAAAATAACCCCTGAAATAACTCTTTATCGTGTGGATTATACTGCCCATGATGCCTTACATAAGCTATATGTATATCAGGCATTGTCTGTACTTCTACTTTTAGTGATTTATCATCTTCCATCTTGATTCTCCATTGAGGTTTTTTAGTTCGAGAATCAATATACAAAGTAACTTTATTAAAATCTTTACTTGTATTGTTATTCATTTGACCAATGTTGCTGTCCAGTGTACAAATCTTGCTTTGTAGTGAATTCGCATCCCTCCAGAGGCTTGGAGTCATATCATAACGTTTTTTAAATGCTCTTGAATAAGCCGATGGACTAGAAAAGCCTACATCATAAGCAATTGAGGTAATTGGACTTTCTGGTCGATGAATAAGGAAAAATGCCGAGCTTTCAATCCGTGTGCGATTTACAAAATCATTCAAGTTTTCTCCACACATTGATTTGAATACTCTATGAAAATAAAACTTTGAAAATAAACTGATGCTTGCCAACTTCTCAAGGGATAAATCCTTATCAAGGTTACTTTTTATATGATCAATAACTCGATTAATTCGGGAGGTGTATTCATTTTTTGAGTTTTTTATTAGTTTAGCTTCCACTATAAATAATCCTGATGCGAAACCGCGTTCGATTGAAAACATAACGCCCGGCGAATAAGTGAACCATAGCGGGCGGGCGATTTGCTCCGCAAATGGTGTGACGGCTTTGGTGAATCTTAATTTAACCGCTTGTTATGTTCTTGCTTCAAATTTAATGTACAACCTCAGCATATCTTTGTGCTGAATACCCGCTTCATAAATTGGCTCAGGATAGTTTTCTAAGAAATGATCCTTAATTACAGAATCAACGCGAAAGCCAATTCGTTGATAATATGTAAGCTGATAACCAAATGCCCCTGTACCTAGCTCTACCCGACTGATATTTTTGTTCGTAACTTCGGATAGTACAAATTTAAGTAAAGCTGAACCTATACCTTGTTGTTGGTATTTCGGTGAGACAGACACATTGAATATTTCTGCCGTACCTGCGCCTATTTCTTTTACAACACACGCGCCAATTATCTCACTTTTCAATTTAGCGACAAAGCACCAAGAACTTGAAAGATATGAATTTACACTCCGCTCTGAAGGATCGGCTTCAAGCAGTAACAATATTGGGACTTCGCTAGCTTTAACTTCTGCATACTCCATATTTTCCTCAAAGCACATAACGAACTTGTAGAAAAACTGATTTTAGAACCATCAGTCTTTCAACACCCCTCATTTTTTAATGTTCGGTTTTATTTTCCGTAAATGAATGGTAATTCAGATCACGGCCTTATTTTCTTGCCACTAACTAGGCTAAACCCTCTTTTAGCGGACTATCCCACCATATCGGGCTAGTTTTTCTACATTATGCACCAAACAGTAAACACTGATCTTTGAACTGATGTTCCTGAAGGTAGTGGCGAATCAAGTGTTTCAGCTTACCTCTTTTTTGTTCCAACTCTTTAAATGTTCCCGACCATTCTTTCGCAGTATCAGAGCGTATCTTACAGCCATCAATTGCAAACAACTCATGACCAAGAAGTCCCTGTTCATCACAAACTAATAGCACCTACTCAAACAGTGAATGTATTCCTTGACTCTGACTGCTAACAAAGTGAGCGATCGTCATTATCATTTTTATAGGGTTGATAAAAATCTGACAGATCCAGCTTCTCTGAAATCAGGTAGTGCAGTGTAAACTCAAAGGTTCCAGGCTGGATTTGCTCCAGATAATTGATAACAACCATCGACATCTGGTTGTAGTCATAATGCTTGAATCTGGGCATAGCCTGATCTTCTTCAGAAAAGCTCTATCAGATTATAGATAATGGATCCAGTACTGCCGCTAGCCAAAAGCGCCAGCGGCAGTTCAGTTAAGCTATCGAGTCAGGTGGTTCAGAAAAAATGCCAATATACTGCGTATAGTTTGCTGCGTACTCGCAGATTTATCCACTATATCAAACGCATGATGTGCATCGGGCAGGTTAAGTGAGGTAACTGGCTCATTACGCTGCAGGCCTTGCAAAATAAACAAATCAATAGAATTGTTTAGACCCGGCATGTCATCCCTACCGGCCCGCACAACCAACACAGGGGGAAGCTTTGGAAACGTTCCATTATTGAGAGGGTTTACAAATTTAAATGTCTTTGATGCTTCCGCAACGGCCTGCGACTCATATTGATCAAGCATAAAGCCGTATAAGAAAGCAGCACATTTAATTCTTGGTTCCGCTGCAAGTACAGCGAGCGCATTGGGTACACTCCCAGAGCAAGACCAAAGAGAAATATTTTCTCCGTCAATACCTAGGGCAGAAGCATTGTCACCTAAGAATTGAAGCAGGGTGAGAATGTCCTTTTCTGGGTTAATATTTGAGTAAGTAATTGCCGCAATACCAGAGGAGGCAAAGAGTTGTGCCCAAGATATATATTGCTGTACTTCTTTGAGCTTCATCCCCGTCATTTGTTTAAATCCAGGATCAGGGTATCCGGTAACAAAAATTACAACAGGTACAGTTTTTTTCATTGCCTTTGGGTAGTAAATATCCATCACTAATGAAGGATCTGAGCTGTAAGCCATATCCGATTCACAATGACCATCAAAGTCTATGATGTAATTTATACTTGAAGTAAATAGTGGGTTTTTCTGTTGAATTGAATGGCTCATTAATTTTCTCTCTTTTGATGAATTCAAGAGAAAATTTAAATGCCCTGAATGGGCGGGGTTACGCAGGAATTGAGCAGTGGGATTTAAATAACACGGCCATAGTAATGAAGGTGAATAATAAGGTCAAGTAACGTTTACTGCGATAAAGTACCAGATGATCATGATTCGACACAGTGGAGTAACAATGGAAAATATCTTATCCAGAGAGATTAATAGCTCCAGTATCCACTGGCGGCGATGCTCAATAAGATTACAGTACAACCATATTTATCCCATTGATATTAATAACCTTTCACCACAAACCAGCCAACCTACCATTCCAAACAGCTAAATGTTCGCGGATGCGCCTCTGGCTTATCCACGCTACCCACTCAATGCCCCACCAACCTCCAAAACATTTATCCAATCCCGTTAAACGAAAAAAGGCACAGTGCATTAAACACCGTGCCTAAAGAGAAGTCGGGTAACTTGGTTCATCACTGCCTATTGATCCGCTACCCCAGAATCAATTCGTTTTGTTGTCCAAAACCGATGCAATCGGGCCTTACTCCACCAGCTCAGCACCACCTCTTAATGAGCCACCTTTCTGGCGTGGTGGGTACTGATGCAGGGAGGTTACGTGCTCGGTCATAAGATCACGCATAATACCGCCGATCCATGCCTTTCGGTTGGCTAGCATGTTGGCATAGATACCGTCGTGCTGTTCAAAGGGATCCATACGCAGGTTAAACAGCAGGGCACTCTGGCGGAAGTAATCAAAAAAGCCTTCACGTTCCTGAGTATGCACTTTCCACTGTCTCCAGCGAATGGCGGATAGCCTGCTTTCGTTGTAGTAGATAAAGTGCTCACGCTGGGAGTCTTCTTTACCCTGCCAGTGCTTTAGGTTATCAACACCGTCAATTTTAACCTTATCGTTCTTTTTCAGGTCGGTTACGACATCTTTCACGCCTGCGGCGGCTGCCAGTGTGGTGAACAGATCCATATGGCTCTGGATACCGTTGGATACAGAACCCGCTTTGATCTTATCAGGCCAGCGCACTAGCATAGGTACTCGTACACCACCTTCCCAGGTGGTCGCTTTTTCGCCACGGTAAGGGGTAATACCCGCATCTGGGTAGTGGTAAGCCATAGGGCCGTTGTCCGAGGTGAAAATCACGATGGTGTTATCTGCAACACCTAGCTTGTCCAGTTTGGACAGCAGAATACCTACGTGGTCATCCAGCTCGATCACACCGGCACCGGCAATATCATCTTCCGATGAGAATTTGGCGATACGGTCAATATACTTCTGCTGAGAGTGTGTATACACATGGATACGTGACGGGTTATGCCAGATAAAGAAGGGTTTATCTTCTTTAACAGACTGCTCCATAAACTTCACGGTGCGGGCAGTAAACTCCTCATCGATAGTTTCCATGCGCTTACGGGTCAGTGGGCCAGTATCTTTGATAAAGCCATTAGGCCCAGCTTTGGAATCGATCACACCACGAGGTTTGTATTTGGTTAGCAGTTCAGTAGGGTAGTCCAGCTGTTCCGGCTCTTCTTCGGCGTTCAGGTGATACAGGTTACCAAAGAACTCATCAAAACCATGATTGGTCGGCAGGTGTTTGTCTCGGTCACCCAGGTGATTTTTACCCACTTGCGCGGTTTTATAACCCAGCGGTTTCAATACTTCTGCCAATGTTGGGTCACGTTCATCAATACCCAGCTGTGAGCCCGGTAAACCCACTGTGGTCAAGCCGGTACGAATCGGCATCTGACCGGTAATAAAAGCCGCTCGGGCTGCAGTACAGGTGGGCTCGGCATAGTGATCGGTAAACAGCATACCTTCATCCGCGATGCGGTTAAGGTTGGGTGTTGGCGCCATAATACCGTGGCTGTAGGCACCTAAGTTCGTTGGGCCTACATCATCGGCCATAATCACTAGGATATTAGGCCGGTCGGCGGCCAATGCTGTGCTTGCTAAACCGACGGCAATCAGGCCAGTGGCAAGCATACGATTGAATCGTTTCATCCGTTTACTCCAGATTAATCTTATTCTTGTTGATCTGTTTTTGTCTGTCTGTTCTTAACAGACGAATAACTAAAATCTTTTTAGATGGAAGTTATGCGTTTAGCTGCCGCTCCATTGAGGGGCGCGTTTGCTGGCAAAAGCCGTAATGCCCTCGATGATATCTTTACTGTTACGCATCGTTTCCAGTGCTGGATAGCTGCCATCATCTTGACCTGCGATAGCACCTGACAAATCCTGATCAATGCCTTGTTGCACGCACTGTTTGGTGGCCCTTACTGCCAAGGGTGCGGCTTTCAGTAATTTTTCAACCCAGGCCTGTACTGCTGTATCCAGGTCAGCGGCAGGAACCACCTCATTCACTAGCCCCCAATCCAGTGCTTTTTGCGCATCGACGGTTTCGCAAGCCAGCATCATCTGCATGGCACGTTTCATACCGATCTGACGGGGTAAACGTTGCATGCCACCAGCATACGCCACGACACCAATCAAGGGCTCAGGCAGAGCAAACGTGGCATGATCTGCCGCAATCACTAAGTCCGCAGCCAAAGCAATCTCAAAACCACCGCCCATGGCTAAGCCATTGACCGCGGCAATGACCGGTTTATCCAGATCATAACGACTGGTCAGACCGCCATAACCGGTTTTTGGTACGCGATACTCTTCACCGCCATTGGCCGCTGCATTCATAGCCTTAATATCACCACCAGCAGAAAAGGCTTTATCCCCTGCACCACGAATCACAGCCACCCATAAGGAATCATCTGCCGCATAACGATTGATGGCATCCTCCAATTGGTGGTTGGTAGCGGTATCAAGAGCATTCATGCGTTCCGGGCGATTGATGGTGATATAGAATATATTGCCTTCAACAAGGCACAGCACGTTGTCGCTGGTATTCTTTGGCGTGGCTGTTTTTTTCTGATCAATTTTTTCGGCTGTAATATCGCTCATAGATACTCCGCTTTCTCTCAAGAAATCCTGTTGTGATATCCACCTATGTCTAGACGGATATCCTCTGAATCAAGCTTTTCACTAAGGCTAACGCGACCCGTACTATTTTCGAACTTTATTATCTGAATAGGTATCTATTCATAATATTTATAGTTAGATTGAGTTTAAAACCTAACTGTTTTAACCTGAAAGAATGCTTAACGCAGGAAAATGAATAACCGGGATAAACCCTAAACGTTGACCTTTAACATCATCTCTGCGGCCCGTTCAGCAATCATAATGGCTGGGGCATTGGTATTGCCGGAAGTCAGTGTTGGCATAACAGAACAATCGGCGATTCGCAGTCCCTGCACGCCTCTTACCCGCAGCTCTAGATCAACTACTGCCTTATCATCACTGCCCATACGGCAGGTGCCGACAGGGTGATGTACGGTTGACCCCACCTTGGCGGCAAAATCCAGCATCTGTGTTTCAGTGGAGTGATGACTACCCGGCAGACGTTCCTTGGCGATCAAACCGGCCAAAGCAGGCTGAGACGCCACTTTTCGGGCAATATTCATACCCTCCAGTGTCAGACGTACATCCTGATCCGTAGACAGATAGTTCAGTTCAAAGCGGGGATCTGAGTGAGGATCTCGATCACGCAGATATACCCGACCACGGGACTGAGGCCGCAGCACACAGGGGGCTAATGTCAGACCCGGTTCGGCATGGGGTTTCTTAACCCCTGGCTCGCCAGTGACCGGTAGGCAATGGAATTGAATATCGGGACGTGTGGAATCCGGTGACCCTTTAACAAAGGCACCCACTTCGGCACCGGGCAGCGTCATAGCCCCTGTACGAGAAGTAAAGTAGCGGAACACTTCTTTTAAAATACCAAAACCCTGCAAACGATTGTTCAGACTGGGTACACCTTTTTCTAACTGCCACATCATGGGTACAATAAAGTGATCCTGCAGGTTAGCACCCACTTCATCGTTATCCACCAGAACAGGTATGCCCAGATCAGTCAGCGCCTTTTTCGGACCAATACCCGAGCGCATCAGAACACGGGGTGAATCCAGCGCTCCGGCACACAAAACAACTTCTTTATCCGTTGTGGCTTCATGCAACTTATTTTTTAGTTGATACGCCACACCGCAAACCCGGCCATTTTCTATACGTACCCGATCAACCTGAGCACCGACAACAACCTCCAGATTGGCACGATCCCGTACAGGTTCTAAAAAGGCTTTATACGTTGACCAGCGCGCACCATCACGCATGGTGACCTGAAAATACCCCGTACCCTCCTGATCCCCACTATTAAAATCACTATTGAGCGGATAACCGGATTCGGTGAAAGCTTTAATTACAGAGTCACTCACCGGGTGTTTGTCCGATAGATCGGATACCACCAGAGGCCCGCCGGTTCCATGCACTTGTGCACCGCCAGATGACATCAACTCACCCCGCTGATCTTCCGAGCGCATAAAGTAAGGCAAGACATCATCCCAGCCCCAACCGGTTGCACCGGCTTGGGCCCAACTATCGTAATCCTCACGCTGCCCACGCACATACAACATACCGTTTACAGTGGAACAACCGCCTAATATACGGCCACGGGGTAGAATATGTTCACGGTTATTGGTATTCGCTTCCGGCTCAGAACTGTAAAGCCAACTGTAACGGGTATCCTGGGTAATCTTGCCCCAACCTGCAGGCATGCGGGTCATCAGATCTTCTTTTTTGCTGCCCGCTTCCAGCAGTAAGACTCTATTTTTGGGGTCAGCACTCAAACGGTTGGCCATAACACAACCTGCAGAACCGCCCCCGATAACAATATAATCGTAGGTTTTGCCTTTTACCGTTATAGGTCCTGTTACTGTATTAGATAGAGGATTAGCTGCACTCATGATTAATATCCCTTTGCCTTATCCGTTTAAGCGGTCTGTTTACGTGAAGCGTCAATCAGCGCCCACCAAGCAATTAACGCCGTAATCACAGCCCCCAAAACAGCAGCAAAACCGGCTTTAAACCAAAGAAAATCAGTAAGCGCTAACGTGTCAGGGCCAACAAAGTGCCACAAAGCCAATACCGGTACTGCGGCAAAGAACACCCCTATCAGACCGGCAATTAACCCACGCATGAAGCTTGAATTCGCAGGTAAGCGAGCATCTGACAGCACAGGGGTTTGTATCGGGGTCAGTGCGCCACTACGTACTTTTTTGGCGATAATCGGTGTCACAATCAGGCAGGTAATCAGGGGTAATAAAAGAGCCGTTGCGATGGTATCTACGCCAATACTGGCTTCACCCCATTCACTGCCCCACATGGGCAGAAACTCCAACTCACGGTTTAACCACCAGGCAATACCACCATTAATAATAAAGTTGCAGCAACCTGGGATCAGTCCCTGATCCACCGTCAGAAAACGCTTATATGAAACACTCATGAGAAACCTTACCGATTTATTGTGGCCGGACATACGTACAGCCTGATTGTTTTGGAGGTACATACCTAAACAAAAGTATTTCGATATTCTCCAACCGGCGGGCAAGGAATAAGGCAATTTTTGTAGAAAAACTTCTGTTTAGGTGCCTAAACCTGCACTGGCCTATGTTTTTATCATCACAAAACTGGAACCTTATAAAGGAGTGATTAAAAGCAAAAAAAGCACTAACAGGTATTGGTGACCCGAGTATGTTTCGGCTGGCAAGACGGCCGCATCGTCCAGTTAGACTAGACTTGACACTATAAATAATATGAATAGATCAGCATTCAAAAAATAAAGTTCGAATATAGTTCTCCGCAGGTTAGCCTTAAGAAAAGACCAACTAAAGGGTATATGGCCATGACTGAAGCCTATATTTATGACCACGTAAGAACACCGCGCGGTAAGGGTAAATCCGACGGCGCACTGCACGAAGTGACACCGGTTCAATTAGCCTCTCAAGTACTGCAGGCATTACGTGATCGTAATCAGCTGGATACAGATCTGGTAGAAGACGTGATTCTGGGCTGTGTCATTCCCGTGGGTGAACAAGGCGGTAATATCGCCCGTATCGCTGCCTTAAATGCCGACTACTCACAAACGGTACCCGGCATGCAGGTTAACCGCTACTGCGGTTCCGGTCTGGAAGCCATTAACTTAGCGGTTGCTAAGGTCGCGTCAGGTCAGGTTGATCTGGCTATCGGTGGTGGTGTTGAGAGCATGTCTCGTGTGCCAATGGGATCTGACGGTGGCGCTTGGGCCACTGATCCACAAGTGGCCTTTAAAACCAGTTTTGTTATGCAAGGCATCAGCGCCGATCTATTAGCCACTAAATATGGCCTAACCCGCGAACAGTGTGATCAGTATGCGGTTGAGAGTCAGCAACTGGCGGCAGCAGCACAAAAGGAAGGTCGCTTTAACCACTCTATTATTGCGGTAAACGATATTCTGGGTTTACCGGTATTAGAGCAAGACGAAATTATCCGCGCTGAAACCACCTTGGAGAATCTGTCTGCGCTTTCTCCTGCCTTTAGCAAAATGGGCGCTCAGGCCGGTTTCGATTCTATTGCCCTGCAACGTTACCCTCAGTTTGAAAAAGTAAACCACGTACACCATGCCGGTAATAGTTCAGGCATTGTGGATGGCGCCTCTGCGGTACTGATCGGCACTAAAGCCATGGGTGAAAAGCTAGGCCTTAAACCCCGTGCCCGTATTGTCAGCACGGCTACCATAGGCTCCGAACCCACCATTATGCTGGACGGTCCAGCCGTATCCGCCCGCAAAGCACTGGCCAAGGCCGGTATGACCCCAGCAGATATTGGTTTATGGGAGCTGAATGAAGCCTTCTCTTCTGTTGTTCTGGCCTTTATGCAAGAACTCGATATTCCTCGCGACAAGATCAATGTGAATGGCGGTGCTATCGCTATGGGTCACCCTCTGGGTGCCACTGGCGGTATGATTCTGGGCACCTTGCTGGATGAGATGGAGCGTCAAAACGTCTCTACTGGTTTGGTCAGTCTGTGTGAAGCCGCAGGTATGGCGTCTTCCACCATCATTGAGCGTCTATAAGAGGAGTACTGGATATGATCAATTATTTTAAATACGCCGTCGATAGCGACGGTATTTGCACCCTGACCATCGACCAGCCTGGCTCCAGCACCAATGTGATGGACCAGAACTTTATCGATAGCTTCCGCGCGGGTCTGGATCGTGCCTTTGCCGATGATACCGTTAAAGGCATTATCCTGACCTCGGCTAAAAGCTCCTTTGTGGCCGGTGCCGATCTAAAGTCACTGGAAAGCACCCTGACCGAAAAACAGGATGCGAAAGAACTGTTTGAAAAATGCTGGAGCTTCTCCAGTTTATTACGCCAGATGGAAACCTCCGGTAAACCCGTAGTGGCTGCCTTAAATGGCCCAGCACTGGGCGGTGGTTTTGAGATTGCCTTAGCCTGTCACCACCGTATCGCCGTGGATAGCCGTAAAATGATGGTGGGTTTACCGGAAATTGGCGTGGGTCTATTACCCGGCGCTGGTGGTACTCAGCGCTATATGCGTATTCTGGGTGTGGCTAAAGCTTTGCCATTACTGCTACAGGGTCGTCAGTTAAAAGCCGACAAGGCCCATGAAAAAGGTCTGCTGGATCAACTGACCTCAGCCGAGAACCTGTTGGCCGCCGCTAAACAATGGTTGCTTGAAGACGGCAACGCTGAGCAGCCTTGGGATAAAAAAGGTTTCCGTATACCAGGCGGCAATAGCCTGCAGCAACCGGAACTGGCGCAACTGTTTATGGGTACGGCATCCAATCTACAAGCCACCACCTATTACAATATGCCTGCGCCACTGGCCATTACCTCTTGTCTGTATGAGGGCATGCAGTTGCCAATGGATAAGGCCCTGCGTGTTGAGTGCAAATACTTTGTGCAACTGAACCTGGATTCCGTTGCCGGGAATATGGTGCGCACCGCCTTTATCAATAAATCCAAGGCCGACAATCTGATTCGCCGTCCTGAAGGTATCGAAAAGCAGATTCATCAGAAGATCGGTGTCCTGGGTGCTGGCCTGATGGGTGCGGGTATCGCCTTTAATGCCGCTAAAGTGGGTATTGATGTGGTACTGATCGACCGTGATCAAGCCGCTGCCGATAAGGGTAAAGCCTATACGGAAACCCATCTGCAAAAAGATCTAAGCCGTGGCCGCACGACACAAGAGAAGATGGACGCCATTTTATCTCGTATTACTGCAACGACGGATTACAAGCAACTGAGCGATGTCACTCTGGTGGTTGAAGCGGTGTTTGAAGATCGCGGTGTTAAAGCTGAGGTATTTGCTCAAGCCGAAGCGGTACTGCCCAAAGATGCGGTACTGGCCACCAATACCTCGGCTCTGCCAGTGACGGGCTTAGCTGAAACCACACAACAGCCGGACAATATGATCGGTCTGCACTTCTTCTCACCGGTAGAGCGTATGCCGCTGGTAGAAGTGATTCGTGGCAAACAAACCTCGGACAGAACCGTGGCTCATGCCCTGGATTTTGTTGCCCAACTGTTTAAAACCCCAATTCTGGTGAACGACAGCCGTGGCTTCTTTACCAGCCGCTTCTTTGGTGCCTTCCTGAATGAAGGTGTCACCATGGTCGCTGAGGGCATCAATCCTGCTCTGATCGAAAATGCCGCCCGCCATCTGGGTTATCCGGTAGGTCCGCTATCCATTTCTGATGAGGTGGGTTTGGATCTGGCCTACAAGGGTGCCGTTCAGGCACAGCAAGATCTGGGTGATGACTTTGAAGAAGGATCATCTGTGCCCATCATCACTCGCCTGGTGACCGAATATGAACGTCACGGTCGTAAAAATGGCAAGGGTTTCTATGTCTACGCCGAAGACGGTTCCAAGCAGCTTTGGTCCGGCCTGACGGATATCTGGCCACAGTTGCCAGAAGATCAGCAACCCACCGAAAAAGAACTGCAACACCGCATGTTATATGCCCAGCTGGCCGATGCGGCTCGTTGTCTGGCCGATAACGTCCTGACTGCTCCGGCGGATGGTGATATCGGTGGCTGTTTTGGTGTCGGTTTTCCGCTGTATATGGGCGGTCCTTTCGCCGCTATGGATACCCTGGGTATCGAACAAGTCGTCACTGAATGTGACCGCCTGGCAAAAGGGTATAACCAGAAGCGTTTTGAGATCCCGCAAATGCTGCGCGATATGCTGACGAAGGGCCAAACCTTCTACGGCAAAAATGCTGTGATGACGGCTTAAGGCTTAAGGCTGGAGGCTGGAGGCTGGAGGCTGGAGGCTGGAAGTGAGTTTTAGCTGCGTTTTATTCTTGGATAGATAACACGTCATTAAATCTCTGGGTCCGATATACCCCCTATTATTTCGGAGCACCGAATCCTGCCTTCAGCCTACTTTATTCGCGGCGAGTCACTCGTTCCCACGCTCCGCGTGGTAACGCAGGTATGCATTCCCAAGAAGACCATGGGAACGAGAGGGAAGTTTTCTACATCGTAATGGACACAAGTAGCGTGGATAAGCCAAAGGCGCATCCGCGAATACTCTGTCACTCCTATATTTGGATATGGGTACGCTTTAGTTTAGCGACTTAATTACATCATCGAATACGATAAAAACAATAAAAGAGAGTACTGATTATGGCCATACCATCACTGTTTAACGGACGCCTAAAATTACCGATTATCGGCGCTCCAATGTTTTTGGCCAGTGGCCCTGAGCTGGTAATTGCTCAATGCCAAAGCCGCATCGCCGGTTGTTTTCCGGCCCTTAATGCCCGTCCACAAGATACTCTGCACGATTGGATTAAACAGATTAAAACTCAGCTGGCAGATCACGATAAAACCAACCCTGAAACACCTTCTGCACCTTTTGGCGTCAATCTGATTTTGCACCGCTCCAATGATCGTCAACAAGCGGATCTGGATACCGTTGTCGAACATCAGGTGCCCCTGGTAGTGACCTCAGTGGGTAAACCCGATGAGGTGGTGAAACGGGTCAATGCCTATGGTGGCTTGGTCTTTCATGATGTGATCAGTATCGAACATGCGAAAAAAGCCATTGAAGGTGGTGTGAATGGTTTGATTCTGGTTTGCGCCGGAGCTGGTGGCCACGGTGGCAATCTATCGCCCTTTGCCTTCCTGCGTGAAGTCCGCCAGTTCTGGCAAGGCCCAGTGGCTTTAGCCGGTGCCTTATCCGATGGCATGAGCATCCGCGCGGCCGAGTTAATGGGCGCTGACTTTGCCTATATGGGCACCCGCTTTATCGCCACACAAGAAGCGGCCTCTCCAATCGAGCATAAAACCATGCTGGTTGCAGATGGCAGCGGCGACATTGTTTATACCCCAGTTTTTAGCGGCATCTCCGCTAATTATCTGCGAAATAGCGTTATCGCTGCTGGTTTAGACCCAAAACAGCTGACAAGCGGGTCAGCAGAACGCCAGCAAAAAGGCGGAAAAGACAAACTCTTTAGCGATCTGGATCAACAAATTCGACCCTCAGCGAAAGCCTGGAAAGAGATCTGGTCCGCAGGACAAGGTATAGGTGCCATTAAGGATATCCCTAGCACCCAAGCGCTGATTCAGCGACTGCATCAGGAATATCAACAGGCCGCACAAACATCCTCAGCTTTTATTTAAACACGTTATAAGAAAAACAAAGGTTAATTAAGATGGCTCAAAATAAACCGCTTTCTGGCGTCCGTGTATTGGACCTGACTCAATTATTACCTGGCCCTATGTGTACCCTGCATCTGGCGGATTTAGGTGCGGAAGTCATCAAAATCGAACCACCTAAAGCCGGTGATCCGGTACGGGGCGGTAAAGGTAAACTCTCCACCATGTTCCTGATGCTAAACCGTAATAAACGTTCATTGGAAGTGGATCTGCGCTCTGATGATGGCCTGGACCTGTTTAAAAAACTGGTGGCTACCGCAGATGTCTTGGTTGAAGGTTTTCGTCCCGGCGTGACCAACCGCTTGGGTATTGGCTACGAAGCTATGAAGGATATCAATCCACGCTTGGTTTATTGCTCTATCACAGGTTACGGCCAGGAAGGCCCTCTATCTCAAGCCGCTGGTCACGATATTAACTATCAATCTCTGGCCGGTGTGCTGGAACAAAGCGGTATTGCCGGTGGTGCACCATCACAGGGTAACTTCCCTATTGCCGATCTGGCGGGCGGCTCCATGTCAGCAGCCACAGGTATTCTGGCAGCACTGTTTGATGCCAGCCGTAACGGCCTGGGTCGTCATGTGGATATCGCCATGACCGACTGCCTGATGGCATTGAATATTCTGGCCACAACCGCTTGGCAACAAATCGGTCGACAAGCTATTCCACGGGGACAGGATTTTCTATCCGGTGGACTGGCCTGTTACAACATCTACGAAACGGCTGACGGCCGTCATCTAGCTGTTGGCGCGGTGGAAATTAAGTTCTGGATAAACTTCTGTAATGCCGTTGAACGACCTGACATTATCGAAAAAGGTCATCTACCGGGTAAAGAAGGTGCTGAAGCCAAAGCGGAAGTAGCAGCCATTATCAAACAACAAGATCTGACCCACTGGTCCAATATCTTTGCCGACGCTGATGCCTGCACCACTCCTGTATTGAGACTCGACGAAGCCCTGAAACAACCCCATGTTGTCGCACGTCAGATGGCCGTTGAATCCGTACACCCGGAAGCCGGTGACTATCTGCAGTACAGCTGCCCATTACGCATGACGGGGAATGACTGGCAAGAACCCACGCCAGCACCCGCATTAGGTGCAGATAACGCCGCCATTCGTAAAGAACTGGGTCTGGATTAGAAGCGTAGGTCGGATAAGCGGAGCGCCATCCGACGTTTGTAATTGTCGGAAAGCTAACGGAAGGCGCCTTCGGCTTTTCCGACCTACATTGGCTGAGTAATTTATCGGGACTTGTATTTGAAGCTCAAGGGTTGAACTCAACGCCCCTGATTCAACATCGCCTATAAAAACAAATTATGACGGGCCAATGGGATATCACTCCCACTGATCCGCAAACAGAATTAAAGGATATCAGCATGAATTTTGATTTTACCGATGATCAAAAACTCCTACAGGAAAGTGTGCGTAAGTTTCTACAAAACGAATCGCCACTAACCGCCGCACGGGAAGTACTGGAACAGAAACAAACCCACAGCGAACATGTCTGGAAGGGCCTGCAGGAAATGGGCATTACCAGCCTGATGCTGCCGGAATCTTGTGGTGGTTTTGGTCTGGGTGCTTTAGATCTGTGTTTGGTAGCAGAAGAGATTGGTCGTCAACTGACACCTGTACCTCTGTCTTCCACCCTCTATCTGGCGGCACAGGCCCTGTTACTGGGCTCTGATGAGACACAACAGCAGGAATGGTTAACCCGTATCTCTAATGGCAGCATCGCGACAATGGCGGCACCGTTAGACGGTAAAAGCACCACACTGCCACGTTTTTCCGACGGTGTACTGACCGGCCAAGCCGCTCTGGTACCGGATGCCCTAAGCGCAGAGTTTATTGTGGTGCTGGCTCTTGATGTCAACAAACAACCGGTTTGGGTCGTCACTGATTTAAATAAAGCGGATTTAAAAGAAACGGAGCAAAACAAGCAGATAGAACGTAACGCCCTAACCAGCATTGATGAAGCTCGTCCATTTGGTTCCATCGACTTTAACAACACCCCCGCACAAGCCCTGAACAAGGTCGATAATGCCCTGGAGCTGCTGGATCAAGTCCGCAGCCGTGCCGCCATCCTATTTGCCTTTGAGCAGATCGGTGGTGCCGATGCCGTTACCGAAATCTCCGTGGAATATGCCCGCGAACGTAAAACCTTTGGCCGTGCCATTGGTTCTTATCAGGGCATCAAACACAAGCTAGCAGATATGTATACCAGTAACCAGATGGCTCGCGCCCACTGCTACTACGGCGCTTGGGCACTGAATACCGATGGCCCAGAACTGGCCATTGCTGCCGCCGGAGCCCGTGTTAGCGCCAGCCGCGCCTTTAACTACGCCGCACAGGAAAGCATCCAAGTGCATGGCGGCATGGGGTACACCTGGGAACTGGACTGCCACCTATTCTATCGCCGCACCCGCCAACTGGCACTGATTCTAGGCCCAGAGCAACAGTGGAACGAACGTATCGCCGCTGAATTGGAAGCTAAGTTTCTGACGGAAGACGTCGCCTAGAAAAAGCTTGAGCCAACAAAAAATAAGAATACCGTCCGGAGATAAAAACTATGGATTTTAACGATTCGATTGAAGAAGCCGCATTCCGTACCGAGTGTCAGGAATGGCTAGCGCAAAACGCCCCACGTAAAGAACGCCCGGATGAAATCTTTGGCCGTGGCATGTCACAAGAAGAGCTGATGCAAGCCGGTCGTGAATGGCAGGGCCGTAAAGCCGTCGCCGGTTTTGGTGCTATCACCTGGCCGAAAAAAATGGGTGGCCGTGGTGGCTCTCCTATTCAGGAAGTGATCTACCGTCAGGAAGAAGCCAACTATAAAGTACCCGTAGGAGCCTTTAACGTCAGCCTGGGCATGGTCATTCCCTCCCTATTTGTTCACGCTGCACCGGAAGTGGTTAAAGAACACGTTGGCCCCGCCCTGCACGGTAAGGCCCTATGGTGTCAGCTACTGTCCGAACCCGGTGCCGGTTCTGATCTGGGCATGGTACGTACCCGTGCTGAACGCTGCACCGATGGTCGCGAAGGCTGGCTGATCAACGGACAGAAAGTCTGGACCACCCTGGCCCAGTTTGCTGACTTCGGCATGGTACTGACCCGCACCGACCCTACCGTACCTAAGTTTGCGGGCATGACCACCTTCTACGTGGATATGAGCGCCCCAGGCATCGAAGTATGCCCTATCAAACAAGCTAACGGCGAAGCCGAGTTTAACGAAGTTTTCTTTAACGACGTCTTTGTACCCGACACCCAACGTGTTGGCGAAGTGGGCGGCGGCTGGAAAACCACCATGACCGGCCTGATGAACGAACGCCTCTCCATCGGCGGCGTCATGCCACCGGAACTATGGCGCACCACCATCAAAATGATGCGTGATACCGATTTTGGCAGCAACTTTAGCCCGGAAAACATGGCAGATGAAAGCACAGCCCGAGACAACAACCAAGACAACAGCGCCCTAAAAGACGGCCCAACCCGCCAGAAGCTATCAGACCTCTACCTAAATGCCCAAGGCCTATGGTTACTGCAATGCCGAGGCTTAACCGCACTAGGCCAAGGTAAAGAACCGGATGCCGCGCTTTCAGTCGCAAAAATCGTCGCCGCACGCACCCTGCAAGACTTCTCCTACCTTGCTATGGATCTGCAAGGTAGCCAGGGTGTACTCACCGCTGAAAATCTGGGCGATAGCTGGGAATTAGTCGAACGCCTCTGGATGGGCTCCGCCGGAATGCGTATTGCCGGTGGTACCGATGAGATTGTGAAAAATAATGTGGGTGAGCGAGTATTGGGACTGCCACCAGAGCCACGGACGGATAAGGGACTGGCGTTTAATCAGTTGATTGGATGAAGATATATCAGGAAGGAAGCCGCCTTAAGGCGGCTTTTCATAAAAAGCAGCAGTGATTTATAAAAATAGAATCTAGTCTTTTAAACTAAAAAATCAGCCTAATATTTCAACAATCTTTTCTTTAGTATATCTACTACTATTAAGTACGGGGAAAAGTTCTGGATTCTGATGATGGATATATTTCACCATTTTCCTACCAAAATATGTCCACTCATACCAAGGTATCCCCTCATACACTGGAATATGAATCGCACCAATTTCGACTAAATATCTAATCGCATAATTCATTTCTGTAACCTTAGAACTGCCACTGCCTGTTGGCATAGCAAACCTAGGCCAGTGCTCAAAGTTATTAGCAATAAGGCTCAAGCAGAGACCATCTAAACTCGCGGACATTTCCTTTACTTTTTCATGCTCATATAGATCACAGTCACTAATTGCCGTGGCAATACAATCTATTAACTCCGTTTTTCTCTTCTCTCGGACTTCAGTCTTATCTGTGACTTTAAAGCTAATTGGCCAGCGGTGCTGCAAGATATCAAAGGGTAGTTCCTTTGCAGAACCAAAATCTTCATTCATCAGTAAGATGACACGCTCCCAACCTAAGCACCTAGCAGCGTAACCAAGCTCTATCAATACATTTGGGTTTGACAGTTTTTTGCCCTTAGCTGTTTCCCCTACAAATGTTAAATCTGCAATGAACACTGATGAATCACGTATCCGCTTAAAAATTGTATCAATGATATTTGGAGCCCCAGGAATACCTGTAGCCCCTTCTTGTGGCCTAGAACATATTTCTGAGTCTTGCTCTTCCTGCACGGAACAAGCAGATTGAATAGCCTCCCAGATAAATGTTTTGTTATTGTTTGATGGTGTATCAAGCTGCCAAGAGAAAAAAATAGTTTTTGGCATAGTAACTCCTTGTATAGCCAGTGAAAATCAGAGCTGTTGGCGGATGTGCCTCTGGCTTATCCACGCTACCAAGTCATCAACCAACATACCCTATATTTCTCAGGTGCTGCTCCGCTTCTGAGCCTAAATAACTGCGAATTGAGCTAAAGAATGCAGGCCAATGTTGCTGGTTATTTTTACGAAGATAAACCTGAGCCAGCTGTAATCTTGCAGCTCTTATATCTTTTCCCGCCACTATCAGCGCCTGCAATTGTGTATTGAGTTGGTTTAAGACCGCTTTACGCAAACTGTTAAGGCGATTGGCATACAGGTGCAATTCATCCAGTGTGTTTTGAGCTTGTTGGATATTAATGCCAGCTTGGTGACAATTCGCTTCATTTACCGATAAGATCCCTGTAGCACGCTCACATTTAAAAAATACGGGGAACGGTGGTAACTGCAACGGATTCAGGATAATGCCATCCAGGTTTTTCTTTCCCTTTGGTACGTCGCAGGAGTTATCTGGGCTGGTAAAACGATTTGCGGCATCGGTTACTGTGCTTTGACTGCCGCCATGACAACAACCCAAGAGATTCTGCCAATCTAAGTGCCAATTATGGGCGGTTGAATGATCTGATTTAGGGTGGAAGTGCTCCACTCGGAAATCCGCAATACCACTAGCATCCTTTTCCTTCAAGTCTATTTCACAATATGCGCAAATACCGCTTTGATCTGATTTTAACTGATCCTGTACTTGATTCCGACGCTGTTTAATTTGGGTTGTGCGGCCCTTGGAAAAACTGTCCCATTTACCATTAGAGTTGTTCATCCTATACGTATATAGCAATGATGGCTCACTTCCTTTGATTATATTTTTCACGAAGGGTTACGCTCCCATTCTTTCATGCGAATATCCATATCCAAACGCAATAATTCAGGTTCGTATTCCTTGCCCCAATCATCAAGCTGTTTACGTAATTTGAGAGCTGAGTCTGAATCCCATTTATCATCGGCCACAAGCTGTTGGTAGGCTTTTAGCGACTGAACAATGTCCAGCTGTTCCACTCTAGGGGATGATAGACCAAGTACATCAAGCAGTACCTGCTGGGCTTCTGCGCCCTCTGAGAAATAGACTGGGCGTAAACTGGGTTTATCATCCTGCCAATCAATCACCCGTAAACATTCAGGTTTAACTGATGATGCAACTTGGGCGCTATGGGTAGAGACAATAAACTGAATATTAGGAAAGGTATGCATCAGATCTAATAAGATTGTTTGCTGCCAACCTGGGTGAAGGTGCAGATCCACCTCATCAATCATGACGACACCTTCAGTTTGAAGTGGATCAGACATATCAGGATTAGCTTCGGCCATACGAGCAGCAATATCCATCACCATAGCCAAAGTGGTTCGATAACCGTCACTCAGTTGTTCTATCCGCAATTGTTTAACGCAGTCATCTTGCTGCCAATCCACTGCGATACCGGCGGGATCTACGCTTCTAGGGTTGCTAAAATCAGGCATCATCACCGTAACCGCCCGGCGAATCGCTTTAAGTTCGGGGATCTCTACCTCAAACGAACGGGCTTCTTTTTGTTTTTTAGTTTCAATATCTTCCAGAGCGTAAAAGTATTCTACAAAGCTGCGAAAATTCGTACGGCTTTCTAAAGCACCTTTTAAAGCATCAAAACGGCTGAATTCTTTGTTAAAGCTCCGTTTTCTTTGTGGAACCTCGAATACACCGCGCCCTGTGCCGTAATAAACGAAGACCGGCAGTTCAAAGGGTATTTTATCGTTAAAGGCATCAACAAAAGAATCAACATAATCCGTGAGCTGTTTAACCCCATAGGCTTCTGGGATCTGACTCGCTGTTTTTTTGGTTTGATCGCGCTTTTCAGTTCTATCCCAAACGAGGTTATTGGTACTCTGACAGCTAATACGCATATATGCAGGCTTAGCACCATCGGGAAAAATCTGAAAATCCGTCGCCTTAGGACTTAAACCACTTACCTTTGGCAAACGTGTTAAAAACGGCCCGACAGCAATTGCCAAGCCGTCTAAAATACTGGATTTACCAGCCCCATTACGTGCCACTAATACGGTCAGTTGCGGATCAAAATTCAGTGAAAAATCATCAAAACGGCGGAAGTGATTTAAGGTGAGACGTTTTATTTTCATGCCGTATGGCTCCGATTTTTGTATCTAAGGTCATTATTCCCTAGCGGTGTGACTCATTAGGGTAACTACCCATTTCTAGCCATTTTTATTGAGTAGAATCATACACTTTGCCAAATGGAGTATCACCCGTTTAGTTCAGGGGCTTTAGGCTAACGATTGCATTGAGCGAGACTGATTTTTGATAACAAGCCCAAGCACTGGCTACACCCCCCCTAAATAACATAATGCCCAAACAGCATGTTAATCGTTGTCCAAAATTCAGAGTAACCTTTTTCTTCATCTGCCCTTAGATAACCCGCGACAAATAACTGAAGGTCATCTTCAGATAAGTCAGCATCCAGAAAGGGCTCTATGGCAGCCGCTCGCAGACTATTCAATTTAGGCAGATCCAACCCGAGCCGTTTGATAGTTTCTTTTGCTGCCATATCTTGCTCACCTGCTGAGGAGCTAATATGCCCATCTCCGTTATAGCTAAAACGGGTTTCACATGCGGGAGTAAAAGGAGAAACCAGCAATTCAGCATCAAACCAGTCTCCTTTTAAATTACCACAGTGTCTGGGTTCGCCTTTGGCTAACTGATTTTGGCAAGAGCAAAGCAGATTACTAAAATCCAGAGGGTCAATCCGTTCATCACTTTGGGGCTGAAAGTGCTCAATATGAGAGTCACCTTCCATCAAGCGACGCTCACAGTAACAGCAAATACCTCCCTGCTCCCGCATCAATGTTTGTTTAACCGCCCGCTTTTCTTTGCCGCTTAGCTCATCATAAGTGGGCTGCCAATCGTCATTAGCCAAAGCTTTCCAAGCGGTCAAAAGCTCTGGTTCTTCGCCCTTAATCGTGTGCTTCATTTTCCGATCAGCTCCTTGCGTTTGATCAGTACAGAAGCTTTTACTAAATCCGGGTCTTCGCCAATATCATCTCTCAGTTGCACAATATGACTGAGAGCATCTGCCAAGTTACCTTGTTGAATCAGGCTGTATAACTGACTTAACTGGTTATGGACGCTATCTGGCCGAGTGGTTTCCAGCCCCATAATATCTTCCAATATCCGGTCGACATTTTTACCGTAGGACTCTGTTACTGGCAGGAGGTTTAGTCGCCCCTCTTCCATCTTCAGTAAATGCAGGTGCTCTGGTTTAACATGAGTAATCACATGGGGCGAATGCGTGGAGATAATAAACTGGCAGTTTGGGAACACCTCACGTAAACGTGGCACCAAAATACGCTGCCATTTAGGGTGTAAGTGCAGATCAACCTCATCGATTAAGATAATGCCTTTTCCGCTCAATGGATCTTCATTTAAGCTCGGATTTGGATTAGCAATGGCCATTCGCCGCGCCAGATCGCCGACAATAGCCATCAAACACTTTTCACCATCGGACAGCTGATTAACCGTTAGCTTATAACCGTCTTTCTCTACTTCCATGCGCAGAGGCTTACGCCGCACCGTTAGATTACTAAACTCAGGCATAAAGCGTTCCAGAGCATGACGAACAGCATCTAGTTGAAAATCTGGGAACTGATACCCTTCCGGCTTTATAAGCTGGTCAGCGTATTTTCGATTTTCATTTTCCAGATCTTCACGCTCACGGAACCATTCAAAAAATGTTCTGAAGCTAGCACCGCTGGTCAGGGACTCATCATAAGCATCCAACGGGTCAAAATTATGCTGATGCTTGATACGTAGCGGGATATCCAATACCGCCCGATTAACCGGATAATACGCAAACAGGGGTAAATTAAGCGACGCGCTTTGTTCTGCATCTTCGGCTTGATATTGTTTCGCCAATTCAGTGGCAGGGGCCAACAAAGAAACAGCCTCTTTTTTACTATAACCTTTACGGGTTTTCGCCAGACTCCAAACAAAATCACGCACACCATCATGGCAAGTCATTTCGATATTTGCGGTCGATTCACCATTACGGATATCTTGATCAGAAATCTTGCGACCGGCCGCCTGGCTGCTTCGAATACGATTCACCATCCAAGACAGTAAAATCGCCGCAGCATCTAGAATGCTGGACTTACCGGCACCATTCATACCCACTAATACATTCAAATGTGGATCAAACTGGATGGGTAAATCTTCCGCACCCCGGAAATTCTGTAACGTCAGCTGCTTAATATACAAAATAGGTCTCCAGCCTTAACGGTGATACTGTCATGGAGCTAAGTCCAGTTCATCAATAATATCAACTAAATACGGTAATTTTTTATTGGGCAAGATATGTTGAATAACGGCAGCACTAAATGGAGATTTACGATTACAGAGCTCTTTTAATTGTTTTTTAGCTTCCTCTATACCTTCGCGATCTTCATCATCTAAGTCTACATCATCTATGCTAGATGCAATTTTTAAGAGGCGGATAGCTCTTTGAGTATCTTTGATTTTACTTAACCGTTGAGGGGCAATTGTTTCATGGTCAAGGTTCAACAATATCTTAGAGATTTTAACCTTTTCAAAACCTGCAGGATCAACGTCTTCAGTTAATCTTGAAGCAGTTTTTCCTGTCTCAACTTCAAATGATAATAATTGGACATCATCTAAACAACAAGGATCGAGTATTTGATGGTAATCGTAATCACAAGGGCTAGTTTCAGTCCAAGCACGCTTTGTTTCATCTGATAATGGGAAATAATCTACTTTCCCACCGCCACCACGACTGCGATTCGCATAAATGCAGGAATAGCGATAATTTTTTATGTCAAATGCTTTCCACCAGTAACCTGGGTGTTGATTCTCTCCAATTTTTACAATAGAGCCATCTGCATCCTTTACCCTACCCTTAGGCCAATAATGATCAACATCAAAATCAGTGCCAATTCGTGGTGATTCGGTATACCAACATTTATCTCCAAATGTATTAATAAAGTTACCCTTTAAAGAGCTCCACTTATTACCAATAGAGCTAACTTTTTCACTAGGATCCTTCGCCGATGAAACTTGATCAGCCCAAACCGCAGAATTTTCATCCCAGCTTTTAGTTTTGCAACTTACAAGCTTAGCTCTATCAATGAGTCTCATCTGACGAGACCTTCATATCCTTTAGGATATTTTTAATCATTTTTTTGCGAGCCTCTACTGATGCGACTTCTTTTCCATATTCAAGGTATTTACTACGAGCAATTAAGAATTGTCGATAATCCTCATCTGGATGAATATAGCCATAACCTAGCTGTTCTAAATCATTATTTAATTTCTCCAACCTTTCCGAGTCACTATTTTCAACAACAAGCTGCCTGCGCTCACTTATCATCCCTTGAGTGTCATTATCTAAAGTTGTTAAAAGACCAAACATATCACTAGTAAGAATCCCATTGACACTCATGCCTTTAGGATTACTATCAGGAGTATTTACTGAAATCATTTGTGTTGAGTCATTTCGTGATACAACCTGTATTTGTTCTCTGCTCAGCTCCGAAATAGATAATGGATGATGTGTTGTCATAATAATATGACTTCCAAAACCATCTGGTACAAAGAGTTCTAAAAAACGATGATATTTTGCAGCCCAGTATGGATTTAGATGAGTATCAGGTTCATCAAGCAAGAACAATGCATCACGTTTAGCGGTGAACTGAAGTAAACCAAAAATAGTCAGTAGCTGTTGCTCTCCCTCACTTAGCTCAGAAAAGGCAATACTTTGGTTTGATTTAGTCTGTTTCACCTTTATTTCCACACGTTCTAATATGCCTGAAAGGTAAGTAGCTTCTAGAATTTTAAACAAGTCTTCAGGCCGCATATTTTTTGCTAACGAATCCAGCTTAGCCTTACTGGGTAGAAAAAAGCTTACAATTTGTTTCTTTTTAACTCGCTTAGAAAGTAAGTCAGGCTGCGGTTCTTGCGTTTCGATAGGTCCAATAGAGTGGCTTTTTATCAACTCTAAAAAATCACGTATTGCACCCGTTGCCCCCCAAAAATCACTAGCATCATTACTCCCCCAACTTATAGGCTTTGTTAGGACAAATGTTGCAGATTCAAAACTAGCAATAGATAGCTCTTGCGCTAAGAATTTTGTAGCATGG
>JAKZRG010000054.1:0-38407 GCA_047518265.1 Oceanospirillum sp.
GCTTTAACACTGGAAATGCTCTGGTTTACGGTGAGTTCATGTGCAGGATGACGCCCAATAAAATAATTAAAGAGTGCAAAACATGCTGAAAAATTTCTCTAAATTAAAAAAACAGATCATCACTGGTTCTTTGTCTGTTGCCCTGGGTTTAGGTGCATTGACAACAACGGCTTCAGCTTATGCGGCAGAACATAACTGGCGTTTTGCCAACCTGTACACTCGTGGTACTGCTTTTGGTGATGTTTATGGCAGCCTTGCTGATAACATCAACAAAATGTCTGGCGGCCGCATCAAAGTTAAAATGATGTACGCAGGCGAAGGTGTTTCTACTACAGGTATTTTGGGTGCGGTTAAATCTGGCCTGATCACTATGGGTGCACACTTTCAACCAATGAACGCTGGTGAGTTACCCGCTGGTATCGTTGAAGTAGGTCTGCCTGGTGGTACAGCTGACGTTGGTGAGCTGAGCGTACTGTTCCATGAAAAAGGATGGAATGAAGTACTGACTCGTGCCTATGGCGAGCAAGGTTTGGTTTATCTGGATCCGTACATCCAGCCGCCAGTTTATCTGCTGACTAAAAAACCAATCAAAACTGTTGAAGATTTTAAAGGTCTGAAGCTGCGTGCTCCAGGCGCATATGGCAAATTTGTTAGCAACTTGGGTGCATCTCCTGTATCTATGACTTGGAGTGAAATCTACACAGGTCTGGCGACTGGCGTAATCGACGGTTCTATCGGTAGTAACCTGATCGATCACCGCGATGGTAACCACGTAGAAGTTGCTAAGCACATGTACCGTTTGCCTCTGGCTGGTGCTCAAGTACTGCCAGTGATTGTTAACCAAAAAGCTTGGAACAAACTACCAGACGATCTGAAAGCGATTGTTAAAGCGGCTACTGCACAACACGCTCGTGACCAAATGACTAAATCTCGTCTATGGGAATCTGAAGCGATTGCAGATATGGAAGCTAAAGGCATGAAGTGGAGCCCAGCTCCAAGTAAGTCTGATAAAGAAGCATGGTCTAAAGCCGGTGAGTCTCTGTGGGATGATTACTCCAAGACTGACAAATTCAGCGCTGAACTGATCAGTATTCTGAAAAAGTAAGATTGTAAGCACCTAAACAAAAGTTTCTCTACAAAATAGTCATCATATTCTCCGTCCGCTGGCCGGAGAATATCGAAATAATTTTGTTTAGGTTTGTAATATCTGCTTTAACGAATATTCCGTTGTTTAAATAAAGGGCGAACTTATTTCGCCCTTTATTTTTTTACTTCAGGCCTGCTGTCATGATTAAAAAAACTTTTGTTTTTTACTGCTCATGGGTTGATCGTCTTGTGAGTTTTATCGGGAAAAGCATATCACTGCTAATGCCTTGTATTGCACTGGTTATTGCTTACGAAGTCTGCTCGCGATATGTATTCAACCAGCCTACGATCTGGGCATACGATACATCATTATTTTTATCTTCTTATCTGGCTGCATTAGGCGGTGCTTACGCTTATCAGAAGAATTCTCATATTAACGTCGACATTCTCTATCTGGCCGTCTCCAATAAAACAAAACGTGTTTTTAATATTCTGACTGGTGTATTAGGCGCGTTTTTTATGCTGGTTCTGATGATGATGGCTTACGAGAAATTCTCCGAAGCTGTGAAGTTTGATTACCGGAAAATGAGTAACTGGGCCCCACCTACCCATCACTTTTGGATGATGTTAATGGTTGCCGGTGGCCTGATCGTATTACAGATTTCATGCAATATGATTAAAGATGCTTACTACATTCTGCGTGGGGAAGAACTGTTGCCTGAACCTGCTTCAACTCAAGACGAAGATGAAGAAAGTTCAGAGCCAAGCCAGGCAGTAATACAAGACAAGGTACAGGATAAAGAGGAGGTGGGTTGTGGAAATTGAAGCCCTAACCGGTATTTTACTACTGTGTATTCTGGTCAGCTTTGCCTTGGGTGCTCCTGTGGGCTTCGCCCTAGGTGGTATCGCTATGGCGGTGGGTTATGCCTCATGGGGGGAGGGGATTTTTAATATTCTGCCTAATACCTTTGAGTCGGTACTGTTCAGCTTTATCCTGCTTTCGATTCCTCTGTATATCTATATGGGGCAGTTACTGACACGCTCTGGCATTGGTAATGCCATGTTTAATGCCAGTCAGTTGGTGATTGGTCGTATACGAGGTTCTTTGGCCATCAGTGTGATTGGCGTATGTTCCATGATTGGCGCCATGGTAGGTATTATCGGTGCAGGTATTATGACCTCCGGTAGTATCGCTCTGAAACCTATGCTGGATCGTGGCTACGATAAACGCTTGGCTCTGGGTGTGATTATGGCCGGTGGTGGTTTGGGTATTCTTATCCCACCAAGTGTGCCTATGATCATGTTTGCGGCATCGACCCAAAACTCTGTGGGTAAGATGTTTATTGCCGCACTGTTCCCGGCATTATTGGCTATTGTCCTATTGGTCGGTTATATCATTATCAGCTGTAAACTGAACCCTGAGCGTGCGCCGTTAGGCACAGGTGAAGAGTCCAAGATGACGCCGCAGGAAAAAACCAGAACTCTGCGTGATGGTTTTATGTCCTTGCTGCTTATCTTTGCTGTTCTGGGCAGTATTATCAGTGGTATAGCAACACCCACAGAATCCGGTGCGATTGGTGTCGTGGGCGCGGTTATTCTGGCTTTCTTCTTTAAACGTTTCCGTTTGGGGATGTTTAGAATGGCGGGTATGGAAACAGCCATGCTGGTCAGTGTCGCCATGTGGATTATCATAGGCGCAAGTCTGTTCAGTAACTTCCATCTCTTGATGGGCGTACAGGATATGATTGCCAGCTTTACCGAAGATCTGGGATTACCGCCTCTGGGCGTGATTATCCTGATGCAGGTTATTATGCTGGGGCTCGGTTTTATCATCGACGAGTTTATTATCGTTCTGATGTGCGCGCCGCTGTTCACACCTATTGTAGTTGATCTTGGTTTTGATCCGATCTGGTTTGGTATTCTGATGATTCTGAATATCGAGATTGCAGTACAAACACCACCTTATGGTTTTGCACTGTTTTATCTGAAGGGTATTGCACCGCCAGATGTCACCATGTTGGATATCTATAAATCGGTAACACCATTTATTCTACTGAAACTGCTGGTATTGATCATCTGTATGATGAATCCAGACCTAGTGATGTGGCTACCCAACAAGGTCATGGGCTGACGTATGTATAGTAATATTCTTATTCCTCTGGACCTTGAACATGAAGATATGTTCCCTAAAGCCGTCGCTGTTGCGCAACAGTTGATAGGTGATAAGGATGGTAGTATTCATGTGGTTTATGTGGATCAAACTATGATTCATCGTGGCAACTTCTCTCTATCTGGAGAGGCTGTAAAACAAGCACAGACAGATACTAAGCAGAAAGTTAAAAAGCTGTTTAAAAAGCATGTGCCTGAAGTGTTACGTGGTAAATGTCGTCTGAGCAAAGGAGTGGTTTACGATGCCATTCTGGATGAAGCGAAAAAGATCAAGCCAGAAGTGATCTTAGTCGCAGCAGGCCGACCAGGTTTGTCTAGCTACTTACTAGGGTCAAATGCAGAAAAAATCCTGCGCCATGCCCAGTGTTCAGTCTTTGTTATTCGAGATGACCAGAAGTGGTAGTTTGATTTAATCTTACTCGGTAACAATTAAAACTCCTGTTCCTTCTTGAAGGGCAGGAGTTTTTTTATGGGATAGGGTGTGCAGATGGCAGTATTAGGGAGCTTGCATTAATGAACTCAAAGATAGGCATTTCACCCTATCTCCCGGTTGAACCTGTTGTTCTGGTTCGATCACTGCTAATGATTCAGCCCATTGACATGATGTTAATACACCTGAATTTTGATTCGGAAAGAGTTCCATCTGAATGATGTTATTTGTGGCAAGCTCAGTTTTTGAGCGAACGCGCAGATATTCTCTTCGAAGACCTGTTTTCACACTAAAAGCGGCTTCAGCATATTGATAATCAAGTGTGCTTGAATTGCATCGACCTTGTAAGATGGCTAAAGCAGGTCGAACGATTATCAGTGCCGTTAAAAATGCAGAAACAGGGTTGCCAGGTAGGCCAACAAAATAGGTTTCTTTATCGGGATTATTATCTTCTTGGCTATGAATAGATCCAAAAGCTAAAGGTTTACCCGGTTTCATGGCCATACGCCATAAGTTAAGCTTTCCCAATTGCTCAACAGCGGGTTTAACATGATCTTCTTCACCCACTGATACGCCACCGCTGGTCACTACAAAATCTGAGCCTTTTGCAGCGTTTGCCATGGCTTCTTTTGTCGCGGTCAGTGTGTCTGGAATGATTCCTCCATCAATAACCTCACAGCCCAGGCTTTCAAATAGACTTAATAGTAAGTAACGGTTGGAATTATAAATCTGGCCCGCTTGTAGAGGGAGTCCAGGGTCAACCAGTTCATTGCCGGTGCTCAGCAGAGTCACTCTAGGTTTACGATAAACGGTAACCTTTTCTTGCCCAATAGAGGCAATTAAGCCCAAGCTAATAGCATTTAAACGGGTTCCAGCCTCTAATAGAATATGCCCCTTTTGTATATCCTGCCCTGCTTGTCGAATGTTTTCCCCTTTAGCAATGTGTGCAGGGAAAGAAACTTTTTCACCCTCAACAGAGGTTTTTTCCTGCATGACAACTGCATTAGCCCCTGCCGGAATTTCTGCGCCTGTGAATATTCGTGCGCAGGTTCCGGGTGTTAATGCCTTAGGTTGATCACCGGCTGCAATACGTTGGCTGAGTGGAATAGGGGTGTTTTCTAAATCTTCTACACGAATGGCATAGCCATCCATTGAGCTGTTATCCGCAGGAGGGACATTGATATTCGCTGTTATCGACTCAGCCAAGACATAGCCTTTTGCTTGCTGAAGATTGAGTGTCTCGGTGCTAACGGGCTTTATGGTCGAGCAGATCTGAGTGATTGCATCATCAACAGGCATTAGGCCTGGTTGACCACAGGCATCATGATTGGATTTAAGCGGCATAAGTGTCTTGGCCCATAAAAATGACATGAAATAAAGTAGTGCAGAAAGACAAGTGATCCTCATCTTTTTATGCTGAGTTTAAACAAGAGATTATTCATCCCCTGTTTATTAACTCTTAGCTCAAGTATCTCTAAATACCCAGACAGCTGTCTCTTGCAAGGGCGAGATATTCTCTGGTCAGCGGCCAGAGAATATCTGAATAAATGTGTTTGGGTAATAGTGTTTAATGAGATAGTTAGGCGTGAGTTGCTTTACCGTGTGTCAATAATGCAACGTAATTACATGGACGATGACGACTGTCCAGCTGATCACGGATGACTTTGTACCAACCGGTACGGCAAGCACCAGTAGAACCCGGTAAACAGAAAACCAGAGTATTGTTTACCAGGCCACCAATAGCACGGGACTGAATGGTTGACGTTTTGATCTCGTCATAGGAAACCATACGGAAGATCTCACCAAAACCATCAATTACTTTATCCAGTAACGGCGCAACAGCTTCAGGAGTGCTATCTCTATCAGAGAAACCGGTACCGCCAGTGGTAATGATGCAGTTGATTTTTTCGTCAGCGATCCATTGAGACAAAACGGCGCGCAACTGATAGATATCATCCGGTGTGATGCTACGAGCTGTAACATTATGACCCGCCTCTTCAATACTGGACTGAAGTGTATCTCCGCTTTTATCTGTTTCAGGAGTACGGGTATCTGATACGGTCAATACAGCTATATTCAGGGGAACTTCTACTGGTTCGATATCTTTATTATCAATAATTTGAGACATATTTTTGCCTTTTGTGTGCTTAGAGGGTTGTGTTATTTTCCTCGTTAATTGATTTCCCTTCTTGTTCTAGGTCAACCAACTATCGTTATGCTCTCACTTTAATAAAATGCACGTGTTATGCCATATCTTTAGGAAAAATAACCTGAAACTATCGAATTTATACCAACCTCGATAATTTTTCTTATAGTCTCCCTGGGGAGTTCCTGAAGAAGTGCTCTCTGACTTTAAGAGATGTAACCAAAGAAAAAGCCAGCTTATCAGCTGGCTTTCAGATTTAGCATCTACTAAGAGACAACACCGAGGAATTAATGAGCCGACTTAAATCTCAGTCAACCAACCATGCTTGTCTTCAGCATTACCCCACTGGATATTATTCAGTGCGGTGCGCAGTTTCACTGTGGTTTCACCTACTTGGCCATTACCTACTGGATATTCTTTATCTTTGTAGATCATGGTGCCAACTGGAGCCAATACTGCCGCAGTACCAGATAAAGCTGCTTCACAACCTGGCTTAGCAATGCGTTCCATCAGTTCTTCAACACTGATTTTACGCTCTGTGACAGTCATGCCCAGGTCTCGGGCGATAGTCAGAATGGAGTCACGAGTTACGCCGTGCAGGAAGCTTTCATCCAGATCACGAGTAATGACTTCGTTACCATCAATTAATAAGAAGTTCGCAGCACCGGTTTCTTGTACGTCGCCATCAGGACAGAATAGAACCTGATCAACATTATGCTTTTCTTTAGCACGCATAGTCGGCAGTAGAGAGCTGGCATAGTTACCGCCACTTTTGATCATGCCGTTATGAGGTGCGCAACGCATACCTTCATCTTCAACCAGCAAGCGTAAAGCTCGGTCACCACCTGCAAAATAATCGCCTACTGGAGATAGCAGTACATAAAAACAAGCCGTTTCAGAAGGTGCTGCAGCTTTACCGATAACAGGTTCAGTACCGAACAGTGTTGGGCGGATGTACATGGATTTAGGTGGCTCATCCACATCATCTTTAAAGTGACGTACCGCATCCATAATCATTTTGGTCACAAAATCTTCGTCCAGATCCGGCAGAGCCAGTAAACGACCACTTTGTGCCATACGGGAAACATTACGATCAATACGGAAAACTTTTACAGAACCATCGGCATGACGAAAGGCTTTCAAACCTTCAAAACAGGTACTGGCATAGTGTAGAACGTGAGCCCCCGGATGTAACTGAATGCTATCACTTGGGACCATCTCGGGCGCACTCCAGCTCGTACCGTCAAACCAAGTGATCGCCATTTCAGGCATAAAAACGGAGCCGAAAGCAGGATTAGCCATGATACCTTCCTTTTAATTATATTTAGTGTGCCACCAAAATACTGTGAGCCAAGCCGGTGACAGAAATAAAACTCAATAACGCACGTAAACTAAAGGATGATATTCTAATCCCGCTGCCGGAAAATTGGAATTACTCTGTGAGCTCTTCAGTAAAAACTAAGCCAAAAACAGTGGATTAGCCTAAAAATAAGGGTGGCAAATGGTATCGATAAATCAGATACCTACTATTTTACTGTCTATGGCATTTTTGAGAACTTAGTATCTGGAGGTATTTTTGTGAACTTAATTTTATCGTTGGATCAGATTGTGAAAAAATCTCTCATAATGATTGCTACTTTTTTGTTGGTTGGGTGTGCATATACACCCAAATTAGTTACCGTCTATGATGAGGAATGTAAAATTGAAGTGAAGCATATGGAGCTGGAGGAAAAAAATATTGTGCTCCTAAGTGCTTGTACAAATGAGGGTTGTATCGCGAGTATTTTAGGTGCGGGTCTGTTGAGTGCTGGCAGTGTAATTGTTTCAGGCAGCATTGTAGTTACTGCAAATGTCGTTTATTGGTTGGAGAAAAAGAGTCAGTGCTAATTTTGCTTTTTATCGGTCTCTATATGACGGCGATCTGAGCATTCGGCACTTGGGATAAAAAAATCATAATGTTAACCTAGCTGTTATTCTTTATATAAGGCATGTCCGATTCGATGCTTGATATTTTTACGTTGCTTTCAGTTTTAGCTCTGATTCATTTTTTAGTAACCTGCTTGATCTGTCTTGCTTGGTCACTTTTTCCTTCAATGCCTGGGGTTAAGCTTTGGGCAATAGGTCGTGTTCTTACGACAATGGCTCTGATGTCAACAGCGCTCAAAGATAGAATCCCCTTTGAAGCGGCTATTTTGACAGGGCAAGTGTTATTTTTTCTTGGGCAGTATTATGTATGGCAGGGAAGTGTCCTCTACAAAGGTCTAGCAAGAGCCAATGTAAAATGGATTACCTTTATTGGTTTGTTGGCTTTTACTATTTTGGCTATCAGTTTAATTACCGAAAATAATAGTGTCAGGCTAATTATAAGTTCTCTTATTGTCATTGGTTTTAGTTTGCTTAATGCGTGGGCCTTATCGCAACGCTATGATGGGAAATATTTTATAGCTTGTCGTGCGATTAGCATTTTATTGCTGATCCATGCTGGATTTTTTGCTTTCCGTTTAATTGCTGCTGTGACATTGCAGCTACAAGAAGGTTTATTACCTGTCGCTTTAATCCAACAGTTTACCTTTATCGAAGCCATTGTTATGTCGGTACTGATTGGTATGGGTTATATCGTTTTAATTACGGAGCGCTTGCAACATGAACTTAGAACCTTAGCTGACAGTGATTCTCTGACCGGTGCGTTAACCCGTAGGGCATTTTATCGAAAGGCTCGAAAACGCCTGACAGAACAACAAAATAATAATGGTTCAGTAGCCTGTATGGTGCTCGATATGGATCATTTTAAAGCATTGAATGATCAGCACGGTCATTTAGCTGGTGATGAAGTGCTTAAGCGCAGTGTTCAAGTTATGTCGGAATCTTTGCGTTCACAGGATATCTTGGCACGCTTTGGTGGAGAGGAATTTATAATTTTATTACCGGATGCGGATAGTTTGGTTGCGAATCAAATTGCTGAACGGATTCGATATAAAATGGAGAGCTCCAGCTGCTACTGTGGCGAACAAGAGCTTAAGGCGACCGTGAGTATTGGTCTGGTCAGCTACCAAAATATTAGCCGTGAATTAAATATTGAAAAACTATTTGAAGCCGCTGATAAAGCGTTATATCAGGCTAAATCCCTAGGACGTAATCAAGTCTCAGATTTCTGTGAGCATAAAGACCGTTTGCAATTGGAAACGGTTTAAGGTTTTGTTTTATCACTGCTTTTGAATGTTTGATCATTCTTTCTATTATTGATGAGCCGGCCGTCAGCGGTTGGTTCTGAATCCTCTATTATTGATGCTTGATCGCTTAGTCCATTAGAATAAACCTCCCTACATTCTTTCTTTCTCATCGGAAAAAGTCGTAGCCTTCTTATTAAGGTGATTCTTGTCTGATATTTACCGAGACGCTTGTATTCTAGGTTTTTTACTTTAATATACGTAACCAGTTACGTAATTGGTTTTAGGTGGGCTGATGGCAAGTGATAGAATGTTGGGTTTTGGTAACCTTTCTTTAGGGAGCCGATTAAAGCGTTTATCAGATCGTTTGATACAAGATGTCTCTACGATTTATCAAGCGCAGGATATTCCGCTTAATCCTTCCTTTTTTCCGTTGTTCAATTTGTTATTACAGCAAGGTGCAATGTCGGTGACTGAAGCGGCTGAGTTATTGGGCGTCAGTCATCCGGCAGTGAGTAAGATTGCTAAGAAGATGATGGATGACGGTTGGCTTAATAAGCAAGTTGATCCAAGAGATGAACGGAGACAGCAGTTATTTCTTACCGATCAAAGTGGTTTGCTATTAGAGCAAATACAACCGGTTTGGCGTGAGATCCGTGGCTACCTAGATGATGTGATGGCGAAACAAGAACATCCATTTTTACTGGCATTAAATGATTTTGAACAACGCATTGAGAAAGAAGGTTTTGTACAGCCTGTGCTGGATCGATTGCAGACTCGTCAGCAAGTGGTTGATGTTGAAATTATAGGTTGGCAACCCACGTTAAGAGAGCATTTTAAGCGATTAAATGAAAGTTGGTTAAATGAGTTCTTTGGCGGAGAAATGATTGACCAAGACCGGCAAGCTCTTAACCAACCAGAAGGATACTATCTGAGTAAGGGAGGCTATATCTGGTTTGCCCGTTTAAATGGCGATGAAGAAAAAATTACTGCTGCGAACAATAAGGCAGTAGTAGAAGAAAGCCATTTGGATACAGTGAAAACGTTATCCGGTGATTCTCGTCATATTGTGGGCTGCGTGGCTTTAGCAAGACATAGTGCTGATCGATATGAGATCTCTAAGATGGGTGTTGAAAACCCCATTCAGGGTTTAGGTATAGGTCGCAAGCTTCTATTGGCGGCATTGGATAAAGCCCGAGAGCAGGGAGCAAAAGAGGTGTATTTAGAGAGTGCGACCAAACTGGAAAGAGCTATTCAGTTATACCGAAATATGGGTTTTGTAGAAGTACCACATCCTGAGGGAGTCTCTGTTTACCCTCGTTCGGATATTTATATGACGCTGACCTTATAGGTCTTAGTCGAATTTTTAGTAATACAGTACAGAAAAAAAGCAGATAAAACGTCTGTCAGGAGTGATCAATGTCCATTGAAAATACATTATCAACATCAGGGTCAACCGCAGCTACTATGAGTCCACAAGACGAGTTTCTGGCTGGTGCAAAGGCAACCATTCCTTTGATTGTAGGGGCGATTCCTTTTGGTATTATTTTTGGTACTTTAGCGGAACCGAGTGGCTTATCTGCTGCTGGTGCTTTGGCTATGTCCCTAATTGTGTTTGCAGGTTCTGCCCAATTTATCGCACTGGGTTTGCTAGCTGCAGGCGCGGCTCTACCTGTCATTATTGCCACGACTTTTGTAGTGAACCTACGCCATATGTTGTACGCCGCTAATTTGGTGCCCAAAGTCCGTCATTTACCACAAAAATGGCGTGCTCTAATGGCTTTTGGTTTAACGGATGAAACCTTTGCTGCAGTGAGTAATCGTTATTTGTTACAGGATGATGTTCGTCACGCCCATTGGTTTTATCTAGGTTCGTTTTTAGCGATGTACAGTAACTGGGTACTATGCACGGCGTTAGGTGTGGGTTTGGGAGAGTTATTTCCTGATATGACTCAGTGGGGATTGGATTTTGCTATGTCAGTGACCTTTATTGGAATGGTCGTGCCTCACTTAAAAAATAAACCTATGTGGGGGGCTGTCATTGTCGCTGGTGCCATGGCCGTAGCAACGGCCGCTATGCCACATAAATTGGGTCTTATTGTCGCTGCAGTGTGTGGTATATCCGTTGGATTATCGCTACAGATGTTATTAAAACGTCAGAATGAAGCTACAGGGGCGTCTAATCAAGCAACAAAAGAGGAGACGGTCTAATGAACGAAGTGGCTTTGATTCTGGGTATGTTCTTAGCAACGTTCAGTATACGTTACGTATTGTTTGCGGTTGCGGGTCGAGTGCATTTCCCTGACTGGTTAAGTACCGCTCTGGCTTTTGTTCCTCCAGCGGTATTAACCGCCATTATTGTGCCGGCAGTTGTGATGCCACAAGGGGGGATTTGGTTGAGTTATGATAATCCTTGGTTGTTGGCAGCCTTAGCCTCTGCGATTATTGCATTGATCCGTAAAGACCTACTGACGACAATTGTTGGTGGTATGGTGATTTTTATCGGTTTAAAATTTGGCCTGGGTCTTGGTTGAAATTGGGTGGCCTGAAAATACTTATTGATAGGTTCCTTAGGTGTATTCGCGATATAGAGGGTCGGCATAAATGATAAATATGGATTTCAGTCAGAGAGTTGTCATTGATACTTCAACACAGAACTGGATTGCCAGCCCTCTGTCTGGAGTTTGGCGTAAACCTTTAGCGCGGGAAGAAGCCGAGCGAGGCCATGCCACAAGTATTGTTCGTTATGATGCTGGAGCCAGTTTTTCTGCTCATGATCATCCACTTGGTGAGGAAATTCTTGTTCTAGAGGGGACATTTTCCGACGAGAGTGGAGATTACCCTGCAGGTACTTATTTCCGTAATCCAGAAGGCTTTCGTCATGCGCCATTTAGCAAAGACGGTTGCACTATATTGGTGAAGCTCCACCAATTTCAGGCCGACGATACTGAACATGTCTGTATTGATACAAATACGGCACAATGGCAACCTGGAATTGGCAATCTGGAAGTGATGTCTTTGCATCATTTTAATACAGAATCTGTAGCATTAGTTTATTGGCCAGCTGGAGAACACTTTCAACGCCACGTCCATGCAGGTGGTGAAGAGATTTATGTTATTAAAGGCGAATTAATTGATGAGCATGGCCGTTATCCTGCAGGTAGCTGGATTAGAAGCCCTAATATGAGCGAGCATAACCCCTATGTTGAAGTAGATACGCTAATATGGGTAAAGGTAGGTCACTTGTAGGGTTTCAAACTATAGACTTTTCTTCAAAAGAGAGTAGGGAAAATATTATGAATATGGATGCAATAGGAATTATTGGAATGGTATTTGGTCTGGCAGCATTTTATCGAGTTTACAAGCTTGAAAAGATACTCAAAGAGCAAGGCGTTATCGATAAGGATCTGGACTTAGATAAGTAATCAATCAAAGCCTCCCTGCCTTGATTAGTCTAATCTCCAATACTTGATTGATGAACTTATTTAGGAGAATAACTTTACTCATTTGATGAATGTTAAATGTTTGGGTCAAGATTTGGATCATAAGCTGGATCTAAGGATGGATCGAATTGTGGATCAAGTATCATGCAGTGCTCAGGTTTTTCTCCATCGCCTTCACAGGCTGGATCAGGCTCATGCATTGGCGTTGGGTGGGTCAATATAGTACCGTCAAAGACGTGGGGGCCTATTTCCCACTTAGGGCTGGCAGATTCAGGTAATTCGTAGCCAGAAATAAACTGGACACCATCAAACAGCGGATTTGATGTACTGCCCCAAAGCACGGGATTGCCTACATTACCGTACTCAGTACCATCCGTTGTGTTGTAAGTTGAAGGGCTGCAGGTTCCGTCATCAGTGAAGCCCCATGGACCTCGACTATATAAGTAAAAGTTACCCGCATCTTTATTGCCTACACGGACACTAATATCCACCTCAGCCCCCGTTGTTGCATCAATAGGAGCGCTAATATCTCTTAGGGTATTATTAGCATTACCATCACAATCCGTTAATAAATTACCAACCATAACGCGGTGGGTAACAGGGTCTTGACCTACAGGTATCCAGTAAACCTCATAGAGAACAAAAGGGTCGTGATTGGCTGCCACTAACTCGACAGAGATAGTGCCATTATCATTGATAGCAATAGAGCCAGAGCCTAGATCATCACCACCACAAACATTCGATGTGCCATGGTATGTCATCCCATAATATTGGCCATAGGCTCCTTGCTCAAATTGAGTGTCTGTGCAGCGTAATAGCTGTTGCTCGGTAGCTGCTAAGCTATGTGCGGAAAAACCTAATGCAGCAAATGCCGTTAAGATGCCTGCGATGCGAGTTACTTGAGTCATGTTGATATCTCCACAAAATTGGTAATTTTAGTTACTGCTTTGACGGAGGTGATAAGCTCAATTGTGGCGCTGGCAGTCTACTTAAATCGAACCTTTTAAGTAACCAAAGCCGCTTTGCTTTGTCCGACACTTAACTACATTCCAATTTACGTGCCAACTTCCCTTTTCTTATATAACCCATTGAATTTTAAAGGTTTTTTTATATTTAAATTTCTTTTCATAAGAAACCAAAGTTAAGAAAGTGTTAACTAAGTTTCCACTGCATTGTCTCAAATTTATCAATAAGCCCTATCTAGTATGGGGTTTAGCTGGAATGTATACTAAGTTTACAGGTGTAATCTTTGGATACATAGAGAGGTGATGATGTTAAGTGTTGGCGAAGTTAAGCAGCGATTACAGGAGATAAATCACTTCTGGAAGCCCCAACAATATAAAAATTTGCTCGATTTTTATGTTTTGATTCTCCCCAAAATCTTTGATTGTGAACGCTGTGGTATCTTTATTGTTGATCCCGATAGTCGCACTATCACATCTGCTGCTGGAACAAATATTAGTGAGGGGGAATTGACCGTACCCTTAAACGATAGTATTTCAGGTAAGGTTATTATGACCGGACAACCTTTACTGGATAATGATATGCAAAATCGACCCGGTGGCCTCAAATACGCCAGCAAAAAGACCGGATATTTTGTTCATAATATGCTTTGTGCGCCTCTATTTAGTGTGTCCACTGGTCAGGTAATCGGTACCGTTCAACTGACGAATAAACAACAAGAAGGCTTTAATCAGGACGATAGTCAACTGTTACAGGATGCGGCACATTTTGTTGCTGTAGCATTAGAAACCTTGCAGTTAGGTAAAGACCTTTTATCCATTAATAATCAACTTGAATCACAAATCGAGCAGTTACGGGGGACATCACATAACCTCATTGCAGAAAGTCAGGGTATGCGAGATATTATTTCTCAGGCTTGCTCCGTTGGGCCATTACCTCTGGGAGTTATGATTACCGGTGAAAATGGTACGGGTAAAGAGCAAATAGCCAAGCTTATCCACCAGCAGAGTTCACGGGCCAAACAACCTTTTGTGGCAATCAATTGTGCTGCGATCCCCGAAAACCTGGTTGAAAGTGAGTTTTTTGGTTATGAAAAAGGGGCTTTTACGGGCGCAAGTCAAGCTCATGGGGGGAAGTTTGAACAGGCCAGTGGTGGAACTCTATTCTTAGATGAAGTGGGTGAGCTACCTATTCATGTGCAGCCTAAATTACTCCGGGCTATACAAGAGCAGGAGGGGCAACGGTTAGGTAGTAATAAGACCAATCAATATGACCTACGCATTGTGTGTGCAACTAACCGTGATCTAAACCAAGCCATGAAAGAGGGATGCTTTAGAGAAGATCTGTACTACCGCCTTTTTTCAATCCACCTTCACTTGCCTCCATTACGTGAGAGACCTGAGGATATTTTGGCTCTTAGTCAATATTTTCTACAAGATATAGGCGAGCAATTTGATAAAAGACCTGATGGATTCAGTCAAGATTTAATGAAAATACTGGAAGGTTATGCATGGCCGGGTAATGTTCGTCAATTGAGGCGGGAGATCGAACGCCTCGTTGCCCTAACTCCAAATGGCGAAGCTCTGAGCGAGCAATATTGCTCTCCTGAATTGCTGGATAACAATGGTAGTTCTTGTTTGATTGTGCAGAAAGGTAAGTGCGCCGATACTTCTTCCATAAACAGGGCCACTTTACCGGAGCAAGTTAAGCAACTTGAAATACGTTTAATCAAACAAGCCTTGGAAAGTGCTAAGGGCAATAAACTGCAAGCGGCAAAACAATTGGGTTTGAGCCGTCCAGGTTTATACAAAAAGCTGCAAAGGTATGGCATAGAGCCCTAATTTTAGTGTGCTTTGTCTCTAAGGTGTAGAAATAATGGGAATGGCTATTCGTTTTAAAGTGCTCCACTTCAATATACTGCTTTATAAAAGAATTTTCTTTATAGGCGTATGTGTGTTTTCCCTTTCCTTTTTAAACGGCAGTCAGTCGTATGCCATGGAAAATTCTATTGGATATATAGGGTTCAAGGATAATGAACTTTGGGCGATCCAGTTTAATGATTGTACGGTATATGAGTTTAACGCCGCTGAAAAGTATCTATGGTTTGACCGAAATCTCAAAAGTATCAGCTGCTATTCGTTTAAGGAGCAAGATGTTTCTAGTTTGAAGGGGCAGCCTATAGAGCTATTTGCCGAGCCCAAATTGGGAGCCAAGATAAATAGAGTGCACTCCTTTAAGGGGTTAGTTTTATCCAAAAGTGGTTGGGGCACGTTTCCTTTGGTGTTTGAGAGAGCGGGCTGTCACTGGTATCGAGTTGAAGGAGGTTGGTTGTACTTGACGCCTGCAGATAAAAAATTTGTAAGCTTCTATGCAGGGGAGCAAGATTTATCGGGTAGATCAGATCATGATAATTATTTCCTGCATCATTAAGATCTTTTCTTCTTAATTAAATCTCTTGAGAGAGCTTGGGAGTTGATCGTTCAGATCGGGACATTTTGTCCCTGACATGAGTCGTTTTGTCTCTTTTCTGTTCAATCTCTCTCTGCTTGTCGTTTTTGTGGTTTTATTTAGATTCTTTCTTTCCCTATTACCTTTCACTGGTTTAAAGCCGTTTTATCTACCTTAAAGCAGATATTTATACGAAAGTGCTCCAGTAGGAACGGTTATTGCTCTTATTAAATATCCAAACAAAAATATTCTGATATTTTTTGGCCGGTAGTCAAAGAATCTGAAGGCGAGTGTTTGTAGAGAAACTTTGATTTGAGTGCTTACTTGCAATCAAAAGAGTCAACGTTGTATTGGAGCTATAAGCTCTGTCTGGAAGGATTGCTCTATGGAATCAGTAGATAATAATATGCTTACTTTCAAACGACCTGAGTGCAGTCGTGCCAAGGTAGATTTAACGGACGATGCCCAGGTTTGGGATGAATATGGCCAAGTCAGAGAAGTCGCTATTGCGGGTGAGCGTCCATTAACGGTATATCTGAATAAGCGTGAGATTGTCACACTGATGACTCTAGGTGCTGAACCTGAAGCACTTGTATTAGGGTATCTTCGTAACCAAGGCATGATAACAGGTCTAAATGAAGTGCAGGCCATACAGGTTGACTGGGAAGTTGATGCCGCTGTGGTCATTGCAAAGACTGATGAAGAGGCGCTAGAGAAAAAGCTTGCTCATAAGACGGTAACGACAGGTTGTGGTCAGGGAACTCAGTATGGGGCCATGATGGATAATCTGGCAGAGATTAATCTGCCACAGGAATCGATACAGCAAAGCTCCGTCTATCAATTGTTATCTGCTTTGAATGCCTATAACGAAACCTATCGCTCTGCAGGAGCCGTACACGGTTGTGCCTTATGTTCTTTAGATACGATTGAAGGTGAAATTAAGGCTAACGTATTGGCTTTTTCTGAAGATGTAGGGCGCCATAACGCAGTGGATAGTTTAGCGGGTAAGCAGTGGTTGGAACAGTTAGAAGGCCAGCAGATGGTATTTTATACCACTGGCCGTTTAACGTCAGAAATGGTTATTAAAGTGGCGCGTATGGGGATCTCAATCCTGCTATCACGTTCAGGCGTTACGGCTATGGGATTAGAGTTAGCAAAGCAACTTGGCATCATGTTGATCGCTAGGGCAAAGGGAAAACACTTTTTACTTTATCACGGACAGGATCGTTTCCATTGGAATGATCTTCCGGCTAAACGCCCCGATGGTCAGACTGTTCGGAATCATAAAAACTCTAAGAAAGTAAGTATCCATGAGTGAAATGATCGCAGATACCTTGTTTATGAATGTGAAACAGGTTGCGGAATATCTACATCTGAATGAAAAGAAGGTTTACGCTTTAGCCAGTGAAGGACAAATACCCTCTACCAAAGTGACAGGTAAATGGCTTTTTCCTAAAAAGTTGGTGGATCGATGGCTTTTGGAGTCTTGCCATAGCGGTTTAATGGCCGATCGTTTACTGCTGACGGGGAGTGATGATCCCTTTCTACAGGCCATTATGCTGCGTTTGCCAGAAGTGGTCGGTAATAAGGCCCTGTATAGCTATAGTGTGACAGGGTCACGTATGGGACTGGAATTATTGTCCCAAGGTCACGCGGATGTAGCCGCTATCCATTGGGGGCGGGCAGAAGAGAGTCATCTACGTCATCCTGGTTTGATTCGTCAATTCTCTCATTATCGGCAATGGGTTTTGGTACACGCATTCCGCCGTACTCAGGGGCTGATTATCCATCCTGATCAGTTTGATTATAAAGATCCCGATAATATCCCTATCAGCCGTTTGCGCTGGGCGGTACGTCAGGAAGGTGCCGGGTCACAGCGTTTTCTGACTGAGTGGTTGTTGGGTTTTCAAACCCAAATGGATGAATTGAATATTTCCGCTCAGGCTTTCGGTGAACGTGAATTAGCATCGATGATATGCCGAGGGGAAGCAGATATTGGGCCCGGTAGTTTAAGTGCGGCTAAAGAGTTCGGTTTGGAGTTTTTACCGGTCTGCGAAGAGGCCTTTGACTTAGTTGTACCTCGCAGTGTGTATTTTAGAGGGTTATTCCAGCAGTTGTTTGATTATATGCAGAGTAGTGAAGGTTTGGAGTTAGCTCTTACACTCGGTGGTTATGATCTGTCCGATTGCGGGAAGATGGTTTGGAACGGGGCGGATTGAATTATTATCCCCCAAAAAAATATCACTCCAAAAACATCAGCCCAAGAAACATTAGCCCAAGAAACATTAGCCAAAGATATATTCCGATTCTCTCTGGTTTATAGCCAGAGAGAATGGATATCTTTGATAGAGTGTTTTTTGGCTGTTTATATCGCGAAGCGTGCAATTAACTCTTCTAATTGCTGAGCATTTTGATCAATTAAACGGGAATGTTCGCCAATCTCTCGATTAGCATTACGGTTGTTGTTAATTTCCTTGGATATACCATCCATATTCTGTGCCATTTGGCCTGTTGTCAGAGCCACTTCCTGAATAGCCAGTTCGATAGTTTTGGTTTGTTGGGCTGCATCAGACGTTTGCTGTTCAATATGAAGAATGGCTTGTTCCGCCTGCTCACCAAGAGTCCGACCTTTTTCTACCTGGGTCTGATTTTCAGCCATGGCACGAATAACTCTTTGAGTTTCTTGCTGAATCTGATTTATCTTTTCGGTGATATTCCCCGTAGCATTAACCGTTTGTTCTGCTAGCGCACGAACTTCATCGGCAACAACTGCAAAGCCTCGTCCCGCCTCTCCAGCGCGTGCAGCCTCAATAGCAGCATTTAGTGCTAAGAGATTTGTTTGCTCAGCGACGCCTTCAATCAACTCGATCACACTGTCGATTTCTTTCGATTGCGTGCCAAGCTTTTCTACGGATTCACTGGAGCTTTGTACTGTGCGAGCGACAGTTTGCAGAGACTCTAGTGCTTGAGAGATAACGGAAGCGCCTTGTTTAGCCGTTTGATAAGCCGTATCCGTTGCAGTGCTCACTTGTAGTGTACTTTGAGCGACCTGTTCCGCAGTAACGCTGATCTCTTCTGTGGCGGTCACTAGGGAGCTACTTTGATCACTAATCTGTTCACTGCCTTGTTGAATACTTTGCTGGGAAGCTCCCATTTTAGCTGACGTGGTTTTTAGGGTCGAAACGCTTTCCTGAATATGACGTATTAGTTGCTTAATATTCTCCGCCATATTATTGGTGCATTCAGCCAGCTGGTAGAACTCATCTTTGGGGTTCTTACCACGGACAAGTTTATTTGTTAAATCACCTTTAGCGATCTGATTAAGCACTTGTAGAATGCGCTGCATATTGCGACTGATAGAGACCGCAATTGAGGAAACTATAGCGGTAGCGATTAGGGCTAATAATAAGCTGCCTATGATAATGGATTGTTGTGCTTGGCTTTGGGTCTGTTCTACATTTTTCTGCGCTTGTATGGCCAGTTGTTCATTAAGTAAGCTATTTGCGGTCTGGATTGTTTCAGAAACGGTTTCTCTGCTTATGGCGAGCGCTTGATTCAGGTTTGCTTCTTGGATTTTTTGTTCAATAACCTGTGACAGCGCGGCCTCATATTTTTTTAAGTCTTTATCAAAATAATCTTCAAAGGTTAGGGTTCTCATTTTTTCTCTAAGATGAATGATTAACTCTAAGACTTTCTCTTTGCTTTGGCTGCTTGGGCTAATAAGGAACGCTTTCTCTGCGGTTAATGTTTCTTTAAAGATACTGGAAAAAGTCGACATGATAGACAGCTTTTTCTTTAGCTCCGTACCTTCTCGATCCAGGTCATTCACTGAGCCTTGACCATCACCAGAATCAAGCTGTTTGCCTAACGTTAATACATTGCCCAACTGTTGTAAGTAGTCTGGCATTTGTTGGCGAATTTGAGTCAATAAACCCTTCGCCTGGCTATCCGTTAGGCTATTTTCTGCTGATGATAGTGCGTTCTGATGGCCTGCAACTAGCTGCTGTAAAATACTATCGGCTTGTTGTAGGTTTGATACGGTAGTTTGTTCTCTCAGCTTTTCCAAACTCAGTAATTGGATCTGTAACTGGCTAATAGTGTTTGTGGCTTGGTTAATATTACTTTGCTGGGTTGAAGCGTTACTCATCAAACTAAGCTGTTTGATACTGTATAGCCCCATAATACTGAAGCCGATGATACTGACCAGAACGATCAGAACCAGCTTCTGTTTTAAGGATAAATTCATGCTCTGCTCCAGGGAGTGTACTTATTGTTTTAAACGCAATTTATTATTTTTTCTGATGAATGTTCCTGCAAACTTCTTACTCATTTTTACCTGATAGCCATCATCAGAAGCAGCGCGGGTTTTCTCTGGCTTATCAGAGGTAAGTCGAGACAACTGCTATTGATGTTAGGTATAGAGAAAGTGTCACTGTAATAGCTTTTTAAGTGAATAGGGGCTAAATAGCTATGCCAATCCAATGAGCCGAATAGATCCAGTGAATAATTCAATCAGAAATGAACACTATAGATAGACTTTGGTCTAGGGATAAATATGTTTTTTCTGATGCTTACATTGGGAAAAGTAAAACATTGGTTGTCAGAGTGCTGCAGAAATGAGAGAAGGATATGTTATCGAGCGTTTTCCAATGAAGATATTAAACCGTTAAATTTGGTGTATAGCCATATCTCCTAAGGGGTATATAACTAGCTATAGGGGCAATGTTGTACGCTGATGTTTGAAATCGTAGCGGCACTTTTTAACGAAAAAAGAGTGACAAATGCTAATGTAAACGTAAACTTCGAGCTCTATAGGTATTTGCTCACCTTTTTAGTGACATATAGAAAGGAAGAGTGGCTCTACAACCCAAGATGTTCAGGATACGTTATGCAAACTACAGACGGTACAGTGGCACAGTTTTTCTACACTTTAAAAGATGAAGATGGTCAGGTGTTGGAGTCCAATATGGGACAGGAGCCTTTGGCTTATCTGCATGGCTATAAAAATATGATGCCTGGTGTGGAAAAATCTTTAGCCGGTCACGAAGGTGGCGATGTATTTACTGTGACACTGCCACCAGAAGAAACCTATGGTAAACGTGTTGAAGGTAGCGAGCAGCGTGTACCAGTAAAACACTTGATGGGGGCAAAAAAGTGGAAGCCCGGCATGATGGCCGTTGTGCAAACAGAAGAAGGTCAACGTCAGGTATCTATCATCAAAGTCGGTAAATTTATGGCGACAGTAGATAATAACCACCCTATGGCAGGTAAAACTCTAACGTTTGAAATTGCGGTGAGTGATGTACGTGAAGCCACGGCTGAGGAAAAATCTCACGGTCACGCCCATGGTATTGGTGGACACCACCACGACTAACTTATAGCATTCCCGGTAAGTTGTCAGTGATCATAACCTCCGAATATACCTATAGTGATCCGGTTCTTCCTTGTTTTTCATCTATAAGGAATTATCGGGATTGGTATTATTCATGGGTTAATAGTGTAAATGATGTTAAGGGCGATCAATTTTGATAGCCCTTTTCTTGCGGATGTTAATGCTTTTGCTCGTCATCAAATTCAATTAAAAGTTGCCTTTGATGGAAGCCTTCTCTGTATTTTTTCGTTTCTTGTTCTAGCAGTGCAACCTTTTCCCGTAACGTGAAAAAGGTTGTTTTTACTTTAGCAAGGTCTTGTAACAGATTCGGCATCTGATCAGCTAAAAATTCAGCATCCTCAGGCAGACGAGATTCTTGCCAGCGTGCAAGCGTGGCAAGTAACTCGCTGGATGTATTCGATTTATATTTGGACATAAGATTTCTCTGTAGATCAGAGTGTATTATGTCAGCTTTTAGCTTAATTGTGTTGTTTTTACATATCTAACCAAAAGCATTCCAATATTCTTCGATGAGCAGCCTATCTGTTTAGGGTCATAGAGGCACTATCATTACGGGTACTGTACTTTTTTTTGCTACTTTTGAAGCTGTTGATCCCAGTAATAGTTCATCCATGGATGAATGTGTTCTGCTACCCAGAATAATCAGGTCAGCATCTATCTCTTTAGCGAGTTTTAAAATCTGCTTGGTAGGCCGCCCCTTTCTGACCATCACTTCCATATTAACGTTACTGAATAGATCCGGTGTTTCTGATTTTACCGCCGAAAGGCGTTGGTTAATTTTATCTGATGCGATGGCGATATCTGATTTTTTAATCTGCTCAAATAAAGCGACAGAGATATAGCTTTCGATAGCTTCGTCTTGTTCAGTATTAAAATTATTGACGACGTGGATAAAGGTTAAATCCGCTTTAAGATTAGTCGCCAGGTTAATGGCGGTATCAAAAACGGTTTTAGAATTTTTCCCAAGATCAGAAGCATAAAGAATTTTTTTGATATTTGAGTTGCTCATAATAGATTCTTCTTTGATTGCTTTGTTAAAGATTGTTGTTAGGTTGTTGCTGATTAGAATGATTAAAAAAGAGTGGCTATTGCCACTCTAAATGATTTAAACAATTTAATAAGGCGATTGATCTTATTTTTATTACTGTTTAAACCTAAGCACCCAAACAAAACTTTCTCTACAAAAAAACATACTTTCTGATTGTTGGCCAGAGAGTATCGGAATAATTTTTTTGGGTATATTGTACATTCTAAAACAATGAGTAGAGTTAAATTTATTCGATAGATATCCTCCTAATTAAAAATTTCGTTTTCAACTAATCAATGCCATATGCGTAATTAGTGTTACAACAGGTTCATCTGATAATCTGCGATCAGGCGTAGATCCTCTAAGTCTCCAGCACCACCAATAGCAACATCGGCATAACGTAGTTTCAGCTTCAAGCCTTTGGCGGCCCCACTTTGGATAACATATTGGCTTTCGATATCCAGCTCTTTGTCGGTATAGGTGGTACCGCCCGCATCGTAATCACCTTCGGTATAGCGACCCATCAAGCTTAGGCCTGGAATATCAGATGAACGGTAATCTACTCGTAATTGCAGTGAGTCCTGATTGGCATTATAGAAGTCCAAAATCTGTACGGAATTCCAGGACCAGAGTACAGTTCTGTCATTGTTAAAACCGTCCCAGCTAGGGTCATAAAGATCATCGCCTACGGTTTGGAAAGATAGAGTGTAGGTGAAGTCGCCGTTATTTAGGCTGGCAGCGATATTGCTCAGGCTGGTATCAAATTTACCATCGGAGCCCGTGCTATCGGCTAAATTGGACTTATCACCAATATCTTGTGCCATATAGTGATACAGATCTAAAGCTAAGCTGGAATCACCCAGAGGTAGTTCATAGCTGGCATTAACAAAGGTCTGTTGCTTGGCGTCCTGTAAACGACCATGAGACAGATGCAGACCTAAACCATTAGAAAAGCGATGATTACCGCCCAAAATTGTTACGCCATCACCACCAGAGGTGTATTTCTCAAAACTATCGCTACCGCTAGTTGACACTCGATCACTGTAGATACCGTACAGCTTGGTATCGCCCAGTTTTATACTGCCGCGAACGGCTTGACGGGTGCTCGGCTCTGAACGACCATCGGTATCCATCAGTAATGGTGAGATAACACGCATACGACCGATACGTAGCTCTGAATTATCGCTGGGTTTGATCTTGATATTCGCTTGGCCGATTTTAGTGAAACCGTCGCCATTTTCATCCAGCAGGGGAATACCTGCAGTATTTTTATCTGCATGTAGCTTAAAGATGGAATAGAAGGAGGCATCAACACCAATCACACCGTTATACATGGGAGATTGATAATCTAGTCGTAAGGTTTGGCTCATCTCTTCACTATCTTCTGGACCAAAATGACGGTCCACCTGACCAAAGTGAGTACGGGCAGTTAAAGACAAGCTATGTTCATCAGCTTGTACCTGTACAGGCATAGATAGAGATAAGGCCGTTAAAGTCGCTAATGAAATAGATTGAGACAGGGCTTTTTTATTCACAATGATTTCCTTTGTTATCATTTTTTTCAAACCTAAATGAAAGTATTTTGATATTCCCCAGCTAGCAGCCAGAGAAGTTTTTATTTAGGTGCTTATGGAAAAAGGTAAATTTTGGACGCAGTAACCCTAGCCCTATTTAATAAGTGAAATTAAATAGAGGGGGTTGTTGCGTTTTGTTTAAACTGTTTTTATTTTTTAATAAGGTTTTTATAAGTCGTCATAGAGATAGCGATAAAAACAATGCTTATTAAAGCAAGGGCGATAGGGCGATCTAAAAGAATCATTAAAGAGCCATCACTGATTGTCAGTGTTTGTATTAATCGATATTCCAGTATAGAGCCCAATACGATACCCAAAATCATAGGGACCATGGGTAGCCCTAAGCGACGACCGAGATAACCAAAGATGCCAAAGAAGAGGGCGATCCAAACGTTATTCAGATCCAGGTTAATAGAGTAAGTACCGATTAACGCCAAGCTCAGAATCAAAATACCCAGAATTCGGTTATCAATACGAGAAATCAAGTAAGACCAACGGGACAGCCCCAGCAGAGCCACAAAGATAAACAGGTTCATCATCATCATGGAGATATAGATGCCGTAAACCAGATCGCTGCTAGTGGTAAAGAGTTGTGGGCCAGGGAAAACGTTGTGCACCATAAAGACACTCATCATCATGGCGGTTAATGCTTCACCGGGAATGCCCAGGGCCAGTAGGGGCACCAATGCGGCACCGGTTACGGCATTATTGGCGGTTTCCGAGGCGATCAAACCCTCAGGATTACCTTTACCAAAGCTATCAGGGTCCTTAGAGGCTTTACGGGCGCTGCTATAAGAAAAAAACTGCGCCAGAAACTCTCCTACACCAGGTAATACGCCGATCCCCACACCAAAAGCACTGGAGCGAAGCAGGGTTTTAGGGTATTTAAAAACGGATTTGATACCTTGCCAATCAATGCCGGAGTCTGACTGAGGTTTGGGAATCTCTTTGCTATCTACTTTGGCTTTATTGCCGGATTCCAACAATATCAGAGCCTGAGCAATAGCAAAGACGCCGAGTACTACAGGCACTAAAGGGATGCCATTGAGTAGAGAGGTCATGCCAAAGGTATAGCGAGGCACTGCACTGGTAGAACCCAAACCTATGGTGGTGATAAACAGCCCGATACCCACCATCATGGTCGCCGATAACATCTGTCCTTTATGGGCGATCACTACCAATACCAAACCCAGTAAGGTTGCAGCAGCAAACTCCACGGCACCAAAGTTTTTAGCCACCTGAGCCAATAAGCTGGCGGATAAGGTGAGAGCGATAACACTGATCAATCCACCCACTAATGAAGAGGTAAAGGCGATAGTAAGTGCCCGCTTAGCCAGACCTTTTTTGGTCATAGGGTAGCCATCATAGGTACTGAGTACCGCCACTGCTGTTCCTGGCGTATTAATCAGAATGGCCGGTATTGCGCCTGCGTACCAAGCGCCACAATAGATGCCCAATAAGATCGATAGGCCTGCCAGGGGTTCCATATTGAATGTGGCCGGTAGCAATACAGCGATAGCAGCAGCAGGGCCCAGACCAGGGATAGCCCCCACGATAATACCAATCAAGCTACCGGATAGCAGGCAAAGTAACACGGGTAACTGTGTTACCTCATGGAAGCCTTGCAGTAAATTTTGAAGAAAAAATTCCATACTTTTTACCGTTTAAAAATTAACTGTATATGGAGTAGCCATTGATGGCTGTGTTATTGCTTTTGTTATTACTTTAAAAAATGACAGTCTTGCTCAACGTTTCTGTCTTTATTAACGTTCTATAGAGCTTCACTGAGCCAGGATTCTGGAAACCAGACATCCAGACCTTGAATAAATAAGAGATATAGCAGACCGGTAAATACCAAAGCTTGAATCCAGAGGCGAAGGCCTCGAAAACCCACGATAAACATAGCGATGACTAAAAAGAGAAAACTAGCAATAAAGTAACCTAACACCGGAATTAATAGGCAATAGGCTGAAAATAACAGCAGTAAAATAGCCACCAGCCTAATTTTAGGCGTGGTACCTTGTACATCCATATCCAGAATGATTTTTAGGTTATTCATGGACTTCATGGTTAAAGCGAGAGCACTGATTAAGGTAATGCTTAGTGCAATAAAAGGAAAAAAGAGCGGTGACGTATAAAGTGGTGCATCTTTCTGTGTTTTAGGTAAAAACTCAGGGCCCACTAACATTAGTCCAGCAGCTGCGACGGATATGAGTAAAGCAAAGATGGCATTGGCTCTTTGAGTGGAAGTCATCTCTCTCTCCTTTTCAAAAATACCCCCGACATAAGCCGGGGGAGGGTCGAGTTACTGGGCAAGTTTATTGATTACGCCTTGGAAGGTTTTGGTCTCACTGACAATCTGTGAATCCGTCTTTGATGCATCCATATAATAGATACGGGCACCGCTGGTTTTAGCAAACTCGGCAATGTCAGGTTGTTTCATGGCATTTTGGAACGCTAGGGTCAATTTGCTGATAGCCTTGGCGGGTACATTTTTAGGTGCAAACAAACCGGCCCAAATAGCGGTGTCGATACCGTATTCTTCCTTCATGGAGGGGGTTGCAGGTAGTGGCGTTACTCGGCTGCTGGTCATGGCGATTAGGGCCTTGGAATCATCATCCTGACGAACGCTATTGCTTTCAGGAATAGTGATGATATCCGCATCACGATTGGCCAGAACCAGAGTATTCACCGCATCCAGAGCAATAATTCTGGAGAAATCAAAACCCTCTTGTTCTGCAATTAGGTTCGCCACTAATGACGGTACACCCATCTTAGCAAAAGTACCCAGAGTCACCTTGTTACCGGCTTTAATATAGTCAGACAGTTCCTTGATGTTGTTATAAGGCGCATCGGAACGTACAGCTAAAGCAAATGGATAATCCAGGAATAGACCAATGGATTGATAGTCTTCAATTTTATATGGCGAGTTACCCAACAGAGGGTGAGTAATGGCAGGACCCTGAGTCAGAATACCTATGGTATAGCCATCAGGACGGGCATTGATCATAGCTGTTGCACCTATCACACCACCGCCACCTGGACGGTTAATGACCTTAACCGGTACACCCAGTTCTTTCGACATATGCTTTGCGGCTTTACGCATCACGATATCTTCTGAATCACCTGGAGGCCAAGGGTTAATAATCTGGATTCTGCGTTCAGGGAATTCCGCCCAGGATTGGCTGGTAAACATCAGTGCTGTAAATGTAACTATCATCAGGGAAATGAATTTTTTAATAGAGCTTTGCATTACTTGTACCTTCTTATTTTTATGTCTTATGGCATCCCATGTACGGGATGCCCGTTTTTATTAAATTATCGATTTTAAATCAATAGGTTGTGATTGTTTTTTGTTTGAGCTTTTACTATTAACCTTTCAACCAGCGATATGTGGCATCCAGAGCATCGGCTGTTTTTTGCACGATAATGTCGATCTGCTCTGGACGTGTAATCAAAGGGGGAGCGAGTGCTAGGGTTTCACCAGCAATAGGCCGTATTAATAAACCTTGCTGTTCGGCAAAATCACAGACCTTTCCAGCGGTCATTTGTGGTTTATCAAAAGGTGCGCGAGTGGCTTTATCTTTAACTAACTCAATACCGGCTAATAAACCAACACCACGTACGTCACCGACCAGAGGATGATCTTTAAACTGGGCCAGTTGCTGCTGCATATAACCGCCCACTTCACGTACGTGCTGAACGATATTGTTTTCTTGGTAGATGGCCAGAGTTTCTAGAGCAACAGCTGCACAGGTTGGATGTCCGCCATAGGTATAGCCGTGGCCAAAGGTGCCAATAGTTTCACTCTCAAACACCATGGCTTGATAGATAGGATTGGAGACCAAAACCGCAGAGATAGGCATATAGGCTGCGGATAGCGCTTTCGCACAAGTGATCATATCCGGTTCCATACCCACGGTCTGGCTGCCCCACATATTGCCGGTACGACCAAAACCACAAATGACTTCGTCGGCAACCAGCAGAATGTCATGCTTTTTAAGCAGCGCTTGAAGCTTAGGGAAATAGTCTTCCGGTGGAATAACCACGCCGCCAACACCCAGAACGGGTTCTGCAAAGAAGGCGGCAATATTATCCGGGCCTTCTTCCTCAATCATCTGGGCAATATTGCCGATCAGTCGATCCGTAAATTCGGTTTCAGTTTCACCGTCTTTGGCAAAGCGATAGTAGTGAGGGCAATCTGTATGCAATACCCAGTCAAAGGGCAGGTTAAAGTCGCTATGCATATGGGGCAGGCCAGTTACACTGGCCGTTGCCAGCCCTGTACCATGATAACCTCGTACCCGGCCAATCACCTTTTTCTTAGTGGGGTTGCCATTAGCATGATGGTAGTACCAGGCTAATTTAATGGCAGTGTCGTTGGCTTCACTGCCGGAGGATTGAAACAACACCTTGGACATAGGCACAGGTGCCAGTTCGATCAGTTTTTCTGATAAGGCAATGGTGGGCTCATTGGAACGATGGGCAAAGGTCTGACCGTAGGGCAGTGCTCGCATTTGTTCCATTGCTGCATTAATCAGGCGTTCTTCGCTATAACCTAGGGACGCACACCAAAGACCGGAAACCCCTTCAATATACTCTTTACCCTGATCATCATAAACATGGATACCGTCACCGCGGTTAATGATCATGGGGCCGGTTTTCTCATGGGCGCTAAGATTGGTTTGCGGGTGTATCACATAAGCAATATCTTTTTCATGCTGTGACATTGCTTGTTGTGATATTTTTTGCTGCTGCTTTTTTTGTCGATAGTCAGAAATCATAATGTGTAGCCTTATTATCTTTTTAATATTTGCTTTTTATTTATGTTTTGTTTCTGTTGGTTAGCTCTAGGCCAAGCGCATCATCACAGAACGGGGTTCCATATAAGCTTCAATAGAAGCGGCGCCCAGTTCACGACCCATACCGGAGAAACCCACACCGCCAAAGGGTAAATTCGGGTCTAATACGTTGTGACAGTTCACCCAGCTGATACCGGCTTTAACATTTTCAGTTATGCGATGAGCGGCCGTTAAATCTTTAGTCCAGACACTGGCGGCTAAGCCAAACTGACTGTCGTTAGCTAACTCGATCACTTCTTCTGTAGTATCAAAAGGCATAACGGTTAGCACAGGGCCAAAAATTTCTTCTCGTACCACACGCATCTGATTATTGGCATTGGCTAAAACCGCAGGAGCGACATAATAGCCGGGACGATCCAGGCGCTGCCCGCCCGTAAGAAGATCAGCTCCTTCCTCTTGTCCAATGCGGGTGTATTTGGAGACTTTATTGGCGTGAGCTTCAGAGATTAAAGGGCCAATCTGAGTGTTTTGCTCAAAGCCAGGGCCAATGACCATCTGAGAGGCTAGCTGAGTGATGCCATCAACCACTTCATTGTATTTGGACTGATGTACGTATAAACGAGAAGCGGCAGTACACACTTGCCCCTGGTTATAGAAGATCCCCATAGCGGCACCTTGTACAGCTTGCTCAACAGGAATATCGGGCATAACGATCATGGGGGATTTACCACCCAGCTCTAAGGTAAAACGCTTCATACCGTCTACCGCTGCGCGACCGATGACTTGGCCTGTAGGTACTGAACCGGTAAACGAAATTTTATCAATATCAGTATGGTAGATCAGGGCGTCACCTGCCGTATGACCGTATCCTGTGATGACATTAACCACTCCAGCAGGATAGCCCGCTTCAACAATCAGCTCTGCCAGACGAAGTGCTGTTAAAGAGGTTTGTTCGGCAGGCTTTAATACAACAGTGCAACCCGTGGCCAAAGCCGGGGCTATTTTCCAAAGAGCCATCACTAGTGGGAAGTTCCAAGGCACAATGGCCGCTACTACACCCACGGGTTGAGGTTTTGTATAGGCAAAAAATTCACCGTCTTTTAACCGAGGTACAGAAACATCAAGGGTTTGACCGCTTATTTTGGTTGCCCAGCCGGCCATATAGCGCACAAACTCAATGGCATTATTCAGATCTGCCTGACGGGCTGCCCCCACAGGCTTACCGTTATCAACGGATTCCAGTTCGGCTAAGTCATCGGCGTTGGCTTCAATCAAATCAGCCAAACGCAGTAATAAACGTTGACGTTCTGTAGGCTTCATTTTTGCCCACTGATGACTGTTAAAGCAGTCACGGGCACTGCTTACGGCTTTATCAACATCATCAGCGCTGGCGGATACCAGTTGACTGATCTGTATGCCATTGGACGGATCATAAACAGCAAGTGTTTCACCGTTTGAACCATCCAACCATTGACCATGAATAAACAGCTTTTGTAGACGGTTTATCAGGTGGCTGTGTTTGCTGACTAAAGGGTTTTCAACGCTAGACGACACAGGCTTCTCCACAACATTGCAGGCCATTAAGACCGAGTAAACTTTGGCTGAATCGGGGTTGCTTTAGAGCAACTCATGCAGCACTTAGGATGGTTTACAATGTATGTGGCGACTCAGGTGATATCAAAGGTGGTTTTCACTAGGTGAAAACCACTAAGATCCGTTTATGGGGGAGGAATTGATAAGGTTGATGGTGAATAGAAAGGAGCTATAAGGGGGCTAATACGAAGAGGTTAATACAAAAAGGCTAATAAAAAAGAGCTAATACAATTGGTTTTTATACAGCTCGTCGGCAATTTCCTGCGCGGCCTGTTTTAGCCTGGGGTAAAACACCGTATCCACCTGTTCTTGCTCGCAAGTGCCTGTTAACCAAACCAGATTAACCGTGGCTTGTACCTCTTCCATCAATAAAACAGGGACGGCAATAGCGTTGACCTGACCGCCATAGTCCGCGAGTACATCCCAGTAACCGGGTTTACGTTCTGCATAGCCCTTGTTTTGAATCAGGTTTAGCATTTGATCCACCTGCTCCTCATTACGGGCCATTTCTCCTTCCTTACTATCGAGTTTTCTGAGTCGTTGTAATATGGCTTGCCTCTCTGATTCCGGGCAGAAAGCCAAATAAACTCGACCGATGGCTGACTGCAGCATATCGGGTCGGGCAGACATGATCTCTCGGTTAATAACAAAAGGCGTTTTTTTACGGGTTGTCTCGACAATTTCCATACTGGTGCCGTTGTAAACGGCAATATCTGATGGCCAGACCAACTCTGTTTGTAACTGTTCTAGAACAGGGGCTGCAATTTGAGCCAAAGCATCATGAATACTCACCTTCATGCCCAGCTCATGCATCTGATAGGTGATGCGATAACAATTGTCGGCAATGCCTTTATGTACCCAACCAGCGTCCTCAAGGGTCGCAAGAATACGCAGTAAAGTGGCTCTATCCAATCCTGTCGTTTGATGAATATCATTCAGAGACATAGGAGTATCGGATTGATTCATGGCATCAATAACATTGATGCCTCTGGTTAGGGAGCGGATCAGCTTAGTCATTTGAAATATCCAGCGGTGTCATCAGATTTTCTTCCTATAGGTTTTCACTAGGTGAAAACCTTCGTTGCGAACTCAGTCAAAGTCAATAGATTAAAAAGCAAATGCTGTTGGTGTTCTGCTGGCTTAATGAATTGTTTGGTCACTGTTTTTTCTGGTTATAGATCTTACTGACAGCATAGGTAAAAAAACAATAGAGACTGTTTAGATGGCTAAAAAACGTAATATTTTATTTATCATGGCTGATCAATTACGGGCGGATTATCTTGCTTGTAATGGCCATCCAACTATAAAGACCCCCAATATCGACAAGCTGGCGCAAAGAGGAGTTAATTTTACTCGTGCTTATTGTCAAGCACCGGTTTGTGGCCCTTCACGTATGTCGTTTTATACCGGTCGCTATGCATTTAGCCACGGTGCCAGTTATAACAATGTCCCTTTGAGAGTCAGTGAAAAAGGCATGGGGGATTATCTACGACCTCAGGGTTATCGTGTGGCCTTAGTGGGGAAAACCCATATGAAACGAGATGATGAGGGCATGGCCAGACTAGGCATGGACCCGGAATCATCTCGCGGTGTTTTGGTCAGTCAATGTGGCTTTGAACCCTTTGAGCGTGACGATGGCTTACACCCGGATCAAAGCGTTGATCCAGATCTAAGATACAACCAATATCTAAGAAATCTAGGCTTTGACGGCAAAAACCCCTGGCATGAATGGGCCAATTCTGCGGAATCTGATAGTGGTGAAATTCTGAGTGGTTGGCAGATGCGCCACTCTAATCTACCCGCCCGAGTGCCGGAAGAGCATTCTGAAACAGCCTATACCACTAACCGTGCCATGGACTTTATTGAGGAAACCGGAGATGAGCCTTGGTGCCTGCATCTGAGCTATATCAAGCCTCATTGGCCCTATATTGCACCGGCGCCTTACCACGACATGTATAGCGTGGCGGATATTTTACCTGCGGTACGCACTCAGGATGAGTTTGAAAACCCTCATCCTGTAGTGGGTGCTTTTATGAAACACCCTGAAGGTGTTGAGTTCTCCCGTGAAGAGGTTAGAGAGCGTGTGATTCCTGCCTATATGGGACTGATTACCCAATTGGATGATCATATCGGACGTTTAATGGACTTCTTGAAAGAGAAGGGGCAGTTGGATAATACCCTGATCGTTTTAACTGCGGATCACGGGGATTATCTGGGCGATCATTGGCTGGGAGAAAAAGAACTGTTCCATGAACCCAGTGTTCGTATCCCCATGATTGTTTCTGATCCCTCTGAACAAGCGGATAGCACCCGAGGACAAACCAGCACTGCCTTGGTGGAGTCCATAGATTTGCTACCAAGCTTTGTGGAATACGCAGAGGGGCCGTCTGCATCCCATATTCTGGAGGGGCGTTCTTTATTGAATCTATTACGGGGAATTCAAGCGCAGGATCAATGGCGGGAATTTGTTTTTAGTGAAGCAGATTACGCTTGGCGCAATGCCCGCACAGAGCTGGGCCTAGAGCCAGATCAAACCCGAGCCTTTATGGTGCGTAATGAGCGCTGGAAGTACGTTCATTATGAGCATTACCCAGCTCAATTGTTTGATTTAGACAATGACCCGCAAGAACTGAATGATCTGGCAGGCAGTGCCGAGCATCAAAATGTAAAAGATGATATGGCCCATGCGGTGTATGACTGGCTTAGAACCCGAAAAATGCGCACCACCATCAGTAATGAAGATGTGGCCTCTCGCACAGGTAAAGCACACGAAAAGGGCTATCTGTTTGGTGTTTGGTAAAAAGATGTTTGATGTTCGTTAATCAAGACAATTGAATTACAGATATAACCTCTCAAATAAGGGATTAGACATCGTAGGGGTTATTAACTTGCCAAGTGATAAGGCGTTAAAACATGCCATTTAATGGGATTACCATGAGTGTTTCAAAGCGTATGGCCATAGGTTTTACCTTTTTAATTATCATGCTGTTACTGATGGGGATTGGCAGCTTTCAGGCCATTACCGGTATTGGTCTTTTATTGAATCAGGTAACCAAAAGCACCACACCGGCTTTGGTCAAAACCAGCGATTTAAATGTAAAACTCTTATCATTTAATGGCATGTTGGAGCGTTCGGTAAGCGTTGATGCCTTTGATCCCTTGTTAGAGATTGAAAAAGAGGTGAGTCAATTACGTGAGCAGTATATTCAGCTGAGACAGGCACTTAATTTATTACTGATATCGGGCAGTGAAGTCAGTCAACACCTTGTATCAGCAGATCAGGCTGTGCAGGCCTATTTCTCTGTGGGACTTAATTGGCTAGAGCAGAGAAGCTTGATGCTGGATCTCCAACAAAAGAGGGCCAAGCAACTCAAACTTATTCAGGCAGACTTAAATGCATTGGAAGGGGAGTTATTGCTGATACAGCAGGATACCCCCAATTCCGCAGCGGCAGCGTCCGTGGCGTTTTTTCGCAGCCAAGCGGGTTTATTGTCGGCTCGACTAACGGCTCTGATTAGTGTTTCTAATACAAAAGACAATGAAAGCTCTAGTGATAAAGCCAAACGTTTTATGATTTCTGAAATCACCACGGCCGTACAATGGAGCGTGGAGAAGGTGGGCACTCTTACAGAGATAGAGACGGGTAGGGATAATTCTACGGAAGAAACAGCAGGTTATGCCGATGTTAGTGAACTGCAATACATTATAAAACAGCTTAAGGATACGGTTATTGGTCAGCAGGGCTTTTTAGCACACCATAAGTCCGTGTTAACAGCCGAGCAGGATTATCTTGAATTAGGCACTCAGGTTTCAGGTGCCTTATCCAAGGCTCAGGAACAGCTTTCAGTGTTCTCCGGTATTATGCAGTCCGATGCCAAATCCGTTGATATAGAGGCGATGCGCTATTTGGATTTTTGGACACAATTAATTCCTGTGATATGCGTCTTGGCGGTTATTTGTGGTTTATGTATTGCGCTGTGGATCAGCCGGAGTATTCAACGGGGATTAAAAGAGCTGCATCGGGTATTACAGAAGGTTAAAACTGGCGATTTAAGCCATCGAGTACAGGTTGATTCAGGCGATGAATTTTCAACACTGGGTGATGGCATCAACGAATTGGTCGAGCGCTTGTGTGAGTTGATTGGTGAGATTGCCTCCAGCTCAAAGCAGTTATCAGGCACCGCCGATACTTTAGCCTCAGGTGCAGGTAAAACGGTAATGGAGATTGATGCCCAACGTGAGCTTACTCTTGCCATTGATTCTGCGGTGACAGAGTTAGCCGCGTCAGCAAAAGGTATCGCAGGTAATATGCAGACCTCCTTACAGGACATTACCGGCATACACACTAATGCTGAGGAAAACCAAAAAGCTCTAGGGCAAACCATCGTTGATTTGCAGCAGTTGAATGAGGAATCAAAACATTCCGCACGGGTTATTGGTCAATTACACAGTGAATGCGTCAATATCAGTAATATCCTGCAGGAAATAGAGCAGATTGCCGAGCAAACCAATCTACTGGCATTAAACGCAGCCATTGAAGCGGCAAGAGCCGGGGAGCATGGTCGAGGTTTTGCCGTGGTAGCCGATGAGGTACGTGCTTTAGCGGCGAGAACCCAGAATTCCACACAACAGATACAAACCTTGATTGAGACCTTATTAAACAGTTCCACAGAAGCGGTCAATGCCATTGAACGCAGTAATTTACAGGTGATGACTTGCAGCGATTCTGCCGCTCAGGTTGAAACGGCACTGTGTCAGATGGTTGAGGTATTAGAGAAGGAACAGCTGGGGCGGCAGGACGTCTCCAATACCGTTAAACATCAGCAGAATATAAGCCAGCAAGTGCTGGATCAGCTGACGGATATTCTCAATAAAGCCAGTGTAATTGTTCAGGAAGCGGACGTTTCTCGTCGTGATAGCCAAGCGCTGACGCTTTTAGTCTCCGATCAGCAGAAAATGATTCAGCAATTTAGATTAGCACCAGCAAAATGTTAGCAAGGCCACCGAAGGTAAAAAGGAAAATTTTATGATCAATGACCGCCATCTGGCCCGTCTTAAACACTTTTTGCCTTTTCTATTGTGGGCAAATCAGGTGGATCGCAATAGCTTAAAAAGTGACCTAATTGCGGGTTTAACGGGAGCGGTAATTGTTTTACCCCAAGGAGTAGCTTATGCGCTGATTGCCGGTTTACCGCCAGAGTTTGGTCTTTATACCGCCATTGTTACTCCTATTATTGCCGCTTTGTTTGGCTCCTCCTACCATCTGATTTCTGGCCCGACAGCAGCTATTTCTATTGTGGTTATGAGCGTGGTTAGCAGCATGGTGCCACCGGGGTCTGCTCAGTTTATCGGTTATGCCCTGGTGTTAACCCTGATGGCCGGAATGATTCAGCTGGCACTGGGTTTGGCTCGAATGGGGGCTTTGGTTAATTTTATCTCCCATACCGTGGTGATTGGTTTTACTGCCGGGGCGGCCATTCTCATTGCCACCAGCCAACTGAAGTATGTCTTGGGCTTAACGCTAGAGCGCAGCAATGATTTTGTTTTTACTTTGCAACAGATCACGGCTCATCTCCCTGAGCTAAACCCTTGGTCGTTGTTAATTGCCGGAATTACGCTGGTAACAACCCTGATATTGAAAAAAGTCAGACCTAAGTTTCCCGGTATGTTGGCGGGGTTATTTCTCAGTGGTCTGTTCTGTTGGCTGGTGGATGGCGAAAGTAAAGGTGTCACCCTAGTGGGGAGCTTATCCAGCGGTTTACCAGCTTTTGCTATGCCGGATATATCCTTTGAGCTGATTCGTGAGTTGGCACCGGGTGCTATCGCTCTATCCATTCTGGCGTTAATTGAAGCGGTCTCTATTGGTCGAGCCGTGGCCCTGCGTTCTCAACAGCGTATTGACGGTAATCAGGAATTTATCGGGCAGGGTTTATCCAATATCGTTGGGAGTTTTTTCTCCTGTTATGCCGGTTCCGGTTCCTTTACCCGTACAGGGGCTAATTATGATGCTGGAGCACGTACGCCAATGGCTGCGATATTTGCTGCCGTTATTCTACTGCTTATTATCCTGCTGATACCTGAAATCACCGCTTTTTTACCCTTACCAGCCATGGGTGGGGCTATTTTGTTAATCGCTTGGAACCTGATCGACTTTCATCATATTCGTCAGATCCTGACCATCTCTAAACCAGAGAGCACTGTGCTGATTGTCACCTTTGTCTCAACGTTATTCCTACATCTGGAATTTGCGGTTTATTCGGGAGTTCTTGTATCCCTAATGCTCTATCTAAACCGAACATCACGGCCGCAGATGATTACCGTAGCCCCAGCCCCTGAGACGGAGCGCCGAAATCTATTGAATGTTCAACGCCTGGATCTACCCGAATGCCCACAAATAAAAATATTGCGCCTGGATGGCTCACTGTTTTTTGGTGCCGTGGATCATGTGCAATCGGAAATTCATCGAGCATCCGAACAAGTACAAGGAACGGGGAAAATAATATTGATCGCCAAAGGCATTAACTTTATCGATATTGCTGGAGCAGAGATGCTAGCGCAGGAAGCAAAACGACTTAAGGCAGAACGTGGCGGGTTTTATATCTGTTCTATGAAGGTACGGGTTAAGGCTCAATTGGATCAATATTATGTGGATCAGATCGGGGAAGATTATTTCTTTACCGATCCGAATCACGCCATAGCTACCTTGACGGATGGCTTGGACTCAGCGTTTTGCCAGAGATGTCGGACTTGTGTGTTTTTGGAACAGATGAATTGTTCTCGTTGATAAGCAATTGATTATGGTTTGACAGGCTTTTGACTCAAAAGCCTGTCTAACTCTCCACTGTGCTTCATTTCTTTAACTATCCGATCCAGCATAGGAATTAGATTAGCGTGTCGTTTATGCAGGTTATGGTAAAGAGCGGCGGAATATAGGGGAGAGCTAATCACTTTTACCTGTTGTTTGAGTTTCTCTCTCTTATCTAGCTCTTCTTGGCCATCTGCTCGTGTATCAATAACGATTTGAACCCGGTCAAACTCCAATAACTTAAATAAATGAGGCGTATCCTGAGCATAGGTTACCTCCATACCACTTGTGCCTATCTCTGCATAGCGTATTCCACGGATAATCCCTACTTGATAAGGGGCTAATTCCTGCCAATGTTTGATATTTACTTGCTTCAGTTTGCTATAGGCCAAGCCTTGGAAGTGAGTTATAGGAGTGGGTACTGATCTTAAATTGGTGAACTCTTCAGCGACCTGTTTTATCCGTGCCATATCCCCATCTGCTTGACCGTTATTGGCCATAGTTAATGCCCGACGTCCAGGAACATGGAGTACATTCATCTTAATGCCCAAGCGTTGGTAGGCTTTATGAAGTACTTTAGCGGCAATCGTATGAGTAGGTGTTCCTGGTATAGCGGTGATGGTGACTTCTTTTGGTGGGGTATAGGCCGTCTGAGCCATCGCAAAATTAATACTGCTGACAAGAGTGATTAGGGCTAACCCATAACCTATTCTATGGTCTTTAACGTCATAAAATACGGATCCGCTATGCTCATCCCTTTTAAGTTGTTGCAGAAATTTCAGCATTGTATCGGTATACCTCAAGGCTAATATCAATGCTTGTTACATACCCAAACAAAATCATTCCTATATCTTTTGTTCTGTAGTCAGAAGATATGGAGACTGGTTGTAGAGTTTTTTGTTTGGCTACTGACTTGGATTAAGTTTAGACGTTAAATCCTTATACCAAAGCTAACTTTTCACAGAGTGAAATGCTCGATAGTATCCCTTAGATAATTCCGTAAAATTGCATGTGTGGCTTTTGGTGAGGAAATATCAGGCGCTACAAATCGTGAGTGTGAGGAAGGTTGTAAAGGTTTTCTAAGCGTTTTCGTGTCAAGAATGGATTTTGGCCCCTCGGCGGGCCTTTTTTTGTTGTATTTGTTCAACGCAATATTATAAGTTTTCGGCCGTTATTTTTCTTGATTTCCCCTCTGTTCATCATATTTTCTAGGCAATATTGAAACTCTGTATTATCTGGGAGTCTGGTGCTTTCTTAGGGTAAGTATCTCAAGGTAAGTTAGTGTTCCTCGGTGATGATCCCTACCGCTCAAGAAAAGTAGGCATTTTTGATATGGGTATTTATACATTTGATTAGCAGGCG
>JAKZRG010000055.1:0-157254 GCA_047518265.1 Oceanospirillum sp.
TCTTCTTTATGAAGATAAAGTATGTTTTAAATGCTGGTGTTTGTATTGCAACACAAGTATATGTCGGGATATAGCGCAGTCTGGTAGCGCGCCTGCTTTGGGAGCAGGATGTCGGGGGTTCGAATCCCTCTATCCCGACCACTTCTTAATTAAATCTAATTTCCCTTCTTTGCTCTCTTTCTGTTGTTTGTTAATAAGCCTTCTTTTTTATCAAAATTCACGATATTGATTAAAATAGTGCCATTGCATTGGTTTTTTGTTTTTTCTTTGCATTCTAATGGCTTGTAAGTGCGATAACCGCTTGCCTGCGGCCTTATCTGCTCTTAAAATCTTATTCTTTCAGCTTATAAGAAGCATTAAAAAGTATTGCGAGGATTTTTCATGCAAGTTTCCGTTGAAACGACTTCTGGTCTTGAGCGTCGCGTCACAATTCAGGTGCCAGCAGCGCAAATTGATAACGCAGTTGAAGAGCGTCTAAAACAAACTGCAAAAAGCGCACGTATCAACGGCTTCCGTCGTGGCAAGGTACCAATGAGCTTTGTTCGTCGCCAGTATGGTAACGAAGTACGTGCAGAAGTTGTTTCTGAAGTTATGCGTACCCAGTACGTAGAAGCGATTACTCAGGAAAAACTGAACCCGGCGGGTTACCCTGAGATTGATGCTAGTGTTAATGAAGCTGGTAAAGATCTAGAGTTTGTTGCAACTCTGGAAGTTTACCCAGAAGTTGCTGTTGCACCTCTGACTGACCTGGCTGTTGAGAAGCCAGTTGCTACCGTAACAGGCGAAGATCTGGAAAAAATGATCAACGTTCTGCGTGAGCAACAAGCAGAATGGGCTGAAGTTGAGCGCGAAGCAACTGATAGCGATCAGGTTAATATTGATTTTGAAGGTTTCATCGACGGTGAAGCATTTGAAGGTGGTAAGGCAGAAGGTCATGATCTAGGTCTGTCTTCTGGTACTTTCATTCCAGGTTTTGAAGCTCAGCTAGTGGGCACTAAAGCCGGTGAAGAGAAAGATGTCAATGTTGCCTTTCCTGAAGACTATCAAGCTGAGCAGCTGAAAGGTAAAGATGCAGTATTCAAAGTAAAAGTGAATAAAGTATCTGAGCAAAAACTGCCTGAGCTGGATGAAGAGTTCTTCAAAAAGTATGGCGTTGAAGAAGGCGGTTTAGACGCTTTCCGTGCTGATGTTCAAAAGAACATGGAGCGTGAGCTAGAGCAAACTGTTAAAGGTAAGGTAAAAGAGCAAGTTGTTGAGGCTCTGGTGAACTCTAGCGAGTTTGACGTACCTAAAGCTTTGTTGAACAATGAAATTGATGCTCTGCGTCAACAAGCTGTTCAGCAGTTTGGTGGTCCAGAGAGCTTTGATGCTTCAGCACTACCTGCGGAGCTGTTCTCTGAGCAAGCTGAAAAGCGTGTTAAGCTAGGTCTTCTGATGGCTTCTGTTGTTGAAGCAAAAGAGATTAAAGCTGAAGACGATGCACTGCGTGCTTACGTAGAGAAAATGGCTGAGTCCTATCAGGATCCACAGGAAGTTGTAGACTACTACATGAGCAATGACCAGATGCGTCAGCAACTGGAGTCTGCAGTTCTTGAAGAGCAAGTTGTTGAAACTTTGCTGTCTGAAGCAACTGTAAATGAAGTTGAAATGTCTTATGACGATGCGATCAAGCCAGCAGTTAAAGAAGAAGCGGAAGCTGAATCTGAAGAAGCTGCTGAGTAATTGATCTCGCTTTGACGTCTTCATAGCCTGGCCTCTATTATGGGGTCAGGCATTTTTACTAAGGGAATACGCATATGAGCAATCCATTTGAGATCATGAACGCTGGTTTGGTACCTATGGTGGTTGAGCAATCATCCCGTGGTGAACGAGCGTATGATATCTACTCCCGTCTGTTGAAAGAGCGAGTTATCTTTCTGGTAGGCCCGGTTGAAGATTATATGGCCAATCTGGTAGTGGCTCAGTTGCTGTTTTTAGAATCGGAAAACCCAGATAAAGATATTCATCTGTATATCAACTCTCCGGGTGGTTCTGTCACTGCAGGTATGTCTATTTATGATACTATGCAGTTTATTAAACCTGATGTAAGCACCATGTGCATTGGTCAGGCGGCCAGTATGGGCGCTTTGTTATTGACCGGTGGTGCAGAAGGTAAGCGCTATTGTCTGCCTCATTCAAGAATGATGATTCACCAGCCATTGGGCGGTTTCCAAGGGCAAGCGAGTGATATTGAGATTCATACTCGTGAAATTTTGACAATTCGTGAAAAACTGAACAAAGTGTTGGCTCATCACACGGGTAAACCGATCGAAGAGATCGCCCGTGATACTGACCGTGATAACTTTATGGACGGTGAGGCAGCGGTTGAATATGGCCTGATCGATAAAGTACTCGATCAGCGTGTGCAGGGTTAATTGACCCTGTGATTTTTAAAGTGGCAAAAGCTACCGTAAGTAGACTGAGGTAACGAATGGGCCATCAAAGTGATTCTGGTAATGATGGCGGCAAGCTGCTGTATTGTTCGTTTTGTGGGAAAAACCAGAACGAAGTACGTAAACTGATTGCCGGCCCTTCTGTTTACATTTGCGATGAATGTGTTGATCTGTGCAATGACATCATCCGTGAAGAAGTTACAGAAAATAAAACAGAAGCTGAAACAGATCGTCTGCCAGCGCCTAAAGAGATCAACACAACTCTTGATGAGTATGTGATTGGTCAGCCAAAGGCAAAAATGACTCTGGCTGTAGCGGTTTATAACCACTACAAACGCCTGAAGCATGAAACAGGGCAGAAAGGTGATGTTGAGCTGGGTAAGAGTAATATTCTATTAATTGGTCCTACAGGTAGTGGTAAAACGCTGCTGGCAGAAACATTGGCCCGTTTGTTGAATGTACCTTTTACTATTGCAGATGCAACTACACTGACCGAAGCCGGTTATGTAGGTGAGGATGTTGAGAATATCATTCAAAAGCTACTGCAAAAATGCGATTACGATGTAGAGAAGGCCGAGCGTGGTATCGTTTATATCGATGAGATTGATAAAATCTCTCGTAAATCCGATAACCCATCGATCACTCGTGATGTTTCCGGTGAAGGCGTTCAGCAGGCTCTGTTGAAGCTAATCGAAGGAACCGTTGCATCTGTTCCGCCTCAAGGTGGACGTAAGCATCCTCAGCAAGAATTTTTACAGGTTGATACCTCTAATATTCTGTTTATCTGCGGTGGTGCGTTTGCTGGTTTGGAGAAGGTGATTCAGGATCGCTCCTCTAAAGGTGGTATAGGCTTCTCTGCTGAAGTGAAAAGTAAAGATGGCGAGACAAGCGTCGGTAAGATGATTCAGGATGTAGAGCCTGAAGATCTGGTGCGTTTTGGTCTGATTCCTGAATTTGTTGGTCGCTTACCGGTTATTGCTACGCTGCAGGAGCTGGATGAAGAGGCATTAGTGCAAATTCTGACAGAGCCTAAGAACGCCCTGACCAAGCAGTACGGTAAGCTGTTTGAAATGGAAGACGTTGAGTTGGAATTCCGCGAAGAAGCTCTGCAAGCCGTGGCTCGCAAAGCAATGGAGCGTAAAACTGGTGCACGTGGTCTGAGATCCATTTTAGAGTCAGTACTATTGCCGACCATGTATGATATTCCGTCTGAAGACGGTATCTCCAAGGTCGTGGTTGATGAGAATGTAATCAGCGGTGAGTCTGAACCTCTGCTAATCTACTCTAATGATCAAGCTGACCTGGCTTCAGGCGATAAAGGGTAGTTTTTCTTTGTAGGATATCTGCCTTGTTGAAAAAAGGGCCCCTTGGGGCTCTTTTTTTTTGCAGATTATTTTTGGAATAATAATAATTTTTTGTAATAACAAAGGGTTGTAATAGATACGATTCATCCCAATGTAACAAGGAATGCTATTAATAGTACTGGATTGGCCAGTACTCTCCAGGTTTAGAGGTGGTTCTGCTATGGAGCAGAAACAGGTGAAAGATACAGTAGATTTGCAAACATACCCATTGCTGCCACTACGAGACGTTGTGGTATTTCCTAAAATGGTTTTACCCTTGTTTGTTGGCCGGGACCGCTCTATTAGTGCTCTTGAAGCGGCGATGGCTGATGGTAAGAAGGTCTTTCTAGCCGCACAGAAAGATGCCGGTGTTGATGAGCCTGCGGCCGCTGATTTATATGATATAGGTACTGTTGCTACCGTTTTACAGCTATTAAAGCTGCCTGACGGCACAGTAAAAGTGTTAATTGAAGGCGATGAAAGAGCCGAACTGGTTAAAATCAGTGACAATGAAGAGTATATGGTCGCTGACGTTTTGCATCATGAAGCAAAAATACTTTCTGAGCGTGAGGCCGAGAGCCTTAGCCATGTATTAATGAATCAGTTTGAACAGTACGTCAAACTGAGTAAGAAAGTACCGGCTGAAGTTTTAAGTTCTCTGAAAAATATTACTGATCCGAGTCGTTTGGTAGACACCATGTCGGCTCATCTCTCTTTAAACGTCGCTGAAAAACAAAAACTGCTTGAACTGGAGAATATCCGAGAGCGTATTGAGCAGATTATGACGTATATCGAGACAGAGATTGATCTGCTCGAAGTTGAAAAGCGTGTTCGTGGTCGCGTTAAACAGCAAATGGAAAAAAACCAACGTGAGTACTACCTGAATGAGCAAATGAAAGCTATTCAGAAAGAGATGGGTGAGCTGGATAATGGTGCGTCAGAAGTTGACGAGCTGGCAGATAGAATTGAAAAAGCCGGTATGCCAAAAGATGCGAAGGATAAAGCTGATGCAGAGCTGAAAAAACTGAAGATGATGTCTGCTATGTCCGCGGAAGCAACAGTGGTGCGTAGCTATATCGATTGGATGGTTAGCATACCGTGGAAAAAACGATCTAAAGTTTCCCATGATATTGATAAAGCGCAGGAAGTTCTGGAAGCAGATCATTATGGTCTGGAAGAAGTAAAAGAGCGTATCTTGGATTATTTGGCCGTACAAAAACGCGTCAAAAAGCTTAAAGGTCCAGTACTGTGTTTGGTTGGCCCTCCTGGTGTCGGTAAGACTTCTCTGGGTCAGTCGATTGCTCGTGCAACAAACCGAAAGTATGTCCGTATGGCTCTGGGTGGCGTACGTGATGAATCTGAGATTCGCGGTCATCGTCGCACTTATATCGGTTCTATGCCTGGTAAACTTGTCCAGCGTATGGCTAAAGTCGGTGTAAAAAATCCACTGTTCCTGTTGGATGAAATCGATAAAATGGGGATGGATCACCGAGGCGATCCGGCATCCGCTTTATTGGAAGTATTAGATCCAGAACAAAATGGTAAGTTTAGTGATCATTATCTGGAAGTGGATTATGATCTGTCAGATGTGATGTTTGTTTGTACCTCTAACTCCATGAATATTCCGGGTCCTCTATTGGATCGTATGGAAGTGATTCGTATCCCGGGTTATACCGAGGACGAAAAACTGGCTATTGCTGAACGCTATCTGGTGAAAAAGCAATTCGAACAGAACGGCTTGTCAGAAAAAGAATTGGCATTGGATAAAGAGGCGGTGCTTGAGCTGATCCGTTATTATACTCGTGAAGCGGGTGTACGTGGGCTTGAGCGAGAGATTGCTAAGGTTTGTCGTAAAGCTGTCCGGGATTTGATACAGAAAGGTTCCGAAGGCTTTGATGGTCCAATCCATCTGACTGAAGAAAAAATCGAAGAATATTGTGGTGTGCGCAAGTTCTCTTACGGTCTGGCTGATGAAGATGACCAGGTGGGTCGTGTAACGGGTCTAGCCTGGACTCAGGTGGGCGGTGAACTACTGAACTTGGAATCGGTTGCTGTTCCAGGTAAAGGGCGTATGACCCCTACAGGTTCTCTGGGTGATGTGATGAAAGAATCCATTCAGGCAGCGATGACGGTTGTGCGTAGTCGAGCAGAGAGTTGGGGAATTAATCCTGATTTTTATGAGAAAAAAGATCTGCATGTTCACGTACCAGAAGGTGCTACGCCAAAAGATGGCCCTAGTGCTGGTATTGGTATGTGTACGGCTTTAATCTCTGCATTATCAGGTATTCCAGTGAAAAGTACGGTTGCCATGACGGGTGAAATTACCCTTCGTGGTGAAGTGTTACCTATCGGTGGATTAAAAGAAAAATTGCTGGCAGCGCGCCGGGGTGGTATAAAAACCGTCATTATTCCAGAAGAGAACCGGAAAGATCTGAAGGAAGTGCCTGACTCCATTAAATCAGAATTGGACATCCGTCCAGTTAAATGGATTGATGAAGTTTTGGAGATTGCTTTGGCTCATGCACCAACACCCTATGTTGAAGCTATACCTAAGGACGAGCCTGCAACAGGTCAGGATGATAATTCTAAGGCAAGTACTCACTAGATTACTTGACGCTTTAATGGTCTATTGGTATAAATTGCGCCTGTTTTTTTGCGTAAGCCACCAATGTTCTATACGCATTTGTTTTTGGCCTAAAAATGGCCGTATTGTTAAGGGGTGAAGAGTGAACAAGTCTGAACTGATTGATGCGATTGCTGCGTCTGCTGATATTCCTAAAGCTGCTGCTGGTCGTGCACTGGACGCAATGATCGAAACTGTATCTGAGTCTCTGAAAAAAGGTGACCCAGTAGTATTGGTAGGCTTTGGTACCTTCTCTGTAAAAGAGCGTGCAGCTCGTACTGGTCGTAATCCACAGACTGGTCAGCCGATCGAAATTAAGGCGGCGACAGTGCCTACCTTTAAGCCAGGTAAGGCTCTGAAAGACGCTGTAAACTAATCAGATTTTTCTGATCAGTTAAGCTGATTTCAGGACCGGTAGTTCAGTTGGTTAGAATACCGGCCTGTCACGCCGGGGGTCGCGGGTTCGAGTCCCGTCCGGTCCGCCAAATAAGAAAGCACATCTTAGGATGTGCTTTTTTTTGCCTTTTTTATAGATTAATTAATTTAATTGGCTATTGATGCTCTAATCCCTGCATATTTCTTCATCCTTCCATTTTGTATTCCGGTTGAGCCAGTTATAATCGGGAATATTTGAATAATAAACCAGTCGAGATTGTTAAATGCTTCAGAACATCAGGGATAACTCATCCAGCTGGGTGGTGAAGGTGGTTGTTGGTTTTATCATCGTCACATTTGCACTTTTTGGTGTAGATGCCATTGTAGGTGCCTTTACCAATAGCGGTGATGAAGTTGCCACCGTTAATGATGAAAAGATCAGCCGTTATGAGCTGGAAATTGCTACCCAACGTCAAGTACGTCAAGTGCTATCTCAAATGGGGCCGGATGCTGATCCGTCTAATCTAGATGAGAACCTTATTCGTGCTTCTGCGTTACAGGGTTTGATTGAGCGTGAGGCTTCCGTTCAAGCTGCTCAAAATGCGGATTTAATGGTTAGTGACCTTCAAATTGACCGTTTGATTCTTAATACACCTGAGTTTCGTGGTACTGATGGAAAATTCAGTGCAGATCAGTTTAACGCTATGTTGCGTAATGTCGGTCTTCAGCCACTGCAGTTTCGCTCAGAATTGAAAAAAGACGTGCTGATCAATCAGCTTCAGTCCGGTATCAGTCTCAGCGGTTTTACTACTGATAAATACATTGAACGTGTATTAAAGCTGGATAGCCAAACTCGTAATATCAGCTATGTGCAAATTAAAGCTGAAGCTCAGGATATCCAGGTGTCTGATGCTGAAATCAAGCAGTACTATGATGCTAATATCAGTAGTTTTGCTGTACCGGAAAAAGTAAAACTGACTTATATCCAGCTGAACCAAGATGCTTTAGCTTCAGGTATCGAGATTAGTGATGAGCAGCTGCAAGGTGCTTACGAAAATTACCGTGCTAAGGCTCTAAAGCAAGAAAGCCATTATGCTTCCCATATTTTGTTAGAAACGGAAGAGCGTAGTGAAGATGAAGCTATTGTTGCTTTGAATAAGGTTAAAGCCCGTCTAGCGGCCGGTGAGTCTTTTGCTGATTTGGCAAAAGAAATGTCTGAAGATATTGGTTCATCAGCTCAAGGCGGAGAATTGGGTTTAGTAGAACCCGATACTTTTGATAGTGATTTTGAAACAGCTTTGTTTGCACTTAAAGAAGGTGATACGTCTGAACCGGTTGTAACTGAATTTGGTGTTCACCTGATCCATTTGGATAGCAAAGGTCAAGCGGACATTGCTAGCTTTGATATGATGAAGCCTGAACTAATGTCTCAGTTAAAGGATCAGGAAGCGGGTAAAGCTTATCTGTCCCTATCAGAAGAACTGGCTAACGCTGCTTTTGCGTCTGATGATCTGGCTTCTGTCGCTGAAGAATTAAAACTGAGTTTATCGGAAACAGCGCTGTTTGCTGTTAATGGTGGCGAGGGTATTTCGGCGAATCCTAAAGTGATTCGTGCAGCATTTTCTGATCAACTTAAGCTAGATGGCGAAAACAGTGATCTGTTAGAGCTGGATAACCGTACCTCAGTTGTTGTACGTGTTGCTGAAGTTAAAGAAGCTACCACTCAACCTCTGGCTGAAGTGAGCGAGCAAATTAACGCTCAGTTAGAGCAGGAGAAGCAAGTTGCATTTTTAGCTAAGCAGGCCGACGAGCTGCTAGCCGCTGTTGAGTCCGGTGAAGGTTTGGCTGATGTAGCTAAAGCCAACAGTCTGGAGCTGGTAGCTGTCGAAAAGGTTGCTCGTGTTGATCGGGCATTACCACAAGCTATCGTGACTAAAGCCTTTAGCTTAGCTGAAGGAAAAGCTGATCAAGCTGTAGATACTGGTAATGTTTATCTGGTGTCTGTAACGGGTATCAACCAACCTGAGATTCAGGAAGAGATGATGGCCTTCTACAAGCAAGCCATTCAAATGAATCAAATGCGTAACGACGTTCAGCAATTCCGTACTTCAGTACGTGAACAGGCTGTAGTAGAGCGTCTGTAAAGAGTTAGCTTTTGCGTATAACGCAAATTAAAGCTCAATAAAAAAGCCAGTGATTAATCTCACTGGCTTTTTTAGTTTTGTTGTTCGTATTTCACGGTGAATAGGTCGCTTTATTTTTAACGGAGCTTATTTTGAAGAAAATCATTATTTTTGGTAATTCTGGTTCCGGTAAGTCAACACTCGCAAAAGAACGATGTGAAATAGAAGGGTTAGCCCACTTGGATCTGGACACTTTGGCATGGTTGCCGGGTATGCCACCAGAAAGAAAACCTTTAGCCGAGTCTGAAGCAGATATTCAGGCCTTTGTTACTGATAATGAGGGTTGGGTCATTGAAGGCTGTTATTCGGATTTACTTGAACTGGCTTTGCCTTATAGTAATGAGATTATCTTTCTGAACCTGTCGATTGAAGATTGTATTAACAATGCTCGTAAGCGCCCTTGGGAGCCTCATAAATACGAGTCAAAAGAAGCTCAAGATGCAAATCTTGATATGCTGATTGCTTGGATCGCTCAGTATACAGAAAGGAATGATGAGTTTTCTTTACAGGCTCACCAAGCTTTATTCGATGGCTATTTAGGTAAAAAGTCTGTGTTGGTGTCAAATTCTAGAAATATTTAAGATCCTTAATCTTTATAAATTTTATACCCTACCCACAGTAAGCACCCACTCAGTATCCCTTTAAACCACATTGTTACCTCAGGATAGGGATAGCTAACGAGTCCAAGTAATCCCAATATCAGGACGATAGATACTATAGCTAATAAGCGTTGGCCTTTTGGCTCGATAAGGTTACTGATGTTATTTTCTTTTTTAGCAAAGTTCTGTGAAATAAGGCCAAAACCGATAGTGCCGGTTAGCCAGCCGATAGTCCCACCTAAGGCTATATCTAATGGCCAGTGTACGCCGATAGCGATACGGGCAAAGCCTACTAATATGCCTGCATATACCAATAGTAAGCAGGTCGTTAGACTATTACGGCATAGGTAAAATAAACTAGCGGCTAGAAATGCTCCGGTAGCAGCATGGCCGGATGGTCTTGCTGGGCTGATTTTATTGGTTTCTATAAAGTTGAAACTGTCTTGTGCCAGTACTAGGTGGGGGCGGGTTACATCGAGATATTGTTTTAGGCCATAAACCAGTAAAAAACAAACACCACCGGAGATTAGAATGTGTAATATGATCTCGGGATGACGTCGTACCAGTAGAAGCAGGATAGCTACCGCAGTAAGGGTTTCCCCAAAGTGAGTGGTTATCTGCCAGAAGGCGTCCGGTAGATAGCTTGCGGTTTGGTTTAGGCTGTAAAACAGACTTTGATTGTTTTCCAGTAACGTAACAACTAGAAAGCTTAGAATATGACTCGTGACGACAATCCAGAACAGTCTTTGTGTGGTGTTATTAGTTTTAAGGGAGTCTTCTGTCACAGTGGCTTCCAGGTGTGCTCTGAGCAGTCTCTATGACGTCTGCCCAGTTTAGAGGGTTAGCTTTCGCGGATGCGCCTCTGGCTTATCCACGCTACTTGAATGTGTTATTCCCAATTCTAAAAATATTGAGCTATAGGGTGTTATAAATATTATTGTCGTTGATCCAGCCGGATGGTTTGGTGGCACATGGCTTGCGCAGTGGCTGGATCATGGGTGATCAGGATATAGCTGATCTGATATTTTTCCTGTAATGATTTTAATAACTGCACCACTTGTTTTTGGATGCTTTTATCCAAGGCAGAAGTAGGCTCATCCAAAACAATCAGTTTAGGTTTTAAAATCAGTGCTCGTGCGATAGAAACCCTTTGTCTTTGACCGCCAGAAAACTCGTGCGGGTACCTATGGCGGCTTTCAATATCCAAGCCCACTTCTTGCATAACAGCGCAGACTTTTTGCTCGGTTTCTTCTGGTGAAAGTTCAAAATGTACGTTTAAACCTTCGGCGATAATATCTCCCACTGTCATACGAGGGCTTAAACTACCAAAGGGATCTTGCAATACCACTTGTAGCTCTTTACGCACTTTACGTAGTGATTTTCCCGTGAGCTGATGCAAAGGTTGATTATCAAATAGGATAGAACCTTCGCTATTGATTAAGCGTAAAATAGCCATGCCCAATGAGGTCTTACCTGAACCGCTAGCACCCAAAAAACCAATGCATTCGCCTTGTTTAAGGGAGAATGTTGCGCCAGTGACTGCTTTTATATAACCGTGAATACGCTTCATTATGCCCTTGCGTATAGGGTACCAAACATTCAATTGGTCAACTTTGAGTAATTCGCTGGCATCCGCTTTTAACGGCACGGGCTTCCCTTCAGGTGCTGAATGGATCAGCATATGGGTATAGTCTTCTTCAGGCTGTTCAAAGACTTGTTCTGTCTCGCCTTGTTCAATAATTTCACCGTGTTGCATAACGCACACACGTTGGGCGTAATCGCGGACGATGTTTAGATCATGGGTGATCAGCAGCACGGCCAGTTGATATTTATTTTGTAGATCTTTGATCAAATCCAGAATCTGTTTCTGAATATGAGTATCCAATGCGGTGGTAGGCTCATCAGCTATTAATAGCTTGGGATTATTGGCGATGGCCATCGCGATCATCACCCGCTGACGCTGGCCGCCGGATAATTGATGGGGTAAAGTGTTGAAACGTTCAGTGGCATTATCAATGCCTACTTCATCTAATCGCTGCACAACTTCATCAACTAATGCTTGGCCGCTGACGGGGCGATGCAGCTGAATCATTTCTGATATCTGTTTGCCAATAGACTGTAGAGGGTTTAACGAAGTCATGGGCTCTTGAAAAATAATGCCGATTTCATCACCACGAATGGCCTGCAGTGTTTTGGCCTGCTGCTGTAACTGCTTTTTCCCGGATTCATCCTCTTTATCGCTAAAAAGCGTTTGCTGATTAAAACTGACCTTGCCCATGCGTATTTGAGCACTGGAAGGTAATAAACCGGGAATAGATAGAGCGCTTAAGGATTTACCTGAGCCACTTTCACCTACTAAAGCTAAAGTTTCACCTTTATCTAAGGTGAAGCTGATACCTTTAACAACGTCTGGTTGATGATTAAAACCAATGGTTAGATCTGAAACTATCAGTAACTTTTCTGTGTTTATCGAATGGCTCATACTGGTTCCTTACGCCTGTTTTTCTGCAATGTGACGAGGATCAAAGGCATCTCGAACACCTTCACCAATAAAGACCAATAGAGTCAGCATGATAGATAGCACCATAAAAGCACTAATGCCTAACCAGGGGGCATGTAAATTAGATTTACCTTGCGCCACCAGTTCCCCTAAAGAAGGAGAACCCGGGGGGAGGCCAAAACCTAGGAAATCCAAAGCTGTTAGTGTGGTAACGCCACCGGTAAAGATAAAAGGCATAAAGGTCATCGTCGCGACCATGGCATTAGGCAGCATATGGCGCCACATGATAAGTTTATTTGGAACACCTAATGCTTTAGCGGCAGTTACATATTCTAGATTGCGACAGCGTAGGAATTCCGCTCGAACCACATCGACTAAAGCCATCCAGCTAAACATCAACATAATACCCAGTAGCCACCAGAAGCCCGGTTCAATAACACTGGAAAGAATAATCAGAATAAAGAGGGTGGGGAGGCCCGACCAGATCTCAATAAAACGTTGTCCAATAAGATCTATCTTGCCACCAAAAAATCCCTGTATCGCACCCACGGCAACGCCTACTAGAGTACTGCCTATGGTGAGTGCTATGGCAAACAACATGGAGATGCGGAAGCCATAAATCACTCTGGAGAAGACATCTCGTCCCTGATCATCAGTGCCTAACCAGTTTTCTGTTGAAGGTGGGCTGGGCGCTGGTTGATCCAGTTCATAGTTAATGGTGTCGTAACTGAAACGAATCATCGGCCAGAGCATCCAGCCGTCTTCCGCTTCAATCAATTCCAATAGATAAGGGTCGGTATATTCTGCTTCAGTGGCAAAGTCACCGCCAAAAGTTGTCTCTGGATAGAAATTAAAGACAGGGCTGTAGTATTCACTTTTATATTGAATTAAAACAGGTTTATCGTTAGCAACTAGCTCGGCAAATAAACTAAAGACAAACAGTCCCGTAAATAGAATAAAGGCGTAAAAGCTGCGTTTACTGGCAATAAAACTGGCCAGTCGGCGTTGAGTAATCGGTGATAATGAGCTCATCTTATTGATTCTGCGCCTCAAAGCTGATTCTTGGATCGACCAGAATATAGGTGATATCACTGATTAGTTTTAGGATTAGGCCAATCAGTGTAAAGATATACAAGGTGCCAAAAATAACAGGATAGTCTCGCTGCATTACGGCCTCAAAACCTAACAAGCCCAAGCCATCCAGAGAGAAGATAACTTCAATAAGCAAGGAGCTAGAGAAGAAAATGCCAATTAGAGCCGCAGGCATACCGGCGATAATTAACAGCATGGCGTTACGGAACACATGACCGTATAACACACGGTTTTCAGAGGCGCCTTTAGCACGGGCCGTCATAACATATTGCTTGTTAATCTCATCCAGAAAACTATTTTTGGTCAGCATAGTTAAGGTGGCAAAGCTTGAGATCACAGAAGCTAATACCGGTAGAGCGATATGCCAGAAGTAATCACCTACTTGTTCTATAGGACTCATTTGATCGAAGTTTTCTGACGTAAGTCCCCGTAATGGGAACCAGTCAAAATAGCTTCCACCAGCAAAGACCACGATCAGCATAATGGCAAATAGAAAGTTTGGAATAGCATAGCCCACAATAATTAGGCTAGAAGACCAAACGTCAAAGGACGAACCGTGTTGTACCGCTTTGCGGATACCTAATGGGATCGAGATGGTATAAACAATCAAGGTGGTCCAGAGGCCCAAAGAGACTGATACCGGCATTTTCTCCAGAATAAGATCTAAAACACTCTGATCCCGGAAAAAGCTGTCACCAAAGTCAAAAGTAAGATAATTACCTATCATCTGGAAAAAACGCTCATGGGCTGGTTTATCAAAACCAAATTGGCGTTCAATTTCCTGAATCAATTCAGGATCAATACCTTGAGCCCCTCTATAGTCACTATTAGGGGAGCTACTTGAGTTTTGCAGATCACTTTGTTCTGCAGAACCAATGCGGGTGCTAGATTGGCTATCAATACCATCCAGCTGCGCCAGTACTTGCTCTACGGGGCCGCCAGGTGCGGCTTGGACAATAATAAAATTCAACAACATGATACCAAACAGCGTTGGTACCATGAGCAGAATACGGCGGATAATGTAGCTCCACATAGTTAAGGCTTACTCCTGATGCCACCAAGCGTCTATGGCTAGGTCAAAGGGTGGCATATTGACTGGGTGTTTTAAGTTTTTCCAGTAAGCCACACGATATGCTGGGAGATTCCATTGAGGAATGACGTAGTAGCCAGATAATAAAACCCGATCAAGAGCCCGAGAGGCTGCGACCAATGCAGAACGATCCTTAGCCGTAATCACTTTTTCTACAAGAGCGTCAATGACAGGATTGGTGATCCCCATAATATTACTGGAATCTGGTTTGTTGGCGTATTCAGAATGCCAGAACTCCCGTTGTTCATTGCCGGGCGAATTAGATTGCCCCACGCTGTGTACAATCATATCGAAGTCAAAGCTACGCACCCGATTGATATATTGGGTGGTATCCACAATTCTTAGGTTAAGCTCGATACCTAAGCGTTTTAGATTTTTCTTAAAGGGGTTTACTACGCGCTCAAAGGTAGTGTCATAAAGCAGCATCTCAATGACTACGGGCTTGCCGTTTTGATCTACTCGCTTGCCATCGACCACTTTCCAGCCTGCTTGAGTTAATAAGCGAGAGGCTTGGCGTAATTCTTTACGGTTTTTACCATCGCCGCTGGTGCTGTTTAGCGTAAATGCTTGCTGAAAAATTGCAGGATCTAACTGAGATTTAAAAGGCTCTAACAGTGCTAGCTCTGCTTTAGAAGGTAATCCACGAGAGGCCAGCTCTGAATTTGAAAAATAGCTGCCGGTACGGCTGTAGGCACCATAAAATAGGTTTTTATTGGTCCATTCGAAATCAAAAGCTAGGTTTAAGGCTTGGCGCACCTGTTTATTTTTAAATTGATCCCGACGCAGATTGAACGCAAAGGCTTGCATCCCTGTTGGGTTTTGGTGGTTAATCTCTTCTTTAACAATACGACCATCTTTAACGGCTGGAGCGTCATAAGCTGTAGCCCAGAATTTAGAGCTATTCTCACGCCGGAAGCTTAAGTTGCCAGCTTTAAATGCCTCTAAGGCTACGGTGCCATCCCGGTAGTACTCATAAACCACTTGATCAAAGTTATAGCGACCGACATTAATCGGCAGCGATTTCCCCCAATAGTTAGGATTGCGCTGATAGGTAATCGAGCGACCATTGTCAATTTTACCTACCTTGTAAGGGCCAGAGCCTAAAGGTGCTTCTAGGGTTGTTTTTTTGAAGTCTTTATCTTGCCAGTAATGTTTTGGCAAAATGGGGACTTGACCAATAATTAAAGGGAGTTCTGCATTTTCTGTGGTTTTAAAGTTAAAGCGTACCTTGTAATCGCCATCCTGTTTAATTTCGGCAATATCGGCATAATAGGCGCGATAAAAAGGACGACCATCACGCATTAGAGTGGTAAAGGTAAAAATAATATCTTCAGCGGTGACAGGTTTACCGTCGTGAAAGCGTGCCGCTTGATTGAGCTCAAATTCTACCCAGCTATTATCATCGGCACGGGTGACTGTCTTAGCAAGTAGGCCATATTTAGAGAAAGGCTCATCGGACGACGGTTCCATTAATGAGTCGTAAATAAGCCCCAATCCCGCAGCTGGTACACCTTTAATGATAAAAGGGTTTAAAGAATCAAAGCTGCCTAAACTGGATTGTTTTAATACTCCGCCCTTGGGAGCATTAGGGTTCACGTAATCAAAATGGTTAAAGTCGGCGGGGTACTTTAAGTCGCCATGCATGGCTATGCCGTGTTGTGGTGTAGCTGCCATACTCAGGCTAGATGCGGATAGAAGAATAAACAGACCGCCATGACGGAAAACGCTTTTAATCTGTTGCTTTAGCGACATTAATAAGGCTCCTGCTCTAATTTTTCTTTTATTGATCAATATACTACGTCATAAATGTATTGTTATGCCATAGCATAAAAAAGGGGTACTTCTCAGTACCCCTAGTTCGACTTGTTTCTATCAGGATAGTTCTAAAGGAACTCTTTTTAATCAAATAATTTTAATGAGTACGGGTGACATCCACATATAGGGTTAAGCTCTGGCCGGGTTGTAGGTATTTCTTCTTGGAAATTTTATTCCAACGTACGATCTCTTTTACGCTGACATTAAATTTTCCTGCAATACGAGCCAAAGAATCTCCACGGCGTACCTTATAGCCAACCTTACGGATAATTTTTCGTTTTTCATTGCTGGCAACAGATGTTTTACTGGCTTTTTTAGACCAGATCACTAGCTTCTTGCCAGGGTGTAAGGGGTCTGTCGGTGCCATGCCGTTCCATTTGGCTAACTCGCGCATGCCCACTCTGTGCTTGCGGGCTAAACTCCAGAAGCTATCACCAGATTTTACTTTGTATTCTATTTTATTGGCGCCCTTACTACTGCGGTCGTAGTTCTGCTTACGCTGCAAACGTTGGCCAGAGCTCAATGCATAATGGCTAGCACTGGCTTTAGGGATAGGGATGAGTAATTTACCACCGGCTCGAATGGAATTGCCTTTAATCTGGTTGGCGCTTCGGATCATTTGAGTGGTGGTATTAAACTTTTTGGAAATACTAATCAGGCTATCGCCGGATTTTATCTTGTAACGCTGCCAGCTTAATCGCTGTGATGGTGGAAGTTTTGCTAAGTTTTTAGCAAAAATATCGGCTTTATCTGAAGGCACTAATAGTCGATGAGGACCATCCGGTGAGGTCGCCCATTGACTGAAGCCAGGGTTTAACAGATACAGCTCATTAATGGTGATTTCTGCCATCTTAGCTGCTTGTGCCAGATCGATCTGGGCCTTGGTATCAACGGCTTTAAAATATGGTTCGTTTGGAATATCAGCCAACTTAATACCATAGTGATCAGCCTGCTTTACCAGTTTGGCTAAGGCGATCAACTTAGGTACATAGGCCTTGGTTTCTTTCGGTAATCGAAGAGACCAGAAGTCCGTAGGTTTGCCAGCTTCGCGGTTTTTGCGGATCGCTTTATTAACGTTGCCACCACCGGCATTGTAAGCTGCCAGAGCGTGATTCCAGTTACCCTTAAAGCGCCGGTTTAGCTTGTCCAAATAAGAAAGGGCTGTATCTGTAGAGTCCAGAACATCTCTTCGGCCGTCGTACCACCAGTTATTTTTTATGCCAAAATAGCGTGCGGTAGATGGAATAAATTGCCACATGCCTGATGCTCGGCCATGGGAGTAAGCAAAGGGATCGTAAGCACTTTCAACGATAGGCAATAATGCCAGCTCGCCGGGTAATTTTTTAGCTTCAACCTGATCCACCACGTGATAAAGATAGCGCTCTGCACGGGCAAACATACGTTCCAGGTATTTTGGATGGCGCTTGTACCAGTTAAGTTGTGCCTGAATACGTGGATTATCAACCTCTAAATCCAGTTGAAAATTTTGCAGTAAGCGATCCCATACATTATGAGGTGGTAAATCCGGCTGTTCCAATGTCTGCCATTCACTGACAGGTGTTTTTGTCAGTGTGCCTGTTTGTGTGATGTCCTGTACTGTTTCTAGGCTTTGTGGGCTTGGGCCTTCTTGAGTGTCTAGGCTATCGTCTGGTATTTCCGTTTCTTTGGAGGTTACAACCTGCTCTTGTAAAGGTGGAGGATTTGAATCAGCGTTTGATTGGTCTTGGGGTTTATTCTGAGTAAGCGCGCAACCACTTAGAGCCGTTGCCAGGGTGATAGGCAAAATAAATAAACGGCTCTTGCGTAAATAATTAACAAGCAACATATAAGTTTTACGTGTCATAAAAGAGTTAAAAATTGTCTTTCCACTGTCGAATAGCGGCAAAAACTTCAGATGGTGCTGCAACCAAAAAGCCTGTCCGTTCGGTGGCTACGGCGATAACTGCTGGCTGATGGCTGCGAAGGAAGGGATTATGACATTTTTCGGCTGCCATTGTCGTGGGTAAAGATGGGGTATCTGTCTGACGCAGACTCTCTACTTTTTTACTGGCCCGAATGACATAAGGGCTATCCGGCTCTACGGCTAGGGCAAAGCTAAGGTTCGCTTGGCTGTATTCATGGGTGCAGAATATACGGGTATCATCGGGTAAAGCCGCCAGTTTTTGTAAAGAGTGGTACATCTGTTCTGGTGTACCTTCAAATAGTCGACCGCAACCGGCTAAAAATAAGGTATCGCCGGAAAAGAGGATTTTTTCCTCTTCGTTATAAAAGGCTACGTGATCTAGAGTGTGTCCAGGTACCGAAATGGTCTTAAATGTTTGATCAAATACAGAAATCGTATCATCTTGCTGGCATACAACGTCAGTACAACCTGAAACGTCAGCACCAAAGGCTTGAACCTGATAAGCTTCTTTTAATTCATTCACACCGCCAGTGTGATCCGCATGGTGATGAGTAATTAAAATACCAGCGAGCTGCAAACCTTGCTCTGTAAGGGCTTGCTTCACAGGCTCTGCATCGCCGGGGTCAACAACCCAGGCTTGATCTGAGTCTAATTGAGTGATGAGCCAGATATAATTGTCGTTGAACGCTTTTATCGGTTTAATCTCTAACATATGACTCGTTATCCAGTTGCGGGCTAAAAAGTTAATCAGGGTCTGATTATAAAGCTATCCCATATTTTGTCATGGGTTGCTGGAATGAATTTTGGAGTAAATGTGAAGTTCAAAGGTTTCGGGAAAGATAAACGGCATTTAGCAGCCTATCAAGAAGAGCTGGAATATTGGTGGCGCCAACCATTGGGGCGAGCACTATTAGACACGCAACAACAGCGGCTTGAGCCTTTTTTAGCTAAAACATTTGGTTATCATTTTTTGCAATTGGGCGTATCTCCTTATGTTTCTTTAACACATTTGACTCAAATTAATCATTCTATGGTCTGGAGTCCTAAGTGGTTGAAGGATGCGGGTGAATCGCTACTTGTGTCAGATGCAAGTACTTTACCTTTACCGGATGATAGTGTTGATGTTGTTTTGCTCCATCACCTATTGGATTTTGTGGATAATCCTCATTTGGTGTTAAGGGAAGCCGCTAGAATTACCCAACATAAAGGGCATTTGATTATTGTTGGTTTTAATCCATTGAGTACTTGGGGAGTATGCCGTTATTTGCACTGGCGCAAGCCTGTGCCATGGAGTGCCCGGTTTATTGGTTTAAAGCGATTAAATGATTGGCTGACGCTATTGGATTATCGAATAGAAGATGTTGAAACAGTGATGTTACGTCCGCCCATAAAGAGCAGTCGTTGGTTGAAGAGAACGAGTTGGTTGGAATCTTCTCGGGGCAGTGGACGTTTTGGCGCATCCTATATCGTTTGGGCTAAAAAACAGGTAGGCTGTGCAACCCCTATTCGAAGGAAATGGCAACAAAATCAATTTATTCCGGGAGTTGTGCCTTCGCCTTCGACAAAAGGTTTGTCTCGTTTGAATGTCAAGAGAGTGCGAGAAAGATCAAAGGATCACTTGTAGTCATTATCGGCTTGAATGCTTAAAATGCTTAGCTGAAGAGTTAATGTAAAGAATCAGTAAAGTAGGTGGTTTGTTTGAGCAGTATCGTACAAATTTATACAGACGGTGGTTGTAAAGGTAATCCTGGCCCAGGTGGTTGGGGGGCCATTTTGCATTATGGTGATGTGAAAAAAGAAATTTACGGCTCTGAACCGGAGACCACTAATAACCGCATGGAATTAATGGCAGCCATTGAGGCTCTGAGCTTGTTGAAGCGTCCTTGTGAGGTTGAGCTAACCACGGACTCTCAATATTTACGTCAGGGAATTACCCAGTGGATCCATAATTGGAAGAAAAAAGGTTGGAAAACAGCGGATAAAAAGCCGGTTAAAAATAAAGACCTTTGGTTGGCGCTGGATGAACAAGTGCAAATACACCAAGTAAGCTGGAAATGGGTTAAGGGACATGCAGGTCACCCAGGAAATGAAAGAGCGGATGAATTAGCCAATATTGCTATCGATGAGTTACTGGCAAAATAGCGTCTGTGAGACAGATGAGTGATTGAGATAATAGAATGAGACAAGTTGTACTAGATACTGAAACCACCGGTCTGGAACCTTCTCAAGGGCATCGTGTTATTGAGATTGGTTGTGTTGAGCTGATTAATCGTAAGTTCACTGGACGTACTTATCATCAGTATATAAAACCAGAGCGTGCCGTAGATGCTGAGGCAATGGAAGTTCACGGTATTACCGATGAGTTTTTGTTGGATAAGCCGCTTTTTGCTCAGATTGCTCCCGCTTTTTTTGAGTTTATCCGTGGTAGTCAGTTAGTCATTCATAATGCTCCCTTTGACGTTGGTTTCATTAATCATGAGTTTAAATGGTTAAAAGAGGCCCAAGGAGCAGATTTTGGCCGAGTAGAAGATCACTGTCAGATTTTAGATACCTTGGTGATGTCTCGGAAGATGCACCCTGGTTCTCGTCACTCTCTGGATGCTTTATGTAAGAAGTATGGTATTGATAACTCACATCGTGAGTTACATGGAGCGCTACTGGATTCGGAGATTCTGGCTGACGTTTATCTGATGATGACCGGTGGTCAGACTGATTTGAACTTAGCATCTGATAGTGAAGGCGGCGGAAGAAACGGTGACAGTACTGCTATCCGGCGTTTGGCTACTGGGCGTCAGCCCTTAGCTATTATGATGGCTGATGATGATGAGCTTGCGCGACATAATAAAAAAATTGAATCCATTGATGGCTTATGGAATCAATTATAGCTTTTATATTCATAGACTTAACTGTATTCAAAAATCTCGGTTAGAATAAAGGCTCAAGGAATGGCTTTAAGGACACTGTATGGCCGCAAGTAAAACAAAAAAGAAAAACCGGCTATTTTTATTGTTTATTGTGGTTTTTTTATTGGGTTTGGTGATTAATTTTCCTGCCCGTTTGGCATGGTCTTTGGCGAAGGACTATGCGCCTTTGCCAAAAGATTGGCAGATAGAGCAAATTAATGGCTCCTTGTGGCAAGGGGATGCTTTAGTTCGACACCGTTTTGATGCAACAGATTTGGAGCTTCAGATAAGCTGGGAGTCCGGGCCTTCGGTTTATTGGTCACAAGGGCTACCTTTAAAGCTTAGTGTGTATCACCCCGGCACTGATCTTGTGCTTCTGGCCGGATTAGATGGCTTATCTGGTGTTAAAACAGAGCTTCAGGGGCACATCCACCCTCTCTTGTTAAACCCTTTTCTTAAACAAAATCAAGCCTGGATTGAAGGTCTTATCGCATTCCGGAATGTGCGTATATCCTATGGTTTTGAAAAAATGGTAACGGCTACAGGGGCCATGAGCTGGCAAGGAGGGGAGACATACTTCCTTGGTAACAAAAAGCCACTGTTAATTCCTTATCCACCCCTAGCACTACGTTTTAGTACGGAAAAAGACGGTGCGAGTGCTCATCTAACAACTCAAGATAATGATGCCCCCTTGGCTGAATTTGGGTTGGCCAATAATGGTTGGTTCAGTGCAAAAGTGTTTGGCTTATTAAAACAGGCCGTCCCTAAACTGCCTATGCCCAGACGTGCAGCTACAGAAACCCTGGTGAAATACAAAGAGAAGGTCTGGTGATATGAATATATCTAATTTTCAGCCCTTGCTTATGAAATGTTCAGCTGTGGTTAAAGTTGTTTTAGTGTCCGTCCTGGCTTGGCAGTTTTCAGCATTAATCTGGAATCTATCCAGTCCTGACCATAACCTTCAGCTTTCTAATCAAAAGCTCGAGCAATGGATGCTGTTGGCCGCTAAGCCCTTAGTACCTGATGATCGTTTTTTACCCAATCGAATGTTTGCCAAAACAGTCGTTAAACAAAACAAACCAAGACCAGTAGTAGCGCCGAAGACTGCCTTGAATATGGTATTGAAAGCGGTTTTTGTCGCACCAGATGCTAATCAGTCCGGAGCGATTATCGCTGCTCATGGAAAAACGACTCAATACTTTAAGATTGGCAGTGAAATTGATCGGGGAATTACTTTAGTTGGAGTGCAAACTGATCATGTGGTAATTGAACGCAATGGTCAGAGAGAGTCTCTGTTCTTCCCGAAAAAAGATTCCATTGCTCGTGGAAATATTGCCTCTACTTCGAATTTTAATGCTAAAAGCAGTAAGGCTGAACAACGTGATAGAACACGGCCAACATACCGTTCCAGCACAAAAAGTAATTTAAAATCGTTACCTAAAACCGATCTGGCTAATGATATTAAACGACTAACGCCTCAGGCTTTTATGAAAAAGTATCAGGAAAAGCTGGAAGAAAACCCTGAGCAGGTACTAGGTGAAGCAGGCATTACCGTCGCACCATCAGGTGCAGGTTACCGTATTGGACAAAGCCCTTATAGCTCTTTGTTAACCTCTGCGGGTTTGAAGGTAGGGGATGTAGTGTTATCGGTTAATGGTCAAGTATTGGGTAATCCTAGTCAGGATTCTCAATTAATGGGATCTTTGGCTAACCAAAAAGAAGTTGAAGTGGAAATACAGCGTGGCAGTCGTCAGATGATGGTGTCTTTTCCTATAGGTCGTCGTTAATGTTTGTAATAGGTGTATCCGGAGTCAACATGGAATTTAGGTTAATAAAGAGAGCAATAGCGGCGACTCTGCTGATGGTTTCGGCCAGTGTATTTGCTGCTAATAGTGGTAACGGTGCAGGCAGTATTAATGTTAAAAATACTGAGATTGATGCTTTTATCAGCTTAGTTGCAGATATTACCGGTAAGAGCTTTATCGTTGATCCTAGAGTGAAAGGAAAGGTCACGATTATCTCTCAGGAAGGTATGCCAGCGGATTCTGTTTATGAATTATTTTTATCCGTTTTGAATGTCCATGGTTTTGTGGCTATTGAAACGGGCGATGGTGCGATAAAGATTATTCCTAGTGCTACAAGCAAACAAGAAGGCAGTGTTAGTCGAAGTAAGAAAGGTGATAACTTTATTACACAGGTTATTGTCTTAAAGAATGCTGCTGTATCTGAATTAGTTCCAGTGCTTCGTCCCCTCGTCCCTCAATATGGGCACTTGGCTGGGGTGCAATCTTCCAATGCTCTGATTATCTCGGATCATGCTTCTAATATTACTCGCTTAAAAAAGCTGATCAGGAGTCTGGATAATAGCCAGGATGAACAGATTGAAGTTATCGCTTTACAACATGCTTGGGTGGGTGATTTAGCCACTCTTTTGGAAGAGCTAGTACCACAAACTAGTAAAAACTCAAAGAGTCGATTAGGGCGCTTTTCAATTGTGGCAGATGAGCGGTCCAATCGGTTAATCGTTAAAGGTTCACTAAAAGATCGTGCTCGTATTCGTTCTTTAGTGGAGCGTTTGGATCAGCCTTTTGAAAGTAAAGGGGTCACTCAAGTTCTTCGACTGAACTATGCCGAAGCGACAAAGGTTGCTGAGTTACTATCCAAATTGATTGATGAACCTCAGTCAGGTAAAGATTCTAAGTCAGATAAGTCTTCCACACAGTTTCAGGCAGACGAGGCACTTAATGCCTTGGTGGTTCGCGCTGAGCCTTCAGTCATGGCTGAAGTGCGCAACTTAGTTGCTCAATTAGATGTGCGTCGTGCGCAGGTGTTGATTGAGGCAGTTATTGTTGAAGTTAGTGGCAATAACGGTGAAGAGATAGGCGTTCAATGGTTACTAGGGGACTTTACCAAAGGCCCTGTGGCAGGCTCCAGCTTTGATAATGTGGGCGTGTCTTCTGCTGATGTGGTAACAGGTATTGCTACAGGTGGGACAACGGCCATTGGTAGTGTTAAGGGAGCTCTTATTGGCGGTGCAGATAGGATTGGCAATGTTGATGTTGGTGTTATTTTGCAGGCATTAGCATCGACAGGTAATTCCAATCTACTCTCCACGCCGAGTGTTATGACTCTGGATAATGAAGAAGCGGAGTTTATAGTGGGCCAAAACGTTCCCTTTGTAACGGGACAAAGCACCAGCGGCTCTGATACTACTAATCCTTTTACTACTATCAAACGAGAAGATGTAGGTATCACTCTGAGAGTTAAACCTCAAATTAATGATGATAATAGCGTCCGGTTGGAGGTGTATCAGGAGGTATCCTCTTTAGCTTCTTCTGACAATACTCTAGATTCAGCGGATTTGATTACCAATAAACGCTCAATCGATACCACTATTTTGGTACAAGATGGTGAAACCATTGTATTGGGCGGTTTGATTCAAGACGATGAAATTGAGACAGTACAAAAAGTGCCTTTATTAGGGGATATACCGTTATTAGGTGCGCTATTTCGCAGTGAGTCCGTTAACAAGGTTAAACGTAACTTATTGGTCTTTTTACGTCCGAAGATTGTAAGCAATAGCGATAGCTTAAAAGATGTAACAGATCGGAAATATCAAGGGATTTACCGTGTTCAAGCTCAGAGCAAGGGTAATGATGTGGACGATAAGGAAGTTGCTCGAAAAGCCAGAGTAGAAGCTTTATTTGATGGACAAAAGGAAGGGCCATGAGTGAGGGATTACCTTTACCGGAGAAGCTAAAACAGCTGCCTTTTACTTTTGCTAAGAAGCAAGGGGTTCTGCCGCGTATCGAACAGGATCAGTTGATCTGTATCGCCCGAGATCCCATTAATTGGGCCGCGGTAGGTGAGATGCAGCGCTTAATGGGAACAGTGCAAGCGGTTAAAACGATTAGCGAGACTGAATTTGAACAGCAGCTGACCCAGAGTTATCAATCTGATTCTTCTGAGACGTTGCAGATGGTGCAAGGTATTGGTGATCAGATGGATCTGGCCAGCTTGGCAGATTCCGTCTCTGAAACAGAAGATCTGTTGGATCAGCAGGATGATGCGCCGATTATTCGTTTGATCAATGGTTTGTTGCAGGAAGCTATTCGTGAGGCTGTGTCCGATATTCATATCGAAACTTTTGAAAAACGTTTATTAGTGCGTTTCCGAGTCGATGGCGTTTTACGGCCTGTAGTCGAACCTAAGCGTGCCCTTGCGCCTTTGCTAATTTCTCGCATCAAGGTGATGGCCAAATTAGATATTGCCGAGAAGCGAGTGCCCCAGGATGGTCGTATCTCTCTGCGTTTAGGTGGTCGAGAAGTGGATGTACGGGTATCGACCATGCCTTCCAGTAATGGCGAGCGTGTAGTGCTGCGTATTCTGGATAAAAATGCCGGACGCATGGACTTGGCCCAATTGGGCATGTCGCCCGTGTTACTGGATGGGTTGAAGCAATTGCTTTATAAGCCCCACGGTATTTTTCTGGTGACGGGACCTACAGGTTCCGGTAAAACGACCACCTTGTATGCTTCCCTAACAGAGCTTAATGATGCCTGTCGCAACATTCTGACAGTAGAAGATCCTATTGAGTATAACCTGGAGGGTATTGGTCAGACTCAGGTTAACAGTAAGGTCGATATGACCTTTGCTCGCGGTCTACGAGCGATGCTGCGTCAAGACCCTGATGTGGTGATGGTGGGTGAGATCCGGGATCTGGAAACGGCTGAAATTGCGGTTCAGGCCAGTTTAACGGGCCACCTGGTATTGTCCACTTTACATACGAATACCGCTGCTGGTGCAGTGACCCGTATGCAGGATATGGGCATTGAGCCCTTTCTATTAGCTTCCAGTTTATTGGGAGTCCTAGCCCAGCGTCTCGTTCGTGTCTTGTGCCATGAATGTAAAACACCTTACCTACCTGATGATTCTGAGTGTGATTTACTCGGGGTATCAGCTACAGAAAAAACGGTAATTTATCATGCTTCTGGTTGTGAACACTGTAATCAGCAGGGGTATCGTGGCCGAACCGGGATTTATGAACTCTTGACGGTAGATGATGAAATTCGAAGCTTGATTCACCGACAAGAAGGTGAACAGAGTATTGAGCGTTATTTACGTCCACCGATTGAACACAGTTCTATTAGCGCACAAACTTTACAAGCGGATAAGGCACAACAAGCGAGTATTCGTCATGATGGCATGCGCTTAGTCTTAGCCGGTGAGACGACCTTAGAAGAAGTTCTAAGAGTGACCAGGGAAGACTAGTATGGCCGCTTTTGAATATCAGGCGTTGACAGCAGCAGGCAAAAAGAAAAAAGGCGTGGTGGAAGCGGAAAGTCTTCGTCATGCTCGACAGGTGCTTCGAGAACAAGGCCTTATTGCGACATCAGTGGATCAGGTGAGCGAAAAAGAGAAAAAGGTCAGTAGTTTTCTCGGTGGTCCCGGTATGTCCAGTAAGGAGCTGACGCTTTTTACGCGACAAATGGCCACTCTTGTACAAGCGGCTATGCCTTTGGAAGAAGTCTTACAAGCAGTTGCAGCTCAAAGTGAAAGACCTAAGGTAAAAAGCCTATTATTAGCCGTACGTTCTAAGGTGTTAGAGGGGCATACATTGGCGGATAGTATGGCAGAATTTCCTAACGCTTTTCCCGAAATGTATCGCGCGACAGTTGCAGCAGGCGAGCACGCGGGACATTTAGGTTTAGTCTTGAATGAGTTAGCGGATTACACGGAAAATAAAGAACAATCCCGACAGAAAATTCAGCTAGCCCTATTATATCCAGGCCTACTGACCTTTGCGTCTATCGGTATTGTCAGCTTTTTGTTAGCGGTCGTTGTACCGGATGTGGTGAAGGTGTTTACTCGCACGGGTAACGAACTGCCGCCATTAACGGCTGGCTTGATTGCCGTGAGCGACTTTTTGAACCAGTATGGTCTCGTAGTTGTTTTGCTTCTGTGTTGTGGTTTTTTACTGTTTTCTTCTGCTTATCGAAAGCCTGCTTTCCGTAAAAGTGTGGATCATTGGATAGTGGATTTTCCTCTGAGCCGAAAAATCAGCCGAGGCTTAAACGCAGCCCGTTTTGCTGGAACTCTGAGTATCTTGTCTCGTAGTGGTGTGCCGTTGGTAGAGGGTTTAGCTATCGCAGGCAGTGTAATGCCCAATTATTATCTTAGGGATCAGATTACTCAGGTGGCGCAAAAGGTAAAGGAGGGGACTTCTTTATTTACGGCTTTAGAATCTATCGGTCGTTTTCCACCTATGATGCTGTATATGATCGCCAGTGGTGAGCGCAGCGGTGAATTGGATTCCATGTTAAATCGAGCAGCTAAACAGCAGCAGCAATCTTTAGAGGCTCTAATGGCTACGGTTGTCGGATTGTTTGAACCTGTTGTTTTGATTGTCATGGGAGGCGTGGTAATGACGATTGTTTTAGCTATCCTGTTGCCGATCATGAATATGAATCAATTGATTGGTTAATAAACAGCTCTAGGCTGCCACGCAGGAGCCAGTAGTGCGAAATTCGCTAATAGCGAATAATTTCTGTATTACTGCTTAAGCAAGCCTCGTTTCTTCTGTAAAAATTCGTATAGGCTTGATCAAGGCGGTTCTCAATGTACCTGCATCTTTGACCAATAAAGCGCAGCAGTATGGGCTGGTTATTGTCATCAGCCATAGCTGTTTTTTCCCTTTATCATCTGCTTTTGTTCGGCCTCGTCATGACAGTACTGTAGGTAATACTGCCTCAGATCACCAGATAGGGATCAACGGTAGCGCAACTTTGTAGGCGACTCTGTGGTTGTTATTGCCAGTACCAATGCCGTGCTCTACTACCAAAACTCGCTATCTACACAAAGACCGCATAGGCTCTGTCACCGCAATTACCAATGAATAAGGAGAACTGAATGGTAATAAAAGCTGGTTGAGCTTAACGACCTATGAAAAAGGTAACCTGCCCCTACAGCCCTGGTTGCTTGCATCGGCTATCACTAACAAAGGCTCTACCGGTCATGAGCAAATGGATGGTGTTGGCCTGATTCATATGAATGGCCGTGTGTATGACGCCAATCTGGGCCGCTTCCTAAGTGCCGACCCGTTTATTCAGGACAGAACCAATCTACAAGCACTGAATCGATACAGCTATGTGGAGAACAACCCGCTTAGTTATACCGATCCAAGTGGCTACTTTCTTAAGAAAGCATTTAAAAAGTTAGGTAAAGCAGTCAAAAAAGCTTGGAAAGGTATACGAACCGGTGTTCAGAGTATCTTCCAGGGGATTGGGCAAGTTATAAACGCAGTACCATATCTTTCTACAGTGGTTGGGGTAGCTTTATCAGTGATCAACCCGGCTGCTGGTGCAATATATTTTAAAGTGCTGGCGGGCCTTAATGCAGCAGTGAGCTTAGCTAACGGGGCCAGTATAGGTGATGCAGCAACCAGCTTTACTGTAGGAATGGTAGCTTCAGGGCTTGGTAGCGGAATAGGCGATATGTTGTCTGATGCCGGTGCTGGTGCGGTAGGCAGTTATATAGGAAGTGGGATTACTGGTGGAGCTGCAACCAAAGCTATGGGGGGCAGTTTTGAAGACGGTTTTAAGGCAGGTCTTGCGGGCAGGTTGATTGGAGCGGCGACAAAAAGTATCGCAGAAGCGCTTAAGCCTGAACCTGAGCTTTTATTAGCATCTGCATCTGGGTTTGGAGCTCCACCTGTACCTGGACAAGGGGGGGCGGAAATTCTTGTCCATGAACCGACTGGTTGGGGGAGATCTTCGTTTGGTCATGTTGCTACAAGGATAGGTAATACAGTTTATAGCTTTGGACCAAATGGAATGGATATTTTAGATGCAGATGAATACATGGCTAAAAACGATTTCCGTTCAGCGGTAGGAACTGTACTTAACTTATCGGAAGCAGAGACTAGGTCTTTTGAAAACTACTTGGCTAACTATGATTCTGATTATAACTCCTTTTATCGGAACTGTGGTTCTCCTGTTGCATCAGGACTCACTAGTATAGGGCGTGGTATAGGAGGTGTGAATGTACTGCCGGTTAGTCTGGGCAACGCGCTACTGAATTCTGGGATGGTATCTCGTACAAGGTTTTATCCTCAAACAGGTGCTCGGATAAGTCCTTGGTATTATCCTACTGAAAGTAAACCCTGGGTGAGGTAATAGAATGAAAAGGTTACTTTTTTTGATGCTTTTTTTGAGTACTATCGTTGGAATTCTTGGATGTAAGGATTCAAGTAAAGTTGTAGTAAAGCAACCGGTTGATGTCTTTAAGACGGAACCAAAAAAGATTAAAGACTCTGATTTGGTGGTTATAGGTAGATTAAAATCAGGACAAGAGTTACAAATTAAATCTGTTCATCATGGAAAAGATTTTGCGGTTTATGAAATTGATTTAGATGGCAGTGGTTTGGGTGCTGAGTCTGGATTCATATATCATGACAGCAGGTATATCGACGTTAGGTCAATTTCTGATTAACTGAAAACAGTAAAAAGTATGGGGTATGCACAAAATAATCCTTATCAATCAATGATAAGGTATTGGATGCTCCATCTTGCCTATAGCCCGATAACTCATGATTAGGGCAGTTCAGTGAGTATGGTATCGGTTTTTGATGAGACCGGTAATATTACTCTGCTTGACTACGATACTCTGGGTTGCAAGCTATCCAAGGGATAGCTTGCGATTATCTTGTCGTGAACGGGTTAGCCCTATAGGAATATTTGCGGATACCATGCAATTTTCAGTTTTTCTTGGATGGTTCAGATCAGTGCGACTGTGGTCGCTAACCTATTGAACTGTAGAGCTTGGTCGTAACCTAAAGGGGAGTTACACAGAGTTGTGGATAGTCTCATTCGTATTTTACAAGATGGTTCTTGACAGTCGGTTGTCAATCTTATTTGATAGCCTCCTTCCTAAATATAGATACTTAGAGCTTTATCATGCAGCCTACCCGTTTAATGTTTTTATCTTTTCTACTGATATTTATCTCTTCTCCTTTATTGGCACAAACAAATCCCATTTCAATAAAACATATCAATCTCAGAAGCTTTTCTGATTATGATTTTCTGGTAAATAAAGGTTTTAAACCAAGAAAAGATGTTGACCCTTGGCCCTTTAGCTTGCCAATAGAGTGGAATACCGATCCATTTGAAGATAGAAACTGGCGGTTTCAGTTACATGCTTGGAGGATTATCGATCCGGCGCTGCAGGATTATAGAAAAACAACTGAGACACGCTACCTAGTCGCTGCAATTGATATTATTGAAGACTGGTATGATTATCACATCGTTGAAGAAAAACAGTCCGATATGCAATGGTATGATATGTCGGCGGGCATACGGGCGATGAAGCTAGCTTGGTTAAAAAATGAGATTGAGATCCATCCATCCGTAATATCAAAAGCCACAGCAACAAAAATTAATCACTTGCTGGAGATGCATGTTGAAAAGCTTATGGATAGGGAATATATGTCCAAAGGTAATCATGCGTACTTCCAATTAGTTGGGCTAAGGCTTGCATGTTCAACCATTCCATCATTTAAAGGTTGTACACAAGAGCTTGAGTACAATAATCAGATGATGGCTAATTTGCTAAGTAACCAGTTCACCGTACAAGGCGTTCACCGAGAAAACTCTCCGGCCTATCATTTTTTTACAATTATGACCCTTAAGTCACTGAATATATCAGCGTTATACGGTGATGAGGTTAACCAGTTGATCGGAAAGGCCAGAACAGTATCACCCTGGTTAACCTATCCAGATAAAAGTATTGCTAGAATAGGGGATAGCTCTGGGAAGAAGACAACAAAAGGACTGGCGGGTTTCCCTATCAAAAAAGTAAATGGCACGGATATCCTTATCGGGGATCTTATGGAGTCTGGCTATTTTACCATTCGTACGCCTACTCAAGTGCCCGTTAAGCAAGCCAGTCAGCTTTTTATTTCTGGTATATCTAATCCTAAAGAAGCCCATAAACATGCGGATGAATTATCCTTTGAATTATTCCACAAAGGACAATTAGTTTTTGTTGATTCAGGAAAGTATTCTTATAACAAAAATAAGTATCGAAAATATATAACGTCAGCTAATGCTCATAATACCGTATCTATAGAATGGCGATCCGTTAAACCTAAGCGTGTTTTAGACTCCGGCAGTGCGCTGACAAATTATCAAGTGAATGATGAGGTTATTGAGGTTGAAGGTTATGTCGAACGCCCAGAAATCTTAAGACACTCCAGAAAGTTCACTATTAAACCTTTCCAAACGATAAAAATTAAAGATACTTTTTACGATGATGCGCCTATATGGAAGAAGGTTGAGCGTATGAGCGCAGATACCACTTTTGTTAGCAATCTGCATTTAGCACCTGAATTGGTTGTTACTCAACAGTCTAAAAAGGTTGCAACGATTGAAGGTGTAGCCAAAGTAGAGCTGCAATCAGAACACTGCGAGCTGCGTACTGTAAGAGGGCAAAAAGAGCCTCTCTTAGGTTGGGTTAGTTTCTCTTATAATCAAATTGAGCCGACGTCGGTTTTGCAAGCCCGTTGTGCGGATATAAGTCAGGGTGAGTTGACGTGGAATATCACCTTGCTTTAAGTGCTAGAACATAAGTTTTTCAGTAAGATAGCATTTAAATTTTTACTCTTTATACTAAGTGCCCCCAACATAAATATTCCGATATTTTCCGACGTATGGTCGTGAAATATATAGAGAGTGTGATGCGGAAAACGTTTGTACGGTTACTTAATAAACAAAGAGATGGATCAGGGAGATGGCTGTGCAAGAGATCGTAAAACATAGCGAAAAAGAAACAAAAATTAGTCCACAAGCACAACAGCTTGGCCGTAAACGGAAACAACAGGGTTTTACACTGATTGAAATTATGGTGGTTGTGGTTATTTTGGGTGTATTAGGCGCTTTGGTTGCACCTTCTATTTTAGGTCGTCCGGATGAAGCCCGTGTGACTGTCGCTAAAAATGATATTCGTCAGATCAGTAATGCTCTGGATATGTACAAGCTGGATAACTTTAAGTATCCAACTCAATCGGAAGGTTTAAACGCCCTTGTAGAAAAAACAGGTAGCGCTAAAAACTGGAATCCAGACGGTTATTTACCTGCCATGCCACAAGATCCTTGGGGTAATGAATATATGTACGTCCGTCCAGGTCAGAAGAGTCGCCACTTTGATCTCTACTCTTTTGGTGCGGATGGTCAGGAAGGCGGTGAAGGTGTCGATGCGGATATTGGCAACTGGGATAATTAATTTAGTGCCTAGGGGAGCATCTAGCTGTGTATTTAACCCCTTTGCCGGTTAAATCAAACCTGAAATCAAAGTCTCAACAAGGTTTTACCTTGATTGAGATTTTGGTGGTGGTGGTTATTATCGGTGTGATGTTAACGGCTGTTGTCTCTTTGAGAGGCAGTGGGCAAGAGCACCGATATCTGCAAGGAGAAGCAGAGCGTATCCGGCATTTAATAACGGTTGCTCAGCAAAAGTCCATTCAAACGGGTTTACCTGCGCGCTTGTTATTTAGTGACAATGGCTATGAGTTTGAGTTTTGGCAACTGAATGAAGCTTCGGTATCCGAGGATGAGAGTGAAGAACTTCCACCTTCTGGTCAATGGCAAAAAGCAGATGCTGGTAACTTAAAGCGTTATAAACCCGAACGTTCTATGGACTACAGGGTCAGCTTAATATCGAATAAGAACAAGAAAAATGAGAAGGGAAAAAAGGGTATTCTGATTTATCCCGATGGTTCGATTACAGCGATAGAAATACAGCTCTTTCTGGACGATTGGCAGCAGTTTATCAAGATAACAACTGACGGCTTTTCACCGTTATCCATTGAGTTGCTTGAACGCAAAAAAAGGAATTGAGAGGGCGTGAATTGATTCGATCACTGAGTTTACCAGATATCCCTTGGCATGCATTGTTACCTGCACCTGTACGTATCTGGTGGTCGCAACAATCCAGTCGTGATCAGCAAGCGGTTAAAGTTTTAGGGCTGTTTTTGTGCCTGGCTGGTTTTTATTTATTGATTTGGCAGCCTGTACATCAGCAATTAACAGAGCAGCAGGCTAAAAGTGAACGCTTACAGGCCCGTTTAGAAAAAGCTCAGCTTGCTAATTATGCTCTGTTTAATAAGCAAGGGGATAATTCCTATGAAGGCTTTTCCGATTGGCTAAAAGGTCAATTGAAAACTTATCGGGTTAGTGTCATTAGTCATCAGTTTAATGAAGGTAAAACTTCCATTTTATTATTGCGCTATTCCCAACAGAATAAAGCCAGTGATTTTTTACAACAGATTGCCCGTCGTGCACGTATTACCAGCTTTCAGGTGGATCAAAGTAAAAAAGAGATTCGCCTGAACTATCGCATCCCATCTGATAACTGATCCCCATGTTTACCTCTTTTTTAGCACTCAGACAGAGCTATCGGGCAAATCGTTTTAAAGCTGTGCGGGCTTATTTCGGGAATGGACGTTTGTCTGGTTATTTTATAAGTCGTAGTCCTATCAAATCTAGTGGGAAAGAGAGAGGCTTTACGTTACTAGAAGTCATGATTGCATTGGCTATTCTGTCGGTTGCCTCGGCAGGTTTGGTAACGGCTGCGGGCGGTTACCTAAAGCAAACTCAAAGGATAGAAGATAAAGTATTGGCCGCTTGGGTTGCAGATAATTGGCTAAATGAACTGAGATTAGCAGATAAAGCACCTGTTATCGGTGTACTTAAAGCAGAGGCCAATATGGCTGGACGGCAGTGGCTGCTAAAAGCACAGGTAAGCCAAACTAACTCGATTCATCTTAAGCGCCTGGATATTGAGATACAGCGGGCAGAAGACGGTGATGAGGGGGCTGTATTGTCTCTACTGACCGCTTTTTTAAGGGAGACTCGGTAATGGGTGGCTCTTTTAGTACTACTCGTAGAGAGGATGGTTTTACTCTCTTAGAGTTGCTTATTGCTGTCGCTATTTTTGGTTTGATTGGTTTGGCTGGCTACCGTTTATTAAATAGTGTGGTGAATACTTACCAGCAAACTTCGGCTCGTACAGAGGCGTTCAGTCAATTGCAAAAAGTTGTCACGTTAGTGGAACAGGATATCCGTCATATGGTTTCCCGAAGCGTAAGAGATGAACTGGGGGATGCCATACCTGCTGTGAGTGTTAGCTATAGAGGGGGGCTGCCTATCGAGTTTACCCGTGCGGGCCGCTGGCGTTTCCCAGAAGAGCAATATTCAGACCTCCTACGTATCGCTTATCGTATTCAGAACCAAGAACTACAGCGTTTAATTTGGCCTGTGTTGGATCGGGCGGAAGATACTCAGCCTCAGGTGCAAATACTATTAAAAGAGGTATCAGGACTCAATATACGAGTATTGGGTGAAGAGTCTGGTTGGAATACGACATGGCCTATTGCTAATAACCAGGGACAGATTGATTTTTCTCTACTGCCGCGTGCTGTTGATATCAGCCTGCAAACTAAGACTCAGGGGCAAATACAGCGCCTGATCACTCTAGATGGTTTATAAGGTCGGTTTATGACTCTGTCTCATCAAGGATATGCTGCTGAATATTCTGAAAAATATCAGAGGCAAACGGGTGTCGCTCTGATCAGTGTTTTGTTGATATTTGCCATAGCCGCAGCTTTAGCGGCGCGAATGATGTCGAACGGAGCCATTCAGGTTGAGCAAGCCAGTGTCTATTTGAGTCAACAGCAAGTTAATGCTTATAGTCGAGGCGTTGAGACCTATGTTATCGCCCTATTGCAAGAAGACTGGAAGAACGATGACCAAGTTAGGGCAACCGCTTATGACCACCCTCAGGATGAATGGGCGAAACTAAAACGCTTTCCTTTGGACGATATAACCGGAGAGGAAGATACGGGAGGGGAGATCTTATTAAATATTGAGCCTCTCAATAGTTTATTTAATATCTCTAATTTATTTGATAATAGTGGTCAATTAAGCAGTAAGCAGCTTGCGGTATTCAAACAGCTTCTGACCGATCAGGATATTGCGACATCGGTGGCAGATCTGACTCTGGATTGGATTGATAATGATAATACAACCTCATCTTTACTCGGTGCAGAAGATAACTTATATCTATTAAAAGCACCTGCATATCGTACTGCAGATCAAAATATATTTAATCTGAGTGAATTATTACTTCTGGATCAGGATCAGGTAAGTGGTGAAGACTTGATGATGTTGGAAGAGCAGATGGTTAGTTTACCGGATAACAGTAAATATAATTTGAACTGGGTTTCGCCAGAATTATTGGCGGCTTTGACGAATACGACACCAGGCCAAGCGGAACAGTGGTTGGCTGGACGGGAATTTGATCCGATTAGTGATGTTGCAACTTTTTTTACAACACATCATCCCTCTTTTGCTGATCCCGGTGATTTATTTATCACGCGCAGTCAATATTTTAGAGTACTAATTAGGGTCTCTATAGGGGAGCAGTTGGGTTATATGAACAGCATTGTTCATCGTAACCTGACAGACGGTGTGACTCGTGTATTATCACGTAACTATTTACCTTTTAATAAATATAAACTCAACTTGGAAGAGGACGAAACATGAGTGCCGCCATTATCTTATCGCTACAATCGAAGCCTGAATCTTCTCTTCTAGCCTCTTCTCCTATGTCGGTTGATGCCTCACAAGAGGGCGATATAGCCCTTCTAAATTGGTGGTCAGTGACTGACAGCAGTGAACAGTTAACCGGTCAGTTGGAAGATTTTGAACACTGGTTAGAAAAACAGAATATGGTGTTTAATCTTTATTTATTATTGCCTCGACAAGCTTTAAGTTTTCACCAGGTTGAAGTACCCGCAGGTGTTAAGCGTTCTGCTCAGCAATTGATTCCTGTTTTGGTCGAGGAGCAGTTAGCGCAAGATTTGGATCAAGTGCAAATCCATTACACGGGGCAGGATGTTGACTTAGAAGAACGTGGTGTCAATGTTGCGGTTTGTGATCGAACTTGGTTCGAGCAGTTACAAGGGGTATTTAAATCCAGCAAAGTTCGCCTACAAGCTTGTTTACCCGATATGATTTGTTCGCAGTATCATAAGACAAATGACGTGACTGTTAATGATAATATTTTGGCGAACTTACCGGCTCCTACTGAGCAAGATTATATCCAGTGGCCAGCAGAATTATCCATCCAAAATGAAGAGAGTGTACGATTCTTTAATCAATTAAAACAAAGTAACTGGAATATGATAATCCCAGAAAGAGCTCAATTGGGAGAGATGGGCTGGATTGTCATTGGCTGTTTTGCTGCTGCCGGGTTGTATTTGTTAAATCTGCATTTGGCGGGATAGTTGTATATTGGTTTTAATACATTGCCGAGGGGCATACTTTTTAAAATAAAAGTGGGCGGTAGAATGCCAGTATTACCACCCAAGCCTCTATCATGAGGTTGTTGTTTTTCCTGGTGCACTTCTTATTTTTTCACCATCTTAACTATCTGATTGAAGTCTAATGTTCTAAGCTGTATTGATACTTTTCAAATAAGAATAATAAGTAGCAGTGATCTATTCCAAAAGTACCTAAACAATAAGAAAGGAGAACTTCAATGCGTTCATTTGCACTGGCATTATGTGCTTCAACTACCTTAGTGTTATCGGGATGTGGCGGCGGAGGCGGTAGTGATGATTCTAGCGATGGAGGAAATAGTGGTGGAGAAACAACACCTACTTGGACTGTTATGGTTTATGGTCATGCCGATCACAATCTGACGCCCAATATGCTGGCAGATATGCAGGAGATGATAGCAGTACAGACTAATGATAATTTTAAGATAGTGTTACAGCTTGATCTCAATGACCAAACAATTGCTGATTATGGCTTAGCCGACGAGATTCCCGGTGGTGTACATCGTGGCATTATTGCTAATGCCGATTTTCAAACTCAATTATCGTTGGGGGAGCAGAATCTTGATGATCCAGCCCAATTAACTGATTTTATTACTTGGACAGCTACTAATCATCCTGCTGATCGTTATGGTTTGGTAATGTGGGATCATGGTGGGCAATGGGTTGGCTTTGGTGGCGATACAGCCAATGGCACTGCTGATGCGGGTATCATGCAGATTAAGCCTATGGCAACGGCAATTAAAGCATCTTTACAGGCCAATAATATCTCCAGTTTAGAGTTTTTGGCATTTGATACCTGTTTAATGGGTGGGGCTGAGATTCTATCCGATTTTACTGATATTACGGATATTTTAATTGCTAATCCAGAGATCGATTATGGCGATGGTTGGGACTATAACGCTTCGCTTAATTGGCTCGCAAGTAACCCTAACAGCACTGGACGTGAGTTTGCTGTACAAGAAGCAACGACTTGGTCGGAGCATCACTTATCTGCTTCTTCTGATAGCAATGATAAAGCTTTTGCTATGCATGTAGTGTACGATTTAAGCCACTACTCAAGCTTTGAGCAGCAGTTACTGTCTTTTAGCCAAAACTTAGTCATTGCTGGTGAACAAGCAAGTTATGCTGATGTACGCCGTAATGTCACCCAATATAGTATCAATGATATAAAGTCAGCCAGTGAGCCCACTAATTTTATTGATATTGGTGAGTTTGCAACTTCAGTAAAAAATAATACGGCTAATACAGATCTACAGTCCTCCGCAGATAGCTTAATAAACTCTATTGATGATTTGACGGTAACGGTTGTGGCAGGTAGTCGTAAACAAGATGCTTCCGGTCTGTCTATTTGGTATCCGCTAAATGGTTCCAGTAGCGATGCTGAGTTCTCTGATTATCAACAATTGACCTTATCGCAAACAGCGGAGAGTGGTTGGGATGAGTTTCTAACCTCGATTCAAACGGCCTATCAGGCTGATCAGGGGCAGCCGGTTTTAACTCAAGAAACCGCTGGAGCTGATACAGCAAATGCGAGTGCGCCCTTTAGCTTTAATGTGAATCTTCCCGAAACGGATATCGCATCCATTGAAAGCATTGTTATTGATCACGTCGATCCGAATAATCCCGGTACTTATTATATTTTAGGTCAGGCAGAGATCTTTGCCCCAGGAGCTGAGCCAGGGGTTTATTCTGTTGATTGGGATACCAGTCTTCCAACAATCAGTGATGGCATCAATACGGCCTTTTTAGGTAGTTTTCAAGAATCACCTGATAGCCCTTTTCTTATAAGCTACGCTATGTACTCTCATCCGAACAGTGCTGAAGATAGCTTGGTTATTTTAATTACAGAGGTAATTAATAATGCCCTAGTGGTCGTGGGCGCTTTAGATGGTGAGACTGATGATGGAGTGGCCCCTCGTTCTGTTGAATTAGTAGCAGGGGGTAGCTTAACGCCTGTACACCTTTCTTATACCGCAACAGATCCTAGTGATCAGTCCACATGGAGTGAGCTAAGTATCGTGACAGCAGACGACAGTACAATGACGATCCCTGCCGGTGGTATTGGTGATTTGACCGTCGGTTTTAATCAGTTAGTTGATGGGAGTTATCTGATGCTGACACAGGCGGAAGATGATTACGGTAATGAAAGTGGCGTGCTTGCCAATGTTGTTAATGTTGCGGAGTAAACGAGTGGGTTAAACAGAGTAGAACGTATTAATGGGCGAACTTAAATGACTTGCAAGTTAAGTTGCTAAACAAAAAAACTATAAAACGACTCCGTCTATTTAGCTGTAGATCGGAAATATAGGACTACTTTTGTTTTGGCCGTATCGGTCTGAGTTCGCCTTTCTGCGTTTGCTGATTTAGTCGTATCTTTATCTTTTGATATTATTTTATCTCTCAGCCTCTTTGTTGATACCTTTGTTTGGACACTAAAGATATAATCATGCCGGGAATTGCTTGCAATAGAGTCCATTGCTTGGAACACTCTGTGTTGTTTCTTTTTTGGATCGATTTAAGTTAGGGAATCCATGTTTACAAATGGCCTTCGTAACCTGACATCCGGTGTGATGTTGGGGCTGATCAGTACCGTCCTATCCTTGTCCTTTGCCTCATTAATTTTTGGCGCAGGCAGTTTTTCGGCGTTTCAATCCGGTATCTCCGTCATGTTGCTGACCGCTGTTGTCGCAACGCTGATTATTGGTTGGTTTAGTTCAACTAATGGCATAGCTGCTATCCCTTTGCCTAGTGCTGTGGCGATGACGGCGGCACTTATTGCTGAGCAGTCGGTTCCTCAGGATGATATCCGATTAATGATGATCTGTGGTTCACTTTTGGCTGCACTGATCATGATTTTACTAGGGCAAGCTCGACTGGGACGCACGATACGTTATTTGCCTCTACCTGTTTTAGCTGGTTTCTTAGCCGGTGTTGGCTGGCTGTTTTTTAGTGGGGGATTAAGGCTTGTTGAACCTGAGTTATTCTCAACTAAAGCGATCCTAAGCCCATCCCTTTGGTTAGTGCTTGCTTGTGGTGGTTTGTTATTTTGGCTTCAGAAGAAATTTGGTGGCTCTTTAATCTTACCCTCAGGCTTTTTGATTCTGGTTTTCTTCTTTAATCTCTTAGGTGCGGGGATGCCTGAGTGGTCTGGTAGCTGGTTTATGGAGGGGCGTACACAGTCATTTTTCTCCATGCAGTGGGTGCCTGATGTTAAGAGCTATCGGTTAAATGATTTTCTGGATCTTCCTTGGAGTGGTATTTTAACGCTGGCCCTAATCAGTGTTTTTTCTATGCTACTGCAAGCCAGTTCGTTGGAGTTATCCTTAGGTGAAGACCTCTCTTTAGATCATGAGTTGAAGGTTGCCTCTGGTGCCAACTTAATCACAGGTGCTTTAGGTGGCACTGTTGCTTCCTTATCTTTAAGCCAAACTCTGTTGAATCGCCAATTAGGCGGTGATGGTAAAGCGCCTATTATCATTGCTGCTATCGTTTTACTTTTGGTTTGTCTGGCGGGTAGTACAATTTGGAGTTATCTACCCTTACCTGCTGTAGGGGCTGTGTTGGTTTATCAAGGCATGGTCTTTATGGATCAATGGCTGATTAGCTCTCGTAAGCGTTTTAAAGAGTTGGATTATCAGGTTATTGTTCTGATTTTTGCAGTGATCTTACTCAATGGTTTTTTAACAGCCGTCGTACTGGGCACATTAATCACTATTTTGATGTTTGTACGCCAGTACAGTCGTCTAAAAGTGATTCACTTGAATACGGATGGCACGACGTTACGTAGTCAGGTTGAACGACCGTTACGACATCAAAAAGCATTAAATAAATACGGCGATCGGGTTCGTATTGTTCGTCTGAAAGGCTATCTATTTTTTGGTACGGCTTATGGTCTTTTGGAAGAGCTGAAGACTTGCTTAGAAGCACCTTGTGTTTTCTTAATCTTAGATTTTTCTCGTGTATCCGGTTTGGATTCATCTACGGCAAATGCTTTATTGCGTTTACACCAATCATGTCAGCAGAAAAAAGTACTGTTGCTATTGACGGCTGTACCTCAGGATCTTAAGCAGATTCTTGAAGCATCTGGCATGGATATTCTGGATGACAGTGACGAGGCAGTGAAGTTGTCACCTAAAATCCTTATGCGTACTGCAGGCCAGTTTGTAGACTGGGATCGTGCTTTGGAGTGGTGTGAGAATGAGTTGCTCAGTCGACTACCTACGACAGAATCTGGTGAATTTACTCTGGAATCCGTATTGAAAGAACGTATGGACCTGATGCCTTATGAAATGGTGCATCTGGTACGTTATTTTGAACCGATAAATGTGAAAGCTGGCGAGTATTTTATTCGTCAAGGGGATGTGGCTGATTCCATGTACCTGATCACCAAGGGTAAGGTTGAAATCCAGCTTGAGCTAGAAGAGGATACTCATAAGCGTCTAAAAACGATGATGCCGGGTACTATTATTGGAGAGATGGGGATTTATACCAGCTCAACTCGAACGGCTTCCGCTAAAGCATTGGTGGATACTCAATTGATGAAGCTTTCTGAAAAATCTCTGAATAATATGGAAGCCCATAATCAGTTGATGGCCGTGCGTTTGCATCGATTTGTGATTATGTTATTGGCTGAGCGTTTAGGGGATTCTAATAAGGTGCTTCGAGAGTTATTTGATTAAAGCAATGATGGCTATTCTTTATTGAATCTTAGAATCAGATACCCGAAATAGTTGGGTATCTGATTTTTTTGCTTTCTTAAATTGCAATCGGCAACCGTTATCCCATATGAATACGCTTGCCATCCACCTGTACATCTTCTTTTGCTTTAATGATGGTATGTTCAGCTCGTAGCGAAGCTGTTTTTTCTACTCGCTGAATTAAACTACCTGCCTGTTGTTGATCCGTATCACTGACCACCCGATCGCTACGTTTAAAACGTTGACGAATTTTATCTGCTTTTTGTTCTGCCCAGTCTGCTAACCACTTGATTCTGCCAAATCGTCCTTCAGCTTCTTTAACATGAATCATCGCGCTCAAACTTCTAAACTGAGTACTTAAACTGGCAATGTTCAACCGATTACTGATTAGTTCGGTTTCTGCTGGGGTTTCTAGTTTGATACCTTTGGTCGAATTAATGCTTATTTCACTATCTGAAGTAAAGGATAGTGCTCCAGAGTAATGGATACTGGCACTTTGTTCGTGAGGTCTTATTAATATCTGAGTAACAAAACAGCCTTGATCTGTCTCGGTATAGAGTACGGTATCGTCTGTTTGGGGTTGCACCATACAGCTAAAGGCAATGCGGGTTTTGATGATGCCTTGAAAGGTTTTTAATAAACAACCGTCGGTTTGTACTGCGATCACGATTGCAGTGGGCTGTTGACTGCTTTGAGGCGCAGAGCGAACAAAAGGATGTGTCGACATAATGGCCTCCTAAGACCTAATTCTATGGTGGGGGATTTAGCCCATTAACATAACTTTGCTTTGTGCTGGTTTGATAGTGTTTCCCGGTGGGCCATTTTGTGGAGTGCCATTTTGTCCGGTTATCGCGCTCATCTTTGTTGCCGGTTGCCCTTCTACCATAACCTTCATGCTACCCATGAGATGACGGCATTCCGACATGATTTTGCTGGAAATAAGGCCACCAGCAACACCTGCAGTATCGCCCATACTTAGAGGAATAACCGTTTTTAGAGAATGTGCTGGCATATTGGCGATCATCACTTTTTTAGAAGCCGTGCCGGGATTTGCCATTAACCCTTGAGCCTGGTTTGGAAAAGGCGTTGGGATAGGAGGGGCTGGCGGTGCCGGTACTTTACAGATATCAGGCATAAGCAGGCACATATGGCCTTGTTGATTATTGGCAAACATAAACTATCTCTTTGCGGGTGGTTTTTGCCATTGCTGGGCGTTTAAACGTTTAGGATCCGTTGCCAGCGCCTCATTACGATTGGCTTTATACCAATCGGTATCTTCTTCAATAATATTATGTAGATTACAGCGATGTAGCTCGCAACCGGCGAGTACTGATTGACTCAGATTAGCATTGCTGAGATCAACATAAGTTAGATTACTGTTATCAAATCGACAAGCATTTGCTGTGGTATCGGTCAGTTGAGCCATTTCCAGATTGCAGTTGTTCAGCTTACAACGGGTTAATGTTGCTTGCTGAAAGCTCGCTTTGTCTAGTTGAGAGCCGGATAAATCAGCATCGGTTAAATCCGCTGAAGAAAATAGTGCACCTGTTGCAGTCACGCCTTTCAGTTGGCTATTTTTCAGATTGCACTCAGTAAAGTTGCTTTGAGTTAAGTTACCTTCGTTAAACAGACTATGGCTGAAATCACATTGGAGAAATTGAGTCATGCTAATATCACGGCCAGTAAGATCTACTTGAGTCAGTTGACAGTTGGATAGGAGCATCTGATTAAGTGGGCCGTTTTTGAATGGGATAGGCGATAGCTGGCAGTCGAAAATACTTAATCGAGTTAAGGTGCATTGTTCGAACTGTGTTTGATTGAACTGATTGCTAAATAGAGAACTATGCTCCAACCAGCACAGGTTAATCTGACTGTTAGACCAGTCTGTATGATAGAAAGAGCCATTGTTCAGACGGCACTGTTGTAAAACACTATGATGAATCTTGCCTTGTTGCCATTGAACCTGGTCTAGATCGCAATCAGTGAGATGGCATTGGATAAATTGGCAATCAGTGAAGTTACTTTGTTCGAAATCACAGCTGGTAAAGTGGCAGTTAATAAAAAGGCACTGATCGAATTGACTATAACGCCAATCGATCTGGTTCAGATTTGTATTTTCGAAACGACAGTGATGTAAGCGAGCATAGGCAAGGTCTTTACTGTTTAGAGGCTGACTTTTCCATTGCAAATGTTCTACCGCTTGATCTGACTTGATCTGGTATTGGAGTTCATCCGGAGTATATTGCGTCATGATGGTTGCCAGTCTTTCAGGATAGTTTGATCTAGGTTGGTGCGGAAGAAGAAATTATCCCCCATCATCGCCTGATAGAAATCGGCGCCATACATATTGCAATAACTAAAATCAGTGCCGGTAAGGCAGGCGCTGATCCATAATGTTGAGATTAACTGACTGCCGTATAGATCTGCTTTATTAAGATTGCTCTTAGTCCAGATAGCTCGTTCTGCACTAATGCGATGAAGTTTCGCTTCATTTAGATTAGCTTCTGAGAAGTTGGCGAATTCCAGTTCATTCTCCGATAAATCTGCTTCACTTAAATTTGCTCCGGCGAAACTGGCACTGTTCAACAAGCAATAGGTTATCTGGGCTTTATACATCTCACATTGAGCTAGAAAGCGGCCATTATTTAGATTGCTGTTTTTTATTTGGCTTTCATTAAGATTGCATTCTACCCAGCTAGCTTTTTCTGCAGAGATATTTTCGAGTTGGCTTTGGGGTAATCTGCATTGGAAAAAACTGCTTTCAGTCAGAGTGGTATGGGTTGCCGTTAAATTTGTGAAGATATTTTGATTAAAATGGCTCTGACATAGTTCGCTCTGTTCCAGATGACAGAGTTGCCATTGGCATTCATTGAACTCATTTCGATCTAGGTTACAGGCTTGCCAAATAGCCTGTAATTGACACTTTTGCCAACTATTATCGGGGAATTGGCATTGTTCGAAGTGGCAGTTTTGAAAGTCGCATTCAGCAAATTGGCAATATAAGAAATGAACTCGACTAAAGTGACAGTCTCGAAAACTTACTTGTTCAAAGCGCCATTGTGAGAACTGGCAGTCTTGAAAGTTCTGTTCAGTAATAACGCAGTTTAGTAGCTCTTGATCGCTTTCAGGCTGAGTCAGTTTGGTTTGTTCTATAAAGGCTTCAGGAGTCACCGTATTCTCCTATTAACTGTTTTAAGGCTTCCATAATCGCATCGGTAGGTAACTCTTTTTCTGCTGGCATATCTTCATTATGCTCTGGTAGCTTGCTTAACATAGCAGCTAATTCACTATTGGTGCTATCCAGGTGCTCTTTAACTTTGTCCAATGGGATCGTTTTTAGATTGGTCATACTTTCTTGTTCATTGGATATGCGCTGAATCGCCTGGTCAAATGCAGGGTCTCCGCTGCTGGGTAAGTTCGACAGGTTATCTTGTTGCAGTTGTGCCAGTTCATCCAGCTTTGTATTTAACAAGGGTTGTAGCGTATCGGGTGCGTTAAGATCTATGTTCTCTACCGAGGCAACTTCTTCAGAGCCAGGGAACACATCATTTAAAACCTGTTTGATATCCTGTTCTGTGGTCTCCGCTTCGGCAGATTGGCCTGTTAGTAGTTTTTCTGTTGTTTCTGGGTTGGCCCCGAGTTCTGTGAGCTGTTCGTGAATCTTTGCAATGGCTTCTGGCAGTTTTTCCTCCATCTGATTCATGGCCGTTTCCAATTGAGCTGACTGGGCGGCTTCTGCATCTGATATTGTCGTGCCTTCGGGTGATTGTCCTTGATCGGCTGTGCTTTCTTTTCCCCCTTTGGCTATGGCTGCTCCAACAACGGCTGCTGCGGCTAAGGCTCCAAGCCCCAGAGCGCTGATCGCGGCAGGCCCAGGTGCTTGAACAATAGGCTTTAAACTAGGTGGGGGAGCCAGTTGAGATAACTGTGCTTTAGCCATCAATGTTTTTATGACGCTATCGGGCCGCAATGGGCTCCAGTCAGTCAGAGCTTCATCATCCAGCGTATCCTTAATTCGAGCTTGGCTGTGCAAATGGTAGTGTTGCTGACTTTTCTCCGTCTGTACGGAATCTTCATAGGCTGCTGTCAAACTGAGCACTTCCTCGCCATCCATTGTTTCAATCGGTAGTTCCGTTCGAGCAATTAAAGCCAACATGTTGCAGTTGGGTAAGAAAATAACGGTATCGATAGAACAGGTATGGAGTACTTCTGGTTGCTCTTTGGTTGCTGAAAGAAGTTTGAACCTGTACTGAGGAATGACTCCTTGAATAAGGCGTAGATCGGGGTGCATATTTGTCAGCTTATAGCTCTCGCCACCCATTATATAGCTTGGTAACCACTGATCCTGAGCTGTTTGCATAAAGAAATCAGGGTTCAGGTCATTAGCGAAAAACGGCGCTTCATATTTTTCCCAATGGTCGCCATAGGTGCCCCAGAGATTCTTGCGAGGTAGCCAATCAACGCCAATTGAGTTTAAGCCTGCAGGATTGGGGGTTTGCCCTTTACTGGTCAGTAACTGTTTTGTGTACTCCAATTGAGGGAGCTCAGTACCACTTTCTCTTTTAAACCCCATACCAGAAGGGTTTAATTTATAGTCCTCGCCACCAAATCCCTGTTGGTAGGTTAAGGGTAATTGGCTAAAGGGTTCGGGTGCTGTTGGTGTCAAGATGGAGCGCCATTGTCGAGGGCCGCTAACGGTCAGATGTTTTTGTATAGAGGTTAATTCCAATTCAACAAAATCAGCGCTGATCGCGTAGCCTGCTGGGGCATGATAATGACCATAAACTAAGGCTTCAGCTCTAGGTTTTGGAAAGCCTGTATCAAAAATTTCATCCGCAGGTATCTGTTCCGCAATGGCTGTCCAGGCATCTTGTGCTGAATAGGGTAAGGCGTTATCCAATGGCACCGCTAGCATTAGAGATACTGAAAATCTTTGCTGCTGTTTCCAGCCATAGGGGTAGGTCTGTATGGATATTTCTGGTGGTGTAATTAACTGCATACGTTACCCTAGCTGGAGGATGCTTCCCTGAATTTGAGCCACACCTGATGTTTTAATTAAAGTGGCAGCTTGCGCTTTTACTGTTAAATTCACTGTTTCAATATTTAAGGCTGTAGTGCCTTTCAAGCTGGTTGTTGTACCTTTGAGATTGAGGGCTGCTGTCGCTTCTACATCTGTTTTGGCACTGGACAGTTTGGCTGATGCTTTTCCACTAAGCGTAAGGGCAGCTTTTGCATTAGCTTCAATATTTAGAGACTCCAGGCTAAGCTTGGCGCCATGCTCAAGTGACCCTCCTGCAGGAGAGAATGCTAGCTTACCACTGGTGACTGGGGTCGCAGATTTTAGTTCGATAGATGCTTCTGTTTTATAATCTAAAGTCACTTTGGCCGCGAGAAGATCAGGTGCATCTGGCACCATGGCTGCTGCTGCCCAAGCTCCGGCAGTAGCACCTGCTCCAGCTCCATAAGCTGCAGCTTTACCTCCGCCGGGTGCACTAACATAAGCTCCGCCTAGGGCTCCTACAGCAGCACCTGCACCTGCTTTAAGTAGTGTTGATAAAGCGCTTGGCGCGGGAGGCGCAGATTTAGCTGTAAATGCCTTACCTGCACTAATAGAATAATTGGTTTCAGAGTCTTCATCTTTATCGCCTTCAAAGAGATTAATCTCTTTTTGAGCTTTTGAAAGAGAAACGCTTAAACCGCTAAGATCCAATTCAAACTTAGCTATATTGACTTCGGCAGAGATGCTAACGCCACAGAGTTTACCTTCAATATCAGTGGCAAAGACACCGCCTTCTACTTGATTTGCAATAGCGTTGCCCGCAACGGATGTTTCGCCAACAGTCGTTTCTATAGTATCTCCATGGTGATGGGATATTGCCTTGCCAACGTGGACACCTTCATTGGTGCCCTTTTGATAATCATAGGTGTCGCCAATCATTTTCGATGTGATCATATTGACACTTAATGTAGTGCCTCCAGGGTAAGAGTCATGAGGGAGACTACCATCCCATTCACTGACTTTATCCGGTTCTATATAAGTCACTTCATAACCGGTGCCGTAGCAAAAATCTTTGTCGGTTCCAAAGAAGGTATAGGTATTTCCAGCGCCATTGTAGTAATACTTGTTGCCTGCTTCTCTGTAAACTAAGTAGCTGCCGTTTCTTTCTTCTGTTGCAGAGAGAGGGGAGCCGGATGGTTTGCCGATACAGGTATTACCGCTGCTGTCCTGATCTATCTTACTGAACTCGAAAACGGCCTGTTCGCTGATCAGATCATAAGCGACATCATCGCCATCTAAAATGCTGGCCGTCAGATCTGATTCACTGCTGTTAGCCACCACGCTGCCAGTGTAGGCATCTGTTGTGATACGAGTAATCTGGTATCCGCCTGCGATCTCTTCATATAACCCGCCGGAGGTCATCATCATTAATCCGTTAGCATTAATAGGGTTAGCAGCGCCTAAATGGAAATAACTGTTGCTGTTAGGAGAAAAAAGTTTGATGCGTTCGCTATCTGTTTCATCTTCCAATTCAATAATATTGTTGGAAGCCGTTTTTATTTTATTAACGGTATGATTATCTTCTCTCACAATACTGGGTTTTGCTGCATTAGGAACGGAACCGGTGATGACAGGTCTATCTGGATCACCAGAGATAAAGCTGAGAAGCACCTCGGCACCTTTTAGCAGAGGGAAGTGCATACCACTATTTTCCCCCGCATTAGGCTGTGCCATAGGGATCCACCAAGAGGCTTGTGCTTCCCCTCTATCCTTATTAACCCTGTCAAAAGGTAGTATTACTTTATATCGCCCTCTCTCGTCTAAGTGGGCGTATTGGCCTTCTCCAGCAGAGTCTACAATCGCGTTGATAACGCCATAAAATCGAGGTTTCTCGGTGATGATTTCTGGACGATACTGAATATCCGATTTGAGTGCTTTGATTTCGTTGGTATAAGGCTGCTCTTGATTCTGTTGACCGAATTGTAGCCCGGGAGAATAGCCTGTGTGATTGATCTCTATAGGGTAAAAGCTGTCATTAAGGCTGCTTAAAGGGTGATTGCTTAGTTCAAAGATGACTAGGGGTTGTAAGCGAACATCCAAGCTTGCACCAAAAAATTGATGTTTATGGCTGAGTAATTCTTCGGCTCTGATTTGTACCAGGTGCTCTGCTTCGTCTCGATCCAGTAAATTTTCGCAGTAACGGAATACTTCACCAAAACCTTTATTGTCTATTTCTGTGGTTGCTGAAAGTTCTTCGGATGGCCTGTCATTGTTATAGTCTTGTACTGTTACTTTTTTGGCAATACGCTGGCTATGCTTTGTCCATTGAAAAGTGACGGGTTCTGCTTCTCGGTAGGCGATACCTGTTAACGGGCTGTAAATACTCGTTAATGTGGTCGTAGGATGCTGGCTATTCGTATCACAAAAGATGATTTTTTCAGTACTGCCGTTTTGTTCAAAATAAAAATAAACCCCTTCACGCTCGGTAATACGCTTTAAAAAATTATAATGATTTTCATCAAATTGACAGCGGTAGTCCCACGTTCGGTAACTCGTCAGCATGGATAAATCATAATGAGAGGGGTTTAAATCAGCCTCTTGAAGAAGTTGCTCCAGAGTTTCGGGCAGTGCCTGATCTAGATAAATCTCATTAGTCGTAATTTGAGTGAGTCGCCAGAGCTTAGGGACGAGTATTGCTTGATATAAATGAGCGTTTTCACTGGGGTGCAAATACTTAAAATCGGATAGAACGCCATTTAAAACCCGTTTCTCGCCATAGACATCCAATGTTAATTGACAGTTCTCGGTCAGTAATTCGTCTAAATCATAATCTTCTGACTGGCATAATAGTTGGATTTCAAATTGATATAATCCACCCGCTTGCTCGGAACCTGTAAACTGTAATACTTGAAAAAAATCATCTGCAACAGCTTCAGATGTGAATAGGAATTCAACATTTGGTGATAGGCTCATTGTTTTCTCAGTATTCCATTATCAAAAAATTATCGTTATTAATAAGCACTACCGGCCTGATTTCTTAAGTTATTCTATATCAACCCAGCTGAAGAATAGTAGCTTGCATCTGTATTGTGCCAGCTGTTTTCATAGTGGCAACAGAGCCTTTGATATTAAGGGTGGTTGCACCCCCACCTAAATTCATTGTACCTGCAGTTTCGCCAACTTTTACTGTGGTCCCCTTGATTGTTACGGCTGTAGTGCCTTCGACCGTTGTGGTTGCTCCTTTTATGTCTGTTGTCGTTGTGCCTTCTAATTTAGTTGTACCGCCACTGACTTTAGTGCTGGTGCTGCCCTTTATCTCGATACCAGCAGGTTTGACCTGAAGATAATTTGTGGTTCGAGTACCAGAAAAAAGAATAGCTCCTGTCATTTTCATTTCCAGTTGAGTCGGAGCGTCAATATTGGCATCTATGCCTTTAAATTCTTTAAACTGAGAGGCCCAAGCTGATAGCTTGTCTCCCATTGTTGGAGTAGCGGCCGGAGGTGGTGGTGGCGTTAGAGCTTTTAATGTAATAACTGGTGATTCCATGTTGGCGCTGATACGGGATTTTTGATCAAATTCACCTTCATTGTGTTCAATAGTTTTTAAAGCTCCAGAAAAGGAAAGAGCAACAGCACTGAAATCAATTTCAGCTTTAACAATTTGAACGCTAGCGTCCACGGATAATCCAGATAATTTCCCTGCAATATCGGTTGCATGTACAGCACCTTCCAGCTTGGCAGCAATTGCTTCACCTGCCGTAGCGGCGGGGCCATAGGATCTTTCGTTGGAGCTACCGTTATGAACTGATTTAGCAAAACCTTCATGGTATTCATCTACATCGCCAACATGAACGGCTTCATTTTTACCATTCTGATATTCATATGTATGACCGATAGTTTTCTCTATCAACATAGCATCCATCTCGGCGCTACTAAATGTTCTGTCTTCTGAAAAGCTTCCATCCCAGGTGGTATTACTTTCATATTCTACATAGCTTATTTCATAGCCATTGCCATAACCAAAATCCTTGGCTCCGCCAAACGTGTGTGTATTACCATCGTTCCAAAAATACTTTTCACCGTGTTCACGATAAGTGAAATAGTTTCCTGATCGTTCGTTTGCTGGTGTTATGGCACTCCCTAGTTTTCCAGTGTCATCCGCTTGGTTAAAGACAAATATCTTGGTTTCATCAATCAGATCCATTGCGCTGTCACTACCATCCAAAATAGTGCTGGTTGAACTACTGGCGATGCCTCCCGTTTGGGCTTGATCCTGATCGGCAGTTTCACTATCGTTGTCATGATCGACTGATAGAGTATGTAATGCTCCTTCTAAGTTTGGTGTTGTTACACGAGTAATTTGGTAGCCACCGCCAATTTCCTGATAGTAACCGCCTGAGGTAATCATCATTAATCCGTTGGCATCAACCGGGTTTGCAGCGCCTAAGTGCAAATAAGTATTGCTGTTAGGGGAGAAAAGCTTAATACGTTCGCTGTCTGTTTCATCTTCTAGCTCAATAATATTATTAGAGGCTGTTTTGATTTTATTAACGGTGTGGTTGTCTTCTCTGACGATGCTGGGCTTGGCAGCATTAGGAACTGCGCCGGTAATGATGGGGCGATCTGGGTCACCACCAATAAAGCTCAATAGTACTTCAGCACCTTTTAGTAGAGGAAAATGCATACCGCTATTTTCTCCTGCATTGGGCTGTGCCATGGGAATCCACCAAGACGCTTGAGCTCCGTTTCTGTCTTCACGATCAAAAGGCAATATAACCTTATAGCGTCCCCTATCATCTAAGTGGGCATATTGCCCATCACCCTCACAATCCACTATGGCATTAAATACACCGTAAAACCGAGGCTTTTCAGTTTTTTGCTCTGGCCGGAATTGAACGTCAGCTTTTAGGGCTTTAATGGTATTGCTGTAAGGCAGTTCGTCTTGTTGATGGATAAATTGAAGACCAGGAGAAAAGCCTTGATGATTAACTTCAATGCAGGAAAACTCATCATTAAGGGCTTCGAATGGATGGCCGGTGAGTTCAAAGCTTTGAGCAGGAAGCATGCGTACATCAATGCTGCTGCCAAAAAATTGTTCTTTATCCGTTAATATTTCTTCAGAGCGAATCTGCACCAATCGCTCAGCCTCTTCTTTATCTAGGAGATTGTCACAATAACGAAAAATTTCACCAAAACCTTTGCTGTCAATTGTTAATTTGGCAGATAGATCAACTGATGGTTGGTCATTGTTATAGTCTTTAATAGTTATTGTTTTGGGTGTTCTTTGGTTGTTTTGTATCCATTGATATAAAGCAGGCTCATCTTTAATAAAAGATTTTCCATTTAATGGGGTATATATACTTGTTGTTACACTACTTGGGTGTTGATTTTTTAAATCGCAAAAAACAACCTTTTCACTATTATTTTCTTGGTCAAAATAGAAATAAATACCTTCACGTTCTGTTATTCTTTTTAAAAAATCGTAGTGATTTTCACTGAACTGGCAACGATAATCCCATTTCCTGTAGCCATTAAGCATGGATAGATCGTAATCGCTGTTTGTCAGATTGGCTTCGTCTAATATTTGGTTTATTGTTTGTTGGATGTCTTGTCCAAGATAAACTTCATTGGTTGTTATTTGTGTCAAACGCCACAGTTTAGGAACAAGGGTTGCTTGGAATAAGTGGCCGTTTTCTGTTGGGGATAAATACTTGAAGTCTGATAAGATGCCATTTATAGATCGGTTTTCACCGTAAACAGTTAAGTCTAGACTACAATCTGAACTTAGCAAATCATCTGTGTTATGTTGTGCTGACTGGCTAATTAATTGGATCTCAAATTGAAAGAGATCCCCTAGCTTTTCATTACCAGAGAATTGTAATACTTGGAATGTACTATCGGTTAAAGCATGGCAGTGGAAATCAAATTGTACATCTGGTGAAAGGCTCATGGTTGAGCTCCCAGGTAAGTCGTTAATTATTCGATAAATACCATATTCTGAACAAAAATTGATATTTAATAATATTTTTAGTGCGAAATACTTCGCAAAACAAATAAATAACGCTATTTTAGAATTATAGATGTTTTACGCTTTGTAACAAATGGGATATAAAAGTCCCCTGCATATTAAGTCTTATTGGGCTTACAGATAAATCATTACAATTATTTTCCGGAGAGTGACGGATGGCTAGTAAAAATACAGGGTCAGTCGCGCCGAGGGAGCGAATTAATATCTCCTATAGGCCGGCCACAGGTGACGCAAAAGAACGTGTGGAACTTCCTTTTAAAGTACTGGTGATGGGGCAGTTCACTCCAGAGCAGGATGAGACCCCCCTGGAAGAACGGTCAGCCAAAAGTATTAATAAGGCTAACTTCGATGAAGTGATGGGGAGCATGGATCTGAAGCTGGATTTTACGGTTGCAAATCACATGCAGGAAGATGGCGATGATATAGCCGTCACTCTTGATCCTAAAAGTCTAAAAGACTTTGAGCCGGATAGTATTGTGCAAGCTGTACCTGAATTGCAGCAGGTTTTGCAACTTAGAGAAGCTCTGAAAGCGCTGAAAGGACCTTTGGGTAATACTCCTAAAATGCGTAAAACTATTCAGTTGATGCTGGCCGATGAGGGTTCTCGGGCGAAACTAATGCAAGAACTGGGTCTGAAAGACTAAAGGGTAGGGCAGGTAATGAGCGAAGAAAATCAGGGTCAGGAAAAGAAGACGGCACCCGCTCAGAAAAAAGCGGCGCCAGTGAAGGAACAAACAATGCCGCTGGTGGGCGAGATTCTTGAATTTACCCGTTTAGGTGAGCAAGATGAAGGTTATGAGTTAGCCCGACAGGGCGTCGAAACCATGCTTTCAGAGTTGCTGCAAAAAGATGAGCCAGTAGAGCGCGTTGATAAATCTCTGGTTGATCAAATGATCGATGAGCTGGATCGTCGACTGGGCGAGCAGCTGGATGCAATTCTGCATAATGATGAATTTCAGTCTTTAGAGTCCTCTTGGCGTGGTATGGCATTTTTAGTCAACCGAACGGACTTTAATGAAAATATCAGGCTTGAGGTGCTCAACGTTAATACTGATGAGTTACGGGAAGATTTTGAAGATGCTCCTGAACTCAATCAAACGTCTATGTTCCAGAAAGTTTATACCGAAGAGTATGGGCAGTTTGGCGGCGAACCCTATGGGGTTATGATTGGTGCTTATGCCTTTACACCGGGAGCAACAGATGTACAGCTTCTGGAGCATATGTCTGCCTTAGCAGCTGTTACCCATGCGCCATTTATCTCTTCTGCATCGCCAAAATTCTTTGGTTTAGATTCCTTTTCTGACTTAGGTGATCTAAAAGAGCTGGATTCCCTGTTTGATGGTCCTCAGTATGTGAAATGGCGTGGGCTACGTGAGACGGATGATTCACGGAATATTGGTCTGACGTTGCCTAATTTTATGGGGCGTATGACCTTTGGTGAAAACAAACCGGTACGCAGTTTTAACTATGTCGAGCAGATTCAGAACAAAGATGATTACCTCTGGTTGAATTCAGCTTATGCGTATGCAACTCGCTTAGTCGAGAGTTTTGCTAATTATCGCTGGTGTCCAAATATTATTGGTCCACAGTCTGGTGGTGCTGTTACCGACTTGGCTGTTCATACGGTGGATAATGACGGGCGTCAGGAGCTGGTTGGGCCGATAGAAGCATTTGTTTCTGATCGCAAAGAGTATGAATTGTCAGATTTAGGTTTTATTCCTCTGACGCAACGTAAGAACGCCGATAACGCTACCTTCTTCTCCTCTAGCTCTGTGCAGAAACCTAAAGAATTTGGTGCAGAACCTGAGGCTCGTCAGGCTGAGCTGAATTATCGTTTAGGTACGCAGTTACCTTACTTGTTTATTATCAATCGCTTAGCTCATTATATTAAAGTGCTGCAGAGAGAGAATCTTGGTAGCTGGAAGAGCCGTTCAGATCTGGAAGCAGAACTGAATCGTTGGATTCGTCAGTATGTTGCTGATCAGGAAAGTCCTTCACCTGCTACACGTAGCCGTCGACCGCTGAGAAAGGCTCAAGTAACAGTTGTTGAGATGGATGGTGATGCAGGTTGGTACCAGGTTGGTTTGGAAGTAACGCCTCACTTTAAGTTTATGGGAGCGAACTTCACATTGTCATTAACCGGTCTGCTGGATCGAGTGTGATTTGATCACACCATATTTGATAACGCTAGAGGAGTTATAGCATGCCAAGTGAAATTTTTCTGACCATCGAAACTGCTGAAGACGGTGAGTCGTTAACCGAAGGCACATCAACGGAAGATAGTATTGGTGCGTTTAGCAAAGCGGCCCATGAAGATGAAATCTTTGTTATCGGTTTTGATCATAAAGTCGTGATTCCTACGGATCGTTTATCTGGTCAGATAATGGGGAACCGTAAACATGAATATATGGAAATACGTAAGCTAATTGATAAAAGCTCACCTCTGTTATTCCAGTGTATTGCGGAACCAAAAGCACTGACTTGTACACTGGAATTCTTCCGACCAGCAGATACTGGTAGTGATGGTCAGCCAGTTCATTACTACACCATTGAACTGGAAGGTGCGAAGATCGTTTCAATCCGGACTCGATCTCCAGATATGCTGGATCCTAATAATGATGGCTTCCCAGCGTATGAAGAAGTACGTTTCACTTACAACAGTATTACTTGGAGCCATGAAATAGCTTCTAGTACTGCTATTGATAATTGGACCGGTGAAGAGTAGAGGTGAGAATGGTAAGCCGCCTTAGGTGGTTAAAACAAACAATACGACTGGCTTTGCTGGTTGTCTTGTTTGTTTTAGCAGGTTGTACAATTTGTCCTCCCTCTACAGATCAGTGGCGTGGGCAGATTGAAGAGAAACCGGAGAAAATTAAGCTTAAAGATCCTCGTTTGGAGCCTAAAACAGAAGAAACCGACGAAAAAAAAGGCTTGGTTGATACGATTTCTGAGTTAATGGAGTCAGATGAGGACCCTACAATAGGGGAGTGGTACTGGCAGGATGGTCCTAGAGAGTGGGCGTATACTGGACAGGAAAAACCGAACGCACCTGCAGATCAGTGGCTGTATGAAAAGCGTTCTCTAGCTTTAAGGCTCAGTGCCAGTGATGACTTAAACCCTTATCTCGGACAACCTCATACGGTTTCTATGAAAGTGTTCCAGCTGTCAGATCCGTCCATTATTTCGGAGTTAAGAGAAAGCCCTTATGGCTTATCAGATCTAATGGCGCAACGGGGCAGTGAGTTATCCAGTGATATTCTGCGGGAAGATCTCATCGATATCGCCCCAGGGGAAACAAAAAGTTTAATCTTGGACCGTGAACAAGGTGTTAGGTACTTAGCTATAGTGGCAGGTTTTTTTGAAATGAATGGTAAGAGAGCGGTTCGTCTTATGGCCATTCCTGCAGTAAAGCCTCGTATTTTGCCGTGCTATGATCCTTTGCCTTGGCCTATTGGTGCTGAAACACCGCCAACGCCTTCTGATGTACCGGGAAGATTAAAGATTTGGCTTGAGCTCGAAAAAAATTCGGTTACTAACGTAGAGGCTAGGGTGCTGTAAAGTGATTGCAGTCTATGATGAGCCGTTATTAGATGGATATAGGCAGGATATACTTTGAATACAAATAAACCGCTGTACTGGCATCAAGGGTTATTTTTACAGCCTAATCATTTCCAGTATCAGGACTCTTATAATGAGTTTATTCAGTCTGTAATTCGCCGCACTGTTGTACCTCTGGCGTGGGGAGTCGCTAATTTAGAAGTAGATACTTCCAGTCTTGTTGCCGGACAGGTGAGTTTTAAAATGCTGCGGGCTTTATTATCTGATGGGACCTTATTTTCTTTCCCTGAAAATGCCCGTTTAGCTGACCGTGTATTGGATAATCAGGTTTGGGCAGACCGTAATAAACCTCTCAAAATTTATATTGGTATTAAAAAGCGTAATGAAGAGCCCTTGGTTCAAAGGGAAGATGCGCTGGATAATCATCGTATTAATAGTCGCTATGTGATTGATCGAGACAGTGCCATTCTAACTAATCGCTATGAGCAATCTGAAAGTGTTGATGCGCAAGTATTATCTTTAGTGGGTCGCCTATGGTTTGAATCTGAGCTAGACCAAGCCACCGGTTATGATCTGATGCCTGTACTTCAGTTAATACAGGACGGTGATCATATTCGGTTGGATGATGAATATATTCCTCCCTGTATTACTTTGCGTGGTGCACAAACACTTATCGAATTATTACGCAGTGTAAAAGAAGAAGTTCTATCTCGTACTCGTCAATTAGAAGATTATAAGCAGCCTTCAACGAGCTATACTGTGTCGGAGTTTAATCCTCGTCAGATGCGCTATCGACTCGCATTGCAAGTCTTAGCTCGTTATGTACAGCAACTAAGTCATTTGCTCGAAGTACCTGATTTAACGCCTGAGCGTGCTTATAGTTGTTTAAGAGAGTTAACCGCAGAGCTTTCAGCCTTCACTCCATTATCTACCGCGACCTGTGAAATTGCTCCTGAAGGTATTCAATTACCGGCTTACGATCATTTGAATCTGGGCCGTTGTTTCAGTACAGCTAAATTATTGATTCATCGCTTATTAAATGAAATTACGGTGGCATCTGAAGCGATGGTAAGTTTTGAAAAACAAGGTTCAGCGACATACAGTGGTGTTTTGAATTCTCAAATGCTGGAGCGTAAAGGACAATATTTTCTTATTTTACGCACAGAACAGCCTCAGGATGCTTGGTTAGAAAATTTCCGTTTATATTCCAAATTAGGGGCTAGTTCTCAAGTGGAACTTTATCAGTCTCGCGCATTGCCAGGTATTGGTAAACGCTTGATGTCCAGTCGCCCTGAAGGTTTGCCCAGTCGACCTAACTCTCATTATTTTAGTATGGATGTGGCCTCTGGTTTGTGGCAGACCGTGGAGAGTGATTTGGCATTGAGTTTATATTGGCCCGATGCTCCAGTAGATCTGAAAGTTGAATTGGTTTCTCTAAGGGGTTAGATATGCATCTGATTGATAGTTTTATCGATACCTTGGTCTTTGTAAGGAGCCAAATTAAAGTCATCGATGAAGGGCAAACACCAGATTTTGAAACCTTGCGTTTAGGTGTAGAAAAGTGTCTGACAGAGAAGTCTTCCCTGCACGTTGAAGGAGGATATCAGTCTGAACACTATGATTTGGCTCGTTTTGCCGTGATCGCTTATGTCGATGAAGCAGTTTTGGCGTCAGGCTGGGAGCATAATAGTTTATGGGCCAGCGATTTATTGCAAAAAAACTACTACAACACGGCTTCGGCTGGTATTGAGTTTTTTGACCGGCTCGCCAGTCTTAATATGATCGATCCAGTACATCATGATATCCGAGAAGTTTATTACTACTGTTTATCCTTAGGATTTATGGGCCGATATTTTGATAGTTCAGATCGAGCCACGTTGGATCGTATACGGCAAGATACATATCAATTGTTGATGGCAGGACAAGGCAATAAATTGGGTGATAGCGGTAAAAAGTTATCACCAGATGCCTACCCACCTGAATCGGAATTTAACCCAGAAGTCGTCACCGGCCGTTGGACACCGTATCTATTTGGTGTACCCGTTCTGGTTGTCATTATCACTTATGTGGCGATGAAACTTGATATTGTTGGGATGGCCAATCAGCTGGTTTCACTGATCTGATTGGATTTAATTCGGCAGACTAACTAATAAGAAGACGGACCGTGAAAACATTTCTTCGAGTGCTTTTTTACCTTCTGATCTGGCTGCTTATTTTTGGCATCGTGATTGGCGTAGGTATTTTCATGGGCTTTAGCCCGATTGAGGGTGCCTTAGTAGCAGGTGGCTTATTTGTTCTTTGGTTGTTATACCGATTGGTCAAACGCTTGCTAATTCGTATGCACGCTAAAGGCCGGATTAAACAGCTAATACGTTTGGGTCGAGAAGACGATGCCGCTAAGCAGGCAAAAGCCGATACCTCTGGCTTGGATCGGCGCTTCTCTCATGCGATGCGTTTTCTAAAGCGGAGTCCTATGACTCATGCTTCTGATCCTATTTACCAGTTACCTTGGTCTCTGGTGTTACCTGATGCTGCAGAGGATACGGAGCGTTTAGTTTCGGGTGGTCAACTAGTATTGCCCTCTGGTCATAAAGCCATTTTTTCTAATGATGAATGTCAGACCCAGTGGTGGTTGCATAACCAAGGTGTGGTGGTACAAGCACCAGATAGTGTTCTAGATGCCGGGGGGGCTGTGCACCCTGAGTGGGGACGTTTGCTGGAATTACTTGCGGCTAAACGCCCTTCTGAGCCTGTTAGTCATTTGATATTGACGGTCTCGCTTTCTAAGTTACAGCAGATGAATGAGGATAGTCTGTATCAGCATGGTTTAGTGTTACGAGAGCGTTTGGATCAGGTCGTACAGACCCTTAAAGTCAATGCACCTGTTTATCTGTTATTTACAGACCTAGATAAAATGCCCGGTGGTAGCGCTCTGATAGAGCACCTGCCAGATGCAGTGCGTAAACAAGCCTTTGGACAGCGTTTTATTGGTGGCAGTGGTAACACTGAAGCAGAATCTTCCATAGGAACCGCTCTGAATGCCGTCTCTGAGAACTTAAAGCAGATCAACTTGGAGTTAATGGGGCGGGGGATTGTGGATGATAGCCTATTTCAACTCCCTTCACTGTTAGACGATCTGAAGGTGAATACCCAAGCGTTAGTTCGGGGTATTTTCCAAAATAGTGTTTTCCAAGCATCACCGGAGCTGAGCGGTGTTTACTGGATGGGCAGTGAAATCACTAATGCAGAAGAAGGGTTGTCAGATGGCTTGTTTGTACAAGAGCTTTTTACTGATGTTCTTGTTCATGATCGTGGGCTTGTTAATAAAATCCCAACAGCCGTTAAAGCGGAGCGCTGGATTCGAAACCTCTGGTTTACAGGGTTTGCTGCTACGGTAACGATTCTGTGGTCTGTCTTGGCTTATGCTTATGTTTCTGATCGCGGTTTTCTGAGTCAATTGGAAGATGATTTTGCTGGACAGATAGTTCAGCGCAGTGATCTCGGTGGCAATATTGATAACGGAACTAAGTTGGTAGGCTTGATTACGGTTTTAAACCAACATAGTTTTTTCCCCTGGATGGATGATGCCTCAGAAACACCTCCATTTATTTACAAACTGGAAGCGATTTTTGTCGATAGAGTTTGGAGCGAATTGGTACAGCCTATTGATCGAAGAATAGAACGTTCCTTAAACAAGGCATTGTTTACGACGACTTTACCACCGGATGAAGCGGCACAAGAAATAGCCCGTTATGTAGGGATCTTAGTTCGAGAGATCAATATTTTACAGAATTTCCTAGCAGGTAAAGATTTAGCAGGATTACAGGAGTTGCCTGCATTGTATCAAGCAGAGGATCGCCTATTACATGAGGAATTGGCGGAATCAGAGCTAGATAGTCTGAATAATTTATATCTAACGATGTTGGTTTGGTCTTCTTCTACTGATAACTATCAGGCGACCCTAGAGCGTAAGCAGCGCCTGTTAAAGCGTATTCTGGCGACTCATCCCGATAATTTGGATTGGTTGGTAAATTGGGGGAATACTGCGGGAAAGTCCAATGAGGTTCGGCTAGCAGATTTTTGGCAAGGAAGTCTGCCCCTGAACCGCTCTATTCGTGTCGCGCCAGCTTTCACCCTTGAAGGTAAGGCGATGATTGATGATTTTATCGAACAGATCTTAGAAACGGATCAAGCGGCTGAGCAGATTAATGCTTTGATTCCCGGCTTTCAGGAAAGTTATCGCGCTCGGTATCTGGATGCTTGGCAGCAATTCTCTTTGCAGTTCTATCAGGGAGCGAGGACGCTTTCTGGTCCATTGGATTGGCAAACAGCAGTGGATTTACAGGCAACAGGGCGAAATCCATTTTTTAACCTGTTGGATCGAATGGTTACAGAGTTAAAGCCATTTGAAGAGATGGAAAATATGCCGGATTGGTTCTTTCTGGTTAACTACTATAACGAGATGGCAACCTATGCCCCGGCAAACCGGGCAGAATCCGGTGGTAAAAGCCCTTTAGCAAAGCTGGCTTTAAAAGTCGTGGGAAAAGCAGGTGCTGCCGGTAAAGCGGTAGCTACTGCCGGTAAAACTGCTCTTAAAACACAAAAGAAGTTGAACAAGGGAAAGAAAAAGGGCGGCGCACTAACAGATACTGAGCGCTTAGCTGCTTTAGAGCAGGCAGGAACCCTGTTTGGGCAATATCGTCAGTTAATTGAGTCGATTGTATTTAATTCAGCGGTTCGCTCAGTCTCTTTTACCAGTATTGCAGGTATTTACACTAATCCAGATAATCCGGCCTTAGGAGAAAGTGCTTTAGCTCAGAGCTATAACTCTATTCGGACATTTCAGGGATTATTAGGTAAACGTAATCGACAGAATGAAGCCTTTTGGGCTGTTTTTACCGGCCCGGTGACATTGTTTCGTGACTATATGACCTCGGAAGCCGCCTGTGAATTGCAAGAGCGTTGGGAGAATCGTTTTCTGGCAGGTTTACAGGGAGTCCCAGCCTATAAAAAATCAGACTTTTTATACGGTGAAGGAGGGCATCTTTGGACCTTTAAAGATGCGGAGCTAAATGCCTTTGTTAAACCCCGTTTTGGTGCAGGTTATGTACCAGTACAAGCATCAGGTCAAGCCTTTCCATTGGACTTAGGCCTGCTGGAGTACCTATCTCGTGGTGATGATTTTAAGAAACAGCAGCAAGGTCAGTATACGGTTATTGTAAAGTCACGTCCTACATCTGCTAATCCAGAAGCTCGGTATTTACCTAGACGCACTGTGTTGGATATGCAATGTGAGGCAGGTTCTGTTCAATTAGAGAATCTGAACTTTGCTCAGGATAAGGCTTTTGTTTGGAGTCAAAGTTGTTCAGACACGTCTCTGCTGATTAATGTTGGTCGATATACTTTGGAAAAACGTTACTCAGGATCACAAGGCTTTGCTCTGTTTCTGAAAGATTTTCAAAGTGGCCAGAAACGTTATGTACCCGCAGACTTTCCTCTGCTCGAGGATCGTTTAAAAGAGTACAAAATTAAGTATATTGATGTGCGTTATCAGTTTAGAGGACAGCGTCCTGTTATCAGAACGTTAGCTGCTTCTGAATTACGTCCGCCTCGCTATATTGCTGATTGCTGGAGCTCCTAATGATGGCGGTTAACCCTGATATTCTTTCCGCCTTAATGGTAAACCCTGTGACAACTGAAGGGGCTCTACCATGTAGGGTCTTATGTATTGCATCTTTTTCAGGTCGTGAAGAAACAGAATTTCAGCAATTTACCCTTGATCCTGCAGATCCGGCAAAAGCCCTGGCTTTTTTTGATGTCAAGGTCGATCTGAGAGGTATTTTTCCAGGTACTGATGCTATCTACTCTATTCGTCAACTGAGTGATTTTCAGCCTGATACCTTATTAACTCGACTTCCCGTTATGGTGCAAGGTTTAGAGTTAAGAGATCAGTTACAGCAATCAGAAAGTATAGATCCCGATACTCTGGATCAAGTTTTTGAATTTCTTCAGCGTTATGATCCTGACTTTATAGGGCGTTCAAACGTTGGGGTAGCGGAATGTGAGGGTGATTTTGGAGACATTCCAACAGATTTCTTGTATACAGATTTAGAACGTTGTCTGTGTTCTCTGTTAGATCAAGTTCTGCACTACCCTCCATTTCAAACGCTAGAGGCTTCGTGGCGGCAAGTCTATGAGTTGGCTCGCTTGATTAAAGGCCATACTAGCGGAGCGGTGGAGTTACTGGATGCTAATACTCATGCTTTGCAAGAAGATTTATGTCAACAAGGCGATCTAACGAGTAGCGTTTTGTTTGACCGAATTTATAGTCACGAGTTTGGTCAATTTGGTGGCCAGCCTTTTAATTACATTGCTGTAGATTACCCTGTGACACGTTCAGAGCAGGATTTGAGTATATTGGAAAGCCTCGCTCGTTTAGGTCATGGGGCTCATGCGGCAGTGGGAGTGCCGGCTAAACCTCAACTGTTGTCTTTTGATCGATATGAACAGATGCTGGGACAGAATATGCGTGAGTGGTGTGCGTCATCACGCTTTTTGGCATATAAAAACCTAGCAGAGCTGGAGGCCAGCCGTTATCTCTATTTGATGTTACCCAGACACGTTTTGCGCTCGCCATATCAAGGGCGCTTTTCCTATCTGTCTTACCAAGAGAAGCAGACAGCAGAAGGGAGTGAGCTGTTATGGGGGAGTGCTATCTATTCTTTAGCGGCCAATATTTTATTTGCTTTTGAGCAGCAAAAATCTTTTACCTTGTTAACAGGCCCTGAATGGGGACGGGAGCGTTTATTCGCGCCTTATATTGATCCCGTTTCAGGGATGGCATTATCACCTGCTGAGATTAACTTTCCTCCTTCCTTGATTGCCGATTTAGCCGATCAAGGCATTGTTGCTATGAGTGCCTTAGCAGAGGAAAAAAGTAGCTGCTTTACCCTATTGCATAGTTTTCATGCTTTGACTTACGACGATGAGAATGTACCTCCAGATAGCCAGTTACCTTATCTGTTAACCATTTGCCGTATTGCTCATATGATGAAAGTCGTTTTTCGAGAGCAAATCGGTACATTGGATGATCCTGAGGCTTTGCGTCAAAAACTAGAGCGTTGGTTAAAAGCCTTTGTTGTAGATCTTGAAGCACCCGCAGAAGAGGTGATGATGAAAAAGCCTTTTCGGGCTGCGTCCGTGCGTATGGAGGAATCAACATCTGGGGTAGGCATGAGAGTGGAATTAACACCGCACCTTAGGTTTATGAACCAGCAATTTAGTTTATCGCTGGATCTGATTTTGCAGGAGGCGGATTAATGGCTAGGCCGGGATTTGTTGAGGTAGAAAGTAGTATACAGGGTGTACTTTCAGGTCCTGAAAGTATTATGACTCGGGTTAATCTGAGTCACGTTCTAGCGTTTGAACATAGCGTACAGATGCCCCAATCCTCTGGTACTACAGTAGGCGTTTTTGGTGGTCAGCCCGTGCATCAGCCGGTGGTATTTGTAAAACCTATTGATGAGACAACACCTCAGTTATATCAGGCGCTATGTGAACGAGAGTTATTAAATAAAATGGTTTTCTTCTGGACACGTTTTAATCCTAAAGGAGACGTGGAGCTGATATATGAAGTTGAGTTGCTAAAAGCTCGCCTCGTTAGCGTACAGCCGCAGATGCCAGACTTAAGCCTGCCGAATAATGATGCTTTACCGTATCGAGAAAAAGTATCCGTCATTTATGAAACGATCAATTGGCGTTACGGCCCTGCTGCCGAGATTGAATATAAAACTCGTAGCGAGGCCGGCCAAGCATGAAAAGACGCTTACTGGAGAGATTGGCTGATAATGTTCAAATGGATATGGACAGTTTGGTGTTATCCGTCTCCACTCATTTACAACAATTATTGAATACTCGACACGGCTCCTGTTTGACTCGTCGGGATATGGGGCTGCCTAGCATATCGCCTTTGTCCCTACATGGAGATGATCGACAACTGATTCAATTAACCCGAGTGATCCAGCAACAAGTAAAGAGTTTTGAGCCAAGGTTATCTAAGACTCAGTTATCCCTAGATAGCGAAAATCAGCAACAACTGGTCTTTCGTTTATTAGGTGATATCCGCTTTGGTTATGAAAGCGTACAGGTTGATTTACGGCTCTTTATCGATAGTGACGGTATTGTTGATGTACGGGTTGAGCACTATCAGCGGGTGGATTTTTTAGAAGATCAGTCGAATGTATCGTTACAAAAAGCGCTTAATGTCAGCAGATAGAATCTATTTTTGAACAGATCGATATTTTTGCTTTAAGCATATAAAGATAACAACGGGTTAAGTGAATCCTTCTATGGCCAAAATTGATCAGCATTATCAGGACGAGCTGTTTCGTTTACAGACGATTGCTGCGGAATACGCCAAGGCTAATCCTTCTCAGGCCGGTAATCTTGTAGGCTCAGGCACTGATCCTGATGTGGAGCGTATTCTTGAAGGGGTCGCATTTCTAACAGCTGGCCTAAAAGCGGAATTGGAACAAGATCAGGATCAGTTATTACATAACCTTTTACAAGTTGCTGCACCTGAATTACTGCGGCCTTTGCCTTCTACTGCGATGTTAAAGTTTTCACCTCGCAGCGGGTTGAAATCAGAAATGACATTATCTGCTGGTACGCCTGTATCAGGTTTAAATAGTAATGGAAAACGTTGTGAACTCCGAACGTTACTCCCTTTAAAGCTTTGGCCCATTGAATTATCAAATTTGTCATTTGGGAAAAGCCGGGATCACGAAGTTGGTGTATATAAATTTAGCCTGACGTTGAACTGTTTACAGGGTAGTCTTGATCAGTTATCAGAAAAAAAATTACCTCTTTATTTAAATGGCAATCATGGTGTCGTGAGTAAATTGCTGAATGGTTTACTGCATCATTGTGAGCAATTCACAGCCTCTTGGGGAAATAAACAGATTAATACGGATCTACCGGGGCTTAATACTGAGTTATTGCAATGGCCGGTTACCGAGGACGATGCACCAGAGTTGCCTGGACAGCGTTTATTGCAACGCTATTTTTTATCGCCGGAATTAGCCCAGGGTGTAAACTTGGATTTCAGCTTTATTCCTGCAGACAGTACCGAGAAAGCCTTAACCCTGACTTGGTATATGGATAGCCAGACGGATTGGCCGAAACTGGATCTTCAGAGTGTTTTTTGTTTATTCGCTGTACCTGCTATCAATCTGTTTATACGTGAAACACCTCCTCAGGTAAGGGATTATCGGCAGCCGTTTATGCCTCTAATGCCCAGGGAACGTACGGATGAATCCTTAGCGGTATACCGTATTAAATCAGTGCGGGGACAGTTACGGAGTCAACCTGATGCTCATTATTATCAGCCTTTTTGGCAACAAGCATCAGCGGATGACCTTATTTATCAAGAACAGCTCCAGAGCCATCCCGTTACTGGCGAATTACAATTGTCGGTGGCGTTAAATGGAGATCTATTACAAGGGCAAGAGGTGATTAGGGCTAAGCTCTTTTGTACCAATGGCACAGAAGCGAATAGTTTGTTACCTGGTCAGTTAACGGAGCATACTACAGGGTCATCTGAGATGGTGGATTTTACTAATCTGACCTCAACAACACCCTATCGTAGAGTACTGCCGACACGGGATATGCAGTGGCAGGCAATTCAACAGTTATGCAGTAATCTATTGGGCGGTTTAAATCTACAATCTTTGCATAATGGTTTAAGGCAACTGGCTGTAAATGGTAGTCCTGATAGTGCACGCTTACAAATCAATCTAAAAAAGATTGAAGCAATTAAGGCGCTGGATGTCGCGATGAGTGAACGTTTAATCTCATCCGTTTTATTACGAGGCTTTAGTTTGCATCTGTCTATTGCAGGAGATCACTTCCCCTCTAAAAGTGAAATGAAACTGTTTACTACGATGTTGCAGCAGTTCTTTTTGAGCATTGTACCGATGAATCATTTCTGTGAACTTATTATCACGGATAAACAGACAGGGGAGCAGGTGCAATGGCCACCGATGCTGGGCAGACAGTCCCTGCTGTAATTCAGGATCTGTTAGAAAATGGTCATCAATACAGCTTGATTCAGGCTTATCGTTTATTGAATGCCTTTGGCGGGCCGAAAGCTCATATTAAGATGCGTCCTTCACTGAAGATGGATAGTGCTCGTAGTGTGATTGAACGAGTTGAGCAGCTTGATCCTCTACATTTTTGTATTGAGTTAAATATCTTTAGCTTGTACGGCCGTAATGGGATCTTGCCGGCTTATATCACCGAGATGTTGTTGCAGGATGAACAGGAGGAGCATGGCCAGAGTCGGCAGTTTTTAGACCTGTTAAATCAGCGTGTTTATGAACTGTTACTGGATGGACGACAGCGCACCAGTGTTATATCTGAGGATCAGGATTTTCAGAGTAGTGCCTTGTTTCAGCGCTTAAATGCTCTGGCTGGGCTAGATGGGAATAAAGTGACCTTTAATACCCCAGATAAGCCCCATCGATTAAGGTATTTTAAATTATTGTCATCTCCTTTTCGTTCGGCGGAAGGACTTGCAACCTTAGTCAGTGACGTAATGGAAAAGGTTCCAGTAGAGATTAGGCAGTGTTCAAATCGAACCGTACGCTTACCCAAAGAGGTACAGATGGCTTTAGGGCAAAGTCGTGCGGCTATTGGAGAGGGGGCTTTATTAGGGCATCAGTTACAAGAAAGTAATGGTACGTTTGAGCTGCAGATAGGCCCAATGGCTTATAGTCGATTCGATCAACTGTTACAGGATGTCGATCAATGGGATCAGTTAAGACAGCTGGTTCGCTTATATCTAACACAGCCTTTACGTTGTGAATTAATTTTTTTACTGAACTGTGCTGATTTTTCGTCATGTAAAACCGGTCTGAATAACTGGGGACAATTAGGTCGTAATGCTTGGCTGTTGCAGCCAGATCTAATGTCAGTTGATGGTCATTCTTATCAGTTAGAAGCCCGTATCGCACTGGATTAAGTTGGAGCACTTTATGTTGAGCTATCGTGTCAAAAATATGATTAGCTGGCTGTTATTGGCCCTGGCAGGGATTTTGATTCTCTTTTGGGGCTACCAAAAAAGTCAGGAGTCAAAATTAATCCGTATTGCGACAGCCTCTAAGGGCGGGTATTACTTTCAATACGGCAGTCTATTAAAACGCTATAAAAAAAAAAAAACCGATTATGAGGTTCAGCTTTTAGTGACCCGTGGCTCGGTAGATAACCGGGGACGCTTACTGGCTAAGGAAGCTGATTTTGCTATTGTTGGGACAAACTCAGTCTCTTTGCAAAACTTGTTTGTAGTGGCTCCATTATGGCAAGACTATATGCATCTTGTGGTGCGTAAAGACAGTGATATTAACTCCTTGTCGGATATGGCTGGTCGGAATATTGCTTTGGGTAAACAGGGTTCGGGCTATCGGGCCCAGTCCATGAAGGTATTGGAACATTTTGCATTGGAACCCGAGCAGTTTGGCCAAAATGAGCTCTACTTTACCAAGCTATTAAGTGATCCGACACTCGAAGGCGCGATTGTTACAACAGGCCTGTTAAATCCAGATTTGCGTCAGGTGATGGCTAGTGGCCAATTCCAATTGGCAGGACTGGAGGGTGCTGAAGGCTATGCCTTGAATCATTCGCAACTGACGACGGCGCGTATCCCTGCTGGGGTTTATAGTTCAGTTAGTGGGCCAGCTCCTTCTCAGTCCGTAGAAACCATTGCCACTTATGCGGTTATGGCGGCGCGTAAGGATCTACCGGAAAAAATGGTACAGGCGGTATTGGATCAATTAAATAGCGATCAGATGCGTCATGAAGCACCGGTTATGCTGAATGTGAATCCTACTGAGGATTCTGTTTTACGTTATCTGCCACTACATTCTGTCAGTATGCGTTATTACAATCCATTTGTTGGTTTAGATAATTTCTCTCGTTTATTAGGGCAGATTGCAGAGCATAAGATCCTGATTATCGAAGGGATAATTATCTTAATTGTGGTCATTATGCAGTTGAGTAAGCTCAGTCGTCGTCGTATTGAGCTGGAGCGTGTCAATATGGCTGCGGAATTAGAGACTCTCTTCCAGCAAGTGGTAGAGGTTGAAAGTGCTCAAAAAGGAGCTCGTGATTGGCGCTTGTTAAAACAGTACTTAGTTGAGGTTATGAAGCTGAAGAGGCAGGCTGTGGAGTTAGTACACGGTTCTGAATTGGCTGAGTCCATTCTGTTTTTAAGCACCATGCAGCAATGTGCTGATGTGATGCGTCAAATAGAATGGCGTTTATCGGCTATGCAATTGAGTGAATCTGCATTGCAAGAAGTAGATGCGGCAAAAGCTTTAGTTCGAGAAGTATAAGAGATGTCTGAAGGTAAGAAAAAGACAAAGCACTCCTCTCTAACATTACGTTTAGGTGGTACTTTGGTTTTTGTCTTGGTTTTTAGCGTTGGTTTAAGCTCGTTGTTAACTTATTTTAATTTTGAGAAGCGTCATCGAGAGCTAATAAGCTCTCGATTAGAGGTGATGCTGGATGAGATTAGGATAGGTATAGAGCAAGGAACTAATCTTGGTTTGCCACTGAGTTCGTTAATGGATACCAACTCTCAATTACAGACGTTACTGGCAACAGATTCTTATATTCATCAGGCCTCGGTAGTGACTCGTGATGGCAAACGCCTCTTTTCAGCGGGAGCAATAGAGCCATTACCGGCGACTATATTGTCTGATATTTCAATGAGCAGTGCTGTAGAGTTTGTAACCGGTCAGGCAAGTCCGACATTAGAAAAAGCGGCAAAGAAAAGCATATCGTTAATTGACTTGATACCGTTACATTGGTTTAAACAGAAGGCCAACCGTACTGATACCTTGTTTATAGAAAATAAACAGTACTTACTAGTGGCAGAGCCTTTATTTAATACCTTTGATATACAAACAGGGTTAGTGGTACTTGCTTATCAACGTGACGGCTATCGATTAAAAAATATGGCTGTATTGGTGCAGCAGGCTAAACAGTCTGGCCTTTGGATCTTACTCAGTGTAATCACTGGCTTGATATTGTTGTGGCTAGTATTACACCGGTTGCGGGTTTTGATTGCAGGAATGGATCAATCCTTGGAAAAAAGTCTTGCGGGTTCTGATGAACAGTATGTCGTAAAAAACCAACAGGATGATCTGGAAAAAGAGTTTAATCAGCTCCATCAAAGTGTGCAGGAGGCACGACGACGGAACCCGTCGGGGTAAACGGGATTGTTTTGATCGATTATATGGTTCCCTTCAAAAATAACACCCGACTACACAAGAGATGAGGATAGCCTCTTGATTAAACGAATCTCTATGTCTAGCAGCATTATCATGATTGCTGTTTTGATTATTGTCTTAGGGACGGCTATCAGTTCCTGGCAATCCCTGGATTTAATTAAGTCTAATTTACAACCTGTAGAGCAAGATAAAGCTGCTATCTTAGCTGATTCAACCAGTCGATTAATTAATCGTATGCTGGACTACGGTATTCCCTTCGAGCTCTTTAGCAAAATGGAGCAGGTCTTAGCCAGTCGCTTAGATGGCCATAAAGATTTGCATTATCTGGCTATAGTGGATACTTCCGAAAATATTCTATATCAGGCTTCTGTTCAGAATGGGGCTGAAGAGCAAAATTATTCCCTATACCGTTATGAACTGAAACATGATGAACATCTCATTGGGGAGATTTTAGTCGGCTTTGATCCTGGTTTTATGGCTCAGGTGTTTAAAGAGATTGGTTACGATGTTGCCACTATTTTGGTTGTTACATTGTTATTGGCTATGGAGCTGCTGATCTTTATTACAACCTATCATGTTAAAACGCCCATGGCTGGTTTAAGGGAGATGATGTCTAGGGTCAGTGAAAAGGACTTGGGACAAGTGACTGTTTTCCCCGGTAAGGATGAGTTATCTCTATTTGGTAATAAAGTGGGGTTGGCGATTGAGAAAATGAGCTATTGGTTGTCTGCACAAGGTCAATCTCAAGATTATCATTTAAGAAAAAGTGGGCCAAAGAAGGTCGGTTTAACTAAGTTATCTTATGTGCGCCCGCCACTATTTCTGGTTATTTTCTCAGAATCCATGTCGTTATCTTTTTTTCCTTCTTATGTGCATTCACTTTATGAACCCATTCCAGGTTTGTCTTTGAGCTTAGTAATAGGCTTGCCTATATCTCTGTTTATGCTGGTTTGGGCGTTATCGCTACCTATGGCGGGCCAGTGGTCTGACAGTGTTGGGCGAAAAAAAGCTTTTATGGTTGGTGCTGGTTTGACGGCTATTGGACTATTTCTGACCGCTTGGTGTGATAATCTCTGGCAGTTATTAATTGTTCGCTCGATCACAGCGGTAGGGTATGGCATTGTTTTTATTACGGCCCAAGGCTATGTCACGGATAACACGACTATAGAGAACCGTACCAGTGGCATGGCGATGTTCTTATCTGGTTTCTTCTCCGGTTCTTTATGCGGTGCGGCCATTGGCGGTATTTTGGCAGATCGCATTGGTTTCGAAATAACCTTTATGCTCTCGGCAGTATTGTCTTTGGCTTCAGCCCTGTTTGTGATGCAGTTTTTTGTATCTGTTAAGAAAAAAGATGATGGGGCGGCAACCAAGCTATCTCTGAGGGATTTTACGACTTTATTAACAGATAAATACTTCTTACTGATTACCTTTTTATCGGCTATTCCAGCCAAACTGTTACTGACCGGTTTTTTATATTATACCGGCCCAGTTTATCTCAACGAATTAGGGGCCAATCAGTCATCTGTAGGGCGAATTCTAATGGCCTATGGCTTAGCTATTGTGGTTGTTTCACCATTAAGTGCTTGGTTAGGGGATAGACTGAAGAAAAAAACGGTATTTATTATGTTTGGTGGTGGCTTATCGGCGTTGGCCCTTTTATCCGTTTATCTGATTCCAGGCATCTATGGCATGTTCACAGGTGTTTTATTGTTGGGTATTGCTCATGGGGTCGGCGTTTCTCCTCAGTTATCCTTATTAACGGAAAAAGTAAAATTGAAAGGAGGATTAACCCTTGGCAAAACTATTGGGATTTTTCGATTAACAGAGCGAATAGGTAATATTGCCGGCCCTTTAGTGGCAGCAACGCTGATTGGTTTACTGGGTTTTAAAACATCATTTTTATGGCTGGCTTCTGGAGTGGCAGTAAGCCTGATTCTATTGGTTGTACTCTATCAGGTATTTAAAAAACTGGATCAGCGGCAGTTGCAGGAGGCGTAGATGGTTTATTGGAATCGTGGTTTAAAAGTTGGATCAAAATATTTTTTGATCTTGTGTCTGTGCTGGTGGTTTGCTGCTTTATCTTTACAGGTCTTGGCGAATACTCCAGATATGAACGCTGTAGGAAAACGTGTCGATAGAAATGTAGAAGAAGATATAGACGTAGAGAGCGTTAAACGGATTTATATGGTGTTGTGGCGAGGGCTCACTGATGCGGAGCGAGGATTTATGGATGCCATGATGAATCAGCCGTATCCCGTAGAATTTATTATCCGTAATGCCGGTAAAAATAAACAAACATTACGCCAAATACGGGCTGACGTTTTACGTCAGAAGCCAGATCTGGTCTATAGTTTTGGTACTACAGTAACTTCTACCTTAGCAGGCACGGAATCAGACGCTCAGGTTGGCATTAATATTACCCAGATTCCTCTAATTTTTAATATTGTAGCTGATCCAGCTGGAGCAGGTATCGTCAGTCAGTATGAGCAGCCTAGTCGCAATGTAACAGGTACATCCCATTTAGTGCCTATGGCCACTCAAGTTGCAGCGATGCAAGAGATGGAGGGTGTCGAGTCCATTGGTGTGATTTATAACCCAAAGGAGAAAAACTCTACATTACAAGTTAAAGCATTAAAGGTAGCGAGTGAGCAGGCCGGTTTAACGCTAGTGACATACCCTTTGCCAGATGCTGTGGATCATCTGTCTGATGAGTATTTTTCTGAATTTGTAAATTTATTGTCAGATAGATCTGTAGATATTGCTTATTTACCTTCAGATTCGTTTCTAATATCCCACGCTAAAAGTTTAGTAAAAAGAGTGCACGATGCAGGTGTACCTGTGTTTTCGGCTACAGAAGGACCTATACGGAAAGCTGGAGCTTATATGGGGATTGTGAGTCGTTATTATAATGTGGGGCAATTCGCTGCTTATAAAGCCGAACAGGTACTTTTTAAGGGAAAAAAGGTTTCTGAAGTACCAGTAGAAACCCTGAAACGCTTCAGTTTTATTGTCAATATGGATGCAGCCAAACATCTGGACTTGTATCCTCCCATCACTATTATGCAAACGGCAGAAGTGGTGCAAAGCCAGTAACTTATTTCTGTTACAATACGCTATCCTATTTTTCAGATCAGCTCTAAGCTAAGAGGATTTTTACCTTATCGCTGATCTTACTACGTTTGCCCGGAGCCGAGTTTTGACACAGTTTCGTCCATGTATCGATCTTCATCAAGGTCAGGTAAAACAGATTGTTGGTGGTAGCTTAAATGACCAAGGTGCTGATACTAATTATGTCAGTCCCTATGATGCCGCTTATTATGCCCAGTTGTATCAGAAACATAATCTGACCGGTGGCCATGTTATTGCTTTAGGCCCTGGCAACAAAGAACAGGCCTTAAAGGCACTATCGGCTTGGCACGGTGGTTTGCAGTTTGGTGGTGGCGTTAATAACGAAAATGCGGCTGAGTTTTTGCAAGCTGGCGCATCTCATGTGATTGTTACCTCTTATCTGTTTGAGGGTGGTCAGTTTAGCTGGGAGCGCTTAGAGAAAATTAAGCAGGAAACCGGTAATGAGCGTCTTATTTTGGATTTGAGCTGTCGTCGTACAGATTCTGGTTGGAATATCGCCACGAATCGTTGGCAAACGGTGACTGAGTTGGCAGTGACACCAGAAACTCTGCAGGAATTATCCCAACACTGTGCAGAATTTTTAATTCATGCGGCAGATGTGGAAGGTTTGCAAGGCGGTATCGATCAGGACTTGGTTAAGCTATTAGGCGAGGCTTGCACTATCCCGGTGACCTACGCTGGTGGAGCCCGTTCACTGGAAGATCTTAAGCAGGTAGATGAGCTATCCGGTGGTAATGTGGATCTGACTATTGGCAGCGCACTGGATATTTTTGGTGGTCAAGGGGTTACCTTGGAAGAGTGTATTCAGTGGAATAAACAGCAGAGTTAAATCTATCTGAGCACATTTGTATTTAGAATTTTTATCCGTTAGAAATAAAAAATCCTCGCAAGGTGATGACTTTGCGAGGATTTTGTCTGTAATCAGCTAACAAATTAACTTCTTACAATTTAAAAAGCGTATTAAGCGTAAGCGGCTTAAAAGGCGTATTAAGCGTTACGCTTTGGCAGTGCTTCACGCAGCTTGTCAGCCATCTGTAGCAATGTCTTTTCAGTCGTATCCCAATCGATACAAGCATCTGTAATAGAGATACCGTATTTCAGCTCAGATTTATCGGCTGGAATAGATTGGTTGCCCCAACCCAGATTGCTCTCAATCATCAGGCCAACAATAGACTCGTTACCTTCCAAGATCTGGTTGCTAACGTTTTCCATTACCAGCGGTTGTAAGCCTGGATCTTTATTGGAGTTTGCATGGCTGCAGTCGATCATAATGTTCTTTGGCAGCTTCGCTTTATCCAGATCTTTTTCACACAGAGCAACACTAACGGAATCGTAGTTAGGCTTGCCATTACCGCCACGTAGAACCACGTGACCGTATTGATTACCCTTGGTACGGATAACGGCAACCTGGCCGCCTTGGTTAATACCCAAGAAGCTGTGTGGATGAGAGGCGGATTCCAGAGCGTTAGTGGCTACTGTTAGACCGCCATCAGTACCATTTTTGAAACCGATTGGCATGGACAAACCACTGGTCATCTCACGGTGAGTTTGAGACTCCGTAGTACGGGCACCAATAGCAGACCAAGCAATGGTATCTTGCAGGTACTGAGGTGAAATCGGATCTAGAGCTTCAGTGGCCAGAGGTAAGCCCATCTCAGACAGATCGACTAGCAGTTGACGGCCAATGTGCAGACCTTCTTCCAGCTCGAACGTATCGTCCAGGTGTGGATCATTGATCAGACCTTTCCAACCTACAGTAGTACGAGGCTTTTCAAAATAAACGCGCATTACGATATATAGGGCATCGCTTACTTTTTCGGATAGCGCTTTCAGACGTTTGGCATACTCTTTTGCAGCCTCAACGTCATGAATAGAGCATGGGCCTACCACAACAAATAGACGGTTGTCGGTACGATCCAGAATGGACTTAATGGTTTCACGACCTTCAATAACAGCCTGGCGAGCCAGATCCGTTAAAGGAATCTCTTTTTTCAGTTGTTCCGGTGTAATCAGGATATCCTGGGACACCACATTGACATTGGTTAGACGAGTTTCAGGCATCTGAAGAATCCTATGTTAGCTGTGTATGGTCTAAATTCGATTATTTTTTTAACTTATTGTTATTATTAGAATATTGTTTTTTAAAGCCAAGAGAAAGTGGCAATTACTATACTTTGGCATTGATGTCCGTTTTTTTACAATGCCAGCAAGTATTAAAGCGTTTTACAGGCCTACAATCATTACAAACAGTTCGTTGGTTTAGGTAAGCCGGCTATTTTACTGGCAAGCTTGGGCGGGCTTTCACCAAATAATTGCATTAAATAGATGCTTTTTGCCTGTTCTTTACCCAGATGCAGCCCGATATATTTAACTAAGGGACGCATAGCCGGTGATAGTTCATACTCGCTATAGAAACGACGTAACAAATGAATAATTTGCCAGTGGTTTTCTGTGAGTTCTAGGCCTTCATTTTTAGCCATTAACTCAGCAACATTTTCGTTCCAGTCCGTAAGGTTTTCTAAATAACCTTCGCTATCGGTTGCTAAGGACTGGCCGTTTGAAATTAATGCAGGAGTTGAGTCTATTGTCATTTTTGAGTCGACGGTAGTATCTGTCATACCTGAATCCAGTTAAAACCAGCTACAAACAGAAGCGTATTGTTCCGTTAGTTCAACAAAACCTGTGTAGTCCACTAGAGTAATACCCTCTCGGCAGGTTTCGGGAGCAATACCACGGGCTTGCAGATCTTCTTTCAGTACATACCAAGACACTTCGTGTTGCTCGGCAGGGTGGGCTGTTTTTAGCGCACCATAAACACCATCTTCGATTAAAAAAACGCCGTCATTTCTGGCTACGGTTAGCAGGCATTCATTTAAGGTATTACTGGTGAAAACAGATTTATTAACTGTATGTAAAATCATATTAAAAATTAAATACCTGTTTATGTTGCTGCAAAAGCCCCGGCAGTGCCTTGGAATCTAAGCTCTGGCAATCAATGTGCAGTTGATCTGAGTCCATGCCCCTTTGATCCAGACTGTCTTGATGTACATAGATCTGCTCAATATCATACATGGGCAGTGCTTGCATCATCGCCTGAGTGCCTTTTTGCTCAACGGCAGAGGGCTGCTGGTTCTGTGCTAACTGAAATACACCGTCGCCCATAAACAATAAGCTGATCTTTTGGCCAAAGGCAGCACTGACAAGGGCCAGATCCATCGCTTCTCTGGCCCAAGACGTGCCTACAGGCGCTTTACGAAAAATAATTAACATATCAGACATCGATTCTGTGCCAGTGTCTGATTCTACTTGCGACTGAGTATTTGACATAGCTAATTAAGGCCCAAAACTGATGAGTCGATCAGACTCTAAACCGGCATCTACCAACTGACCTAAACCTGATAGCTGGTAATTATCTTCTAGGTTAGCGGCAGGTTTACTGTAACGCTTAGCTTCGTTTTCATCCAAAATGCCACGACGCACTGCAGCTGCAATACAGACCACCAATTCAAAACTATTATCTTGAGCGAGGGTTTGCCACTGTTTCGGCAGATTACTCTCATCCTGAGGCGGTGCTACTAAGGCTGATGCATTATACACGCCATCATGATAGAAAAAGACCCGCTGAATGTTATGGCCCTTGGCTAATACGGCTTGAGCAAAATGATAGGCCGTATGCGTCGCTTGGTGGCTATAAGGGCCACCGTATACCGCAATACTGTATTTCATAATATTCTTCGTTATTCTCTGGCCAGAAACTAAAACGCCCTGCTTAAGGCAGGGCGTTTAGTATATCTAAATTGACTGAATCAGTCGTCGCCCAAAACCCCAAATAAATGAAGTAAGCTAAGGAAAAGATTATAAATAGACAGATAAAGGCTAACAGTCGCCGCAATATAGTTCTGCTGACCACCATTCACGATAGCGCTGGTTTCATACAAAATAGCAGCACAGGCAAACAGAGCAAAACCGGCAGAGATTGCCAGTTGCAGACCAGGGATCTGTGTGAATAGGCCGACAACCACTGCACCCATCAGAATAATAAAGCCAGCAAATAGGAAACCGCTTAGGAAGCTAAAGTCTTTTTTAGATACCAGAGCGTAACCGGACAGTGCAAGGAAGATGATTGCCGTGCTACCCAAAGCAGACGCTACCGTTTGACCGCCGCCGGGCAAAGCCATATAAGAAGAAACCACAGGGCCAATGCTCAAGCCCATAAAACCGGTAAAGACAAAGGCAAGTACTAAGCCTAGGCCACTATCTTGGAATTTATTGACCAAAAACATTAGGCCAAAAGCGCCAATAAAGAAAACAAAGATATTCATGCGCTCCATACCCATCATCATGGATACAGTCGCGGTTAATGCACTAAATGCTAGCGTTAAGCTAAGCAGCATAAAAGTATTACGGACAACTTTGTTGACCGGGATCGACGGGGCATAGCCCTTACTCATCACATCGGGTTGTTCGAAAGCCATTTTTTTACTCCAAAAGACAGAAATATAAATCTATAGACACATTGTCGTTGATTCCGTTCCAAAGTCAAAAGAATCATAAATTGAGAAAAAACAATTCATTAAGTGTTGACGAAAAAAATTATGCTGGTAGTATACGTCGCACTTGGAGGGATGGCTGAGCGGCTGAAAGCACCGGTCTTGAAAACCGGCGAAGGTTAATAGCCTTCCTAGGGTTCAAATCCCTATCCCTCCGCCATATTAAGAAACCCCGCTAGTTCGCTAGCGGGGTTTTTTATTGCCTAGCGTTTATGGCTGGTCTTGAATAAATAAAAGACTAAGCGTAATAAATCAGGCTGAGACTCCCCGTTTCCCTCTCTTTTTTGCGACTAAAAAGCTATTCTGTTGTTTTCGGTAAACCTTGCAACGGGTAATTCCCTGATAAATTAAAGCGTCGTGGCATAAATAATGAAAAAAACATCGACCTATTACACTAAGCCGCAAATCGACTTTATTAATCATTCTTTGGATCGACAGCAGCATGCGCGTGTTATTGCAGGGCCGGGCAGTGGTAAAACCACCACGCTTTTAGCCCGTGTACGTTATCTTTTGGAATCTGGTATACCCGCCAACAGAATTCTGATTTTGGCTTTTAACCGCAGCATTAAAAATCAGTTTGAGAATAAGCTCAGTAGTATTCTGTTTGTAGAGAATCATCATTATGAGATTCCTACGGTTAAGACCTTTCATGCTTGGGGGCGGAGTCTAACTTACGACTTGTTTAATGTTCGTCCCGATAACTCTTTAATTTTGAGCCACAAGCCTGTGGATGCCACCAGCCTATCTATTTTGTTTAAAGGGCTTTTCTCTGGCGGTTCTTTTCGTGATCGGGGGGTAAGGGTTGTTCAGAAAAATCGAGATATTCTGATTACAGGTCATAAGATTGTTGAAGAGATAGCGGGGCTTGAGGAAGAGATAAAAGAGCTAAAACAAGAACGGCATAACATTCATGAATTGATTGAACACTGTGTTTATATCATGTCGACTTATCGGAATATGATCGGGAATGTCGAGGATATGCACGAGAAGAAGCCTGCAGAGGTGGATTCGATGGTGTGGGATAAGCTAGTTCGCTTTGTTGCTCAGGTGGATACCTTCCTTGTGGCGCAAGGGGTAACGTTATTTGAAGATCAACTGTATCGTGCGGCGATGTTCTTAACGCGCTCCAGTCGTGGTATTGAGTATTTGCAGAATAAATACGACTACATTCTGGTGGATGAATTTCAGGATGTATCCGAGGTATCTCAATTTCTGGTGGTTAGCGCCTGTAAAAAACATTGCCAACTGAATGCGGTGGGTGACCCTCGACAGAGTATTTTTGAGTTTGCCGGTGCAGACCCCGCTTATCTAACTCATGGTATTGACGAAGCATTAGGTTCTATCTCCACCTACTATTTGTCGGAGTCCTTTCGCTTTGGTGCCAATATAGCCCATTTTGCCAATAAGATAGGTCGAGGTTTGATAGGGGATAAGGTTCAGACTGAAGACGCTTATGATGAGTTCGATTTATACGATCGATCCGACTCGTATAATGAACTAGCTTCTGACTATGGTAATTCGGATAGCGCTCAATCTGATATTATCGGTTTAAAGGCTCACGACTCCGCTTATATTGAGCACAATGCTGATGTATTGATAGAAAAAACATCCGCTTGGTTGCGAACCAATAAAAGTGTGGTCTATATCGTCAGAACACATGACCAGAAAGTGGATGTGGAAGCCTTCCTCGTTAAAGCAAAGCTTCATTTTAAACATAATGCCTCAACCAGTTATAAAACCTTAGCCTGTGTTGTCGAGAGCCTGCTTTATATTCTGGATTGTTGGACAATTGATGGAGTGCTTAGCAATCGGCCTTCATTCTGGAAATATTCCGAAGGGCCTGTGACCAACCCTGCCGCCTTAGTTTATGGTTCTGATAATATCCCTCTACAATTTGAAGGTTTTGTGCGTTCGTTTCTTCTGATTGAAAAGTTAAAAGCGATCTCGCCTTCTCTGACTATTCTGGCTATTTACGAGCGTATTTATGAAGAGGTTATCAAGGAGTGTATGGACTTCTTAATGTCTTGTGAGAAGCCATACAATAAAGAAGCGTTGGCAAGAGGAATGGCGAGGAAGTATATCGAGACTATCTATACCCGTTATGAGGATCAGCTCTCTGAGATACACAGTGCGGAAAACTACGTCCATGTGGAGGTTGCCCACAGGGTCAAAGGACTTGAGTTTGATAAGGTGGTGGTGTTTGACTTTACGGAGCGGGTCTTTCCTTATGCCAGACAGAGGTCGGAACTGGATGAAAGCGGCATTCCATTTATTCTCAGCAACAAAAAGTATATTGCGGAAGAACAACGCTTAGCCTTTGTTGCTGCAACCCGGGCAAAAGAAGAACTGATTTTCTATGTGCCGCAAAATAAACTGATTTCAAGGTTTATTACGGACTAGTTTGTCGGTCTACTTGCTCTACCGACTGACTTACAATGGCCGTGTAGCTTCCACACTGCAACGATAGTCACCACTAAAGTTGTGTGTCACCCGATCGATAGACCAGTTGCCCTCTGCTCGTATGGAAGGGAAGTTTTCTAGTTTTAATAAACCTTCAGCGTTGAGCATAGGGTCACCGGGACATTCCAAACTCAGCTTATCGCCCTGGCGTTTGATACGAAACATCTCGGACTTAATGGCAGCTTTAGCGGCATCCTGAGAATCATAACGGTCTGTCAGCTGTTTATAGGGAGATTCGCCTTCTTCCTCTTTAATGGCTTGCACCCCATTATCGAAATACCAATGGGCAATAACGCCCTTAAACATGCGTTTATCGGCACTGGTAATAGAACCTGAGATATAACTATTAATACCTGGATGGTTTTCGCTTGGGTGCTCAATGACTACCGGTTCCAGTGTTTGACCCGTTAGGCTTTTGACCTCACCTTTTAAGGAAAAGACCAGTAAAGATCCTACGGGTTTACAGACCGCGCCATATTTCTCTGCTAAACGGGTTAAAAAGGCCAGGTCGGTTTCGTTGGTTTGATCGATATGGAAGGTAGGGATGTTCTTATCTGGAAAACCATCTAACTTTGAGTGTATTCTGGGGCTATAGCCATGGTTCTGGGCAATTTCCCGCACAATGTCTCCCACTGTTTTTCCAAACCAGGTTTTGGAACGGGCTTTTTTGATACCGGTTGGATCATCCTTATGGAAAGGTGCTGTTGTACCTGTGATGGTTAGGGTGTTTGGCAACAGGTTTTCGGTGATACGGCTGATATGGAACTGGCCCAGATCCATAATCGACTCATCTTCTTTATAACCCATACGACAGCCGATTAACTGGCCGGTACTGGGCCAGTCTCTAAGGCCACTGGCATCAATTTGAATACTGATGCTATCTGATTCCAAACCTGAGGCATCCACCACACTACAACTGATCAGGCGTTGCTGCAGTGTATTGGCTGTTCGTTCATTACCGGTAATTTCGCAGATAGGGGTAAAGCGAATGATTTGTTTTGATCCTGCGTTTTCTGGTTCCACGATCCGACTCCTTAAATGTTTAGCCCGTGCTTTATTTTAATCCCATGCCCGTATCCGTTCTTTGATCGCTTGTTTTGGTAGATCGGGCAGTTTGAGCGAGATGCCGTTGGTAAAAATAGGGCCGTTTTCGGCCGCGTGAGGATTTAAACGCCAAAAAGCATCCGTAACTTCCTCATCATTACGGCCCAGTTGCTGCCAGAGCAGCAGATCTACAGTATCCCCTTGGCGAGTGCGTATGGTGATCATGGCTGATACTCCTGGAGGTCTACGGTGAATTCGGTTTTCAGTGCTGTACCGTTATCGATTAAGCGTGTACCGGTTTCGACGACCCGCATCACATTCCATTGACCTAAAAAGCGACTGCCGGATAGAGCGTTTTGCTTATCACGAACGCCGCTCATGGTGAGCGTTTGCGGCCCAGCATTAATAAATTGGCGCAGTTTATCCAATACTGCACCACCGGTTTTACCCAGAATTTGGCCATTGATATTAATGGTCTGCAGAGGGCGTCCCGTCCATTGGGTGGTTGGAGCCTTACCGCCACGGCTTTGTTGCGCCAAGCCGGATTCGGCTGTGCGCGTAAACTGATGAAAGTCCGTGTCGTTAGCGACACTAAAAGAGAAATCGGAGATACCTAACATCTGCTTCATGCGGTTAACCTCATATCATTGTCCAAAGTGCCATCCAGGCTAGAATTAAAGGCAGGAAGTGCCTGTTTAAAGGAGAGATTGATTTTTTGCAGCACAGTTTCTGCTAACAATTCCGCATCCATTCCCGGAGCTGCATTAACCGTGATATTAGGGGAAATGGTGACTTGTTGGGTTTGCTGTGATGAGGTTGTTTGGCTTTGTTGCTGGTTTTGAGTCTGCTGGTTTTGAATAAGTTGTTGGTCTGCTTGTTTGAGTGCATCGCCACTTTCATTATCGGAGAACCAATTGGATAGTTTCTCGCCGATCCAACTACCACCTTCATTGCCAGCAATACCGCCTAGTGTTGCGCCAATCAGGCCTCCAATGGCTGTACCTACAATAGGAACAGCAGAACCAATAGTGGCTCCCATAGCTGCACCAGCCCAGGCGCCACCTACACCACCCGCCACATCACCTGCCAGCTCACCGAGCTTATCGGTTTTACCTTTAGCTACGGCCTTGGTTAACTGGCCAGCTTTCATAACAGTATTGATTGGTCGAATAAAGGTAGCCGCTAGTCCAGCAAGTGGCATTAGCAAATTGCTAAAACTTACGGCTGAGTCTGTTGCTGAAGGAGTGTTTTCGGATTTGGTATTATTATCTGGAGCCGTATCTCCAGATGGATTGTCAGAGGGAGGCACAGGAGGGGGGCTGGCAAGAACCGGTTCCGCTGTAAACAGGGAGCCTAAGCCGACTAAACTCATTAGACTCGTTAGGCCAGTACTTATAAACGCAGCTTTTCCGCCTTTTTTTATGGTGGCGTTTCTTCTCTCTGTGCTGGAATTATTTGAGCCCGTAGAACGATATCCTGTAGAACCAGTACTGTTGGAATGAGTACTATTTGAGCTAACAGTATTTGAACGATTATCCCCTGAACGATTATCCCCTAAACGATTATCCCCTGAATGATAGTGGCTGGAATCCGTACGGCTCTGGTTTATAGTGGTTGATCTTGAGCCATTTGAGTTGTGGGCTTTTTTCTTATGGTTCTTTTTATTGCGCTTTCCACCCCGTGAGTCACTACTGTTGCGGGCTGTACGGGCTAAGGTATTATTAAATTTATTTAAAGCATTCGCCGCACTGTTTGCTTTTCTTGCGGTTATATCTGTTGCTGATGCTAATTTAGTTTCTTTGTTTGCGGCCTTGTCTAGAGAACCCGCAAGACGGTTTATCAGCATCTTTTGGGCTTTTTGTTTAGCAAAATAAAGCCCACCAGCAACTACTAAACCTCCTATAGCGACACTCAGGCTTTGTAGCGTTCCACCTTCAGCAAAAGCGGCCAGTCCATTGGCGGCCCACATGATGCCATCTGCCACAGGGCCAATCACAGGCAATAAATTCTCAGCTAAAGCAACGCCTAAACGATCAATGGCGCGCCATGCTGAACCAATTTTATGGGCCACATTCTCTTTTGATTTTTCATACTCGGTTTGTACCGATCCTTTGGCCTGGTTTGTTTCTGGATCGATTTTATTAGCATCTGTCGATAGCTGAATACCATCCTGTAACCACTGCATATTATCCAGCATGGGGAGAATGCTGGTAATGGAGCCTTCACCAAAAAGTTGGCTAGTCAATAACTCTTGCTGTGCTTGAGGGGCTTTGGAAATAGCTTCAAGCACTTTTGTAATCGTACCGTCAGCATCAGACGTCATCTCTGTGGCAATGGTAGCAGAATCAAAGTCCAGTGAAGTAAGGGCTGTTTTTTGTGTATGGGTTGCAGCCTCTCCACTGGTTAGGGTGGATAAAATATTACCCATAGTGGCTGATGCCGCTTCTCCCGTTGCCCCACCTGATAATAGAGCACCTGCCAACCCCGCCGTTTCTTGATCTGTTAATCCTGCCTTTTGAGCGGCTTTACCTTGGTTGCTGACAATATTGGCAACATCTTGTCCACTAACCTTCATCTTATCGCTGACATAGTTAACCGAATTGGCTAGCTCAACAGCACCCTCTTGTGACAAGCCCATGCTGACTTGCCATGAGGTCAGTGTATTGGCAGCATCTTGAGGTGCCATATCCAAAGCTACGGCGGTTTGGGCAGCCGATTGGGTAAATGCCAGAAGGTCTTTATCTTTAATGCCACCGCGTCGACCATCTGCCGCGATTTGAATCAGTTGTTCCGGTGGAATATTAGCATCAACTGAAAGCGTCATTAATCCTGATTGAAGCGCTTTCTCTGATGTGCCTTCCAGATCTCCTGACTTGGTCAGGTTATTCATGGCGGCTTCAACGGTAATTGCCCGCGAAATTGGCGTAACGGAGGCCGCGGCCCCCGCCTTTAAAATAGAGGCTTTGGCTAATCCGCTTTCCAGACGAGCTTCTGCGGCAGCGATCCGAGCTTTATCCCGTTGTTTATTTAATTTATCCAGCTTTTGGTTCTGTTGCTTTAAAGCTTGGCTGCTGGCAATAGCACTTTGTTGTAGTGAGCGTAATGTACTGGCTGTTTGTTGGGCGCCGGTTCCTGTGGTGCGCAGTGCATTGCTTAGATTCCGTGTATCTCGGTTACGGATGTTGGCAATGTTTTTTTGATGGGCGGCTTCTTTGTTTGCCAGCTTTTTTTGAGCCGCTTGGTACTCTTTATTGATTTGGCTAAATTCGGCCTGTTTATCTGTTGCTGTTTGTCGGGTTTGTTTAATATTAGAACCCGTTGTTTCGGTTACGGCATAGAGTCCAGAAACAGCAGCGACGGATTGAGCTAAAGTCGGTGCGCTATAGGCTGTTGTTGCCGTATTTGCAGTAGGAGAGATAGATCCTTTACCAATACCGGCGATAGCATTTCTAACGGCTGATTGTTCACTGGCTAGGGCGTTAATCAGGCGAGTACCGGTTGATTTTACCTCTTGGCGAATGGCTTTCAGGTATTGGAATATCTGTTGATCTTCAATACCTTCTTTTTGTGCAGAGACAAGCTGTCTTGTTTCTTCTCTCTGTTGTAAGTGCAGCATACTGGTGAGTGCATCAGTATTGCTGGCCATACCTGAAAGCAGAGAAATGAGGGGCTGAATCTCATAATTGGGGAGATTTATATTGGCTGCGGACATGATTCTTTCCAGACAAATTTGAATAAATAAGGAGGGCTTCTGATTAGGTTTTATATTGGGTGAAAGTGACTGATGCTGATGATCAATTGGATCTTAAGCCCTCCCGGTGCCTAGGACTGACTAACGTTTAGAAAGACTGCGGTGCCTGTTGTTTCATCACCTTAATATACCGCCGTACAGCAATGGGCACGGGCCAGTTGCGGATCTCTTTTTCTGAGATGGCGGTGTTGAGTACCAGATGATCGGTCAGTTTTTCGATGTCATCTGTTCCAAGTAAAAACTGCCGGTTTTGGACAAAAAATCAGCCACCTTCATGGCCAGAGATTTGGCATCCGGTACGCTTAGGCTATCCAATTCATCAGAGCCTAAGCCAGTGCAATGCATCTGAATAAATTCATCCTGCTGCTCTTCGGGTTGCTGGCGCATCATATCCAGAGCCCCTACGGTAGGGAATTGAAGGTTAATACAGTCGATCAAGCCGTGGGTGGCGGTGTCGATAGGCATCAGCAGGGGCATTTTATTGATGTTTTGATAACCTGCCCGCATGGTTTTCTCTTCCGCTGGGTTTTGCAGCGGTTCAAAGACCAGCTTTTCAAACCAGTAATCACTGCCCTCGCCATAGGCGCTGTCGGCGGTTTGTAGCAGGCTGTTGTAATCCGGTGCGGTCAGACGAGTCATCTCTTTATCGGTTAGCTTAGCCCCTAGTTTGATCAGTTCCCGGTAGATGATTTCCCGGTCATCGTCGTTAGCTTCAATAACGGCTCTGTGTTGGCCTCGGTCGATCATACAGAAGGTTAATTGGCTGATCTTTTCGCCAGTATCGCGCAGTAGGGGTTGAATCAGGTTTACTTCAATATCTTTCCAGATTGCTTTCATGGTCGGTTCCACTTGGTATTAGGTTTTTTTTGGGTAAAGATTGGGGTGATAAAGATTGTGGACTAAGACCTTTCTTCGATTAGGCAGATAAAGAGATTCCATAGGCACGAAGCATAAAACCCCTTCAAATACAGATACAGCGTGAGGCTTGTGTAGGTTGGGCTGAGCGGAGCTAGGTACTTTAGGGTTTCTGTGAATAGTGACACCGCGAACCCCAACATGAACCCTCCGCTTACTCTGGCTGGGAATGGCATTTTTCGGTATGTTTTCGATAAAAATTATGTATCGGGCGTACGATAATCTGCCGTTGGGGTTCGCGGTTTTAATAACCCTTGCATCAGGCTGATCAAAGTATCGCTCAGCCCAACCTACACAAGCCTCACTTCGAAGAAAGTATCTGCCATTTATCTAACGGCTCTTATTCCAGTTGGGTTATCACAAGAGAGCTCAAATAGAGAAAAACCGTTAGATAAACAGTTAAAAAGGGCCGGAAAACCGGCCCTTCCAATCATCCTTGATTAATGTTCAAACTGCCGTTACACCATTCCCGATAAGGAACTATCGGGATTGGTATTAATTAAGCCAGTTCAACATTTTTACGATGCTCGTCCAGCAGATCTTTGCCGAATACCACAGCTTTTTGTGTCGGTACATCGATGTCATGGATCACATTACCGTTATCGGTATGTTTATAACCGCGACAGACAAACTCGATGGTGTGCTTCATGACACCGGGCTTGATCTCATCACCGGTAATGCTGGTGATTTCACAGGTATGCTCCCAGCGCAGTGGTGTTTTGTTTTTCTGCTCATCCTGAGTGGATGCCAGTACCGTGATCTGTGAATACTCGCTGCTTTCAATACCAAAGGTCAGCAGTAGTTGATCGGTAACACCGCTGATGACCAGCTTACCTTTCAAAGGCTCCAAACCCACGGTGGTTTCACCGGCAACAAAGCGACCGCCTTTAGCGGCTTCGGTAATCTTTTTGATTTCCGGCGCGGTGTAACCTTCGATTTCTGCTTGCATGGCGTAACCGTTTGCCAGCACTCGGGATAGAACAATATTGCGATTATCAGCCATTACAGTACACCTTCTAGGAATTCTTCAACGTATTGATCTTTAGCACTCACATGGAACACCATATGTTCGTTTGGCGCGTAGCGGCCATAATCCAGCACGATATACCAGGAACCGTTTTGGTACTGGCTGGCGCTGTTTAGAGTAGGATGCAGGTAAACCTGACCACCGGGGATCACTTCTGCTGCGATCAGGTCGTTCAGGAACATATTGATCCGACGGATCTGCTGATCCCAGAAAGACTTCGTCATATTTTGGGACATAATGCCTTGGCTGGAAGCTTCCAGCTTGCGGCACACCATGTCTTCCAGACCCACATAACTGATAAACTTACCGGTTACAGTACGGTTACCCACCAGAGACCAGCCACCCAGAGACGTATGGCAAATAGCCGCACCACCGTTTTTCTGAACTAAATTGGCTTCGCTGTTTTTATCCAGAATATTGTATTCAATCGTACGAGCGGCACCCTTTACTGGAACCGATTGGTTACCCGGTGACTGCCAAGGCTTAACCGCCGCCAGAGCACCCACAGCAACGGCAGATCCCGGTACCAGAATGTCCGCTCTCGCCTTACGGCTGTAAATACTGACCGCAGGATCGACCAGATAAACACGGTCATGGTTGGAACCTTCGCCACCTAAAGTATCTAGGAAAGCGATCAGCGCATCGGTATCGGTGGATGGGCCGTCGGCCACTACACGGGCGCGGATACGGGCAGCCACGGAAGCCATAGCATCGATAACCGTCTTATCATTGCTAAAGCTCGGCGCAGCTAGAATAGTGGGGCGCTCGTTGCAGTCTACAACGGCACTGATACCCAGCTTTTGTTTAGTGGTGGGGTCAACACCGCCTACCACATTCGCCAGTGTTTCGGCTGCGTCAGCACCTTCTTCTACCACAATGGCGTAGATGGTGACCTGGGCCTTTTCATGAGTCTTTTGAATAGCGTGAATCAAAGAACCCTGTTCATCGCCAGTACTGTCGATTAACGCCCAATCACCCTGATGAGCGATGCGAACAGGGACATCAAATTGTACATCGGTAGACTTATCTGGAGCCGTACCGACCAGACAAACCACATCATCACCCGGTGGGCCCATAGGTGGTAAAGGTTCGCTGGTAATTACACTGATACCGTTATGGTCGAATGCATCATTTAGTGGCATCGATTATTCCTCAGTTGTTGTTGCGTGTGCAGCCGAAATGGCCACGGTTTTAGTATTTAAAGTGTCGTGATTGTGCAGAGCATCAGCCTTGGCCATAAATGGCTTTAGCCAACCCATCTGCAACGGGTATTGCGCTTCACAAGGCAGCAGCTCAACGGGTTGGTCACTGGGTTTCAGCCAATGCTGACCCCGACCCACCCGAAAAGCCCGCAGCACCGTAAAGGCTTGTGTATCCGTTTTTTCCATGCCAAACCTCCAAATTGCAGGCATAAAAAAACCCGACACAGGGTCGGGTTTGATAAAAATCGAACAAAATTAAACAGCACTCCGCAGGAGTACTCTTTATAAAAGGGAATTTATGGAATGGGATTGATCGCTTTAAAGTGATCAACAGGTAGCGTGGATAAGCCAGAGGCGCATCCGCGAATTATCGAGTATCAATCGAATTAGGTAGATAAAAGAGTGAACTACAAAGAAACTAGAAGGGTTGCTTTCAATATTTTAGAAGGATTCGATCAAACCAACTCTTGCGGCCAATCAGAGCGCCAGCTATTAGCCAAGGCTACCAACTGATCAAAGTGATCCTCTGGCTTCTCTTCTTGCAGCGCCTCGATAGTATCTTCCGCCGCTTGCCTATCACCCAATACCAGCCCCACAAGAGCAGCGTATTGGTTCGATTTATCCAGCACACGGGACACCAGGTCTGCCAGGGCCATACCACGGCGTTCCGCAATCGCCGTCAGAATAGGCACCGCCGCACTATTATCCGCAGACCAAGCCTCAGCTTCCGCCTTTTGCAGATTCCAAGTCTCGGTTTCTTGCTCAGGATAACCCGCTTTTAGAGAAGCTAAAGCACGATCAGAATAGTGAGTCATTCTGGCCAATAGATCATCCGCCAACTGGCGTACACTTTTCTGCTCCACCTGCCACTGTTGGTGCAGCTCATTATCTTTCCATTCCGGCTTTACCGGACGGACATAGTGAGTTAAAGCGTTATAAATAGGAGGTAGCGTTTCTTTAACCGGAGTAAACCAACAAAGTGGCATACCACGGTTTTTAATATGATGTTTTTGTACTGGCCATTCGATTATTTCTTGGCCTTCAGTACGAGCGTAGGTTTGGGTGTTGTTCATAATAATTATCCAAAAATATAAGCAGAGCCGTTATTCTGGTCATAAGCTCCTGATATAGCTGTTTTACTATCAGCAGATAAGGCTACAGAGAACCCGAATTTCCCTTGCGTCACGGAAGGAGTGAAAACCGCTTCTTCTGACCATTCATTACCATTATGGGTGAACAGATACATTGATCTTTTCCCGCTAGCCCCAATAAGAACTGAGCCTATATCAGATATGGCTACGCCCGAACCAAATTCACTGCCAGAGCTACCGTCAGACATTGAAAATTTAGTTTCGAGTGACCAGTCAGGTTGATCTTTGAAAATATATGCTGCACCTGAGTTATTTCCTTGAGCGTCAGAAAATCTAGAGCCAATTAGAGCTGTTTTTCCTGTACTGGAAAGCGCGACAGAGTAACCAAATTCGTCAGATGGGAGGCCATCTATAGCCACTAATTTCTTGATCTGGTTCCAGCCAGATTGATTTTTGAATACATACGCTGACCCTTTATAACTATCATCATATGGTGCCCCTATTAATAAAGTTAATCCGTCATCCGACATTGATATACTTAAACCAAAACGATCACTTGCAGCTCCGTCTTCCGCTATCAGTTTGGCAGTCTGTGTCCAGGTAGATTGTAAATCATAAATACATACGGCCCCAGCATTTGTACCGTTTTGAGAATCATCAAGCGCACCAATAGCTAATCGTGAGCCATCAGCCGATAGGGTGCAAGAACGACCAAAATGGCCAACTTCTTCAGTTACAATATCTACTAGAGACCAGAAACCTCCGCTAGATGAATATATATATACTGACTTTTCTCCAGGAGCACCTACGGCGATAGTCTTGCCATTGGAAGAGATGCATACAGATTGACCGAAAAGGTTGCCAGTCGAAGGAAGTGGTATAAGTGTTGTATCTAAGTTCCAAGATCCCTCCTCAACTTTGTATACATAGGCTTTGCCTGAGCTAGAATTAACTGCATGGGCACCTACGATGACTGTAGTACCATCTGCAGATATATCTACATCCCAGCCCATATAAATGCTTTGATCTTCAGTAAATTTTGCTATTTCTCCTGTTATAAGAAATGACTCAGATGTTGTGAATATTGTCTTAGGTGACCAGGCTGATTTTAGTTGGTTTATATCCTCACTTCCGGTGAAACGAGCTCTTATATAGTAGCTGCTTGATTTTTTTAATATACCCTCAGGCACCTTAATGGAAGTAATGCTTTCTGAGTCAGACATGCTAGACCAAATAAGGTCTTCAAAGTTAGTATCGGTTGCAATTTGCCAATCTGTCGATTCGTGTGTGAAATGCCCGCTTGGGTATGAGACAAAATTGCTTAAAAGTAATATTGGCGATTCGATAATCTTTGTGGCGTTATCAATAGGGTGTGTAACACTGGGTACGCCAATACTTCGTGATCCAATAGCAATAGAGAATTCACGAGCTGATCCATCTCTATATATTGTTAATGTTATACCTTTTGCCTCCTCCGCTGGGGCTAAGGCTATTGTTACAGTTTCATTTGTAATACTTGCTGTGCCGACAGGTGTAGAAACAGAATAGTTACTGAAAGTAGAATAATCTGTAATTGTAAAATCGTTAAAGCTACCTGGGTAAATTATTTCTGGACCATCTAGTGAAATGTTTGTCCGGCTATTTAGTATAGTTTCTAGATCCTCCAAATCCTGCTGGGTAGCATAGACCTTACTTTTATCAATCGTTGCCGTTAGATTTGCCGCATCACCAACGACAGTAATCAGATCTACCTCATGCTCGACAACCGTGGCACCACCGCCAGCTGGCATATAGTCGGCGAATTCTCCGGCGTTGGTGTAGGCATAGAGGTATTCGATACCGGTGTCCGGGTCGATGGCGAAGACGCCCACTTCTCGGATATAGAAGCCGGAAACCACGTCGTCGTTAGTCAGTACGACTCTCAGGCGGACATGACCGGCTTCGATTACTAGCAGTGAGGTCAGTGGTAGCGATTTTTTCTCATCTACCAAGGTCAGTAGGATTTTGGGATCAGGTGGGACGATGCCATCACCTAGTGCCACACGGGAGAAGTTAAGCTCTGCCCCTGCTTGTGCTCTTGTTTGTAGCGCTAAGCCTTTATTGGTTAGTGCCAGTCCTGGGAAGTCAGCCATTATTTGCCCCCTGAATTGTGATTCTGCCACGTTGATGCAGCACGGTGCCCAGATGCCATGTGAACATGGGCACTGAGATGTAGTGTTTGTATTGAGGTTTGATTATGGTGCGGCGCTTTGCGTGGGCACCCCAACCGGTATAGAGGTTGCCGGGTACCTGAGTGGAGAAGCGTAAGCTAAAGGTATCCCGTTCTGAGATGGCGGTTTTAACCCGCTCTGCCACTCGTGCGGTCACGTCGTTTCCGGTAAAGTTTTGGTTACTGCGAAACTTCACCAGTAGGTGATAGGGTGTGCCGTCATCTTGATAACCCGGCACCACTTCGGCCCCTAGATCCAATGATTCTACCGCTTGTCGAATAGCCCTTAAGGTGCCTGCGGTACGCTGTACCGGCCAGATGGTTTTTACCGTTTGTCGTTTGGCCTGCTCGTTATCCTGTTCATCCCAATCCTGTACGCCTTTGGCCAGTGCCAGATAGGACAGCAGATCGGTAGAGATATTATCCGGTGACCAGAGATTTGGGTAAGGGCTTGGAATGCTGTGCAGATGGTTAACAAGGGTATGTTCTAAAGCGGTTTCCAGTGTGGTGCGATTGTCCGGCAGTAGGGAGGGGTTATGAGTGCTCATAGAGATCCTCCTGAATCCGTAAATTTTGTTGCTTGATCATTCCCTTAACACCTCTACGGTAATGGATTGGCAGTAGGGGGTTTGTGCTTCGGTGCATTGAATTACTTCGCTGGCGGGGATATGCACGTCACAGCTTTTAGCACCATTTTGAAACAAGATATGTTTAATAAAATCCTGACTAATGGTGCCTGCCAGTCGGTGTTGCTGATCGGCGTAGTCTTGTAACGCGTCTTCCATCGCCTGTTGGGTAATACCGGCATCTGGGCCTTTGCCAATATAGGCGGTGACATTAATATCGTAGGTGAGCGTTTCTGCCGCCTGTACGATAACCTCGTCTGTGCCTGGGCCAATATCATCTCGTGCAAAATGATCCCGTACCGCTTGTAGTAGAGCTTCTTGAGTGAGATCACTGTCTTCTCGTTGCAGGACGGTAATCAACACTTGGCCGGGAATATCCGTTTTAAAGGCGTTACCGTCTTTAATTTGGGCAGCCAGTCCCTGAGAGTCAAAGGTGTAGGTTAGCTGTACTTGATTTTGGCTAGGCTTATGGACGGTAATCACCGGCTTTTCATCCAGTGTCATCAGGCTGGCTTTGTACTGCATACGGCTGCCTGCCGCGGGTGCATGGGGTTGCAGTAGATAACGCAGTAGTAGAGCTTCGTCCGTTTCCATTTTGGCAGGAATTGGCGGGTAGGCCTCTGGATCGCCCTCTTGCAATACTTGTCGTTGAATCCCCTGATGAGCCACCAGATTATCCAGATTTGAACCATTAGCATAAGCGGGCAGTAACTGTCTGGCCTGTTGATTGCGGCGTTCAATTTCGTTAAGTAGGTATTGAACAAAGGTCTCGCACATCTTGGTCAGTAACTCACCGGGCTGTTCCAGTGTTTGCTCGACTTGATCTGCCAAGGCGGTATTATCGTTACGAATATTATTGAGATAATCGGTTTTAAACTGTGCGACCAGGTCATCAAAACTGGGGCGATAAACCGTTTCCGGTGGGGGCAGTTGGTTAAGATCCGTTAACATGAATAGGCACCTCAAAGGTTACGGTTTGGCCATTGGAAAAAACGGCGGACTGGCTGTTAGCCGTGGGGTTTTCCAGATACTGACCGCTGATATAAAGCTGTAAGCCATTTTCAATACGCTGGGCCTGTACCTGTTGCACGGTAAACATCTGGCGGAGCTTATTGGGGGGATGGACAAAGGTTTCTGTGGCGTAGATCTCTGCCTTGGTGAGCACGTCATCTCCTGTGATTTTTCCCAGAAGAGAGGGCAGGCGACTGCCGTAGTCCCGACGTTTTTCTCGACTGCCTAGGGGCGTGGTTAGGGCATCCTGTACCAGTTCCAGAAACAGCGCCCAACCGGCCAGAATCTGGCCGGTACTATGGGAGAGTCCGATCATAAGCTCATCTCCGGTAGATGTTGCTTGATATTGTTGGGTAATAGCTTTTCCAGCACGGCTTGCGCGCAAGGGTCTTGAGCAAGACTTTCTAAGGTGAATAGATCACTTAGAGCAGAAATGGTCTTAAGAATTTCTTCTAATAGATTGGTTTCTAGGGTGATCTGTGCACTTAAGGCTAGGGTTTTGTCCAGTAGCTCTGCTAAGGCATTTTCAATAGCGGACACGTTGATATGGGTTGCATTGATAGCATTCGCTAGAGTGTCTAATGCTTGGGTTAATTCGCTGATAAGCGCTTCACCAACCTCCATAACAGAGCCCAATAAGTTATTAATATTGGCGCAGGATTCAGGGACTTCGTTAATAATGGCATCAATCTTTTTTGCCATCTTAGCAACGCTGGTATTGTGCAGGGCTTCTTTTAGTTGTTTGTCGACATGGGCTGAAAAGCCGCCAACATAACTGCGTGCTTCAGTAATTCTTTCTTCGATCTTAGTTACTAGCTCTGGCGCTTGGCTGGCTAGAGAAATGTTGGTGCTAAGATCCAGGGATATTTTGTTGATCTTGAGATCAACCTCAGCAATTGATGCCACCACAGGCGAGACGAGACCTGGGCTGCTATTTAATGCCTCATATAGGGCTTTATTCTGTATTTTCATATCACACCTGATAAATCAGTGTTGTGGAGAAGGAGTCGAGAGAGCTGTTTAATCGCGGATGCGCTTAGGCTTATCCACGCTACGGGTACAGAGCAAATAGTCAGATTGGGTGCCTATACCGTGCACGATAAGTTTCTTGATGTATGAAACAGGTAGGTCGGATAAGAGAAGCAGCATCCGACACTGCTCTTAATATTTGGCAACTGTCGGAAGGCGCCTTGCGGCTTTTCCGACCTACTTGATTATTTTCAACATTAATAATTTATCGGGATTGGCACTATTTAGACATGGCGCTTACTTGGACGGAGACGGCGGCGTGGTCTTAGGGCCGTTTTTATGCACGTTATAAATATCTCGGTCGTCCTGCATGGTGCGAACAAAATCTTCTATGTTCTGCTTGGCAACTATATTTTCATCCGCGTGAATATTACCTTCGACGGTGAGGTCTGGGCTTTCAAAGGTCATGCCATTGGGCACCTTCCAATTGACGGTTTGTTGCTCTCGATTGATCTCCAAACGAAGGCCTTTACCCCAGTCAATGATATGCAGATCAGCGCTATTGGCATCGTCTGGTGGTGGAAACTTATCCGACCAGATACCGCATAAGGCCCAGCTTTGGCTGGAGTTATCACCGCCGCCGTAGTTTATAAGGGCGCATTGTTCACCCTCGCTGGGACAACGGTATTCACTGATGTGTCCGGCGGAAGGGGCAAACCATCGAATCCAAGGGGTTTGGTTTTCGCCAAATTGTACTTTTACCCGCGCATTTGGGGCATCAACCTCAATCACCTTACCCGGTTGAATAGTGTTTCTGACTCTCCGTTCTAGTTCTTCTACTCGTGCGGTCAGTGTGGCAAATTGATCGTCATAAGGACGAAGGGCTTGTTGGATAAGCTGTATGACACTGTTAAATATTCCTGGGCCGTCAAACATCAGGCCACCTCGTCACTGACTTGGGTGTATTGGTTGATATCGTCTGAGTCTTCAGGGTTAACCGCTAACCAGATACCGGTGACTTCGGGATCATTTTCATTCAATGGTTGGCTTAGGTTTAACTGTTGTTGCCATTGCACTTGCCAGACATTAAAGCCGGTAAAGGGCGCGGTATCTGATCGAACGGTATCTTCCATCAAGATAATCATTTGAGGTTGCTGTACTGCCTGCTGACTAAAACCCCAGTGATTTTGATGAACCTGTTGTGCCAGCGTACTGGCCAAATCCATGGCTTGTAGATGGGCATCGGCTTGGTTATCCCGTACGGCAATAAACAGATGACAATCAAATTGTTGAGCAATACGACCATCATTTTGTAATGAACCTGCTTGGGCACCGGTCATCTTTATTAGTATGTGATGATCAGATGAACTGGCCACAAAGTCCTGATAATCCGTTACCGTAATATTAGGGACATAACCTTCCAAGACCTCTGTTGTTAATATATTTACAATAGAAATTAATAATTCAGAGGGTTGATTTATCTCGGGTATTAAAAGCTCAGGTATTAATGGGGCTGACATAAATAGTACTCCAGGCCGATCGGTCTAATATTAGATAAGCGGCCTAGTGTGCTATCAGTGGTAGTGTCTAGCGTAAACAAAAACGCCCCGATACAGATGCAGTATCGGGGCGCAATGACTAGGTATGACAATATGATAGCGAACCGGGCCAAGGATGCAACGGGTTTGTTAAATCTTTTGATAATTAGTTTTTATATTAATTATCAAAAGATTCAAGTGTCGTTTCTGAATGATGATTGATTTTCTTGTTCCCACGCTCCGCGTGGTAATAAATAGCTCTAGGCTACTACGCAGGAGCGTGGGAGCCAGTAGTGTTGAATCCGTCAGTAACGGATAATTTAAGTGTCGTTTATGAATGATGATTAGTGAGGTGTTTGCAAATAAAAGTGTATATATTAATTTCAGGTTTTATTGGATACAGTTGCTAAAAGGTAAGCTTATCGAATAGAGTGATTTATAGGTCGTTAAAGACTTTAATAAATGACTAATAACCCAATCCAGTAAAACAAAAATGCCCCGATACAGATAAAGTATCGGGGCGCAATTTCTAGGTATGACAATATGATAGCGAACCGGGCCAAGGATGCAACGGGTTCGTTAAATCTTTTGAAAATTAACTTTTATATCCATTATCAATAGATTATACCGTTCCCGATAAGTTGTTCGTGATCACTACTTCTGAATAGAATTGAAGTGATCAGGCCTTTCCTTATTTCTCATCCATAAGGAATTATCGGGATTGGTATTAATGGTCATTTAGTGGATACGGTAAACACTAGAGCCACCGGTACACGTAGCGTGGATAAGCCAAAGGCGCATCCGCGAATGCACTGTCACTCAGAAGTAAAAATGGGGGAGTTCTTTAGCTGCTAGTGCTACCAATAGCAAAGTATGGAGAGGTATTAAGAAGGTTAATTTATAGGGTTACGTGCTTCTTTGTATCCCCTTAGATTAGGGATAGTCCGCCGCTTTAACCTGCCAGGTAAACGCCTCAATAGCCTGCTGACTATCCAGTTTAGCGACTTCCGCTTCAGCCCGATTGCTGGCGACCCGAATGGCTTCCCGCTCCGCATAAACTTCAGCTGGCGTTTCCACATCGGGTAGATTTAGCACAGCACGCTCTTCCGCGCGGGATTTACGCCAATCCAAGGTTTTAATCTGCTTAGAAGCCCAGGCTTTTACCTCATCCTGCTTCTCGCTGACCAGCACCGCCAGATCCCGAAGCCACTCACCCTCCTGATAACACCACTCCCGTTTATTCTCAGGAGTAAAACCTTCAGGGGCAGGTAAGGAGTCTTCGGTAACACCATAACCAAAACCAATAATAAAACCAGAAGTATTAATAGATACAAACATTATGCAGCCTCCTTAATTAATTGTAGGCCCCAGAGTTGACCTCCGTAGGTTGAATATGATATGTGATTATAACGTTCATGAGTGGTTGGATAACGGTGTTGCTCTATAGAATAGCCAGTCTTACCTATAGGTGATTTTTCAGCTACTTGAAGATAATCTGCGTCATCTTGATAGAAACGTATTTTAGCATCAATTGATTTATTTATATCTGCCAGATCTAAACTATATTCTGCAAAATCTGATGTAATGTAGTCAGTGTCTACAATTACATATGTTCCCATACTCAGTAGTTGTAAAAACATATCATAGGATGTACTGTTATACGGTGATGATGACCATATTTTTATTTTTGAAATACCTGTCATATCAATGTCTAAATAAAAATTTTCTTTTGATATGGTTGAATTAAGATTTACTAAACGTTGTACAGCAACTTGGCTTTGCCAAATAGTTTCTAATACATGTGGTGAGGCAAGTAGATCTCTTAGACGAGTCGGATCTGAAGTCATCTCTATCATTGCTTCTGAACTTGCAACTACAGCAGTCATTGCGGTAATTGAAGCAATTAATAAGTCTCTATTCCCCTGCGTAGCAGTTGCTTTAGGTACAGAAATTGAATTGGAAAGTAATGCAGATATTGCTTCTGAAGCCTCGGAAATTAGCCCCATAGCAGTAGAAGATGCTACAAAAGCATCAATTGAAACCTGATCAGAGAATAAACTTAAAATTGTATCCGAGTTATTAGTGATATTATTCATTGCTACTGTATTTGATGCGCACTGAGTCATTATGATTGTTGAAGACGAAATCGAACTCATTGCAATTGCGCTTGTACTATAGATGTCGATAACATCAGAACTATTAGCAATTTCATTAATAGCTGGTTCTGATAATGCAAACAGAGTCAGCGCTTCCGTACTTGTTACTAGGGCTGTAACCGCTGTACTAGAAGCAATAAAATGAGGTCGCCCAACAATATCTGCCAATAGTGCGGTAATGGCTACAGAGGAAGCAACAAATAAGCTTAGGCTTGCCGGATCAAAAATAATAGAGTCCAATGCCGCTGTATTCGCCGTAAACTTAGGCATCATTACTGCTGAATTAATTACAGACGCCATAGCAGTAGCATTACTACCAAACTGCACAATGGACTCTGCATTAGCAATAGTATCATCAATGGCAGGTTCTGATTCGGCAAACTGAATCAGTGCCTCGGCATCATTAATAACAGCGGCTAAAGCTGTTTCTGAATTGATAAAGTGAGGGCGACCAACAGTATCTGCTAACAAAGCTGCCACAGCTACTGGCGAATCTACAAACTGTGTTAGTGCATCTGGGTGAGCTATAATGGCATCCAGAGCAACCGTTGATGCGACCATATTTGTTAATGCGCTTGGGTTATTAATGACGGCATCTAAAGCTAGGTTAGAATCCGCAATAATGACCATAGCAGAAGGGCTGATCAGTGCTTGTGAGATTGATGCTGTAGATTCTACGATTTGATAGATATCGACCCAATCAACGGGGTTTAAACCCGGTGTACGGTGGGCAATCAGTTTTCCTACAGCCCCCGCAGATTCCAGTAAACGGTAAGATGCTGTTTCGGATTTTAAAGCGTTGGATAGGGCATAACCGTCGTTAATAAAGGATATCAATGCATCCTCTGTATCCAGTAGGGCGGTAAAGCTATTGGCGTTGTAATCAATGGCGAGATATTCATCCACTTCTGCTACCGTGCGCTCTTTTGCCGCAAACCAGAGAAAGACGGATTGTGCGCGGGTATCAAATGACGATGGGTCAAAGGTAACGGCTTTTTCTAGCTGATTGACCTTTGATGCTAATTGGAGCATTAATGCATTCATACTGTAACCTCATTCACTGCAATACCTGATATTTGACCAGATGCGTTGTAATTGATGACTTCGGTACGGGAGATACCGTCGTAAACGTCGGTAATAGACTGTAAATCGCCTTGGAAATAGGCTGCGGTTATCGTGCGGGCTTTACCGTTAATCTGTTGGCTGATCTGTTCTATATTGCCGTCGATATCATAAGAAAATGTTATATCGTCACCGGACAGAGCATCCGTAGAGAATTGAGGCTTTTGCTCAACCTCGGCCCACTGGATAGGGTTTGTTACTGCTTTACCCTGGGCTTCATCCCAGCGTATGGGTTGACCGTTTGTCAGTATTCCACTTTCAATAAAACTTGGCTTCTGCTGTACTTCTGCCCATTGAATTTGAGTAGACGTCGCTTTATTCTGAGCAGAATCCCACTTTAGGTATTCACCGTTAGACAAAGTAGCATGTTCAACTAGATCGGGTTTTTGCTGAACCTCTGTCCACTGAACTTGAGTAGACGTTGCTTTATTCTGAGCCGAATCCCACTTTAGATATTCACCGTTAGACAAAGTAGCATGTTCAACCAAGTCAGGTTTTTGCTGTACTTCTGACCATTCAATCTGAGTAGACGTCGCTTTATTCTGAGCCGAATCCCACTTTAAATATTCACCGTTAGACAAAGTCGCATGTTCAACTAAAGCAGGTTTTTGCTGTACCTCTGACCATTGGATTTGACTTGAAACAATCCGTCCTTTACTGGCGTCCCATTTTGAATAGAAGCCGTCGGTTAAGGGATCTCGGGTCAGTACGGGGTAGCCTAATACCGATAAGCCTGCATTGGCTTTTAACTCGCCGGATAACGTGCCGCCGGATAAAGTAAGGGCTGTAACTCCACCCACAGTTAAACTGTCGGAAATCGTCACGCTACCGGTAATGCTGCCGCCGGTTCTTGCCAGATAATTTGCGGGTAAACCTTCGATATCCGAATGGGAAACAATCTCTAGGTCATAGCTACCATCGGCTTGGGCCCTTAACCAAGAACCTGGCTGTTCTGATGCGTTGGGTAAATTGACTGAGTGTGCGGTTTGTACGGTTTCGACTCGGGCGGCTTCAACCTCTTCTGCCAGTGTATGCAGATCCGTGGTGTAGTTGTTTAATCCGGTACTGAAATTTTCCAGATCTGCCTGAGTGGATGTGATCTTGGTGATAAGCGCAGTAGTGTCTCCCACTGCTAATCGATACGCGGTAAAGTCCAGCGCATCGGGAATCCTGATTGATAGTGCCATTTAAACCTCGATAAATATCATGGGTACTTGCCAGTTGTGTAAGTGGTTATGCTGATGAGATAAATCATTTTCACGCCGACAAACCATGGCGTGTTCTAACTCTTTCATCCCACCGGCTCCTGGGTATAAAGAAACCAGCAAGTCGACGCCCTTGCCGCTTTTGACCAGCCGGTTGACCAGTTGCTGTCTGTCGATCTCTCCTAACCAATCCAGTTGTAAATTAAATTTCCTTCTTAATTCACCTAAACCTACGGTGCGCAGGCTGCCGGATTCCGTGGGAACATGTTCTCCGGATTCCATCCAGTCGACAGAGAGTCCGCGATTAAAGTTTTCGGAGGGAGAGAAGGATAAACCCGCAAAAATTCGCCCCACTTCCAGATAACCTTCTGGGATCTGAGCTGTTAGGGTTAAGCGGTACTCATCAACGGCAAGAGGAACATCAAGCCAATGAATCACTAGGGAAGATTCATTGGGCATCTGGTCGTTAAAGGTGGCTCCCCAAGGATTGACACCTGCCATAAATTGCCCCGCTGGCATGAGTAGGGCCGATGACTGATCTCTGCTGTCATAAATCACATCGCCTTGTAATAGCAATTCAACGCGAACTGCACCTAGGGAGCCTAGGTTGTGTCGGGTTAATGCGACACAATCAATAAAGGATATTTCCGGTAGAGTGGCTGTGATGACTTGGGGTTGAAGATCCGTTGAGCGCCAAACCAAGGGGCGGTCTGAACGCTGGGTATAACTGATGGGCATCCCTTCTGATGTGACTGCTAAAGAAGCGATATCATGCAGATTACCCGCTAACATTTTCATTACCATTAGTACCATACCTCCAGTACTGCTCTGTCTTGTAGGGGCGATAGCCTTGCACTAATCACCCGACCTAATCGCCCTGCTAGACGGGGATGGTTAATGGCCACTGCTTTACCCACCACATCACCTGACCACACCATAAATACCTCCAATTCCCAAACTTCTCGTCGCTCTGAACGCAAGGCCAATCGGCGAGAGCATTCGGTGGATACTTGACCTTTTTTAACCAGATGGGTGTCTAGGGTTTGCTCTGGAGCTAATGGGTAGGAGGGGAGGGCTTGAGATTGAGAAACGGATAACCATTCCTCCCTAAGACGCTTTTCCAATGTGGGGCTACTGCTATTAATCGAGCCTGCCACTTCTGATAGAGGGCTGTGATTTTTGGAATAATTAATCTTAAGTGAGCGCCAAGGTTCCTCTGTGCGTATTAGGGATACCTGATCTCGAACTATATCGTCTGAGGTAAATGACAGATCTGCCGTTACAGGCAGAGTCAGGCGTTTAACGTCTAGCTTACCGGCCAGATTGACGGCCCAGTGGGCCCCTATTGCACGACATACGTCGTCTAGGATTTGTCTGCCGGTGACATCTCCCTCATATCTCAGTCCTAATTGACTGTTAGGAAGAGATAACGGTGCAAGGAGTAGATTGTACTGATCGGCAACCCACTGAATAATGGATTGCGCTGTATTATGTTGCTCAACAACCTCGCAGGCGATTGAGCGAGGTGTGTAGTTGTTTAAGGTAAATTGACCATTACTGTAATCTGAGCTGTGTCCCACAATAGGGCCATTACCGTCCCTAACCACTAGAGACTGAATGGGTAGCCAGCTAACCCGATATTCTAAGCTGGTGGTACTGACCTGCGTGGCGGGTGCTCCGAATACTTGGCCTAGAATAAGGGGGAAAGGCTGACCGTCAATCTCAGGGCGGTTGTTAATGGGTTTATCCAGTTGAGCGGTAGAATCGTAGATACCCAGTATCAGTTTTCCCCGTCGCAATGTCTGTACGCCAGCATTCAGCTGATTGGCTACGGTTCTAAAATCGTCGTATTGCCAGCTGGGGTCACCTAGTTTTAAAACAACGGGGTAGCCCCGCCAAAGGTAGTCTGCCCAATGGGTTATTTTCCCATCATCCACTAGCTCAATATCCCCAATGGCCGGTTGAGCATCCAGACGATTGGTGACATCAAACACGCCGGACAGCAGATCATTAAAAGGTTGGTTGGGGAGTGAATCGGAAGGGGTGGAGATAAAGGGCTTATTCGCCACATATTCCACCCCATTACTATGGTACAGCTCCACAAGTAATACCCGTGAAGCATCAGCGCGACTTAGCCAGTCGCGATATTGATTGTCCGTTATCATGATTACACCTCAACTGGTGTACGACTGACGCGGGTCAGAGAGTCAGTAGAACGTTGTTGCTCTGTACGCTGGCGCTCAGCGGTACGGCTATCTTGAGAACGTTCCGAACGTAATTGCTGTACTTCTGCTCGAAGTCTTTGCAGCTCTTGGTTCTGTGATTTAACTTCGCCCAGTAGGGCAAGTAATGCGGGATCAGACCCTTGTTTGACTGGGCCTGATTTCATCGACTGACGGATATGGTTGGATACATCAGCAGTAAGAACCATTTCGTTTTTATGCAGCTTAGCTCTGTAGCCATTACGGGGAACACGGCTTAAACCCTTGGCATGGGAGCCATCAAGATCATCAATCAAGATATTGACGCCAGGCCGGTTGGGTTGTTCAGGGGCTGATTTTTCTTCTTCGGTCTCTAGAAGCGTTTTAAATCGATCCGGCCACTCCTCAAGCAGATCTGATATTCCGGTTAATTGCTCACTTTGCGTTTCGGCCCAGGAGAGTTCATCTTCAGCATACTCTCGAATCTGGTCTAGCTTTTCGTCTTGCTGCTTTTCCAGCTGTTCAAGCACATAATCATCCGATGCAACCTGTAATCCCAGACCCAGCTCGTCCAAAGAGTCAGACACATCGTTGAAAATACCGGTATAAATATCGGTACGACCATAGTAAGCATCGGCATTTTGTAGATAAGCATCTGCAGCGGACTGTAGCTTCCCGGCTGCATCTAGATCTCCTGCTTCTGCTTTAACAAATAGAGCGGCAAACTGCTCAGAGGCTTCCTGAAGTTTTTCACCGGGGTCATAGGGGCTTAATTCGGATAGACGCAGTTGCTCGACATAATCACGCAACTCACGAGCGACTCTGGCTTGTTCTTTTAGTAGATCAAATTGCTCCTGATAGTCCTGTTTAATATCTTGCTGCTTGCCACTGACATAGTCGGAAACGCCGCTGAGATAGTCACCTAGACCGGTTGTTACTGAGGTGTTTAAGGCTTCAGCGGATTGTTTTGCGTAGTTTTCGACAATAGCCGTGCGTTTTAGACCGTAGAGTTCTTCGACTGCCGTCACATCACCGCCAATATCTTTGGCTTGCTTGATGGCCTCGTCTTTTTCCTGCTGCCAGTTGAAGAGATCGAGTGCTTGACCGTCTAGGTTGAAGGCAGTCAGTTGGTTGGCTATGCCGGTGTTGAAGTCAGTGATGGCTTGATCATAGCTATCATTCAAGTTTTTCAGACTGGTTTCATGTAGGGTGGCTACTGCATCGACATTAGCTTCCAGATCATCGGCTTCTTTATAGAGCGCCGCAAACTCGGCATTCAGATCCGATTCGGCCTTCTCACGCTCCGTCATATCGAAGGCAGACAGACGGTTGCTGATATTCAGATCAAAGTCTTCAATCACTTGATCATAATTGTCGTTCAGTTCCTTTAAGCTAACCTCATGCAGCTTGGTGACTTCATCGACATTGGCTTTCAGATCTACTGCTTCTTGAGTCAGTGCTGCAAACTCAGCATTCAGATCCGATTCGGCCTTTTCACGATCCGTCATATCGAAGGCAGACAGACGGTTGCTGATATTCAGATCAAAGTCTTCAATCACTTGATCGTAGTTGTCGTTCAGTTCCTTTAAGCTGGCCTCATGCAGCTTGGCGACTTCATCGACATTGGCTTTCAGATCTACTGCTTCTTGAGTCAGTGCTGCAAACTCGGCATTCAGATCCGATTCGGCCTTCTCACGATCCGTCATATCGAAGGCAGACAGACGGTTGCTGATATTCAGATCAAAGTCTTCAATCACTTGATCATAGTTGTCGTTCAGTTCCTTTAAGCTGGCCTCATGCAGCTTAGCGACTTCATCGACATTGGCTTTCAGATCAACCGCTTCTTGAGTCAGTGCTGCAAACTCGGCATTCAGATCCGATTCGGCCTTTTCACGCTCCGTCATATCGAAGGCAGTCAGCTGGTTAGTGATGCCATTATCAAAGTTGGTAATCAGATCATCATAGTTGTTATTTAACTGCTTCAGACTGGCTTCATGTAGCCTTTCAACTTCACTTAGATTCGCACCTAGCTCATCCGCCTCAGCGTAAAGAGCTGTAAACTCAGCATCCAAATTAGAGATAGCCCGCTCACGATCAGTCATATCAAGCTGCTGATCTTCTAGTCTCAAATCTGTAAACTGTTGTTGGATTCCTTTATCAAACTCTTTAGCTGCATGTCTAGCATCAACCAGAGTACTAACATTCTGACGCAGCTGCTCATCTGTTAATCCAAGGCCCTCAGCCCAATCGCTCAACATATCTGGGCTAAATGTTTCCAGCAGACGCAGTTGTGATGCAGCACCCTCAGATGTTTGAACTCCTAGTGCTTGTCGTGCTTTTTCGACATCGGTCTGAGGGGCACTCATGCTATTCACTGCATGGAGTTGGCTGCGCATTTCACTCCAAGAGTTTGCATGTTCCTCAACGATCTTTCCGCGTCTCAGGCCATATAATTTTTCAATGGCGACTAGATCACCACCGTTTTTCTCAGCTTCTGTTTTTAGCTCTTCGTACCAAAGATCAAGATTAAAGAGTTCAAGATCTTTACCTTCGAGTTCGAATTGGGCAATTTGTGAATTGATTTCATCCCGAGCTTTTTGCTCTTTCTCTAATCCTGCAATGTATGTATCCATTCCAGGTGCGATGGCCATTAATCCAGCGTATTGTTTTTGACCTGCCTCTGTTGTGAGGTCGAGACCGTCTATTAGACCTCGGAATGCTTCATGGCTATCAACAAGGCCAAAACCCATTTGGCCCATGGCTGCTGCCATTTGCTCTGTATAGTCCCCGAACTTTTCCCCTTCGGTAAAGTAAACGTCATAATATTGCGCGTGCAGGGCGCTTAAGTTCTGTAGACCTCCGGCCAAATCTACGATATTGCCTGATGCTTCTAGAGCACCGTCAGCTAAGATATCAAAATTGCTACTAAACTCACCGATAGATGGTAACGCTGTTAGAGCTCCGTTGAGTTGGTCAATAACGGAGGTTATATCTAGATCCTCTTCTATTGCAGATTCAAGAGTGTCATAGAGGTCATCAGTAACTGCACCGCCAATAGCATCTCCTACTCGCTCCATAGATATCATGGATGCAATCATGCCCATAGCCTCAGATGAGTCGAGGTCTAATAGGGCTTCCATCAGTTTGTTTTCAACACTAACGACAAGTTCTTCATAATCTACAAAGCGGCCTGCCATACTGCCGTCTTCTCGTTCCCAGCCATCCCAGCGAGTGAGCGTTTCTACTTCTGCGGAGAGTCCTTCGGTCAGGCGGCTGCTTGTATGGCTAAGGGCTGCTAGATAGCGATCAGATATTTGATCTAGCATCTCTTTAGGGGTTTCTGCCTCTAAAGAGAAGGATTGAACTGTATCCACCATAGCGGCCAGTTCATCATCCGATTCAGCAAGAGCAGCAATGGCGTTATCCATTAAAGCTAGGGTATTAAGAAACTCGGTCGCCTTATCCCAACCACCAAATGCAGTTTTTAGCCGAGTTGTATTTTTGGCTTCAAAGCCTATGTCGCCAAACGCAGATGTTGCAAAAACACCTTTGCTTTCACGGTCAAATGAATAGCTCTTATCATTTGTAGCACGAGTACGGAAATCTAAATGAGGATCATCACTGCCAAGCATTGATCCGCCGATCGATCCAAAAAGAGCTCCTGCAATTGCACCAATAACAGTACCCATAGGGCCTGCAGCAGAACCTATTTTTGCACCTGCTGTTGCACCGAATGAGCCACCCTGACTGGAGTAACCTTTACCATCAAATAGGAGATTTCCTGCTAGATAACCACCAACAGCAGCTGCCCCCATTCCTAAATTACTCACCCCTGCCGCACCCTGGCCAGACCATGCACCGGATTTTAGAGCAGCCATATTACCCGATAGCTGAGCTGAACCAGTCATACCACCTGTCGCATTACCAAGTGCGCTGCCAATACCATCGCTGACGGATGAAGACCAGCCCCAGTTCCCCATATTGTCACTAATAGACGTAGAGGATAGCCAATCGCTCACTCCTGATACTGAACTATTAAGGAAAGAGGTATTTGAGCTGCCTGAAAGATAGCCAGAAACTCCTTGCTGAATTTGTAATAGGATAGGGCGTGTTATCGCCTCGTGGGCCATCTCAGCCAGCATCTGTTTGAACGAGTCTTTTATCCCATCAGTAATGCTATCAAAGCCATCGTCAAGGTTTAGCCATGCATCAGCAAAAACACCATCGATGCGTCCCATTGCTGATTCAAATGATTCTTGAAACTGTGAGAGCTGTTCTTCTGGTGGTTGTAGAGTTTTGTTTAACTCTTGCTTGGCTAACTCAGTGTATTTTTTTAGCTCTGCTGAGCCCTCAGGGAAAAGCTTATTTAGATTGTCTAATGTTTTATTGAAGCGTTCCTGGGCCACTGAGGCAGGATCAACTTGGTTTTTAAAGCTTTTAAACCATTTCTGTAGATCTGCTTGTTGGGTTTTTTCAAAAGCTTCATTAACTTTATCTACTGCTCCTTCGTAACGACGTAACCCCCCAACTGAGCCATCTAGGTATGTTTCAGCCGCAGATATAGCATCATTATAACCTTCTTGAGTTGCTTGGCCTTTCCGAGCCGATATGGTGTAGGATTCAATTGCTTTCTCAGTAGCAGCGACCTGATCGGTCATTTGTTTGGCTACTATAAGGTTGCTATCTTCTTTTTTAACTTCTATAAGTTCTTTATAGTGAGCAATAAGTTCGGCAGTTGAAGGTTTAGTTTCTTTTTGATTTGGGGGAGAGGACTGGGCTAATTGAAGTTCTTTGTAACGAGCAGTAAGCTTTGCCAGCTCTTTTTCAAGCTTTATAACCTCTTTACTCTGTTCAGCAATTTGGCTATCAGAACCAGCTTCAGCAGAAGCTTTAGATTGTTGAAGCTTTGCTATAGATTTATCTATAGTATCTCTTCCCTCAGAACCTTCTTTAAATTTCTTAGATATTTTTTCAAGATCAGCTATTTGTTTATCTACTGACGGTCTATTTTTTTCTAATTCCTCAAGTACTTTTTTTTCTTCTTCAATAGCTTTTTGAAGCTTATATCTTTCATCTTGTATTATATCAATTGTAGAGCCGATTTGATTAGAGGAAAGAGTGTCAGTTGGTCTGTTTAATATCTGCTCATAAAATTCTTGTTTTTTCTTTTCTACTTTCTTAGCTTCTTCAAGAGCTATTTTCATATTGCTATTGGAGAGGGTAAGCTGTCTTATTGCGTCTTGGGCTCCATTTTTCTTATGTATCTCAATAAGCGCATTATTGTTTTCGATGAGCATATTGATTGTTTCGGCTGATTCGCCTCTTAGGCCATCAACTACCATTGCACTGGCTTTTCTTTGGGCCTCTCCAGTAAATTCATCCCGTAAACTATTGGTTTTTAGTGCAAGACTTTCTAGTATAGATATATGGCCATCAGCTTCGGCGCTGGCTTTATTTATACCTTCAGCATAAGTCATCCATAAAGAAATTCCATCACCTAAGATGGACTTTATATCCATTCCAGATATTTCTTTGCTAAGTGTAAAGCGATCACTGTTATTTGCCATGGCTTATCAACCTTTTGATTTTTGGTTTGTATTGTCTTTCATGTATTTGTTTTGATATAGACATGAAAGACTAATTAACTTGGTGGGATTAAAGTCATATGAAAATTTTATAGATTTATAAAATTCACCAACCGTGGCTTTAAAATTAAAGAAACCAATGTGAATCAAGAGGCATGAGTTACGGCAAACCAATAGGGCTAGTCGATATGCTTAATGCAGTGGTGATAAACCGAGGAGAGTGAATAGACAGAGGCGATTAATCCTTCTGATTAATCACCTCTAATACTCCCCGCTCAATCGTCTGTATATCAGCAAAAATCTGATTTTGTTCTTCAGATTCTAAGCCGCTCCGATCAAGTACGATATTCACACTGGGATATTTCAACCCTTGGTAGAAGCTACCACCAAATCCAGCAATAATTTCCCATTGGGTACTGCATTTCAAAAACCAGAGTAACGATGCCCAGTTCTCTGGCATGACGCCAAATTCGTCGGGTTCATCGTCTTCTGGTAGCGCTATCCCTAACCATTGAGCATCGGTTTCTAGGTCGTCTTTTCCGCTGGAACCTACTTTGAAACCTGCCCAGTAGCGCCCTGCTTCAATAAGTTTTTTTGGCGAAATTTCTCCGCAAATTCTTTCGAGTACAATACGCTGCGTACTAGATGCTGCAGGGCTTCTCGGTAACAACGTACATCCAGCAGTTGAGTCAGAAGTTTTTTGTTGTAGGTCAGTGACTTACCTTCTTCTGTTTCTAGGCCGGGAATATCTTGAATAATGCGCTGCATGATCTCTTCGTCAGTCATCACTTCCTGATCTTTTTCTTCACACTTTGTACGATCCAGAGCATCGATCAGTTCTTCTCGTTCTTTTTCACCGATATAGCGCACGGCTACTGGCATCTCAACGGGTTTTTCCTGATCTGGGTAATAAACATCAACAATCTCAGTAACAGTTTCGATAGCACGTACAATAAAAGTCATAGTTTTGATTCCAATAATAAAAAAGCCCGCACGAGGCGGGCAAAATAGAACAGAGAAGGAATAACAGTATTAATAGAGCGGCTAAACAAAAGTTCTCTCATATTAAAATATGAGAGCGACAGAGCATTCGCGGATGCGCCTCCGGCTTATCCGCGCTACGTGTCTCGATGGCTCTGTAGAAAACTTTGTTTTGGTGCTTAGCGTACAGTGACAATCAGTTCGTCATTACCTGAATCACTTGGGATCAGACGGGCATCCATTTGGTAGTGCAAAATGCCATCAGAATCGGAGAAGCTAATGCCCGATAGCTGAACGACAGGGGCATCAAATTCGATGATGGCGCCGTCTGTTGTACCATGCTGAACTTTCAGGGTTTCTGTGGTGACACCATCATGGCTGGCGACGGCAGTGAAGAAATCTTTAGTTGCCAGATCTGGGGCTTCGATAGTCAGTTGGCCGCTTGGTGTACGGTCTGTAATCTGTACGGATTCACTGCCAATCACATTGCGGTAAACCACGTTCGTCGACATATCCAGATCAAAGCTTTCAGCAATGCAGTCATATGAGCCGATTTGATAAACCGGTGTATTGGCTGCTGTCACAGGAACTGGTGTTTGCCACTCGATATAGTTTGGTGTGGGCGCACTGCCAATATCCGTTGGTGCATTCCAGATACCTGTCATGGTAAAGCTCATGGAAGGCATAGCACCTTTGGCGCCATTAAATTTCACTGTGCCGCGACAACCTGTGACTTTGTGCTCCTGAGTACCTTGGATAAAGTAGAAGGTTGCAGATTCAAAGTTTTCAGAAATCGGTTGGTATTCAACGCGAGGCTCTGGATCTGGGCCTGGGATCAAGGTTTCAGAGAAGCCACAAGCACGTAGTAACAGGCCATAAGCGGGCGCTGTACCTGCTGTACCTGAACCGGTCAGCTCAGCATCAAATGACAGTGTGACATAAGCACCTACGTTAAACTCTAGGTCATTACCCAGTGTTGGACGGTCAATTTCTCGACCCACGCGGTTGCCTTCATAAGGGTTGATGCTCAGGTTTTTGGTGATAATGGCATTACTGCCATCTGGAGTGGAGTCTACGCCGTAGGTTGTTTCTAGTTTAGCCAGTAGGATTTTTTTCTTAAATAGCATAGGAATGTTCCTTTAGTTTAAAGAGTAAGGTATTGCTTTTTTAAGGGCGCATAGGCCCATGATGGAATGACAGGGTCATCCATTGTTATTCGCTGTTACGAATGCTTATTGTTGGCGAATCCAGATAGGCAAAGCCCAGTATTCTCGCCACCAAATTAAATCTGCTGAGATGTTTTCTACGGTACCTTTCTGGTAGTGCATCGCATCGGAACTGTTTTCGTGCTGCCAACCTAGAAGAGCTTGACTGATCTCTGCTCTTGCTTGTTCTAGCTGGTGACGTGGTGTAACAATCCAAATACCGTAGCTTTGTGTGATTTGTTGACTTGAATGAAGGTTTTCAGGTGGTGCTATTGTTTTATCACTGGCTAACCATGGAAAAGCTGCCGGTGTTTGCTGTGAAAAGTCATTGGGTATATCTATAAAAAGAGGATGACCCACGGTAGTAAAAACCGGACATTGAGATTGTATCCGGTTAATAATGCTATCGGTTATATCAATCATGATTTAAATTGCCTGGTTTATATTAATAGCGATATGGCTAACTATTAAATAAAAGAAAGAAGGGCGTAGCTGTTATGTCGTAATAAAAAACCAGAACGACGCTTCACAGCAGTTTCTCTGGTTGTTTGCCGGATTAACCGATCCGGCACGGTCAAGGAGAGGGTGGTTGATTTTTTCTACTAAAACTTATCATCCAGATAATCGAGTGTTTGCTCAATCTTAGTACGTAGTGAACTTTCTGTTTCATTGATTAACGATTTAGTGTGGCTCATTTTTATTTCATATAGTGCTCGTTTCATTTTTGCTTCACCTTTTAAATTACTGGTTTCAGCAATATGAACGGCACGATAAATAGCCTCGCGTAACGGTTTGTCTGTTGCGGCCGTTAGTAATGCTCGTCCTAAAAACAACATAAATGATGTTATAATACTTTTCATATATTAGCCTTTTATAGATAAAATGCTGTTTGGATTTATATCGGTTACGATAAGTTTTTAATAAATTGGCCACGGTGATATCAGGTATTAATCGCACGTTCTAACATTCGATACATAGAGCGTTATCGGAATGGGGGTTAGGTGAGTTTGCTTTCAATTAAAGCCCAGATTGTGGCAATAGCACCTGTTGTAATCGCCGCCGCAATCCATAACCCTGCTTTAGTAATCGTGGTGTTTTGTGCGACTTGATCGGGTAAACCTTTTAGATCTTCTAGTTCGCTTTCACAGAGGGAAAGCCTAGTATCGTGATCTGCTCTTGCCTCGTTTAGCTTGGACAGTTCATCGTAGGAACGATCCAGTTGCATTCTGTGATCTGATAGTTGATGGATCGCTTTAGAAACTTCGTCTGATATTTCAACCAGCTTATCCATCGTATTTCTCATATGGGAATGATCGGACTCCAGTCGAGTCAGCCGATCACTGGCGACATTATCTGTCATAAATGCCCCCTAGCTGTGGCGATATCTGTAGTAACCATTCTTTTTTATCGGTTAGGCGTTGCATCAGCTCACGGAAGGTATCCCGGCTTTGGGTGACCATTAAACCTTTATCAGCGCTAAACCCCAGATCTTGGCCAGGTAAAATACAACCATGGGTATCGCAAGCCCAGTTGCCTGGATGCAGCATAATAAAGCTCCTGCCGGGTATATGTTCAACTTGCCAGCCTTCAGTAAACTCATCCCGAGTAGTACGTTGTACAACAGGGCTAAAGCGTTGACGCAATGTATAAACACCTTCAGGTATGCAACTAATAGATGTTTGGTTATTTAGCCAAGGCCGCTCTAGGGCTAAACAAGACCAACCACAAGGTAAGGTTAATTTTCCCAAGGTGCATTGGTTATTAGGTAGATAAGATCGTTCGAGTCGTAACATAAGCTGCCTCGGGTTTTTGGTGGTTGGGGACTTATTTATTGTATTTAATACTTATAATAAAAATAGAAGAAACAAAAGCGCCCCAGCACAAGAAGTGTTGAGGCGTATTTATGAGGTCTACAAATATGCTATCAAAGCGGGCTAAGACTGTGCAACGGGTTTGTTAAATAAAATATGGAATAATATTTTATTGAATTAAATTCCATGCTGCTTATTGGCTTTATGTTCTTGGGTGGTTTTATATATTAACCAGAAACAAAGGCGCCCCAGCACAAGAAGTGTTGGGGCGCATTTATGAGGTCTACAAATATGCTATCAAAGCGGGCCAAGACTATGCAACGGGTTTGTTAAATAAAATATGGAATAATATTTTAAGGTACAGATCATGCTGTCTATTTTATTTATATACTTGGATAGCTTTGTTTATCTATTTTAATTAGAAACAAAGGCGCCCCAGCACAAGAAGTGTTGGGGCGCATTTATGAGGTCTACAAATATGCTATCAAAGCAGGCCGAGGGTATGCAACAGGTTGGTACTATAATTTTATAATTGAAAGAGTGAATATAATAACTGATATACAATCGCTATGTAGTTTGCCATTACTTAAAGAGGCTTTTGGATGTTTTTGATTAATAGTTTTATATCAATATACTTATGCGGCATCTTTTTCTTTGTATACGATCCATGCAACGGGGCGTAGTGCTTGCGCATCTAAATCATTAAGGGTATGCCAAAGCTTCTGCCAAGTGGGTTGCCACTCCCTGGCCCAGCGCCGAGTGTTGATTTCAACCCCATGCCAGTTTGCAAGGTATAGCCGAATTTTGGCAGGTGTCTTCAATTGTTGTTCTCGTCCTAAGACAATATCTTGATAATCTGACATTGCAGCACGGGTGAGCCAGTAAATAGAGTGGTCATCTTGGTCTACTTTTGAACGTTTGAAGATCGTCTCTTGAACATCGTCAACCAATCTATTGCTTTCTTCTATTGTCAGTGGTGCATATAACCAGTGGCCCAGTTGTTGTAGCTCTTCAGGCAAACTGGCAATGGCGCATTGAACACGGCCCGATAAAGCGATGTGTGCAGCACGCTGATTGCTATCAAAATAAGTGTTTTGTTGTATATGTGTACCGAGACGTCCCATTTCCGCTGCTTTGGCCAGTGGACTGGAGCTTTCATTGTATAGGGCATCGTGCCAAGCTTGTCGGGCTGAAATTAGTTTCATGCTGCTGCTCCTTTGCAGTAGGATCGATTCTTTTGGTTAATGCTTGAGTGTTTATTTGTAAACATTGATAAACAATACGTTTATTTTAAACATTAAACAAGAGGAGTAAACTGTTTGTTTATGGATAGTCAACATTCCGGCGACCGTTTGCGCCAATATCTTGCGGATCAAAACATTCGACCTTCGGAGTTTGCTGCTCGTTTAAAGGTTGACCCTCAAAGGCTTAATAACTGGTTTAAGCGTGGCGTAGCAAAAGGTGAGCTTTTGCGGGTTAGTGCTGTGCTAGGCGTTGCCCCTGAATGGTTAGAATTTGCTACAGGCAGCCCTAAAAATCAGCAACGAAATGAAGCAGAACTTACAGGTTTTATTGAACCCTGGGATAGTGGAACACCTCTAGACGATGATGAGGTTGAGCTACCCTTTTTTACGGAGGTTGAGTTGTCAGCAGGTAATGGATCTACCCAGGTAGTTGAAAGTCATGGGCCTAAGTTACGTTTTGCAAAGAGCACCTTGCGCCGAGTGGGCGTCCAGTCTCAGGAGGCTGCCTGTGTGACAGTATCGGGAGATTCAATGTCTCCTATGCTGAATGATGGTGTTGTCGTTGGCGTGAATTTAGGCGAAACAAAAATCAAAGACGGTGCAATCTACGCTTTGGATCAGGAAGGGATGTTAAAGGTGAAAATCTTACATCGTTTACCGGGAGGAGGGTTACGCATCCGTAGTTTAAATCGGGATGATTATCCAGATGAGGACTATACGGCAGACTACTCTAACCAGTATATCAAGATCTTAGGTAAAATCTTTTGGTACTCAGGCTTGATCTACTAAGCTTGATTTTACTGGGCTCCACTCTTTTGGCGACCGTTTAGAGCTTTTTCTATCAAAACCCTGTGTTTAGAGTTTTCTTTACACAGGGGCGATCTCTATATAGTTGAATATCATCCCTTCTTTCTCTCATCTATCTTCTGCTTTTCCCCTGCTTTTTATTTCGGTGTTTATGCTTTGTTTGTTTTTATAAACAAAAAAGTTGGCTGAAACCGTATTTTTGTGTACTCTTTGTCTAAACAAAATGTTTATTCGGAGATTGTATTATGTTGTTTAATAATGATTCAGACGTTAGAGCTCAGCAGTGTTTGACATGTCGGACTCCTTTGCAGCCATCACAGCTAAAATTCTGCTGCCGTTTATGTGAACAGCGGAGCCAGCGACAGCAGCATGTGGCAAAGGCCCATAATATTATTAGAGGTGAAATAGAGATTGTGGCCCGTATGATGGGGAATGATCAGCCTGAGTGGATTTTACCTGGGGGGCTTGTAACGGGAGTGCGCCAGAATGCTGAGAAGTTAGCAGAAGAGCTTCAGCGCTATATTGGTGCAAAATAAAAACAATGGGCGTATCTAAACACCGCTCAGCTTGTGAGCCTTTATTTTATATAAAGATGGTTATTACTTCTATGTATTAGCGGTATTAAGAAGGGATGAGATGATGGCCCTTAGGCATCAAAAAAGGCGATTTTCTAATGGTTTTTACTGAAAACTAAGGGTTTAACCTAGTATTTGTTTTCAGATATCTTTATTAAAATGACTAAGTAGCTAAACAGAATCTTCTCTACAAAAATCATCGTGCTCGCTGACCGTTGTTTGGAGAATATTGAAATGCTTTTGTTTAGGTATGTAATACATTGAGTGGTTTAGTCATTGGGGGCTAATAGTGAAGGAAGAATTCGCTAGTCAGGATAAAGAACAGGGGCTGCCATTATGGGTTAAGGCGTTATGGTTGGTGTCTACCGTGGCATTAGCATATCGCTTGGCCGTGGCATTTGGCTGGTTTGGCTAATATTTTTCTGCATCGGTTATCTTCCCTCCTTTTTCAGAGGTAATCGATTATGAAAAAATACTGTATAAATGAACAAAAGGGTTTCTTTTGAAGCCTAAAGCAGATAACTTATAGGTAATATTTTGCCCTATAGAGTAAGTCATTGAAATATGGCTGATTTCCAATCATCACAACTGTCTTTAAGCATTGGTCTTCGCGATGACGCCACCTTTGCTAACTTTTTGCCTGCCGATAATGCTTATCTGGTTGATGCGCTGCAATCTCAAATAAGAGGGTGTGGCGAGAGTTTTCAATACCTTTATGGTGGTGAAGATTCAGGCAAAAGTCATTTACTTCAAGCCGTGTGTCATTTAGCTGACAGCCTGGGTTTGCGATCTGTTTATTTGCCTTTGGAAGAGCTGGCGCTTTTATCGCCTGACCTTTTGGATGGAATGGAAGATTTAGATCTAGTCTGCATTGACGATCTGCATTTAGTTGCGGGTCGTGCCAAATGGGAAACAGCGCTATTCCACTTTTTTAATCGTATGCGTGATGCAGGTCGTTATCTGATTATATCTGCGGATGCTTCTCCTGCTCAGCTAGGTATTAAGTTGCCTGATTTATCCTCTCGCTTAGCTTGGGGGGTTACGTTATCTCTGCAAAATCTTACAGATGAGCAAAAAAGTGATGCGTTAAAACTGCGAGCCAGAGAGCGTGGGCTAGAATTAACAGAAGATGTTATAAAATATATCCTGCATCGAGGCCCAAGAACTCTGAAAGAGTTGTTTGATATGTTGTCTCATCTTGATCAGGCATCACTGATGGCTAAACGTAGATTAACAATACCTTTTGTGCGAGAAACGTTGCGATGGTAGTGTTGAGATTACTTCTGAACGAGATTGAGTAAGCGATTGCTTTACAGTGAGGACTCTGTGAAATAAAGGCCTGGCTTGCAGCTTGACTGTCAATCTTTAAGAAAAGCTTAAGGAGGGCGTGATGGCCGTTGTATCTGATCAAGTAATGGGTGCAGTGATAGCTCAGTCAAAAGAACTATTGCTGCTGTTAGATCCTGTTGATCTAAATTTTGTTTATAGCAACTCTGCAGCAGAATTGTCTCTGGGTTATGAGCCTGGGGAGATCTGTCAGTTACCTCCTCACCTTCTGTTACCTGAATTTTTAGCCCCTGAGCTTAGAGCTTTAATTGAGGGGTTAGCGTCTGATTCTAAGCAATCAATGTCTATGAATACTGTACTGGTTTCTAAGTTGGCAGGCTTAAGAGACTATGTATTGCAGCTACAGTATGTGGATATTGAAGGCCAGAGTATGCTGCTTATTGTCGGTCATGATGTGACGGATCGAATGGCAGAGGCAGATCAAATGCAAGAGATGCTGGCCGATGCTCAGATGGAATCTATGTTGGATTCTGGTACAGGGTTAATGCAGCGTATCTGCTTTTTACCATACCTAATGGGAGTGATGTCCCGTAGTGCAGAGAGCAAAAAGCCTTATGGTTTGATGCTGTTAGAGATTACTAATTTATCTGAAATCAATGCTAAATATGGCAAGCAAATTGGTGAAAAAGTACTGATACATATCGGGCAAATTGTTAAACATATGGTTGAAACACCAGAGTTTGCTGCTCGTTTTTCAGGTAATAAAATGTGTATGTTATTGCCCGAGGCCAATAAAGGATCTGTACAGGCTTTGGTGAAGCATCTAATGCGTGCTATGGGGCGTTTATCTTATCCGAGTTATCCAGATTTAGCGGTTAAGCCTCACTTAGGGGTTTTCTTTGGAAAGCAAGAGGTCGACCCTGAGGTTTTACTTGAGCAGATCGCAATAGAGTATCAATCGAAAAGAGAAGAGAAGGATGATCTGCTTATTTTATTGACTCCTAAAATGCCAGAGTAAATAACAGAGAGCAGTAACGATTACTCTTTTTTGTATTTAAGCCTTCTTTTTAGAAGGCTTTTTTAGATGCCCATGGAATATTTTATATAAAAAATTAAAGCCTTCCAAAACCCTGCCGATACTCTTATCACCATGGAATGGCATCAGACGATTAGTGTCTGATATTTTGCAGGATGCAGCTGCTTTTATAAGCACTTTTTAGTTTTGATGCATGCTTCATGGATGTCTTATAACTAAAATGGATCTTTTCAAGCATGCGCTTATTTACTAATAATACCTCTAAGAAATTCTTACCTTTAGTCCTTGCTTCTGCAGTTACAGCTGCGTTAACCGCTTGCGGTGGAGGTGGTGGCTCTGATTCTGCCGAGATAGAAACACCTGCACCTCAACCATCAGTTTCTAAAATCGACGTTCCCGTGGATTCTGTCTTTGCTGCTTTGTTAAAAGGCCGGGTAGATCATAATGCACCAGAAGCGCAAGCATCTGATCCTGAAGTAGGTGAATCCCAACCGACCGCTTCTGCCGTTACTTATTATGATGCGACTCTGGTTGCTCAAAATACGGTAACAGGTGAAGAGTTTAGCTTTGAATGGCCGATGGTTGTTGATGAGGCCGGTATGGCAGCCTCACAAAAAACCGTTACCTTAGACCCTGCAACTTATAACTTCACTTTAAGTGTGATTCGCGCGGATCAGCAATATATCGGTATGCTGGCAGAATATGTGATTTCGGATACCGATGAAGTTCGTCTGCCAATGGAGCTAGAACCCGTTATTGGTGAAACCATTGTGGATATTGAAGCGGTGATGACACCGTCTCAGCTGAGTCTAGAGTATCCACCAGAAGAGTTGGTTGCTATCGACGAACCGACAATCGGTGTTGTTATTGACGGTGAGGAGCATTTCTTTGCTGTCAATAAGGATACGGGTATCGCAGACGTACTCTTATCTATACCAGGCGGTGAGCATAGCTACGATGTAAGGTTTTATAACGGCAGTATTCTGATAGGTCGTAGTGAAGTGGGTGAACAGACTCTCGATTTATCGGTTGAGGGCACCATATTTGATATTGATATTATCAGTCTTCAAGCAGATGTGACTGTCGAAACGACAGAGTTTAACGAGCCTTTCTTTACCTTTAATATTCCTCAGGAAGTGATTGATCATATTGGTGATATCAATATGGTGAATCTAAATGTACGTCTGGTAGACGGTGATGCTGGTAGTGAGCCACAAGATGAGCAATTGATCGTTCAGCAGAGAGAGAATGGAACTTACTACGCTCAACATCTGTTTAATAATGATCTAACGCTTCCAGTTACGGCCTACTTAACATTCTTGGATCTAACCAGTGGCACCCCAACAGAGTTCTCCGCTTGTGATGGTACGATCACAATTGCTGCTACGAATACTGTTGGAGTTTGCGAGGTAGGTATTCCAGAAGAGTATGCTTTTTCTGGTAATCTGCTTGCGACTCTATCTATTAATGTATTAGATCAAAACGGTGAAGCCCAATCTGGTGCAGAAGTCTTTATTGATGGTGTATCCGCCGGTATTACCGGCAGCAACTTTGGTACGGTTGGTTTTCTGAAAAAGCATGAAATTGCTGGAGTGGTTAGGGTTAGTGCATCAAAAGGCGAGCTTTCGGATAGTGAAGATGTCGTTTCTACAGCCCTGGGTATTAATAGTATAACCTTGGTTCTTGATTCTATTCCTGACCCTCTGGGTAAAACATGTAAAGCTATTAAGGGTACTGACCCAGAGGCTGTCTCTGGACTCTATGAGCTGGATGTTGATGGTCAGGGGGGGGTGGAGCCATTTACTACATTCTGTGATATGGAGACAAAAGGTGGCGGCTGGACTCTTGTTCAAAATAGACAATATCAAGTGCCGATGGAAACAACCTATGATCTTCAGGGGGCGCTCTCTTTTACGGATATGGATAATGGCAGTGAGGCTTATGAAGGTGCTATTTCTGATGAGGCTTGGCTGGTTTTAAGGCAGCAATCGTCAGAGCTGCAAGTAATGTCTGGAACGCCCGTCAGATACTATTATTCAACCTTTGATCATATGAATAGAGATGCTCCAGAAGCTTGTATAAAATGGGATGAGGGCTCAAGTAGTTTATTGAATACGACATTGGTGCACTTTGAAGTAAGTGATTGTACCGTGGGGGGGGGGGATTATAATCTTCTAGGCCTGCCAGAACTGGGTCATCCTGGGCAACATTCAGCTGTATATAATATTAACCCAAATCTTTTGTGGATTGAGGGAACCGGCAGTTATCCTACTAGTTTTACCTCTATTTATGTACGCTAAATTAAAACCAAAAAGCCCCGATACTTTCCTTTAGCAGGATAATATCAGGGCTTTTCAGGAGTCTTAAGCCCCAGTCAATCCATTTGGCTGGGGCTTTTTAGTTGCTAAACCTTTTACAACTCGGGACGTTCTTGCCTAAATATATTATGAGAATAGGTTAGGGAAAATAACGTTAAGCATTACAAGAACTACTGCTGCTGGAGTTACATAGCGAGTGATGTTCCAGAATAGGTTGAAGCGACCTTCAGACATTTCCAGCTCAGAAGATACGTCTTCTTTCTTCATTATCCAGCCAACGTACAAGGCTGCTAGCAGACCTGCCAGAGGTAGCATAATGTTAGCGGTCAGGTAGTCCAGTAGATCAAAGATTGTTTTACCTTCAAAGGCTGCAAACATGCCTAGAGGGTGTACGCCAGACCATTCGTTCAGAGACAGAATCGAAGCAATACCCAGTACCCATACGCCAATACCTGCGATGATGGTTGCGCCAGTACGGTTAAAGCCGCTGCGCTCTTCCAGCCATTCTACAGAAGGTTCCAGCAGAGAAATTGCAGAAGTCAGTGCTGCAAATACCAGCAGGATAAAGAACAGTGAACCGATCAGAGTACCCATAGCCATGTTACCAAAAGCCATTGGTAGGGATACGAAGATCAGACCTGGGCCAGCACCCGGCTCCATGCCGTTTGCAAATACGATAGGGAAGATGGCTAGACCTGCAATCAGAGCTACACCAGTATCCATAATACCTACTGCCATAGAGGTTTTGGCGATAGAGATCTTCTCATCCAGGTAAGAACCGTAAGCCATCATTACACCAGTACCCAAGCTTAGGGTGAAGAATGCATGGCCCAGTGCGGTTAATACGCCCTCAGTGGTCAGTTTGGAGAAATCAGGAGAGAACAGGAAGCTAACGCCTTCACCAAAGTGACCGGTTGTCATCGCGTAAGCGACCATAACGATCAGGATCACGAACAGCGCTGGCATTAAGTAAGTAACCGCTTTTTCCAGACCGGCTTTAATGCCGCGAGCAACAATAAAGATCACCAGCATCATAAAGATACTGTGCCAGAACAGCAGTGTTACTGGATCAGCCAGCATAGCGCCAAAAATGCCGCCAATGGCGTCACTGGTTTGACCGACAAAGTCACCAGAAACGGCATAGCTCACATAGTTGATGGCCCAGCCACCAATCACGCTGTAGAAGGAAAGAATCAAGAAGGCTGCAATAGTACCGATAGCGCCGATAGAGACCCAACCCGCACTAGCATTATGTCGTTTGATCAGTTCGCGCATACTGGCGATAGGGCTTCTAGCACCCATGCGACCCAGCATCACTTCGGCGATCAGGATGGGTAAACCAACGGCAAGAATACAAGCCAAGTAAACCAGAACAAAAGCACCACCGCCGTTTTCGCCAGTAATGTAAGGGAATTTCCAGATGTTACCTAAACCTACCGCAGAACCGGTAGCCGCTAAAATAAATGCCCAGCGGGAAGACCAATTTAAGCCTTGATGGCTTGTGGCGCTTGTTGTTGTCGTTGTGTTGGACACGAGATTCTCCTCGAATTTTACGCATTAGCTCATATCTACCGCCCAGTGGATAACCGGGCAGTAAAGGATGAAATTGGATTTATGCTGCTTGATGAATCTTCTTGGGGTTGGTAAACCGCTCTTTAGCCACCGCATCAGCCACAACATGAGTTGGTTTTTGCTCTTGTTCGGCGCGGGTGAAGATTTCAATCAAGGTGTCATGAATAGACTCGATGTGTTTGTTAAGTGCGTCAGGATCATCATTACCTAAACGCTCGTAACAGACATCGATAATGCCACCGGAGTTGATGGCGTAATCTGGTGCATACAGGATGCCTCGTTGGCGCAGTTGTTCGCCGTGTCGGTCATCATTGTCCAGTTGGTTGTTAGCGGCGCCTGCGACAACCGTTGCCTTTAATTGAGCAATGGTATCGTCGTTAAGTACGGAGCCCAGTGCGCAAGGCGCAAAAACATCGACATCTAGGCCAAAGATCTCTTCGGCAGATACCGCTGTTGCACCCAGTTCGTTGACGCAACGCTGAACCATATCGTCATAAATATCGGTGACCCAAAGTTCAGCGCCAGCCTCTTTTAACTGTTTCGCTAAACGAAAGCCCACATTGCCAACGCCCTGAACGGCAACTTTTAAACCCGTTAGATCGGTGCGGCCTAAGCGGTGTTGAACGGCGGACTTAAGGCCTACAAAAACACCGTATGCAGTAGAAGGAGAAGGGTCGCCACTACGAAGGTGGCCATCCAGGCAGTGTTTTTCGTGGATACCGGCGACGTAGCTGGTTTCCTCTGCCATGATTTTTAGATCCGCTACGCTGGTGCCGGAATCTTCAGCCGTGATGTAGTGCCCATTGGCCGACTCAATCAAGCGGCCCATGGCTTTTAAGAGTTCCGGTGTTTTCATTTCACGAGGGTTGCCAATAATCACCGCTTTACCACCGCCTAATGGCAGGTTAGCAAGAGCTGATTTATAGGACATACCACGAGAAAGTCTTAGAACATCTCGTAAAGCTTCATCGTCATTGGTGTAAGGCCACATGCGACAACCGCCCAAGGCTGGGCCAAGGTTGGTGTTGTGGACTGCAATGATTGCTTTTAAGCCGGATTCAGGATCACAACCGAAAAGCACCTTTTCGTGCTCGTCAAAATCAGGATGGCTAAATACGTTCATGGCGTACTCCTTTTTATTATCAGGCTTTTGGCCCTTTATTCGCTGGTTCGCTTTTGGCGGTACCAGGCCCCTGTTCTGTATGAACAGTAGTGCTGTTTATTTAGGTATGGGTGGTAAATACCTAATGCGCAAGCCAATGACGTGAGGATGGTTACGTCATATGGCCTTGCCTATGCAGTTAGGGGTAATGAATAACAGATTGTATGCCAACAATTGAAAATATCAATTAAAACAGGCAGTTACATGTTTTTAGCATAGTGCGTGCCAAGGTCGTGTGAGACTTTGGTGTTACCAGATTACACGACTATGTTACCAAAGGATGTTTAGTTGAAATAACTGAAAAATACACACATACAGGACTATTAACTGTCAATATCAAAAAAATAAGATAAAACAGCTTAACCTTATTTTATGAAGTGACAGGTGTCTAAAGTGGATAGATTTTTTGCCATTGTGTTGTGAATATCTCTGCAGCCCCCTATTTAAGAGGGCTTTGAGCGTTAACTTTTCTTTAGTTTATAGTGGGGGTGTAAATAATTGTTTACGACTGATCTGTTTGTGGAATTTGTGATGAATCCGGTGAATCATGCTGGAACGTCATATACTGAGAAAGAAATCCACTTAAAGTGAATAATTTTCAGAGATTCCTTATGGCTGTAGTGCCTATTTGCAACAGACGGCTTCGCACGTTGTTGAGGGGGAGAGAGGATGAAGACTTACTCTAACCGATCAAGTTATATAACGTTGGTGATTGGTTTTTCGTTATCAGCGATTTTGGCTTGGAGTGTCGCTGAATTACGTGATGATGCAGTTCGGGTGCAGATTAAAGCTGAGATGAAGGAGTTGTCCTATCAGATCTCCCGAGAGCTCTTTATCAATTTTGAAGCCCTATATATTGTCAAAGGTCTGTTTGATAGTGGTTATCCCGTTAAAGCACAAGCGTTTGAGCGATTAGCCTCAGAGACGCTCTCCCGACATAACCATATTTTGAGCCTTCAGTGGGCACCTCTGGTTTCTGCGGCTCAACGGGAGCAATTTGAACAGCAGGTGCAGTCTGAGTTTAAGGGATATCAATTAAGAGAGCCTTCTCGTAATAGCAATAAGATTCCTGCCCGTAATCGGAAAGTGCACTTTCCTGTGCTTTATCGTGAACCCGCCTCTAGGAGTCTCCTCGGTCAGGATCTAGCCGGTCATCCCATACAGATAGAAGCGATCCGCAGAGCGGTACAGCGAGGCGGGTTAGAAGTGAGTGATCCTCTCTCCCTTAGAGGCCAATCTCTCAACTTACAGAGTGATCGGAGAGATTTTTTGGCTGTTTTACCTGTGTTTGGTGGTGATACGGATACTCGATCTTTAAGAGTGGAGAATCTGAAAGGTGTTGTTGTAGGGGAATTCTCGATACATACGATTATGCGTGATGTGATTGCGAGTTCTAGAATAGCGGGTTTGCATGTCACCTTGTTTGATTTAAATACTCAGCAGAGTCGGGGGTTTGAATCTTCTGTCTTGTTTTCTCAGCAACCTGTGACATCCGCTGTGCCGGATATGCAGCAGCGTTTTGGTATCAATAATCTTGGTGGTCATAATTGGCAGCTAGTGGTGGCTCCTTCTGAAGGCTTTATGCATGAACGCAAAGGCCAGCTTGCTTACATTGTCATGTTAATGGGGATGATGATTACTGGCGGCTTAGCGGCTTACATACGTATGGTCTCTCGGCGTGAGGTTGATCAATCGGTGGCTATTAAAGAGAAGTCTCATGAAATCAGTCTGAGCCATAAACGGTTGGATCACCTGTCACAAACAGATGGTTTAACGGGGATTTCTAATCGTCATTTCTTCGATATATCTTTTGATCAAGAGTGGAAACGTACTCGACGAGAACATCAAGCCATGGCGCTGATAATGTTTGATATGGATTGTTTTAAACATTACAACGAGCTGAATGGGCGCTTACAAGGGGATGAGTGTTTAAGAAATATTGCAGAGCTTGTGAAATCTACGGTGCATCGTCCGGGTGATCTTTTTGCGCGCTTTGATGGGCAAACCTTTGCTTTATTGCTGCCTAATACACCATCGGCAGGGGCATTGATGATGGGAGAACAGTGTCGCCAGTTAGTCGAGTCCATCTCAATACCTCACAATCGTTCTAGTGTTTCAGATAAGGTGACGATTAGTGTGGGGGTTTGTTCCTTGATACCTGATGACTCTATGGATAAAGAACAGTTATTGGATCTGACCGATCAGGCTCTGGTGTTAGCCAAGGATAGAGGGCGAAATCAAGTGGTCGATGCCATGGAAGAAAGCTTAAAACCCCGTCCTCCTCGTAAACGAGTTGTGGATATCAATGATTAGTATTATCTGACTTTAATGTCATGATTGCTTTTGTATGCCCTTGTTGGGCCGCTTGCCGGTACCAGCTTGTGGCTAGGGCTTTATTCAACTGAACGCCTTGTCCGTTGCTGTACATAACGGCCAGATTATATTGCGCATTACTGTGACCATATAGTGCGGCTTTTTGGAACCAGTGAGCTGCTTGGGAAAAATCTTGTTTGATACCGGAATTAAAATAGTAAGCAACGCCTAAGCTGTAATACGCTTCCACTAAGCCTTGTTCCGCTGCTTTTTGAAACCAGTTAACGGCTTGGGAATAATTCTGTGGAGTTCCAACACCATAATAATGGGCCAGTCCTAAACTATATTCCGCTTCTGCAGAGCCCATTTCGGCGGCCTTTTGAAACCAGTTAACGGCTTGCCCATAATCTTGTTTTACTCCAAGACCATAATAATAAACACTGCCCAAACTATAGGTCGCTTCCGGTAGTTTTTGTTGTGCGGCTTTTTGATACCAATATATCGCTTGGTTATGATCCTTTTGAATAAGTTCGCCCTTGGTATAGGCAAGGCCTAGTTGGTATTGAGCCTGGGCATCACCTTCTCTGGCCGCTTGTCTTACTTTTATAATGGACTGAGATATGGAAGAGAGTGAAGATGAAGCAGATACAGACGTAGCCGCTATTAATAATGGACTTAGTCCCTGTAGTGCTATAAACGACAGGCCTAAAGCAATGGCTTTGAAATGCTGAAACCCTACTAACATTTAATGAAAACTCCAAAGCCATTGGTTAGTGTCTACTGATTTGTCATTATTATCTTTTGATCTGTCGTCTATTTTATCGATTTTATATTATTTAATATAGCGGATGCATTTTTATTGCCCTGTTCTGCGGCTTTTTGTAGCCAATACTGGGCTTCAGTCACGTCCATTTTAATGCCTTCGCCACGAAGATAAGCAAGGCCCAAATTATATTGGGCTTGATTGTGGCCTTGTTCGGCAGATTTTAAATACCAATGTATTGCCTGCACATAATCCTGTTGAACACCCTTGCCTTTATCGTATAACACTCCCAGATTGTACTGTGCTTGGGCATGGCCTTGATCTGCTGCGTTTTGATACCAGAATGCCGCTTGACGGTGGTTTTGTTCTACACCTTTGCCAAAATAATAGAGAGAGCCTAGGTTGAGTTGGGCATCCATATGGTTTTGTTTTGCCGCTTTTTCAAACCACAGGGCCGCTTGGATGTTATCTTGTGCCACTCCTCGGCCATAGTGATAGCTATTACCTAAGTTAAACTGGGCATTGACATGATCTTGTTCAGCCGCTTTTTGATACCAGTGAGCCGCTAAGGTTAAATCTTGTTTCACCCCTTTGCCAAAGTAATAGGCCAGTCCAAGATTAAACTGAGCAATAGCATCCCCTTGTTCGGCTGATTTTTGAAACCAATAGATAGCAATAGAAAGATCTTTTGGTACGCCTTTACCCTTACCGTACATTACCGCTAGATTGAATTGTGCCTGGCTGTGATCTTGTTCCGCCGCTTTTTGGTACCAGTAAGCGGCCTGTACAAAGTTTCTTGGAACCCCTTTGGCGAAGTAATACGCGTAACCTAGGCTAAACTGAATCTGAGCGTCTCCTTGCTCCGCCGCTTGTAACATGCGTTGAATTTCGGGTGAATGGCTTTGTTGTATTCGGTTACCGTACCCATCGGTTTCACCTAAATAATACTGAGCAACAATACTGTCGGGGCGAGCGGCTTTTTGATACCACTTCATCGCAAGTGCATTATCCGGCTCAACGCCTTGGCCTTTGTCGTACATGGTCGCGAGATTATATTGAGCTAAGACATGGCCTTGTTCCGCTGATTTCTCATACCAATAAGCCGCTTGCGCGTAATCTTGTGTAATACCTTTACCTGTGTCATAGGCAAGAGCTAAACGATATTGTGCTAGAGCGCGTCCTTGTTTTGCAGCCGCTTGTAAACTGGTGATAAAAGCGGGTAGCGTTTGACTGCTGTTGAAGTCAACGGACGAATTGGCTGCTATAGCGGGTTTAACGCCAAGTAGACCAAAGACGATAAAAGTGAAAGAAACTACAAAACAACGTTTTAGCATTATGCTTATCTCGACGACTTAGGTGCTTATTACTTGAATCCAAGATCAATAATAAAGAGCTGATATCTGTTTTACTTACGCTGCGACAGCGTAACAATACCATCTTAAGAGCCTATTAAGTGAATACAGTTCCAATATTCTGCGCGATGAGAGGATGGTTACTTTGTTGACGGTTAGCACTAACGTAGGAGTATTGAGGATGATCTTACAGACAGGGAATCGTGTTTTGTTGCCATACGCTTGAGAAAGCAGGTATGGCAACAAAACAGATGATTCAGAATGCCATTAGATAAAATGAATAAGCATTCAATAAATCAATTCTTTTCTTGCTGTGGTTCACTCTTTGACTCGGAGGCTGTCTGAGTCTGAGCTTCTTGGTCCGTGTTGCCTTCTTGATTAGTACTACCTGCCTGCAGTGCCTTAATGCGCATACTTTCCCAGCGAGAAAACATCATCGCAGCGCAAAACAGTGTCATGGACAGTATGGCTAGAATCCAGCCAAACGCTTCATGCCCTGGCACAAATGCCTGAGTCGTACCCTGCATAAAATAAAACAGACTGACAAAACAAAGCCAAGCATGGGAACGAGGATGACGTTTCCATACACCAGGAATAAAGAGTATCAGTAAGGATGTTTGAAACAGAACGATCACCCAGGTACGGGCTCCCTCTGTTGGGAAGAGTACTGTGTCACCGATCAACAGGACAAACATGCCAATAAAGCAGACCAATACCCAAATCCGGCCTTTTTCAGCCAGTTTAGCGATATCTTTACCGGCCTCTAGCCTTTGTGTCATCTTTTTCATGGTACTTCCTGCTGATTTATCGTTCAGTCTGCGAGTTTTTAAGGTTTAGGGCTAGGTTGGCAATACGCTGACCTTGGGTAAAACAGATCTTTAATTCGCTGTCGTCCACGTTGCGTTGATTGTCTTTACCTGCAAGATGGCTTGCACCGTAGGGCGTACCACCTGATTGGGTGTTTAGCAGCTCTGTTTCACTGTAGGGCACACCCGCTAATATCATGCCGTGATGTATCAGCGGCAACATCATAGAAAGCAGCGTTGCTTCCTGACCGCCATGCAAGCTGGAGCTGGAAGTAAAAACACCGGCAGGTTTGTCCACCAAGGCTCCATTCATCCACAGTGTGCTAGTGGATTCCAGGAAATACTTTAACGGTGATGCCATAGTGCCAAAGCGAGTAGGACTGCCCAGTAATAAACCACTGCAGTAACGTAGATCATCACTGCTACAGTAAAGATCGCCGGTTTCAGGAATGCTATCTGAGACCGCTTCGCACTCGTAGGATAGTTCTGGCACGGTGCGTAAACGGGCTTCGATACCACTAACGGATTCTACTCCGCTGGCAATCTGCTCGGCCATGGTGCGTGTAGCACCATGACGAGAGTAATACAGTATCAGGACGTAGGGCTGGCTCATGCCAGAATATCCAGTACATTTTCTGGAGGACGACCAATTGCCGCAGCAGACGCTGTTTCAGCAATAGGGCGTTCCATTAACTTAGGTGTAGCAACCATCGCTGCGATCAACGTTTTGTCATCGCTTTCTTTGCTTAGACCTTGCTCTTTAAATTCTGCTTCTTTGGTACGCATCATCTCGATCACTCTGATATTTAACTTAGTCAGCAGGCTACGGATCTCTTGTTCGTTGAGTGGTTCGTCCAAATAACGACGAACTTGTGGCTCAACACCCTTCTCTTGTAACAGAGCTAAAGTGGCGCGAGATTTGGAACAACGAGGATTATGGTACAGCGTAACAGTAGACATCGGTTATCCTTTGATTCAGATCAACGTATAATAGGTGCTATTCTAACCACCTGAGCGGCATACGAAAACAGGAGATGTGTATATGGTGTTCATGAGTAAGAGCATCAAGAAGATAAAAGGCTATTGGCCAGGGTTGATTCGCTACGTAGTGACGTGTTTTTTGAAGAACGAATGTCAAAAAACGGCAGGATCTTTAACCTATACCACACTGTTTGCGATCGTTCCTTTTATGACGGTGACCTACGGTATTCTTTCTGCGATGCCCAGTGTACAGGCGGCAGGGGATCAGGTTCAGGATCTGTTATTCAGTAATTTTCTACCAGAGAGTGGTCAGGCGATACAGGGTTATTTAAGTGACTTTGCCCGTCAAGCCCGCAGTCTTACGGCAGTGGGTGGCTTAATTCTGGTGGTGACTTCTGTATTGATGATGTCGGCCATTGAAAAAGCATTTAATCAAATCTGGTCTATCGAAGAATCTCGTAAGGGTGTCAGTAGTTTTTTACTTTATTGGTCCATTCTAACGCTAGGGCCGGTACTGATTGGTGCAGGTTTTGGTTTTAGTTCTTATGTGTTGTCTCATAAGCTGTTTTTAAGCGCGACAGATACTCTGGGGATTACCGGGTTTATTTTGCAGTGCTTGCCCATCGTGACCTCTTCGCTGGCATTTATGATGCTGTTTTGGTTTGTGCCTAATTGCAAGGTCGATTGGAAACACGCTCTCTTGGGCGGTTTTTTTACGGCACTGAGTTTTGAATTTGCGAAGTCAATTTTCACTCAATTTATCAGCCATTCTCCATCGTATCAGGTGGTGTATGGGGCATTTGCTGCGGTTCCCTTGTTTCTACTGTGGATCTTTATCAGCTGGAACCTAGTGTTATTAGGTGCCACCTTTGTGATGGGGCTGGATCGCTTTCAGATGCATTGGAGTAAGAAAAATAAGCTGGAATTTATCGTCGCATTAAACTTGTTACATATGCTGTATAAGGGATGGCAGCAAGGCAATGAGGTGGACAATGATGAAATTAAAAGTATTTTATCTTCGTTAAGTTTTTCACAGCAAAAGTCAGTTCTGAATACCTTAGAAGAAGGTGGATTAATTATCCGTAGCAAGAAAAATGGCTGGCATCTGGCCCGAGACTTATCAGGCTTAACCATGTGGCAATTGTTTTCATTATTACCTTGGAAGATTCCATCGGTATTGCCAAAGTCAGGGGATCGTCATGATGCTGTTTTACTTTGGCCCGCTGCGGTGGAGGCTTTGCAGCGTTATGAACAAGCGGGGCAAGAGGGTTTTAATCCTTCGGCGGATACACTGTTTAATCATTAATTGATCGTTTGCTGCAGGCCCTTCTATGAGTTCGAAGGGCCTTTTAGCAATAGAGCCTTCTGTTAATCAGTAGCATTCGTAACGGCTTTTAAATACAGTATGATTATTCGGGAAAATTTGAGGTACCTATGAGTATTGTTGCTAAAACAGCCCAGGTAACCGGTCGGGTTCAAGGGGTGTGGTTTCGGAAAAACACCTTGCAGCAGGCAAAGAAACTGGGTGTATTGGGTTGGGCAATGAATATGGAAGATGGTTCTGTATTGGTTCATGCCCAAGGAGACAGTGAGCGAGTCGATAGCCTTATGGAGTGGTTATGGAAGGGATCACCTTTATCCCGTGTTGACGCCGTGGTCGTGGATAGCGTCGAATGTATTTACGTGGATGATTTTTCCGTACGTTGATGATTTCTTAAGCTGATAGTTTATTAAGCAGATTATTTATTAAGATAACGGTTTATTAAAGCATCCGACCTTATCTTTAGGGGCTTTTAGTTCCAGATACTCCTGACTCTTGTTGATTAATGCGAAGTAAACTCATTCGCTATTCGTTACAATGGCGCTGTAACCTTTTTGGGAGGCGCTATGTCCGCTTATATCTCGCAGTTTCGATTTTCCTATCAGGCCTTTTTCTCTATTGGATTCCGGCCATTTTTTCTATTAGGCAGTTTATTTGCTGTTTTTTTAATGTTTGCTTGGGTGCTGCAGCTGAGAGGTATAGGAGGGAGTTCTTATTACCTGGGCACTCTTTGGCACAGCCATGAGCTGATCTTTGGTTTTACCAGCGCCATTATTAGTGGTTTTTTGCTGACGGCAGTAGGTAATTGGACGGGGCAGAAAACCTTATACGGCAATGCTCTGGCTTTTCTCGTTCTGATTTGGTTGCTGGCGCGTATCTTACCTTTTACGGCTGCTCCTCCAGGGCTTATTGCGGCTGTGGATCTGGCATTTTTCCCCCTATTAACGCTTGCTATCGGTAAACCCATCTTAAAAAGTGGCAATATACGTAATCTGGTATTTGTGATTTTTTGTGGTCTATTTTTCTTGATGAACCTACTGGTGCATTTTGATGTATTAGGCATCGCGCCGGGCATGTCGCATATGGGGATTTATGGCGCCTTGAATCTGGTTGTCCTGATCATGTTAATTATTGGTGGTCGGGTGATTCCTTTTTTCACCGAAAAAGCCACGCCAAATTATCGTGGCAAGCGTATTGCTTGGATCGAAAAAGCGGTTATCCCTGCTGCTGTGGTGTTATTTCTAAACGATCTTTGGCAACCCTTAGCGCCTTGGGCTTATCTATTGTCTGGCCTACTGGCTATCCTATTATTGCTTAGGGTTGGAGCATGGTTTGATGTCGCGTATCTGAAAAATCCCCTGTTGTGGATTTTGCATTTGGGTTATCTCTGTATTGCCCTAGGTTTTGCTTTACGAGCGGCCACACCGTTTACCGGTTTATCGCCATTTTTATATATCCATACCCTAACAACAGGGGCCATCGGTTTGTTAACGTTGGGGATGATGAGCCGGGTTGCCTTGGGGCATACAGGCCGACCATTAAAGCTGTCTAAGATTATGCATTTGGCGTTTTACTGTATGTTGATCGCCGTGATTGTTCGGGTGCCCGTTATGGCGCTAGTGGGCAAGCCTTTTATCTATGATATGGCTGGAATGTTCTGGATAGTATCCTTTGCTCTGTTCTTTATCGTTTATTTGCCTGCGTTGATATCACCTAGGACGGACGCCTGATTCCTTATTTATAAATTTAAGCCCCTATAGAACACATCTATAGGGGCTTATTATTAATGCTGAATCTAGTGCTGATTGGGGCGATTAACGACGCAGGCGGCTTGGAGCAACCATATTCTCTGGTCGTAAAATATCTTCCAGTGCTTTCTCATCCAGTAAACCTTCATTGCGCACCAAGTCCAATACAGAACAGTTCTCTTCTAATGCCTGTTTGGCAATACGGGTTGCATTGTCATAACCGATATAAGGGTTCAGTGCGGTCACGATACCGATACTGTTAATCACCTGTTCGCGGCAATGATCCACATTGGCGGTAATTCCCTCAATACAACGACTGCGCAACATCTCCATGGCTTGGGATAGCAGACGCATAGACTCCAGTACGTTATAAGCGATCAGAGGTTCCATCACATTAAGCTGTAGCTGACCGGCCTCGGCAGCCATCGTAATGGCCAGATCATTACCGGTAATCTGGAAGGCAACTTGGTTAACAGCCTCTGGAATGACCGGATTTACTTTACCCGGCATAATGGAAGATCCGGGTTGCTGTGGTGGTAAATTAATCTCATTCAGACCGGTGCGTGGGCCACTGGATAGCAAACGAAGATCATTACAGATCTTAGACAACTTAACCGCCAGACGTTTTAACATACCGGAGAAGAGCACAAAGGCACCCATATCGGAACTGGCTTCTACCAAGTCAGCCGCAGGACGGAAACCAAAGTTACTGACATCGGCCAGACACTCAACCGCAAGGTGAGCGTACTGCGGGTCAGTATTGATACCCGTACCAATCGCCGTACCGCCTAAATTGACCTCTAGGAACAGATCAGACAGATCGGCAATACGATCAATATCTTCCCCTAATGTTGACGAGTAACTGCGGAACTCCTGACCCAGCGTCATAGGAACAGCATCTTGCAGCTGGGTACGACCCATTTTGATTACATCCGCAAAGTCTACGGACTTAACCTTAAAGGCCTTCTTAAGCTGGCGCAGACTAGCCACTAACTGACCATGATCTAACAGAATGCTTAAGCGAACCGCAGTAGGGTAAGCATCATTGGTCGACTGAGCCATATTCACATCATTATTAGGGTGCAAGTATTGGTATTCCCCCTTATTGCGCCCCATATATTCCAGGCCAATGTTAGCGATCACTTCATTGGCATTCATATTGGTGGACGTACCCGCACCACCTTGAATCATATCCACCACAAACTGATCGTGATGCTTACCGTCTATAATCTGTTGGCAAGCAAAGCTAATCGCATCAAAGCGGTCTTTTTCCAATTGTTTTAGTTGGAAGTTTGCTTGCGCCGTCGCCAGCTTCACCATCGCCAACGCTTTAACCAGATTAGGGAAATGCTGTAGCTGAATCCCCGAAAGATTAAAGTTCGCCATCGCCCGTTGAGTCTGAATACCGTAATAAGCATGGGCCGGAACCTGAGCACTACCTAACAGATCTTTTTCAGTACGGCTGTTCGCCACCTGATCAGAAGCCGCCAATACAGGGGCTGATTTTTTCTGTTGAGTCGGCTTGGTTTTTTTATTGTCTTTATTCGCTGTGGCAGTGCTCATAGTGATTCCGCTTGTGTTATCAGGTAAGTAAGTACTAACAGTGTTTGAATAAGACATAGACTAAAGGCGGAGGATAAATCTGACCAATGCCGTTTTCCCATCGGCCCATGCAGGATTGGCATAAGCTGATTGTTAGCATTTGATAAAGCTTATTAAGGACGTGTTTTTTGTAAAGTCAATAGACGGAGTGATTGCTGTAAGGGAAAGGCAATGGTGATCTGAGAAATAGGCAGTATTATATAGAGAAGCTTTTGTTTAGATACTCAGCAAATTAGGCTTGTTTGAGTGTAGGAATATGGGTTATCTTTAGAAGTAACAACACCTGCCACGCTTCTTGTCAGAAATGACTAGCGCAAATCGGCGGGTTTTTTTTGCTTTTTATTTATGGGTTATCATGGATGGTTAGTAAAAATAGCAATAAAAACAACCCGCTAAAGAAATATAGTAAAGAAGCTGAAAGTACTGGTTCCTTAATTCATAAGCTTGAGTCCCGTGGACTTCATATCCCTTGTGAAAAAACAGCTCAGAATTCACTTACCTTTATTGGTTACTACAGGCTGATGGGGTACTTTTACCCTTTCTATAAGGTAACTGCTGAACGCAAGCCAAAGGTAATTGAGCCAAAGACGTTTAAAGAAAATACATCGTTTTCCGATATTATTGATCTGTATGAGTTTGATCGTAAATTTAGGTTGTTAATTATTGAAGAAATTCAAAAGATTGAGATTGGACTAAGAACCGCACTATCTGAACATATGTCTGGTAAATATGGCCCGCATTGGTTTATGAATTTGGCAATTCTGACAGAAGACTATGGATATGATGGATTTTTTGAGCGTATCAGAGCTGCTAAAGAAGTTTTTATTTCTCATTACCATGACACCTATTCCTTTCCTAAGTACCCACCATCTTGGATGATTGCAGAGGTGCTTACTTTTGGTACATGGTCAACGATGTATGGAAACTTGTTAAGCGTTGATCAAAAAGCAATTGCCAAGAAATTTGATATAAATTCGATTGATGTTATGCAGTCTTGGTTTCATTCGTTGAGTCATCTTCGTAATCTATGTGCTCACCATAACCGTGTATGGAATAGAAATATTCATCTGTTTATTCCAAAAGATACGGCACTTTTGAAGTCCCATATGCAGCGAAAAAATACGCTATATGTCCGTCTTTGTGTTTTAAAATACCTTTCTGATCAAGTATCTGTTTGTGATGGTTTTCGAGGCAGAATAAGATCCCTATTAGACAGTGCACCTGTAATTGTTTCTGAGAATAAAATGGGCTTTATTCACAACTGGGAAGAAACCCCGCTATGGCGTCCAAAGCCAAAACCATCCAGCGATAAAGTTCGAGAGCGTTTAAGAGCTAAACGTAGGCGCTGAGAGTATTGCCGTTGTTGGAGTAAACAGAATCACAACGGTAGTTAGCTGTTAGATCCTAGAAGATACATAAGGGGAAGAGGGATATTGAAAGACAATAAAGCGGTATTGATTATAAAACTGCTTTATATGTATTTGTTCAGGTTCAATCTGGTAAATTCACATGAAATGTCGAAGAGTCAGATTCAGTCTTTCATCTGCCATTAAACGGCCAGAGAATCCTATTTCAAAGATAACCGGCCGTATTCGTTTCAATTCAGATCTTTAATCTAGGTTTGAAACTTATGGTTTTATTTTGCATCCGGTTGATTTTCTGGGCGGGCATTTTTAAAGGCATCCAGAGCTTCAAAAGCGGCATGAATCGCCATAATGCGTGGAAATGGGGTCAGATCAACGTTAAAACGTTGGGCGTTAAAGACCTGAGGCGCTAGACAAATATCCGCTAAGCTTGGGCTGTTGCCGTGGCAGAATGCGCCTGTAGCATCTTCAGCTAGGCGTACTTCTAGGGCTTTAAAGCCTTCTTCTATCCAGTGCTGATACCAGCGTGTTTTCTGTTCTTCCGTAACACCCAGTTCACCGGTTAGATATTTCAAAACTCGTAGGTTATCTACGGGATGAATATCACTGGCAATAATCTGTGCCAAAGCACGAACACGGGCACGGCCTAGGGCGTCTTTAGGCAGCAAGGCGACTTCTGGATAGACCTCTTCCAGATATTCAATAATCGCTAGGGATTGTGTTAGGTTTTCACCAGTATCCAGCTGTAATGAAGGTACAAAGCCTTGTGGATTGCGGGCTAAATTATCATCGCCTTTATGCTCGCCTTTCAGCAGATTGACACCAATCTGTTCACAGTCTAAGCCTTTAAGGTTTAAGGCGATACGGACACGATAGGACGCAGAAGAACGGAAATAATCGAACAGTTGCATGGGGCTATTTCCTGATGGGAATAATGTGGAAAAACCCGCAATAGCGGGTTTTTCAGGAGTATTTTAAACTGCTATTGGATTAAAAGATTAGCAGTATAAGGCGATTATGCGCCTTTATATTCTTCTACCGTTTGCTCGATAGTACCAAAGATGCTTTGGCCGTTGTCATCCAGCATTTCGATGCGGATCTTGTCACCAAACTTCATAAATGGCGTGCTTGGTTTGCCATCGTTAATAGTTTCGATCATACGTACTTCCGCTAGGCAAGAATAACCCACACCACCGTCTTTAATGGCGGAACCGAACTCGGTATCTTGCTTGTTCGATACGGTACCAGAACCCACGATAGAACCGGCAGACATAGGACGTGTTTTGGTGACGTGAGCCACTAACTCTGGAAAGTTAAAGTTCATGTCGACACCGGCGTTGGCTTTACCAAACGCTTCACCGTTGTAGGTCATTAGCAGAGGCAGGTGAACCTTGCCGTCTTGCCATTTGTCACCCAGCTCGTCAGGAGTGATCGCTACTGGAGAGAAGGCACTGGATGGTTTGGATTGGAAGAAACCAAAACCTTTGGCTAGCTCACCAGGAATCAGACCACGTAGAGAAACATCGTTCACCAGCATAATCAGGCGGATTTTGTCAGCAGCTTGCTCTGGTGTGGAACCCATTGCAACATCGTCGGTGATAACTGCCAGTTCACCTTCAAAGTCGATACCCCAAGCTTCATCAGCTACCTTGATGTTTTCTTGTGGTGCCAAGAAAGTATCAGAACCACCTTGATACATCAGTGGATCTGTCCAGAAGGTGACAGGCATTTCTGCATTACGAGCCTTACGAACCAGCTCTACGTGGTTAACATAAGCGCTACCATCAGCCCATTGGTAAGTACGTGGCAGTGGTGATGCAACGGCTTTTTGATCAAAAGGAAGGGTATTGTCCAGCTCGCCCTGATTCAGTTGGGTGTAAACCGCTTGTAGCTTAGGCTCGGTGTCAGCCCAGTTGTCTAAAGCAGCTTGTAGAGTGGGAGCAATATCGGCCACGATAACTGCTTGACTCAGATCGCGGGATACGACAACTAATTGACCGTCACGGCCCTGATTCAATGTAGCCAGTTTCATATCGTTTTATCCTTTCTTCGGTTTAAACTTGGATGCCTTGGCCGTCTTTTGGATCAATATAAGGGGCCAGATGGTTTCATTTGAAACAATCATAAAAAGAGTTTTGCTTTGGCGCAAGTCAATTTTTATAGATTTTATCAATGTTTTTCCTCTTTCCCTGATTTTTTCTATCGAGCGATAATTCTCATTTGAAACTAAATAGCTTGTGGCAAAGGGGGGAAATAGGGTATTTTCGCCCTAATAATGAATAATAGGCGCTATCTGTTATCAACAATCAGGTATCCCTTGCTGTCTCAAAGGCTCTGCTGCCTCATCTAAAGCATATTTTAAAGCAGATAGTCCTTATTTGAGTACGGCTCACCGAACGGCAAATAATAATGAATGATAAAGTTAACGCATCGCTAAAACTGGAACACTTTTTACCTTATCGCTTTAATCAGCTGGCTGAACGCATCAGTTGCTCTCTGTCTTCTATCTATTCGGCTGAGTTTGGCATTACGATCTCGGAATGGCGTATTTTGGCTATGCTGGGGCAGCAAGACAGCATGATCTCAACGGATATTAGCCAGCGTACTAAAATGGATAAGGCTAAGGTTTCCCGTGCGGTACAGCACTTGGAAAAGCTGGGGCATATTCTACGGGTCAAAGATCAGAAGGATCACCGTATCAGCCATTTAAGCCTGACCGATAAAGGCGTCGATCTGTATAACGCTATCGTGCCGAAAGCTTTGGAGTGGGAAGGGGGCTTGGTTAATACCTTAACGGCTGAAGAATATCGGGATTTGCATAATTTGCTGAATAAACTGGATCAGCAGATTGAACTCGATGATCGAAAGGGTAATAGCTAACGTTACAGGGTCTTAATCTCTCGTTTTATTTTGAGATTTTACATCAGTCACTTCCTGCGCTGATAATTATTTGCTTTCTAATACCAGCAGTTTTGCACCAAAGCCTACAAATACTACGCCTGTGACACCTTTCAGCCAGCGTTGAAAGGTTTGGTTTTTTGCAGCAGTGGTTAGGCGTGAGAAGAGTATAACCATTGAGGAGAACCAAGCCATATTCATGATTGAATGGATGGTTACCAGCAAAAAGGCATAAGCAACGGCGTTGTCTCCAGCAGGGATAAACTGTGGGAATGCCGCAAGGTAAAACATGGAAACCTTTGGATTTAAAGCATTGGTTAAAAAGCCTTCTAAACAGGATGTTGCCAAGGTTTTATTTTTACTGGTGGGTTTTATATCAGTAATGGTCTCAGAGTGTCGGTAGGCACTGATTAATGCTTTGATACCAATCCAAAATAGATACATAGCCCCTAATATCTTGATAATCATAAAGGCTTCGGCAGACTGGGTTAAAATTACCGAGATGCCTAAAATCGATAAACTACCGTGTAAGTAAAATGCGGCAAGAAATCCGGCTATATTGGCAAATCCTGCCCCTTTTCCCGAGGTTGGTACTGTTTTGGCGATCAGAAGGCCATTAGGGCCAGGAGAGATGACTAATAGTAGGGCAACAAATATAAAGCCTAGTATTTGTAGATGATCCATCAGTGACCTCTCTTTGATTTTATTTATCGGGGCTTAGTGCCGTTAAGGCTTAAGCTGAATTTACCTTTAGGATTTAGGCGCCCAAATACCCTTGGTTCTTTCTGCTGCTGCGGCGGCTTCTCGTAGTTTATCTTTTTTACTTTTACGCATGCCTTTAACCGGTGCAGGACCTTTCTTCTTTTGCTGATCTTCTGGTAAGCCTTCAGAACGCTCGAAGCCAATAACCTGTTCTCTCGGTACTTGGATCTGGTTGCGCTTTTCGATCAGTTTAAAATGAGCATCGCCTTCATGGTCGACAAACGATAGCGCCTGACCGATCTCTCCGGCACGGGCGGTACGACCAATACGGTGTACATAATCTGCAGGAGAGCGGGGCAGATCATAGTTTAGAACACAGGGTAGATTAGGAATATCGATACCACGGGCGGCCAGATCCGTAGCGATAAGAATTTTACATCTCCCCGCTTTGAAATCTTGCAGAGCATTACGACGTTCCGTTTGTGTCATATCGCCGTGCAAGGTTTTTGATGGGAAGTCTGCACGGTGCAGCTTCAGATCAATATTATTAGCGGTACGCTTGCTGGCCACAAAGATCAGTACCTGAGGCCATTTTTCTTCTTCCAGAAGGTGTTTGAGCAGCATGGTGCGGTTTTCGTGATCAACTTCGATAGCACGTTGAACCAGTTGCTCAGGAATGGTGCTTTCTTGTTGGATCTCGATCTCAACCGGATTATGTAAGAGTTCCTTAATCAAGGAACGAACATCTTCAGGGAAGGTGGCTGAGAACAGTAGGTTTTGTCGCTGAGGAGGCAGATGAGATAACACCTCATTCAGCTCCTCAGCGAAACCCAGATCCAGCATACGATCGGCTTCATCTAAAACCAGAGTTCTCACTGAGCGCAGATCAATGGCGTTACGCTCCATCAGATCAATCAAACGTCCCGGTGTGGCAACCACCAGATCACAACCGCCGCGCATGGCCTGCATCTGGGTATTGATGGAAACGCCACCATATACCGCCAAGGTTTTTAACTTACGAGGATAATAACGGCCATATTGGCGTACCGCATCTTCAACCTGAGTGGCCAGTTCACGAGTCGGGACTAATACCAGAGACGATACCAGATTGCCTCGTGGTGGCGGTGTATTTTGTAATCTCTCCAGAATAGGCAGAACAAAACCAGCGGTTTTACCTGAACCTGTTTCAGCCGCAGCCAATACATCATTGCCTTCCAATGTTGCAGGAATCGCTTTTTCCTGAACAGGAGTGGGTTGTTCGTAACCCAAATCAGCAAGGGCTTTTAACAGAAATTCGGACAAACCAAGAGAGATAAATGACATAAAGGGGACGTTGCTCAATGATAAGGAGTAAAGCGGGAATTCTACCAGAGTTTAGATGGGATAGGGGCATGAAAAACAGACGTGGAGATAAAAGAATGAGGAGAAACAGACCGCAAGGGAATTGCCGTCTGTTTTATCGATCAATCGTTGCGCGCCCCTATTTTAAAACGGTGACATGTCCTTTATTTCAAAACGGTGACATGTCCCCTATGTTCATACTCTTCCAGGCTCATAGAGCGAGTGCCGTTTATGTCGCATTTACTTTTTTTCGGTTTGCAGGTTACATCAATTTCCACATGGCCGTAGCGAACACCGTCCTGTCCCGATGAACCTATATTACTGATGCTATAGCGAAGGGTAATATTGTGTTTATTTACACCGGATTTTGGACTATGGCTGGAAAGACTCATGGAGAGCATTTCCGTTTGTACTGTCCTTTGCCCACCATCTGCACTGTCGATCTCAGTGACTCGTGCCGTAATTTCCGGCCCTTGGGTTTTCTCATCAAAGCTGATCTCGTAATGAATATCAAAGAAGGAATCGACATTAAAGGCTAAGCCGCTATTAGGGATTAGCATGGCTGCGCCTGCAATAATCATTGCCGCAGGAATTTTGGTAAACCTATTCATCTTACTGCCCCTACTCAATGAGCTGTTTTGGCACATTATCTATTCAGTATAGATCTGCTTCCCGTGGCTTATTTAGACCTAAAAGAAATGTATATAGGGATATTGGTTATGTTAAAAATTAGCGAGTGATTTTTAGATGGATCGAACAAGGACTAAACGTTATGGCAAAGAGCATGGCAACCTACTGGAATGTTTTAGCAGCAGAGAATTCTGACCATTGGGAAGTTATTGATGGCAGCTCTGGAATGTTGGAACAACTTACTCTCGCAATGGATCAGGAAACCGGTGACTATACGCGGCTAACCCGCTTCAAAGCGGGAGCTGATACCTCTGAATTTGGGGGTAAGTCTCATGATTACCCTGAAGAGGTCTATATTATATCTGGCCGGTTGTACGATGAAGCTTTTGGTCTTTGGCTAGAAGCCGGGCACTTTGCCAGCCGCCCACCGGGAGAGGTGCATGGTCCATTCATATGCGAAGAGGAGTGTCTGGTGATGGAAGTATCATTTCCCAGTCAAGCGATTAAGGGTTAACGCAACGATGAGCTGTTTTCTGATCTATAACAACCGATAAGCTCACGACTAAGTGAGGCGCAATGCTGCTTTTTTGAAGAAACCGTATTTAAAGTGACAGCATCTAAAATGAGCAGTATTGCGCAGAGCTAGTCTATTTTATGCTTTTTATTGTCTGGTTGCTTTACTGACGGAGTCATCAAAGGATTAACCGTTAGCCTTGGGTCTTAATATCGTCTCGAATTTTTATCTTCTGGCTCCTCTAAGCTTTCGTGCAGTAATTTTTCCAGTTCGAGTAATTTTTTTCGAATGGCTTCGTCTTTTTTATGCTCATGAAGGCCGGTTATTGTCGTGGTCATGGCATCTAAGATTGGGTGCAGCTTTTCACTTTCAGTAGGCATGGTCTTCCCCTTTCTGTAAATGATGACAATGGGTCTAGTTTTTATTGTGAATTGACTGTACCGGTAAACAGAAGTTTTTCGTGTTTTAAGATGAAGCTCTGACCATCCATGTCGTATACAGGTTCTTTGTAGAAACTTATGTTCTATCGCTGGTCAGTCATGAATGAAGTATAGATGAGATAACCAGTGTCGCGACTTTGTAGGTGTATTTTAAAAATATTTTAGGGCGTTTTCTTCTGACTGCAGAGGTTGGTTTCAGGCGAGGAGTGCAACATCGCCTTTAAGTTCTCTAAAACTGGGTTAATACGATTACGTCGCCAAACGGCATTGAGTCGGACTTGGCCGTCAAAATCGTCAATGGGCAGATAAACGATACCTTTACGGGCCAATTTGGGTTCGCCTTTGGGCATTACACTATGGCCTAGGCCTGCGGTAACAAAAGCCATCACGCTAGCCACATCATCGGCGTGTTGACTGATGGTGATATCCAGCTCTTTAGCTGCCATAAAACGAAAGAGGTCTTCGTATACATCGACCCAACGATCTGGCTTACCCAGAATCATATCTAATTGGGCAATCTCCCCAGCGCTGATACTCGTGTGTTGGCCATAAGGCCCGTCTGCTGCGGTAATAAATAGCAAGGGTTCCTTATGGATACACTCATAGTGAAGGTCAGAATGACGAGGTGTGCCCGAGAAAAAACCAATATCCGCAGTACCATCCAGCAAAAAGGCCTCTTGTATATCAATGCGCTGCAGATCCAGCCGCAACTCAACCTCAGGGTAAGTGGCTTTAAAGCGTTTCAACAGGCCGGGCAAAAAGGAATCAATGGGTAAGCCGCCGTAGGTAATCGTGATCTTACCGGTTTTACCTGAGGGTAGCTGCTGATAAAAATCACAGGTCTGCTGATGCAGTTCCAATAGATCCACAGCCTTTTGGTAAAAGATAATACCGGCAGGTGTCAGTGCCACCGAACGTGTGGTGCGCTGAAACAGCTTGGTACCTACCTGAGATTCTACTCGATTGATAATTCGACTCAGCGTCGGTGCCGAGATATTCAATTGATCTGCTGCTGACTGAAAATGCAGGGTTTTAGCCAATACGCAGAAGCATTCGTAATCACGAAAATCGAGCATTATTTTATCCTATGAAATAAAAGCTTAAAACTCCGTCATTAAATAACATAATTCCGATTGTTAAGTTAGCCCTGCACAGCCACAAAAAAAATAATTGATGCAACAGATACCCATCTGTTGCGTGCAGAAGGTAAATACAATGCTTTTAAGAAAGACATTATTGGCCGCAGGTATCAGTTTTGCTCTGGCACTGCCTGCTATTGAAGGTTTTGCTGCAGACGTGACCATTAAGCGGGATAGCTGGGGCGTCCCCCATGTGTATGCCGATAACAGTTTTGATCTGTTTTACGGTTACGGTTATTCCGTAGCGCAGGACCGCCTGTATCAGATGGAGATGGCCAAGCGTTCGACCCAAGGCCGGGTTGCTGAAGTGCTGGGTAAAGACTTTATTGAGTTTGATAAAAAGATCCGTCGCAATTTTGATCCTATCTCTATACAGCGTCAGATTGCTGCGTTAGAAAAATCCGACCGGGATATTTTGAGCGGTTATGCCGAAGGCATGAATGTTTGGATTAAAAAGACGCTACAAAATAAAAGTATCCTGCTGCCTAAGCAGTTCCATGACAATGGCTTTGAGCCCAAACCATGGACAGACTATGACGTTGCCATGATTTTTGTTGGCTCTATGGGTAACCGTTTTGGTGACTTTAATACCGAACTGGCTAACCAACAGCTATTAAATGCCTTAATCGAAAAGCACGGTAAAACTAGGGCGTGGCAGATCTTTAATCAGCTGAATCCGCTAAATGACCCTACCGCACCAACTACCGTAGATAAAGGAGAGTGGCAGGGTACGTTTGATAGCCGTAATGAAGGTTCTTCAGCCAAAAAAGTCGCTCAAGTCTCAGCTCACGGTAAAGTCCAAGCAGAAAGCTCTCCACTGCCAGATTCTATTGATCAGGATCTATCGCGTTTAGCTATCGACCAAAGCGGTCGTATTCTGGCCATGAATATTGACGAAGCAAACCGTTACAATCAGAAAAATTTTGCTGAATTTGGTTTAACCGGTGTGGCTGGTTATCCGCAAACCTCCAATATGGTAGTGGTGGGTAAAGATAAAGCCAAAGGTGCCAGCAGTATTTTATTAAATGGCCCTCAGTTTGGTTGGTATAACCCAGCTTATACCTATTCTATTGGTCTGCACGGTGCGGGGTTTGATCTGGTGGGTAATACACCCTTTGCCTACCCAGCGATTCTATGCGGTCATAACCAAAGTATTTCCTGGGGCAGTACCTGGGGCGCGGGTGATCTGGTGGATATCTATCGGGAAAGCCTGAACCCAAAAAATGCCAACGAATATTTATACAAAGGCCGGTATTGGCCGTTTGAAACCCGTACCGATACCATCAAAGTAAAAGGCGGGGGTAATGTTCAAATCATCGTGAAAAAGAGTATTCACGGTTTAGTGGTCTCTGAAGATGCCAAAAAAGGCGTTGCTTATACCAAACAACGTTCCTGGCAAGGTCGCGAGCTGGATACCATGATGGGTTGGACGCATCAGGGCCGGGCAGAAAACTATTCAGAATGGTTAACCCAAGCCGAACGTGTAGGCTTTAATATCAACTGGTACTATGCTGATCAGAAAGGCAATATCGGTTACGCTTTTACCGGTAAATATCCAGAGCGAGTCTCAGGCCACGACAATCGCCTACCAGCCTCCGGTGAGGGCGATCAGGAATGGTTAGGCCTGAAGAACTTTGATAAAAACCCCAAGGTCTACAATCCCGAAAGCGGTTATATCGCCAACTGGAATAATAAACCTGCAGATGACTTCTTAGCGCCGGATATGTTCTGGTACTCATGGAGTCGCGCAGACCGTGTGGATACCATGAAAAAAATCATGGATGGCCAAGGTAAGTTTACCGCTGATCAGGTGAAGCAGATGATGGAAGATGTTTCCTATGCGGACGTTAACGCCAGCTATTTTATAACCTATATCGAACAAGCCACCCGTCATCTATCGGAAAATGACCCGATCCGCCGTGAAGCTCTACGTCTGAACGATTGGGACCAAACCAGTAACGACAAAGACCGGGACGGTTTTTACGACTCTGCTGCCAGCACGGTTTTCCAAACCTGGTTACCGCTGATGTTAAAAACCACCTTTAAGGATGACCTACCAGAGAAGTTCTTCCCTTGGTACGCCTCTGCTGGTTACCCAACACCTGAATCACCGGTACGGGCCAGTATCAATGTACAACCCGGCGTAAAAGCCTTGCTGCAAGCATTATTAGCAGCAGAAGGTAAAGACCAAGAAGGCGTTCAACAGGATTACGATTTCCTGAACGGAAAATCACTGAACAAGCTGGTACTCACCAGTTTTACCGAAGCGATTGCTCAGGTAAAAACAAAATACGGCAACAACCCCGCCAAATGGAAACTACCCGTGGTGCCTATGCACTTTTTTACCAATAACTTCTTAGGTGTACCGCAAGCCGGTAAAGATGAAGCTAAACAAACCCATATCGCTATGAACCGAGGCACAGAGAACAACCTTGTTGTCTTCTCAGGCAAACACAACGTCAGCGCCTACGAAGTGGTTGCACCGGGTCAAAGCGGCTTTATCGCCCCAGATGGCACACCGTCTAAGCATTACCAAGACCAACTGTCCCTGTATGAAAACTTCGACTATAAACAGACCTGGTTCAACGCCAAAGACGTAAGCGCCAATGCCAAATCGGTGGAGGTAATCAATACCGGCCGATAAGCGCTAGTACTATTTTTCAGCATGTTGTGGGGTGTGCGCCCCACACTTTTAGGCCATAGCTTTGAAAGAGGTTATGGTTTTTTTGCATTCTAGGGAAGTATCACATCCCATTGGCCCGTAAAATCTTCTGCTCAACCCCCTGCTTAAACACTGCCGTATTTTTATACACCAGCGTAAATTTATGCTTGGCGCGGGTGATGCCGGTATAGATCAGTTCTTTACTCAGTACCGGTGAGTTATGTTCCGGTAAAACCAGTACGGTGTGGTCAAACTCGGAACCCTGAGATTTATGTACGGTCATGGCAAAGACGGTTTCTACGGCTTGTAGACGGCTTGGCAGTACCCAGCGAATGCGGCCTGAGCCGTCGCCTACCGGGAAGGCTACACGTAGCATCTCTTTAACCGAGCCATCTTTTTGTTTGACGGGTACTGGTAGGGTGATGCCGATATCACCGTTCATCAGCTTTAAGCTATAGTCGTTAGATGTGACCAATACAGGACGACCTGCGTACCAGATCTGTTCGTGTTTTGGGTTCTGTCCTTGTCTGTTGCCAAGTAGCTGTTTGCGCAGAATGTCGCGGATACGTAGGTTGAGTCCTTCAATGCCCCAATCCCCTCGGCGCAGGGCGGTGAGTAGTTGGAAGCGTCCGTATTGGGCTAAAACATCTGAGGCCCATTGATCCAACCGTTGTTGGCTGTCAGCCATATCCCCTTGGGTGAGAGCGTTGATAAATTGCTCACGAGATAGAGGCCTGTTATTGACCTGTTCAAGATAGGGGCCGTAACCCTGACGGATCAGGCGTTCAAAGGTTTTATCTTCCTGGGTCTGGATTATTAACTGTTCAATATCCGCGCTAGAGGTATTTAAGACTCTAAGTGCTTGTTCGCTTTCGCACTTATTAACGGCATCCGCCAGATGTTTAATGCCGCTATCACCGGAGAAGCGATAACTCTTACGCAACATAGCAACGGCCTGATCCAGTGCTTTACCTTTATTATCCAGATAATCCGTATGGATGTTTTCCCCGGTGACTTGCTGTAACCAGCCAAGTGTCGTGTCTTTGTAATGGCCTTGATCCGCACGATCACAGAGACTGCCCAGTACAGAACCCGCTTCCACGGAGGCCAGCTGATCTTTATCTCCTAATAAAATCAGTCGAGCATTAGGCTTTAGGGCATCCATTAGCCGTGCCATCATTTCCACATCGATCATAGAGGCTTCATCCACAACCACGACGTCTGCGGTCAGTGGGTTATGGTGATGATGACGAAAATGACGGCTATCGGGTCGAGCGCCCAGTAAGCGGTGTAGGGTGGTCACTTCTGTCGGGATTTGTTCCCGTACCCTTTCGGCAAACTGTGCTGAATGATCGGATGCTAAAGGACTAAGCTCTAAACCTGACAAATCCAAGCTGGCAATACGACCGCTGAGAGATTCATTCAGCCGTGCGGCCGCCTTACCCGTTGGGGCTGCTAAAGCAATTTGTAGACCTTGATCCGGTTGCTGATTGTGCTTTTGGTCTTGCCCAGTATTTTGTGTTGAATGTTCTGATGAATCAGATTCTGGTTGTTGTAATGCAATGGCTTGTAGCAGTGCCAATAAGTTAATAACAGTAGTGGTTTTACCGGTACCAGGGCCGCCGGTAATAATGGCAAAGGCACTTTGGGCTGCTAGAGCACAGGCAACCTTTTGCCAGTTGGTTTCTGTGGGGGCTTCTTTTTTATGAGTTTTAAATAACAGATCTAGGATTTGACGACTTTGCTTCTCAGGCAGGAGCACTTGTATGCCTAATAAACGATCTAGGTGACGTAAAATCTCTTGCTCATATTGCCAGTAACGGCGCATATACAGCAATGGTCGGACACTTTGACGTTGCTTACGTCTCGACGAAGTGTTCATTAAATCGGTTTGCTGTTTTAGATGCAATACCAAGGGGGCTTCTGCAGAGTTTAGCTCTCCCTCTGTATCCACCAGCAACGTATTGCGCTGTAGAGTGATCTGCCATTGCTCCAGCGTTAATCCCTGTAAAATCTGATCCGGCATTAATACTGCTTCGGCTAACGCTGGTAGATCTTCCGGTGGCATGGATAAAACAAAGTTTGGCCTTAATAGACATTGGGCAAGATCCAGGCATACATGACCACGGCCGGTTTGATGACTCACTAAGGCGGCGGTCAGTAATACTAAGGGTTCTGCTTCAGGTGCTTGATCCAGCAAAAAGCGCGCACAAGCCAAATCTAAGGCCCGCAGCCATTTTTTATCCACCCATTGTTGCAGCAGCGCCAACATGGTGCCGGTATCGGCCAACGCATTTTTTTTATCGATGGTTTTAACCGCAAGAAGACGGCTATTGTCTGGTGCGTTAGGATCAAATTCTGCATTGAGAGAGCAGGTATTAATAGTATTATTCGGTGAATAAAACATTAAGCTACCTCCTTATGGTCTGCAAAAAGACGATCCAATTGTTCGATTAATGTTTTACTGGGGCGGTCGGCAAACACGCCTTGACTGTCGCTATGGCTGCCCCGTAAAAATAGATAGAGCGCGCCGCCAATATGTTGGTCGTAATCATAATGGGGTAGACGAGACTTAAGGTGCCGGTGCAGAGCCAATAGATACAGGATGTACTGCATGTCGTAACGCTTTTTCAGAATCGCTTCCAGCATACTGTCCCGTTGGTAATCGGTGTTTTCTGGGCCGATGTAGTTGGATTTCCAATCGATAATGTAATAACGGCCATCGTGTTGTACCACCAAGTCGATAAAACCTTTTAGCATACCATTCAGTCGGTTGTAGAGAATTTCAGGTCGAGGATGAGCGGCAAGGCTTTGTTCTCGTACTAATCTATCCAAGGTTTGAGTATTAACCTTATGGGCCTCTATCCAGAACTCCATTTCTGCTTGATAGACGGTGAGATCTGCCAGTCTCAATGGTGCGAGTGGCGCATCAGGTTTGTGATCAACGGGACTAAAAGCCTGTTCCAGTTGCCAAGGAGTGGAGAGAAAGTCCGTCAACCAATCACTTAAAGGCTGTACCCATTGCTGCCAGCCGCGCAGTTGGCAGCGACGCTGTAACATATCCAGACGCTCATCGTCTTTGTGGATCGCTTGATCAAAGCCTTCTTCCGCAGCCCATTCCAACAAGCCATGTAAAAATGTACCGGCATTAGCACCACGGGGGAATAGGTGTAACTCCCGTAGATGTTGTTCATCCTGTAGAGCGGCAGGGCTCAGGCGAATATCATCCGGTTGATCGCTCTCTTCTTCGGCGGTGGCCTGCATAGGCGTATCTGGGGCTTCCATATCCATTGATTCCATGCCTATCGCTTCAAAGTCTGATGCTTCAAAGCCTGATGTTTCATTGCTTATTGAGCTGAAATCACTTTCTTCAAGGCCTTCCTCCATAAGGCTAGCATCTTCGACGCTAACAACGGCTCCCGTTTGCAGAGCGGAGTAACTGGCGATCCACCAAGGATCTTTGGGTTCTACCTGACTGATTTCAGCTTGTGTTAGGTGTAGGTTGGTTTGTTCCTGATATTGGCTCAAGTTAGCTTCGGGCAGAGCTTGTAGATCAATATGAGGTGATGTTTCTGCCAAGTCAGTTAAGCACTGAACCAGGCTGTCCGAGGTAAAGGTGGCACCACCGGCTAGTAGATAACCCAGCGCGCCTTTTTCAAGCTGTGGTTTTTTGCTGTTGCCGCTCACAAGAGGTGCAATACCTAACCAGGTCGCGTATTTCGCGCGAGTTAGGGCCACATAAATAAGACGCAAGTCTTCGCTGAGACGTTCGGAATCCGCCCGCAACCAGCTTTCAGGTTCGGCCTTTTTACCGCTAATTTCTAATACCCGGCCTTTGTGGCTTTTTGAATGGTAGCTAAAACGATCACCAGAGGCTTCTTTCCAGCTGCTGATAAAGGGTAGAAAGACCAAGGGGTATTCCAGGCCTTTGGATTTATGGATGGTGACCACTTTTACCAGATCATCGTCACTTTCCAGGCGTAAAATAAACTCATCGGAGGTTTCGCCAATATGCTCTGCCAGATAACGAATCAGAGCAAAATCACCCTCAATAACCGCTGCGGATTGTTGTAGCCATTCCGCTAGGTGCAACACATTGGTCAGTCGACGTTCACCACCGGTTTGTGCCAATAGGCGTCCCGGTAGTTCAAAGTCATGCAACAGACGATGACACATGGCTAATACGCCTTGTTGCCACCAAATGCGTCGGTATTGGCTGAACAGGTCTACTTGTTCTTCCCAAGCGAGCTCATCGTGGTTGAGTTCATCCAGTTGGCTAATGGGTAAATCAAGGGTACTGGTGGCTAGGGCGTTTCTTAATAGAGTATCCCGACTCGGTTCAGCACAGGCTTTTAACCAAATCAGTAGATCCTGAGCTTCCTGAGTGGCAAAAACGGAGTCTCGATCGGATAGATAGACACTGTTAACACTGCGTTCCGCCAAGGCGGATTGCACGGCGTCGGCCTCAAGCTTATTACGTACCAGAATGGCAATATCGCCGGGTTTAACGGCCTGTTGGACAGACTTTGTGCCAAATCCGGCTAAACTTTGTTGCCCCAAGTTGAGTAAGCGTACGATTTCGCTGGCGCTGGTTTGAGCCATTTCATTGCGATAGCGGGTGGCAGAAACTCGTTCCGAGCCTTCATCTGGGGCTAGGTGCCAAAGCGTCATGGGCTTGCACGTTTGGCCGTTAGCAAAAAAGGTGTCATCTTTGCCTTGGGCATCCACCGAGACAAAGGGTAACGGGTTTTCAGTGCCATTGGTGTCACTATCACTGCGAAAACGGAAAGCCGCTAGGGCGTGTTGTTCCCCATGTTCAAATAACGCATTGGTGGCTTGTACCATACCGGTAGTGGAGCGGAAGTTTTTCTTTAGGGTAAAGTGACGGCCCTGCGTGGCATCCTTAGCCTGCAGATAGGTATAAATATCCGCTCCCCGGAAGGCATAGATGGCCTGTTTAGGATCACCAATCAGGATCAATCCGGTATCTGGATTGTTTTCTTCCAGATTATAGATACGATCAAAAATACGGTACTGTACCGGATCGGTATCCTGAAATTCATCAATTAAAGCCACAGGGAATTGTTGACGAATACTGGCGGCTAGGGCTTCAGCTTGTGGGCCCTGCAGAGCTTGATCCAATTGTGTCAGTAGATCATCAAAGCCCATTTGAGCCTTGGCCTGCTGGCGCTGATTAAAGGTGTTTTTACACCAGCGAGCCGCATGCACCAGAATCTGGATTTCAATACCGGACTCGTCACTGTCATCACTGATGGCTTCCTGCCATTGTCCCAGCGCGGTAAAAAACGCGAATTCAGGCTCAGGACAATCTTTACCCTTTTTAAAGGCAAAACGTCCCGGTGCAAAATTAGCCAGTTTGCCGGGAGCGTCGATCTCTCCTCTGGCCCACTGGGTGATATCACTGAGGTATTCCGTAAATTTTTCCGGTTTAGTGGAGTTATGTTTGGTGCCGTTTAAGTTAGGGCGAATCGCGTTTAGGGCCTCTTCAATGCTACCTTGATCTTTTAACCAGAGTGTTTTAGTTTGATTTTCTAGCTGAATAGCATGCTCTTGGGCGGCCAATACTTCTGTTATTTTTTCTGTTAGGTCAAAATTACTGACCGGTGTTTGTCCCCGGTAATGCAGTTGTCCCTCTGTAATTTTTAGCAGAGGCATTAGGGCTCCTCTGAGTGCCCCAGGTGAACTATAACTCTGCAATACCAACAGCGCTTGGGCGGGATCGAGATGATAAAAGTGATTGCGCCAATAGTCCTGAACCACCTGTTCAAGTAGCTCGGTTTGATCCGTAATCAGTTCCTGTTCAAACAGACTGCCGCTGTGGAAGGCGTGTTCATGTAACATGCGATGACACCAGCCATGAATGGTTGAGATCGACGCTTCGTCCATCCATTCCGCCGCTTGAATAAGCTGGCGGGTGCATTGGCTATGTTTATCGGCAGCAATATCTTGTCGTAAATGAACCAGAGGATTGTGGGGTTCATCTTCTACCAGTTGTTCAAAGCTTTCGGCTTGTAGGGCAAAAATATCAGCCGCTTCTACGAGTTTGGCCCGAATACGATCTCTCAGTTCCTGAGTCGCCGCATCGGTAAAGGTGACCACTAGGATATCTGGCGGCATCAGTGGTCGTTGGAAGGCATCAGTATCGCCGTGACCTAATACCAAGCGGGCGTAGAGGTGAGCCAAAGTAAAGGTTTTACCGGTACCGGCACTGGCTTCAATCAATCGACTGCCATGTAATGGAAAATGGATCAGATCCAGTGTCTGGCTTTCCTGGGGTGCCGTTATACTCTGTTGATCCTCCATTACTGCCCCTCCACATCATTAATTCGAATATTATGGCCCACTAATGGCCCATACAGGCTATCCGCCAAAGTAAGCATCTCAGACTGTTCCAATGTGTTGTAATCTGGCCAGAAGCGGGCAAAACCACTGTGGCTATTAATCTCACCGTCGCGCATAAAGCCACCCTCGTAAACCTCCTGAGGTTTGCCTGTTTCAAACAGGCTGGCAAAAGCGGTTTTGCTAGGCAGTGGCAGAGGCTGGTTTATGCCTTCTACTAGCTGGCGCATGATATGACTTAACTGATCTACCGCCTGTTCTTTTGGGATCGGCAAAAGGCTGATATCCCCTGTCACTGAGATAATCCGGGTTTCGGTCGCAGCGTTAAGCTGTGCCGCTAGGTGCAATGGCCAGTAACGCAGTAGTACATGCCAACGGAAGCGGGTTTTGGCATCTGGCAGAGTACTGGTTTCCATCATTAATTGGACACGTTCGCCGTTATCTCGTGTTAATAGCCCACTGATTTGATCATTTAAAATGACATTAGGTATTGGTTTTGATACATCTGAACCGAGATCATTGCCATCGGTTTGCCCTGTATAGCGAATCGCTAAACCGACCTTATCAACGGCATCCCATTTGACTAAGGGGACAAGGGCCTGTTGGTAACGTTCCAATGCAGGCAGTAACTCATGATAGAGCTGCTTTTTAATGACCTCGGCAAAAGGCCCCATGGGCAGTTCACCGCTGCGCTCTGCTTGTACAAACAGTTGTTGCAGTAACTGGCCGCAGTTGAGTCGAGGCTCCAGATAAAGCCGCTGGGTCAGTTGATCGATAATATTATTGTTCAGCTGCCACTGTTCCAACATATTAAAGCCAAAACGCTCCTCGTCTGCCGAGGTCAGATCTTCCTGAAAGAAGTTCACCTTAAGACGTTGCTGATAGAAAAAACGCAGAGGGTTTTTCAGAAAATCGGTCAGTTGTTTTAGACTCAATTCACCTTCTGGCAGGATAAAAGGCAGAGGCTCGTCCAGTGCGGAGTATTTTGTTTTTATTGTCTCGCTTATTTTTTCCGTGCCGCCTATTGAAGGCCCATGATCTGCTATTTCATTACCATCTATTTGACCCGCACCCTGAGGTGAACCATGCATCTGTCGCCATTCATTAGCGTAGGTAAATAGACGCGTATCTCTATCTTCTGCAAAGTATTGTTTACTAAAGGGCTGTAACGGATGTTCCGTGGTTAGGGATTCCATTAACCGTTCGCCAGATTTTCTGCGTTCACTTAAAGTTTTAGGTGCTTGATCCCCTAAAAGATGCCAACCTGCTGCAATATGGTCTCTTAATTGACCGATTAATACGGAGGGTGGGCGCTCCGTATTATCTCGAATACTACGGCCTACCCAGCTGATATAAAACTTCTCACGGGCGGATAATAGTGCTTCCAAAAATAGGTAACGATCATCTTCCCGACGTGAACGGTCACCAGGGCGATAATCGCTGGCCATCAGATCAAAATCTGTCGGCTTACGGGTTCTTGGGTAGTCGCCATCGTTCATACCCAATAGATAGACCTGCTTAAAGGGAATGGCCCGCATGGGCATCAAGGTGGCAAAGTTTACTGAACCACCCAGGAATTTCTGGGTTAAGGAGGGTTGATCAATGCCACTTAATAGGGATTCTCTGACCGCAAACAAGGGGATGGTTTCTTCTAGTTGCGCCAGTTCACAAGCCGCAAGCCAAGCCTCTAAAGCTTCCGTTAGATTGGTCATCAACGCAGTATCTTGATTGCTGACAGGCAGGAAACAGTCTGCGATCATCTGTTGTACCAGTTGTCCCCAGGCCTGTGGCAGGTGATCCTGAGACAATAACCGGTTGTAGTGATCCAGTAGATTAATAAGCTGAACGAGTGGGCCAATTAGCGTGGCTTCTAAACCGCCAATTTCGGAGTAGGGTTCTATATCGTGCCAACTGGTAGTACCGTTTAGATAGCCGAGTAACATGCGTTTTAGGCCAAAGTACCAGCTATTTTCTTCCAGTGTCTTTGGAATACCAAAGGGATGTCTATGCTGGCTGTCTAATCCCCAGCGAATATTTGCCCCTTCGATCCACTGTTTTAATTTGGGAAGATCATCCTGAGACAATCCTAAGCGATTAGCCAGAGCAGGTACTTCTAACAGAGTTAAAACATCGCTGACACTAATGCGGGATTCTGGCAGATGAAACAGTGTCTCTAGCCCTATCATCATAGGGTTACTGTGTCGCTGACCCTGATCAGAGATAGCATAAGGGATATAACGTTTACGATCATCGGGAGATATACGTCCAAATACCGCTTGTATATGAGGCCCGTATAGATTGATATCCGGTACCATTACCAAGATATCCCGAGGTTTTAGTTTATCTTTGTCAACAGACTTATCCTCTGAATTATTGACACGGTTAAATTCTGCTAATAACTGATCGTATAAGATCTCAACTTCCCGCAAGGCGCTATGAGCCATATGGAAAACCATGCTGGAATCTTTAACGGGGTTGAGGGATTGTTCTAACTGTTGACGTTCATGTAGCGGTCGTAGCTCGTAAATATCATCCTGGATCTGTTGCAATAAGCCTACTTGTTGTTGTTCTGCATTCTCCTCGGATTGATTAGATTCTAAAGGTGATTCAAATAGATCAATCTTCAAGTTAGCCTGATCAAAGTGTCCCTCATATTGGCTGCGTTCATCCCTTTCATCTAACAAGCGAATATAATCGCGACCCTGTTTACCCCATGCGGCTAAAAGAGGGTGTCCGTACAAGTGCATATCTTCTGCTGATACACCGTGTTGCAAGGGTTTTGCTTTGGCCCGTTTATAGGCTTGTCGAAACAGTTCTTTACCTTCAATTAGATCACCCCAAAAGTGTTGGCTGGGGTTATGAACGCATAAAACCACCTGCGTGAGGTGAGATACGGCTTCCAGAGCTTCCAACATCTGTTGAGGCAAAGATGAAATACCAAAGACAATCACTCGGCGTGGCAGATCTCTTGGTCGATTAGCCATACTTTTTATAGCCGCAGCCTTCAGGAATTCTTGATGTACATCTGCCCGGCTAAGCATTTTAGGGTTAATGTTCGGGCTATTATTAGAATGAGGGCCAAGTTTGCTATTTAGATCAATACTGATCAAATCCAAGGGTTTTTCCTGAGTTTCCCCAGACGGTTTATGGTTTTTTTGGATCTGTTGTTTAATGTCTTCAATGAGTTTTCGCCATAAAGCGGGTTGCCAGTGCTGCTGTTCTGGCAGTTCTCGAATCAGGTCTCTTAGGCCATCGGGGAGCTCATTTCTTCCGGCAGTCCAAGCGGTTAACCAATCTGAACGATAGACCTGATATTGATCAAATAGATCGGCTAATTGAACAGCCAATTGATAACGTTTTCTCTGATCCTGATCGTCCGTTAAGAACTGTCTCAAAGGCTGGTAAACGTCATAGTCAGAGGCAAACTCATCCATCTGATCAATATTTTTCAGAATACGCAATAAACGCCAAGATAGTGGGGCTTTATCAAAGGGGGATGCAGGTGGCAGTTCTTCTAATACCGCTTTATAAGTGCGCCACAAAAAACGAGCGGGCAGCGTGACATCTAAAGCTGCTGCGATACCCATTCCCGACGTTAAGCCCTCTGTATTATTGGAGAATGATTGATCCTTAGCTAGGGCTAACTTTAACCATTGAGCAATACCATTACTTTGTACCAGAATAACTTCATTTTCCAATGGCGCCAAAGGAGATTGGTTACACCAGTCAACCACTAGTTGTCGCAATTGTTCCAGCTGATTTCCTTGAATTACCATAAACCCTGGCTGAATCTGAGAGGATTGTTCAAGAGGTGTTGCGACGTATGACATAAAAGTATCCTGGTAACCGTATTACTTGGGATAAGGCCAATGAAACAGAGCGAAATTAATGAGGAAAAATCTAAAGAAAAATGGAATTAAAAAGAATAACATCTTGTTTTAAAAAGACTTAGATCTTTAGATCCCTTTTGGATTGAACTAATGCTGACATAATCTTTAATGGCTTTACAGGTTTTTGTGAATAGATGCTCAAGTTGTAAATTTAAACGCTTAATCCAGTAAATCGAGCATAGTTACACCTATTGTTACAGTTAAGATACATAAATAGAGAAAAAAGTGCAGTTTTATGGGGGTTTTCCCCAGTATCCGACCAATGAATATCAGCCTAATATAAGCAAATAAATCTTTTAGACAATTTTTAAAGGCGACATATAAGGACTTATTGTCATGGCTGATACTTCTTTACGTTATCTTGTTTTATTGGGTCTATTGCCAAAGCAGCGTCCAGGTATCGGGACGTATGAGATTCAGCAGCAATTAAAGAAAAAAGGCTACCAAGTTACTCAGCGTACAATCCAGAGAGATTTGGAAAAGCTATCAAGCGATTTTCCTATTGCTGCAGACCCCAAGGGTAATAAAAATCTTTGGCGTTATGCTGATAATGCTAAGCCTGTTGTTTTGCCAAATATCGATGACTATTCGGCTGTTACACTCAAGTTAGTACAAAAAGATATGCATCAGCAGATGCCTCAAAATATTTACAGCTTCCTGCAGCCTTATTTCCCGGTAGCAGATCAGCTAATGAAGCAGCATAAAGGTGTTTATAAAAACTGGGCAGATAAATTTCAGGTGCTAGCTCCTAGTTTTTCTTTACCTCAGCCTCATATTAAATCAGGTATTTCGGAAGAACTTACTCAGGCCGTACTAGGATCGCTGCAATGTGAGATTCGCTATCAGGCAAGTGAGGCACAATCCACTAAAAAATACCTTATTCACCCATTGGCTATGGTGACAAAAGAGCCGGTTACTTATTTGCTGGCTGTTTTTGATGGACAATCTGAGATTCGACAATTACCCCTGCATCGTATTCGTTCAGTAAAGCCTCAGGCTCGGGTAGCCGAAGCTCCTGAACAGTTTAATTTACAGAATTATATTCAAGAAGGGCATTTTGGAATTGTTTCGGATAAAACAGAAATGTCTTTGCATCTAAGAGTCAGTTCATCTGTCAGTAAGATGTTAACGGATAGTCCGTTAAGCGATGATCAGCAAGTCGTTACTACGGATGACTACACGAGTGAGATCAAGGCGACAGTGCGAAGCAGTGAAGACCTGAAGCGTTGGTTAATGGGCTGGGGAGATGAGATTCAAGTTTTGGCTCCACTATCATTAAGACAAGCTATGATAGCCAGTACCCGGAATTTAATGGCCAGTTATTTGGAAGAAGAGGGGGCAGAGGAGCCTGCTTAGTCGCTTTTAACTGATCAGACCTATTGTTCCATTTAATATTTCGGGTTGAGACTCTTATATCATAAGAGTCTTGCTCGATAACATGCTTATACTCGAACCTTCCCTATCCCCCTGCTTTATCCTCCAGTTACTTTTTCTGTAGCATCAAAATCTAAAGCGTTTTATTCGATAGCCCCTCTTCGATTAATTCTTGTTTCGATAATATCTTGCAACTGGTTCACAGGCGAACTAAATTAAGTTCGCTAACGAACTATAAGGGTGAAGCATTGGATAAGCGGCTTTTTTTCCTGATCAATAAGGTACAGCACAAAATTTATAAATATGCAGATCAGCGTTGCGACGCTGAGTTTGATTGTTCTGCCAGCCAAATCGGAGCCATGTTGTATATCGCTAAAAACGATGGTTGTTTGGTTAAGGAGCTTGCCCATGCCCTTGGGTTAAATAAACCAGGAATTAGTGGTTTAACCCAGCGGATGGAAAAAAATGACCTGATTATTAAATCACCTTGTGAGAGTGATGGGCGGGCATTTCGTTTATCACTGACTCCAAGTGGTCAGGCTAAAGTGCCTGTGGCTCTAGCGTTGATTCAAGAGATGAATCAAGGCCTGACGGAAGGATTTTCAGAGCAAGAGATTGCTACCGTGATTAAATTTTTAAACCGTACATTAGAGCGCTTTTAGTCGAGAGTCATCCTGATATTTACCGTTTTAACAAAGCCGTCGACTTCTTAGTAATGAGCCGTTTGACGCAGGCAATAAACATAATAATGGAGAATACCATGAGTCAGTTTCTAGCGATGTATAACCAGATGGGGCCAGAGCAATTTGCTAAGGGAGTAAGTCAGATAGCGCCTTATTTCTCCACCATCGATCCTGAATTTGTGATGTTACGTCCCGGTTATGCTGAAGTGATACTGCGTAATCAAAAGAAAGTGCATAACCACTTGGGAACCATCCATGCCATCGCTATGTGTAATGCTGCTGAGCTAGTAGCAGGCTTAACCACAGATGTATCTATTCCTGATGGTGCCCGTTGGATTCCTCAAGGCATGAATGTGGAATATCTAGCGAAAGCCAAAACTGATCTTAAAGTCATGATTGATGCAGAAGATGTAGACTTTTCTCAGGAGGGGCAAGTTGTCGTGCCAGTAGCAGCTTATGATGCCGATAATACCAAGTGTTTTACCGCAGCAATTACGATGAATGTAAAACATTAAATAAAGTTGGTTTTAGCTTATCGGGATCGGTTACTGCGTTAGATAGCTGAGTCTACAAAATACCTAAGAGTGTTGCTATGAATCTAATATTTCGAATGATTAAGCTATTGATTGCCTCTTTTTTTAAATCGAGGTTGCTGATTGATAAGCCTCAAAACTCGCTGACACTTAGAGTACTGCCTAATGATTTAGATCTTAACTTGCATATGAATAATGGTCGCTATTTGACCATTTGTGATCTATCACGAGTTGATATGTTTATTCGTACCGGGTTAGCTCGCACTATGCTGAAAGAGAAATGGCAGCCGGTAATTACAGAACACACTATGACCTATAAGAAACCACTCACTCTGTTTCAGAAGTATGATGTAAAAATGGAGATAACAGATTGGGACGATAGGGTGTTTTATATGACTCATACTTTCATAGTCGGAGATAAAGTTGTTGCCGAGGGTCGATCGAAAGGGGCTGTAATAGGTGCTGTAGAGGGTAAAAAGCGAAAAGGGATTATTTCACCAGAAGAAGTGATGGATAAAGTGAATCACTACACGGCTGGAAAAGCCATAGGATAATGATCTGATATAAGAGTGGCCTACCTGATTGATTCTCAGGAGACCACTCTTTGTACGGCCTAAATTTACGGTTTAACAAATACTAAACAGTTCTACTCCCTCATCCGACGTCAGCTGCAGCTGATTCCCCACTAATTGAATCTCATTAGCCCCTGAATGTGAGAAGCCCTCTCGGCCATTGGAGTCATACTCCACATCAAAGATAAAGGCACCGGTGGCTTCAAGCCAGGCATAGGAACCGGCTTCGACGCTCGTTTCCATGGCAGTGCTGTCAGTACCTGATTCCATTTGACTGCTGTGTGATACAACAAACTCTCCATTGGCCATAAAGCTAATAACCTGGGTATTACCCGTGTCATCGCTGGAGTACCAGCTGCCGACAATAGAGCTGTCCTGAGTTTCCAGTTTGCTTAGGGATAAAGCCTCTGGAGTGGTTAGAGCCAGTTGGTTTTCGGTGCGGGTAATCTGGGTGGCATCCTCAGCGGACAGGCCGGATTCGGTATCGTTATCAATGACCAGATCAAAGTCAAAGCTACCGGTAGCGGTGTCCCAAGTATAGGAGCCTTGCTCCAACTCACTGGTGTCTTCGGCTTTATTAAAGGTGGAATAAAGGAAAGTGTTGTCATCAAAGAAAGTCATCACGCCCGACTCATCACGCCCTTCCACAGT
>JAKZRG010000056.1:0-44528 GCA_047518265.1 Oceanospirillum sp.
CAAGCACACGATGGGTCTGACTGAGTATGGGGCTTCGCGCTATTTTGCACACTTACCCACCCATCTTGCCGAATCAGGTTCGCTTTCGCTGTGTATCTCTAACTTCCTATGGCTTCCTTCAGACCCCATCGTTGGCCAATGGCGCCCTTGCCATTCGGATTATCTTCCCCTCAGTCGGGGTGATACTGCTTTCTTTCAAGCAGTCGGGTTTGCTGGCTTCGCCGAGCAAACAAAAAAGCCAGATCAGGTGATCTGGCTTTTAAGCGCTAGCACACCTATTAATCGACAACGAAAAACAGATGTCATTCTATTTAAACCTTTCTTAAAAAGGTTTAAAGCCCCATCGGTTGCGGGAATGGCACCGCACTGTTTAGACCGCCTCTAGGCAAGGTTACACCGCTAGGTACTATGATACGTTCTAGTTTTGGCGTATCCATACTCAACCAGATCAAGGTACCGCCGATAGCCGACTGCGTCGTCTTTAATTTAAGGCTATGTATGATATGTTTTGGTGAAATATCCAGCCAAGAAGCGAGGGCTGGATCAAGAAAGAAACGCACCTTACCTGTTTCTTCATTCGTGGCCCCCATAAAACCACCCACTACCTGAGTCTTTTCAATCTCACCGTCAACATTTGTCAGGGATTTTACTAACTCATCCGCCGGAAACGCTCTTTCGACTTTTTCTGTTTTAACCGTCATCATTCTAGCTCCAGCGCGCTTCTGTTTCCTTAATAAGGTTCAGCAGATTGGTGCCAATAGGCGAGCCCAATCCTGTGCAAGGATCCCAATCAATTGCCGCAGGTAAACCGTTATTGCCAGGTACCTTGCTATTAAAGGCACTGGAGCCCATCAGCTGATACAAAAAGTTCGTGAAGAAACCCAATCGATACCCCAAAGCCGTATTCAGCCTTGCCACCAACCCCGCCAGTATAGGTGTCGCTGCGCTGGTACCTGCCGCCATAAACGGCTTACCGTTACGAATCATAATATTGTGATGAGTGACACTGGCATTCACCGACATATCAGGTGTCGCACAGGTATTCTTGGCATAGTAAGGAAATTGCTGAGCATAGTTGGAAAGCGCTTCGTATTGAAATACCGGCGCAGGATAAAGATTGCTAAAAGCACCACCAGAGGCATTGCTTACCTCATGCCAGACCTTTTCACTGCCATTGCGGAATAAAATCGTACCACCGCAGGCCACAACTTGAGGAAAGCCTGCCGGTAAATTGATACCAGGAACCTTATTGTTCGATCCAATCTGGAACATGCCGTCATCACCGGATGCAGCCAGTACTGTAATCCCTCGCATGCTCATCTGACGAATCAATAATTGTTGCTGCTGTCGATCCGCTTGGGAAATAAAGTTTTCTCCATTAGCCCAGCTTGTACTCACCACACTCACATTGTTTTTATGATCATTGAGCACCGCTTGGAAACCTTCACGGAAGGTCTTCGCGTAGTAAAGTACAATCTTAGCTTTGGGCACCATACCCGCCACCATCTGTACGTCCATATTCACTTCAACATCATTCACTGTTTTAGCTTGCGGATTCTGTCTAGGCTCCTGACCAACCACTTCTACCTCTGGTACTGGAAGCTTAAACATCTTACAGAATGCTTCCAAATCACTGGGCTGATAAGTGCCTCCTAAAGCAATCACACCAATGGTTTGACCTTCACCTAGGTTATCTGGAAAGCGATACATCTCCGTCAGGTCTTGTGGAGAATAACCTTTGGGTGGCTCCACTGGAGCAGCCTTTGCTGTCGGCGCAGAAGTAGGAGGCTCTGCAGACATCAGTCGTTTCTTAGGCGCAAATCGTTTAATAGGCGACGCTTCGTCCAGCTCATCCTTTACCTTTAGATGCTTGGCGGGTACGTGTCCTCCTTGTAAGCCCTCGTTTAAACCTTCAATAGTAGTAATAAACTGACTTAAATCCGAAGGCAACTGGATAGCCCCGTGGTAAGCCAGAAAGGTTCCCCCTTCTTCATCTTCATAGATATGGAAAGAGACACCCAATAACTTTGCAAACTGCTGCAACGCGCCCGAGACAATCACTTCACGCTTTTTGCTACAGCTACTAGTCGCTTTTAGACCCGCTTTAGTGATGAAATCGATCACCTTTTGCACATTATTTGTACTTGTTGAACAACGCTGTTCCTGATCATCCGGTAACAAATATTGACGCTTTTTAGGATGAATATTGTACTGATCCGCTTCTAACTGCTCTAAAGCTGAATCCTGCTCTGGCGTCAAATGAAAGGACAACGTATGGACAGCATCATCATCTGCCGCCGTTTTATAGATAGCGGTAACGGGTAGTGTTTGAAAATAATCGTTTGTAGGGGTATTCATCGTTCCTTGCCTCTTAGTAGTAAGCGATAGCAAATATCCAGCAGCGTTAGCAAATATCCAGCAGCGTTAACCTGTATGCCATTGCATTAATAAATGCCGCAGCATTAGCGAATATGCAGTACAGTCTCGACTCTTTGCGGGTCCAATAAACGAAGGTAAAACAGGCCTATACCAGCAAGCCCTAGCATCAGCCCTGGAGTCTCTCGCCCTGACTCCCCCAGACCACTAGGATCATGGACACCACTGGGCCAAGCTGTGTCTGTTAGCTGATATTTTTGAATGCCAAAGACTGCTAGCTGATGAGCTAATTGAGAGAACTCAGGGCGCTGCACCATCTCGGCCCCCATTAACAAAATCTCAGCATTACCCGCACCGCCATGACAAAGACTGAAGTTAACCTGATCCGGTTGAGTGCTCAGTTGCTGTACAAGCTGCTGGTGAGTGGTATTCAGCCCTGTTAATGCCTCTTGTAACAAGCTAGGTTCTTGTAAGAGTTGATAAGCACGTAAACGAGATAGAGCAACGCCGGGGGCCCCGTGACACCACATAGAATTAAACTGTGGGGTTTGATTAAAAGAGCGTAAATCAGGCCAGTTCTGATGCTGGGCACTAAAGTTTTCTCGTTCGTAATTGAACGCCATTAAACCCGCTTTTAAGTACTGCTCACGCTGAGTAATCGCACCCAATTCAAGCAACGCTAAACCAAACCCTGCACTACCGTGAGAGTAACCGGTTAAACCGTGTTCATTACCCGGAGTAACCCAATACATAGCCGTTTCAGTTTTGCTGGCTTTCTCTAAGAGAAAATCAGCCAAACGTACCGCCGTTGATAACCAGCGATCATCATCTTCGGCTTGATAGATTTTTAGCAATACTGGAATGGCACCTGCAGCACCGCCGATAACATCAAGCTCCTCATCAGGAATGGGAAGAGTATGAATATGCTGCAGTAAATTCAGCCCCTGCTCTTTCCAATCCGGGCGATTAACCACACCACCAATACGCCACATGGCATAAGCGATACCCAACTGCCCCGCATGTAAACTAAAGGTGCTGAGTTTATGGGGCTGACCCAGCATATGCTGGATATTATTGACGGTACTTTCCAAAGTCTGAAACAGAATATCGTCTGGCTTCTGTCGATGTAATTCGGCTAAAAAAACAGCGACACCCGCTAGACCGTTATAAAGGGAGGCATCAAAGGTACGCGTGACCACTTGGAACTGACCATTAACGGAGTCAACAACAGCTCCCTGCCAATTACTGCGGTTATTGAAACTAATGCACTCTCGTTGCAGATGCTTTGCAATGCTTTCGGCAGCCTCTAAATAGTGTTGTGAGCTCATTATGCAGCCTCCGTGTGATCATCTTGCAGCGTGGTTGGTAGAATCAAAGTGTTTGGATTAAGGTGTAATCGATGAATATCAATGCCCTTACTGCTCAGCACGTCCAACATACAAGCAAGTCGTAACTGGCTAGCCTCAGAAGACTGTGAGCTGGGTTGCTCTGGATTAGAGGCTTTTGGGTTAGCTTGTTGTTTTTCGTAAGCGATCAATAAAGCTCGGGCTAACAACTGACAGCGGTGCATGCCAAAGCTTTGCCCATTACCAGGGTCTTCTGCGAAGGACACGCCTTTAAAGATGGTTTGAGTAAACAGAGGGTGATCCTCTAGAAGATACTCAGACAAGCTTTCAAGATGAGGTTTTAAGACTCGAATAGCATATTCGAAATAGCGTTTCTCTAGATACAGCACGGCACTATCTGCACGAACATACAGTTCAGGATGATTCAGGCACTTGAAGTTAAACGCAATTTTGTGTTCATTCAGGACACGGGTCATCAGCTCAATTAACGCAGCCGCTCCCTCTGGCTTGATATGCCAGTAGATTCTGACCTGTGATGCATCATGCTCAAGATAATGATTACCATGTACGTAATAGAATACCTGCTGCAGATGACGCCCTTCTTTTTGTCGCAAGAAGTGAACGTATTGATTAACAGCCAAAGGAGTATTCGGCGTTGCTGGAATATAACTATTAGAATGAGCTTGCCGTAATTTACCGTTTTTACTTGTCCAAGTCCCCTGAGCGTCCATATGATAAATCTTCCAGTTTTGGTCAGGTTCATCAGAGGAGTAATTGGCAGCACTTAGCGTCTGCATAAAGGCTTCCCGTTCCTGTAATACCGGTAGGTTCGTCAGCTCTTTTCCTTCTGGGATGCCACAGTAGATTCTGGCGTAAAGCCCATTGCACAGATGGGATTCCAATAACTGTTTTTGTTGCTCCGTATCGGCACTCTGGTTATGACCAAACTGCCCTAACGGCCCCACATAATCAGTCCAAGCGTGTTTATGAAATATCTTCTGTGTTTTGCCATTAATTCGATAACTATTAGGGCTAACAACCTCAACATTCGCTGCAATGTGCTGTAACTGTTGTTCAAAATTCATGTTGCTACTCTCCTAGAACCTGAGAGGCCCAAGCATCTGGGGTATTAATAATTTGCGTGACTATTTGTAGAATTTTATTGCTATGGGGCTGAATATCAGCCGTGTGCATATTGGCTTCACAAGCGGTTTGCATCATTCTTGCAGCGGTAAAACGAATTAGCTTATGTCTGCTTTCTGCGGTATTCAGTGTATTGTCAGGGTTATAAAGCGATCGCCCCTTCAGATAGGCCTGCCAAAATCCTTGGCTGGAGGACAACACTTTTTCCCAAGTCAAAAATTCCATACCCGCTTGAGGTTGATTTTGTAGCATTGGGTTGGGATTCTGAGAGAAGACCCATAACGTAATAAGGCTTTGTAGAAGGCCTGCAACATCCCATAGAGGGTCACCCAGATCCGAGATCTCCCAATCAATCAGCTTGAGTGATTCGGTGCCGTTGTCAGCTACTCGAATAAAATTAACCAGCTTGATATCGCCATGAACAAGGTAATCACCAGACCATTCGTAGCGTAGCTCTTCTAATAACTGGGTAAACTCTGGTTGCTGACGAATAAGCTGAGAAACCGCTCCCATAGACTGCCCAGAGCTTTTGATTAACGGGTGGTCTTGATCACCAAAAAGCATCATCCAAGGGGCTTGGCGATTAAAAAATTCAAGAGCCGGTGTTTGCTCAACCTGATCAGAAAGATCCTTATGTAAGCTGGCAAGAATAAATGCCATTTGGTTCAGCTCTTCATTATCAAGAGATTTTCTCTGAGTAATCAGTTCATGCACACTGGTTGCACTGGAAAAAAATTCTGTTACAAAAACATGATTACCGGGCTCATAACCGTAATATTTAGGCACAAAACCCCGCATTTGAGGCAAGAGATCGGTCTGATGAATAATGCAATGGGCCGTTGCATCCTTTTGCATTAAGTAGGCATTTTGCGGATCAAGAGACAAAAGCTGCTTTACAAACAATCCACTTGGTTGGTCACCTAAAAACACTTGGAAAATGCTATTCCGGCTTTGGCGCTGAGAGACCTTATAGCTACCATTTACCAAATGCTCTGGATGTAAAAAACCTTTATCGACCAAAAAATGAGCCAAGTTATGTAGTGTCAAACGCATAGTTTTTTGCCTTTTGAAAGAACACCGGCACACTTAACGGTGCCGGTGTGTTTCTCTATGAAAGAGAATTAAAGAGTAGTGGTTACGATTGTTGCGCAACCAAGGCTCAGAGTTGGAAACTGAGCTTGTGCTGGCGCAGTACCGCAATTCCAAGTTGGTGCACACTGATCAACTGTTGGACATGGCTGAGCAGATAGCAGGTGATGAGCAGGAGCAACCGCTTGAGCTTGGGCACCATTCGCAACAGCCGTTGTAGCTGCAACAGTTGCTGTGATAGCAGGACCTGTTGGTAGAACGGTCGTTGTCGCAGTCAAGCACGATACACTTAGTGTAGGAAACTGTGCTTGGGCAGGAGCCACCGCTTGTGCTTGAGCATTACAACCCGCAATTGCTGTTAGAGCATGAGTAGTAATGCCACAAATACCCGCAAAAGTAATTGCTTGAGCCTGCGCAGGAGCTGCACCGCAGTTCCAAGTAGGAGCACATTGGGCAACTGTAGGGCATGGGTACGCAGATGCCATTGCTTGAGCAGGTGCCACCGCTTGTGCTTGAGCATTACAACCCGCAATTGCTGTTAGAGCATGAGTAGTAATGCCACAAATACCTGCAAAAGTAATTGCTTGAGCCTGCGCAGGAGCTGCATCACAGTTCCAAGTCGGAGGACATGTCGCTACAGTTGGGCATGGGTACGCAGAAACCATGCCTTGGGCAGGTGTGACAGCTTGAGCCTGTCCATTACAACCCGCAATTGCTGTTAAGGCATGAGTAGTAATACCGCAAATACCTGCAAAAGTAATCGCTTGAGCCTGCGCAGGAGCAGCACCGCAGTTCCAAGTCGGTGCACACTGAGCAACCGTTGGGCATGGGTAAGCGGATAACATTGTTTGGGCTTGAGCTGGAGCAACCGCTTGAGCTTGCGCGTTACAACCTAGAACAGCTGTAGCAACATGGGTTGCTGTTTTCAAACATTCCACACTAAGTGTAGGAAACTGTGCTTGAGCGCCCGCTGGAGGAATAACAGGGCCAGGGCCACAAATCAGCGTCAGCGGGGGAAAAACCGTCTGAGCTTGAGGCGCAGCAGGAGCTGCTGTATCACAACACATTGTTTGTGCAGTATGTACACAACCTGGCAGGCTCGCAAAATGAGTCGGTTGAGCAATCGTGTTGTGTACAGGGCCAGGTTCACAACAAGCAGTCACAGCAGTATGAACACAGCCCGGAAGGCTAACTACAGTTTGAGCTTGAGCAGCTGGAGCTGTTGCATTATTTGCGCTTGTAACTGGACAAACAGGTGGAAAGTAAGTAAACATTACTTTGTTCCTCATAAATTTTTTGTGAGTGACGTATCGGCCACTTACTGTCTGGTTTGGCGACTTGCAGTAAGTGGCTTCTTTGTTTCCAACGCATGAGATAAGAATCTCTTCCATTCCTAAAATAAGAACAAGTCCCTATCTCATGCTTTGCTGGAGTCCCGTCAAAGTAGAGTCTCTTGCTGGCTGAGTCTATTACAGATAATTACTTCAAAAAGGCATGACCATTACAATTAATTACTTACAAACCTGTACTTTAAAAGTAATAGAAAACAGATAGACATATAAGTATCGTACACACCAACCACTTATCAAAAAATGTGTACCGTGAATATAAAAAGACAATTACGATAAGTTTTAGTCACCTAGACATAGATTATAAAAACTACGAACAACTGACATATTCTTTGGCTCCAATACAGAAATATCATGATGATCTTTTTGACCACGTAACCGAATCACAGCTTAGGACATAGGAATGCCCGTCTACTCTCTTGATGATTTTGATTTTGAAAAGATAGCTCGAAAAGAACCAATTGCTCGTGTGCGCGTTAGAATGCTCATATTGGCCCACCTTAAAGATGGGCATAATAAAACGGAGGTCGCTAAGAAGCTAAAAGTCTCACAGCAGACTGTTAGGCTACAATATCAACGCTTTCAAGCAGAGGGCATTGAAGGCTTATACGATAAGCCTAGATCAGGCTGTCCATTTAAGTTACCGCCTAACCAACACGATAGTTTTAAACAGCGCATTTTATCGAAACAAGCACAGCGACAAGGTAAGCCGTTAAGAGGAAGAGAAATCCGTTTATTACTAAAAGAAGAATTCCAATGTCATTATTCTTTAAATGGTGTTTATGATCTATTAAAAGCACTTGATATCAAAACATCATAAGACCAATCAAAAATATCAAACCATAGATCCAAAAAGAGAAACAACATTACAACAATATCGACAAAGTACATACACAAGCCTAAAAGACACCTAAGCCTTAAGCGCAGAAACTGATAAAAACTTATCAAAAATAAATAGCCGATCAGCTAATCAATAAAAGAATAAAGCAACCGATTAAATAAAATCATATTACAATGAATTACACCCACATGTGATTTGATATTAAATCACATGTGGCCAAATTTAATATTATGAGTATAAATAAAAGCACTATCTGGCCTGCGGCCAGAGAATATGATCGAGCTTTAGAGAGGTTTTTAATGTTCTTATTGGCACAATACCAACAGAGACGGTAATTTATTCTTTATGTTCTACCAATAGCCCAACACCGATAAATGCCAGAAATGCACCACAGCCCCGATTAAACAATTGACGCATCATCGGCCGAGAAAACCAGTGACGTAGATAAACACCAAAGCAGGCATAAACCGAGACCGCTAATAACTCTAAAACCAAGAACAGCCCTCCTAGGATAAAGAACTGATGCCCTGTCTCTTGGCTGGTCTCTACAAATTGCGGTAAAAATGCCGTAAAGATCAGAATAGCTTTAGGATTTCCAGCCGCTAATAGAAACTCTTGGCGAGCCAATTGATATAAGGTTTTCCTTTCCTCTTTTACATCCCCAACCTCTGAAATTTTTGCATTCCACAATTGATATGCGATCCAAAACAGATATAAAGCCCCTATAAGCTTAATCGTAAAAAACAGCGTTTCAGAAGCATATAAAACCGCTGCTAAGCCTGTTGCAGCTAAAAAAATCATACCAACAAAAGCCAACAACCGCCCTAAGCCAGCACCAACAGCATAACGAAAGCCATAACGCTGAGCATTATTCATAGATAACAAGTTATTGGGACCTGGGGACATATTTAGCGCAAAACAGGCAGGAATAAACAACGCTAAGGACAGTAAGTCCATACAAACACCTTTAATCTCAGTTAACGTATAGCGAGACAATCATTACTCAATGAAATTACAGAGTATCTTCGGCCACACCAAGATCACACTTTTTACATTTCAATTCATAACCTAACATAACATGACGACCGGATTCTGTGATGACCCAAGGGCGATCAACCCAAGGAGGGTTATGCCTAACATGTTGGAAATGGCCACAGCCTAGCTCTGCTACCCAGTGGTCTTCCTCATCTTTGTGATAACCGGTAATAGGCTGCATCATGACACTATATTCATCTAGTTAATTTGCAACCTCAACTCGATTTCGACCATTAGCCTTAGCCTTATACATGGCTTCATCGACTCTTAAAATAAGCGAATGGAAGTTATCACTTGGGACAAATTGCCCAACACCAAAGCTACAAGAAATATTTCCTAACTCATCAAACACCAGTTCGTTGATCGTATGCCTGATTTTTTCAGCCACCTCTCTGGCACCTTCCAACGGAGTAGAAGGTAAAATGACCACAAACTCCTCACCACCCCAACGGGCTAAAATGTCCGTTAAGCGCATATGTTTACTCACGGTCTGGCAAAGCTGTTGCAACACAACATCACCCATAGCATGGCCGTAATTATCATTCACCTTTTTGAAATGATCGATATCGAAAAACAAAACAGAAAAGGGTTCCGTGTTATAGCGCACAACACGGTCAATCTCTTTTTGAAGCTCCTGCTCAAACTTCACCCGGTTATAGATTCCGGTCAGATGATCAATCACCGACATTTCTTCAAATTTGGTCGCTCGCATCTGGAGCGCTCTATTCGCTTCTTTCAAATGGGCATCATTACTGCGTACCAATTCTGACCAACGAGAATAAACGCGTGTAATCAATTCACCTTGAGTAATCTGGCCAACAACAAAACCATCACGATCTCTTACGATTAATCGTTTGAAGTTTTTAGCCTTAATAAAGTCCAATGCTTTTTTTATGGATGCATCGTAAGCGACAGTCTGAATGGGTTGACTCATATGATTAGAGATAGATTGACTCAAATCCCTGTTTTCACCAAACAACCTAATGACATCCTTCGTCGTAATAATCCCAACAGGCTTTTCCCTATCATAGATCAGCACACAATCATTCAATAGATGATCCATCAAAGTGATTACATCAATTGTCGAATCTGTGACCTGGGCCTTTTTGAGATGCTGATTAAGAATAAGCTCACTGATCGCTCGTTTTTCTAATAGAAGGTTGGGGTCAATACTGGAGATAATGTCCGCGTAGAACACTACCCCTGTCAGATTATCCTCAGCATCTGTAACGCATAAACACTCTATTTCGTGACTCACTTCATCCAAAACATCTTCAAGATGGGAGTCTTCATCAATAGAGAAAATTTTGTCGTACTTAATTGATTTAATGGGCTGAGAAAAATCGACCTGCGCAACTCGCAGACGGATCAGATCATTGGCAGTTAACAGACCAAAGCGATGATGGATATTTTCTGAAACAACGATCACATTACGATGATTTTCCTGGAACATCAGGCTAACAGCACTATCAATAGATGCACTTTCATCAATCTTGATAACGTTTTTCTGAGCAATATCTTTAACTTTAGGAGTATTCAACGCACCGACCTTTAACTAGCACCATGAAACATTAGAAATGCAGGAGGGGTAATTTATCGGTTGAACCTATCTTCTGCAAGATAACTATTCGCATTTATAGGATAAGATAACTGAAAACGGTGCATTTCATCTGTTAGAAAAAGCGTTCACTACTCCCCTAACAAAGGCAGATGTTTGATATTCTTATAGTTCATTGATAGAGCGATACAGTGTTTAAGCACATCATAAGGCAAAACATCGTCAACACTTAAAACAATCGCCCGATTCCCTTGAAACTCCAATTTATCGGAGTAAAGCTCTCGGAACGTATCCACAAGCTTGGTTTTACAATTGAAGAAGATAAAGTACAACTCAGGTGATTTAGGTTTCCAGTCAAAACGAACCGCTGTGCCAGATTTAACCACGTAATTAGGCTCCCCCCATTTTAATGACTCTTCGACTGATCCTAGATCTTGTTCTTGAGCGATATCAAAAATCAAAGTGCGGATCTGAATTAGAAGAGGTTTTACAGGCTCAGGATAAGTCTCAAATTTGTTTTGGATATCTTTGTGCATCATCTATCAATACCAACACTCATATACCAGAATACGAAAGGACATGGTTAGGGTGTAGCTCACCTCCAAGATCAAAATTAAGTTCACCAATAACCTCGAAGCCCAGCTTATTGTAGAATTCTAAAGCACCAGAGTTATTCACCCAGGTAGACAACCAAAATGGTAAACCATATAAATCCTCAATCTCTCTAAGTAGCTGCCGACCTATACCCCCTCCTTGAAAGTGTTGCGATATATACAAGGTTACGATCTCATACCCTGAGTTTGAACATCCATTAAATGTTGACTCTAAGTCAACAACAATAACTCCGACTAAATGCCCGTCTTCCTCGAAAACCCTTACATCAATTGCTGGCTGATCAAGTAGTTTCAAAAAGTGATCTTCAGTAAACGTAGATAAAGCATATTGGGATATCTGAGTACGAAGCCCTTTTATCGCATACGTATGCAGCCACACCTGAAGTGAAAGTGCAGCCAAATCCAAACAATCCCTTTGCTCTGCTTTTCTGATCATGAGTTCACCCTTTAAACCGATATCATCAAAACTTACCAACACTGTAGCAGCCTTTGATCGAATACTTGTGCGAAGAATAAATAGTGCTATTCCCGGTAATTTTTCAGATATGCATTGGCATAACCATCTATTCACATATCATATTGATGATATGCGGACAGTAGAAAAAATCGATGCACTCATATCCAGAGCAACTACCTTTTCATAAATTTATTAAAATAAGTTGTTTTCAGTCTTGCAAAAGAATTTAACCTTGTATTGTAATATTTAGGGTAAAAAACCCAAAACTCATTTTTCCTTTTTGAATCTCTCCTTAACCAAATTTCGAAGACCGTTCCATTACCTTTAATCTGTACGTTATATGACTCCATGGGATGTGAGTTATGCCCTCCTGCCCATCGAATATTTTCAAGCTCCTTTAATAACCTTCCTGCATGAACAGTTCTTCCATTTACTTTTGCATCTGCAGTAAAAGAAATTTTAGCAATAATTTCTTTTACTTCATCTCGAACTAAACTTTTCTGTAAAGAATCTAAAGAAAAAAGCGATATAGCCATAACGGCTGTAATAGAACCGCTAATGACAGCAAGTTTATTAATCCTTTTATCCAAGGTTTTTCTTGTCTTTGAAATAGCTATAATAGGTATTGTGATAATCAGTGATATCACACATAGAACACTATTAAAAGCCAATAAAAATCCTAATAGTTCCATTTACGACCCTATGACATACAACATTAAAACTAACTATCCTAAGAGAGAAGTAGGTATTAATAACCTCTTCACTCTGTCTTCAGCTTATCCGACACCAATTTCATCCCAGGTGAGATTTGTCCCAGAGCTTTATCCGTTTTTCCAGTCATCAGCCACAGGGTGTACTGAGGGAAGGTTTCACATATTTTAACTAAAAGTTCTGCACTGACCTTCGTTTTGCCACTTTTATATTTATGTAAGGTGTCATAAGGGATCCCTATCAACTCAGACAGTTGGGTATATTTAAGGCCTTCTGACGTCCGTATATCGTCTATCTTATCATTTAACCGATTGATATCTTGCTTATTTAGCATAATATTCAATTAAATTTTGCCATTTATGGCAAGATTTTTAATCCCAGTCTGTTTTAATTTCGAGTGTTCCAGCACCCGTTAGAAGGAGTTTACCAAATGAACAAGGAACAAGAACCCATAGAACCTGATAAAGCACCTTTATTGACCTTTTTTGCTCTGCCACCATTATCATCAGAGCAAGACATGATTACTGAGTTAAGCCAGTTACTGGATGCAAAAGAAGCAGGAAAGGAAGAAGGTCGGATTGAAGGTAAGGCAGAACTGATTATTCAGTTACTTGGCGTAAAGTTTGATGACCTGCCAGATTGGGCTATGAATATGCTGCTACTGGCAAGTATGGATCAGTTAGATGAGTGGGCTCAGAATATTTTAGTATCGGATAGCATTGATCAGGTTTTCAGAGCGGATTAAGACTCTCTCTTTATATACGGCTAGTCTAGGCCAGGCAGAGAGAAAAAATATAATCTATTGATAAACAATGGATTTTTACTACGAAGCCCAACATCAGATTATCGCCTACCCGATACATGATTTTATATATAAGGCCATCACCGGCTACCCGATAATGACCTTATATACGATTAAGCAGAGAAGAACTTATAGGTAATCCGTTACATCCAACGTTTGCCCACTCATATCACCGGTTACGGCCACTTCGTAGGCTATGGCGGTATTAGCGGCGGAGATTCCATGGGTAGGGTCCATGCCCATCATTTCCATTGTTTCTGTAACAAAAGCAGGGGCAACAATATTTAAACGCAGCTGATCCAGCTCTAAAGCTGCGGCTTTGGCAAAACTTTCCAGCGCCCCATTCACCATGCTGATAGAGGCACTTCCCGGCATTGGCTGTCGAGATAGAATACCCGACGTTAATGTAATGGAACCGCCCTGACGAATATAGCCCTGACCAAAACGGAGCAGATTAACTTGTCCCATCAGCTTATTATTCAGCGCCAGTTGGTAATTCTCTTCTGTATGATCAGCCAGCGAGGCAAAGGCTGCATTACCGGCAGTAGAGATGACGGCATCCACTTCACCCACTTGTTCAAACATGGCTTTAATGGATTCGATACTGCCCAGATCAACTTGTACATCACCAGAACCAAAGCCTGCTGTGACAACCTCATGTGAAGACAAACGTGCTGCGACTGCTTTACCGATGGTGCCTGTTGCGCCAATTAATAGAATTTTCATCTGTTTTACCTACTTGCTGATCGACTGATTGAGTTTTAAGGGGTTAACGATATTTCGTTGTTCCTTTAAGTTGGTAAAACTATAACCTTGTGTAAAAAATAGAAAAATAAGCTGAAAAAGAAATCATATTTCTTTAAAAGAGAAAAATAGAGCTCTAGAATGAGTGACAAAGTGATCAACAGCAAGCTCAGCAGAAGTAATCAAAACCTAGTAAAGAAGGCCAAGGCCATATGAAAAAACAAATGGATCTATTAAAAGCCATGCGGACTTTTTTGCTGGTGGTTGATGAGATGAGCTTTAGTGCAGCCTCTCGTAAGCTGAACTTGGTAACATCAGCGGTAAGTCGTCAGGTCTCAGACTTAGAGCAATACTTTGATTGCCAAATGCTTTATCGCACGACCCGAGCCATGCACCTCACGGCTGAGGGAGAGTTCTATCACCAACAATTCCAGTCCATTTTGCAACAGCTGGATCAATTAGAAAGCTCTGCATCGGAACGACAGGATAAAATCGCCGGTCACCTACGGCTCACCGCCCCTATGAATATCAGTCAGCTAAATGTTCAGCAACGCATCAGTGAATTCCTCAAAAAGCATCCAGATGTCACGCTATCTTGGTTGCTGGTCAATCGCTACGTAAACTTAATCGATGAAGGTATCGATCTTGCTATCCGCGTGGGCGAATTAGAGGACTCCGCTTTTATTGCCCGTCACTATAAACAAATGTCAGTGATGTTTGTTGCTAGCCCCCATTATCTAGAGGAGCGAGGTATACCTGATCATCCAAATCAGCTTCCTCACCATGCCTGTATTATCGATAGCTCTAACCGAATACCCGGTCGTTGGCGTTATCAGGAAAATCAGAAATCACATACAGTTAGCGTAAAAGCTTCGATAGAGGTTAATCAGGGCGATTTGGTGGCCCAGTTTTCTGCTGCAGGACACGGTATCGCCCAATTACCCGATTTTTTGACTCAAAAATATCTGGATTCCGGTCAACTCCTTCCCATACTGCAGGATTACCAAGTACAGGATCGTCCCGTTTCTTTGGTTTATCCTGCGAATAAAATGAAGAACCCCGCTTTAGCAGCCTTGATCGAATACTTGTTAGAAACAAAAGCCTCCTCCTATTAGATCGGTTTAGGTTAATAGAAGGAGGATCATTTATGGCCTGTGACAAGTAGCAGTCTGAACGATTATTAATAAGCAACCGTAAAGCGTGCTCTAGGAAATTTAACCTGCTCTGCCTCATCCACCAATGCCACGGCTAGATCTTCGACAGAGATTTGGGATTCTCCATCAGCATCAATCAGTAACTCATCTTGGCCTAAGCGGAACTGACCCGTTCTTTCTCCCGGTAACATCATGGCGGCAGGGCTTAAGTACGTCCAGTTCGTCTCCTTATCATTTAAGCAAAGTTCTAACTGTTCAACACAAGCTACAGCGATATCACGCCATGCCGGTGCAACATATTTTGGATCGTCTACCACCAAGGTTCCATTTGAGTTTGGTACGGTTAAGCCACCAGCACCACCAACCAATAATAGCCGAACGCCACTTTGATTCATGCCTGTTAATAATGATTGGGTGATACGTACTAATTCTGATTCGTTACCAGCCGCAGGACGAGTCGCTGTTATTACAATATCCTGATCGGTACTTAGTTTAACCACATCTTCGATCTTACTGGCATCCCCCACTTGGGCATTAGCCTTAGGGTCTAGCTCGCTAAAACGAGCAGTATCTCGTACAACTGCTGTTACGTCATGACCACGAGCCAACGCCTCTGTTACAACTCGGCTGCCCACACTACCCGCTGCTCCAAATACTGTAATACGCATATCTATTTCCTCTTTAATGTTTTGTCCCAGATATTTCCTAAGTATTTTTACGAAAGTTATCTGGATATTTTTATCTTTTTTACAGGAGTTCTCTGATCGCCAGTTCAAGAACACTTGATGAGATGAATCTTACAAAACAAAAAAGATGACAAAATTAACCTAGGTTTAGTTATTTAACTTTTTTCAAAAACCATCTTACAGAACACTCCCCCGCCAGCATATAAGAATAGAAAACCATAAACCTAGGTTAATTACGAAAAAAACCAACTACATATACTAAGAACAAGAAATCAGGACACCAACCATTAATTCAACATCGGCAGACAAAAGAATGAAAAACATTATATCGCAAAACTCCATACTCTTACTCTGGGTAAGTTTAATGGCATCATCCTTTGTTATATCTAAGGGGCTATTACCTTATGCCAACCCTATTACCAGCACTGGACTAAGGTTTATATTAGCCAGTATTTTTATGCTGCCCTTTATATGGCCTAAATATAGAAAAATATTAAAAGTTGAATTCATCATTAAATATGCTTTTATCAGCTTATTTTTGGTGCTATTTTTTATTGGTTTATTTGAAGCGCTCAAAACAACATCACCTATGCGCACCTCCGTGATCTATACCCTTGTGCCCTTACTCAGCGTGGTTTTGACCTATATAGGCTTGAAGTTTATTACGCCTATACGCCAATTAGTGGGATTTTTTCTAGGGACAGCTGGAGCTGTATGGGTTTTATTAGCCTTTAACCAAGGTGAAAACTTGTCTTTGAACTGGAACTCTGGCGATAGTATTTTTCTATTAGCCTGTGCCAGCCTATCTCTGCATGTTGTGCTGATTAAGAAATGGACGTCTAACATACCGCCAGCCCAAGGGGCTTTCTATATCATGGTCTTGGGTGGGCTTATTCTATTGCCTTTTCTTTTTCTATTGGGTGATTTAACACAAGTGGCTTGGCAGGAAACAGAGTTCTGGCAGATACTACTTTATCTGACGCTATTCACCACAATGGCCACCTTCTTTTTGCAGCAATATCTGGTACAGCAGGTGGGGCCAAATAGGCTATTGGCTTTTACCTATCTGATTCCGGGCTTAGTGGTTATTCCACAAGGATTAGCGGCTGTTACTCAGCTTTATTATGGACTTCCTGGAATACTATTAACTCTGCTAGCACTTTACTTGATTTCTAAAAAACAAGTTCAGAAAGTATAACGATCAATAATTTTAAGAGTAGGAAAACAAAAGGGATAAAGGGTAACTTATTACTTAAAGCCGACTCAAAAAAATTTTAAGTCGGCTTTATTTTTCAACAACCGATTATTACAACAAGACCAATATAGCTAAAAACATTAAAGCCGATCTTTTGACCGTGCAATATAGTCCCTATTGGTCAAACTAGAGGTTAATAGATCATCATCTAATAATTCTAAAAAGGCACGACAACGTTTAGCATTATCCAGCTTAAACTTATCACCTTCTTCATTATACTCTAGCGAACCGGTGTAATAATCCTTACTCTTGGCGTATTCAATCAATTGTTCATTACTGACACCCGCTTCAATCACTGCAGATTCATTAAATACTTTAACAAACTTGCGGGCAAAAGCGGTTTCTTCCACAACCTTACCGGCAAACTTATCCAAACCATCAACTAGGTCCATCTCATGCAGCTGTTCGGTATAACGATTAGCTCGTTCGTGAATAATTTTCTTAAAGTTAAGCTGGGATTCCAGCGCTTTAACATTTTCCACAAGAATCTGATCATTCAGTGTCATAAAGACAAAGTTAGCGCCAATTTTCAGCACATCTTGCTCAAGCTTGATTACTCGGGTTTCATGGGCCGTTAGATTTAACATGCCACGATCGGAGTTCAGCAAGGAGACACTATAAACGTGCTGATAGAAGGCTGCTTGCGCACCTTCGCTGTTTTCTAACACGATGATAATCGCTTTGATATTAGATAGTTTATTGTCTTCTACCTGAAAAGCATCCACAGATCCACTTTTTGTAAGCTCAATGGCATCTGTCAACCAACCAAACTCAGAGGGCTGATCATCAAAGTCAAACCGATACAGAGCATGTTTTCTTTCATCGTGATTTGAAAGCAGAGGTGAGGTAAAGCCTTCATTTTCGATATATTTTTGTTCAAGAGACGCACAGAACTCTTTTCTACAGTCGTCTAACGCCGAACTATCAAGACCTGAATCTTTTATTTCGTCTTCTTCATCAACAAAATAGATTTTGATGTCGGTGCAACCCGCCACTAACTGCTTTAGTGCATCTTTTACTTCTTGAGTATCCACTTACTTACATTCCTCAGGCATCAATATATCGGCTTGCTGAAAATACAGCGGCGGGCATTGTACCTGCAAGAGGGCTCTGGAACTAGCTGACCACGATCTGGTTATCAATATCAAACGGTACCAGATCAAGGGAAGCACTACATGCTACCCCTCTGTAGGTATATTAAGTACTTAAAACTGGGCCTACATTAAAATGATTAAACTGATTTTTGCCACCTTAGTGCAAGAAAACCTTAAAATAACAAGAAGGTATTCCGTGAAAATTATTAAAGCTGATCTAAGCCATACTGATGATATCGCTCGTTTATTTGACCTTTACCGCCAATTCTACCAGTGTGAGGCCGACCTGCCACTGGCAACAGAGTTTATCCGTCAACGACTAGAAAATAATGAATCGGTTATTTTTCTAGCACAAAACGATCAAGGTGGGGCCCTAGGTTTTACTCAACTTTATCCTTCTTTTTGTTCGGTAGAGGCCGTTAAAATATTCATTCTGTATGATCTATATGTCGAACATAACGGACGTCAATCAGGTATTGGCCGAAAACTAATGCAGCAGGCGACGGATTATGCGCGGAAAAACAGTGCGGCTCGATTAGATCTGCTCACAGCTAAAGACAATATTCCAGGTCAGAAGCTGTATGAGCAGCAGGGATATGTGAAAACTAACGAAGACTTTTACGCCTATTCATTAGCAATAAAACAAAACTAGAACATTAACTGAACGCCAATCTCAGCCGTGCTGGATTTCAGATCTTTACGCAGTAAATCATCACTACGCTCTTCCAGATCAAGATGAGTACGTTTTAGCAATCCATGTAGTTTAACGTGTGGGTCTAGCACCCACTCAGCGCCTAATCTAAGCTCTGTTAATTTATCATCGTAAATAGTTTTAGATTCTGCACCGAGAAGATCGGAGTCATGCTCAGAAGATAAATTCATTCGTAATGCAGAGCCAAACAGATTCCAACTGGCACTAGGTGCATAATTTATTCGCCCTTTAATGCCATAACCTTTTGTATTGGCATCCACTGCGTCACTCCGACGATCATAGTCAGAGTGACTTATTAATAACCCCGTATAATATGTTACAGGCTGCGCAGTAGGTTTAAGCTGGAGACCGAGCTCTGCTGTATCCGCGTAATACTCCTTTTTCCCTGAATTATCCGGTGTAAAAGGAGAATATCGCCAACCAATATGAGCATGGGATACGGCACCAGAAATTTGTGCTATATCACTCAACTGAGCTGCAAAGCCCCCCTGAACCTGAGCCGTTTCATACTCTTTCAAAGATAAAAAAGTACCTGCCGTTTCTGTCGGATGACTATTCCCATTAAGCTTTAAATATTGCAGATCTAACCAAGCCTCTGCTTTTGGTGAAAGCTGGAAACGCCCTCCCAAATTCAACTTACCACCCGTTAAAGGCGCTAAGCTTTCATCACCTTCATTATCCGGTGACAAATACTGTTTAATAAAATCCGATCCTGCATACCAAGAAGTCGTTTCAGTACCTTGATAAGAAAGCCTTAGGCCTGCATTAATATGCCGAAAGTCTGCTTTATAACTGTCACCGGAATAGCCAGATTCAGAATAACCCGCATTTTGATATAACAGAGGAATAAAGCTTTCCGTTTCCACATGAAAAAGCCCAGAACTATAAATCAAATCGCCTGTTGATCCCCCTGCAATATAGAGATTACCGGAGAGATGCACTTCATCGGTATTGATGCCAATAAGAGATTTTTCAAAGGTCGCTTGTTTAAAAATTTCTGGTACGGTTTCTAGTGGTTCAGGTTCCTGCTTGGCATTCGCCGCACGGGCGACCTGATTAGGCGCCAAGACTTGTGTACCTGAGTCATTACTTAAAGTACCTCCGCCTTTCTGGATAAGCAGATAGCTGCCTTTTTCTTTTTCGGAATCCGCCATCTCTTCCGTTAGGTGGAAAACCACAAGATCAGTGCCTCGGATACCAATGGTTGCCACTGGAGTACTGATAGCAAATTGTTTCTTATTTGTTTTACCGATAGCACCCGTGATAGAGCGCAATCCCCCCCGTATAACTTTTGTTTCTAATTGATCTTTCTGAGCATCTCGATGGAAAACATAGCGAGCAAGTCTCACAATGCTATTCGGTCTGACCGCAAAATAGCTTTTATCCGACATCTGAATCTGTAAGCTGCTCGCTTTTGCAGTCATAATCAGATCTCGTAAAAATACATCTGTTCCTTTTTGCGCCTTTCTTGATGAGCCACCCTCTTGAAGAATTTTAACATCACCATGAACAAAGAGGATTTTTCCTATGGGTGTTGTTCCCTCAGCAAAAGCAACCATTGAAAAGAGGCTAAAAAATACCAGTCCAGATAACCAGAAGCTTTCACGTATTATTTTCATCATTCAAGCGTTCCATATGAGATGATTCTTATCTGTATATTAAAGTAAGGTTCAATAAAAATAACAATAGGCCAAGAGACAATCAGAGCCAGATTCAGCTATTATGTAACAAAATATTATCATCATTATGCTAATCTATATTGCATAATTATATAGCATTTGGTCGATTTTAAGCGACATAACATAAAGTGCGACGTTTTTATTCAGCACTACCGATAAAGACATACAAGGTCGCCACTACCATTGAAGCCCTATTATATACCTAAACAAAAGTATTCCTATTTTCACTGACCTACAGCCAGTAAAAATAATAGGCTTCAACCGAGAAGCATTTGTTTAGGTGCTTATCCTATAAGCTCTGGAATGGACAAAGAGTACTTCATGATGAAATCAGCCCCCATAAAGCTAAGCTTGATTACCTCTGCAATCTTACTTTCTGCTTGTAGTGCTAATGAGCCCAAACCCCAAGTAAACTCAGTGATATCTCCGGAAGAATTTGAAACTCGTCATCAGGAGTTAATCGAGCGAGAAAAAGAAGTGGCTCGTCGTGAAGCGGATTTAGCTGAGCAAAAACGCCAATTAACAGAGGGAACTAGCCCTCAATCAAATAAGGTCAACCAAGCGACCGAACAGCCTTCGACAAAAATGGCGTCTACATCAGCTCAGGCTCAGCCATCCGGTTCAAACACTCCCTTTAATTCCGAACAACCATCAGATGAAACATTATTACCACCCAGCGCTAAATCTGGTGAATGTTATGCCCGCGCCTGGGTTGAGCCTGTCTATCAGGATTACACTGAGTCTGTTTTAGTAAAAGAAGCCAGTGAGCGTATCGAAGTAGTACCTGCTAAATTCACGACAGTGTCGGAACAAGTGCAGACAAAACCTGCCAGTTTTCGAATCAAAACTATTCCAGCAGAATACAAAACCATTAGTGAGCAAAAGCTAATTACCGCTTCTGAGAGACAATGGCTCACAAGCTTATCACCTAATAGCGCTCCAGCAGGTAAGCATCTACTGGATACGGCAAAAGCCCACGGTATCAAACTAGAAGAAGCGCAACCCGGTATGTGTTTCCATGAACACTTCCACTCAGCCTGGTATGAAGAGACCAAAGAGTCCGTTCTAGTAAAAGACGCCTACGATGTTATCGACATTGTTCCTGCAGAGTTTCGCTGGGTAGAAAAAAAGGTATTAGTAAAAGAAGCCACTAATCGTATTGAAAAAATACCTGCTCAATATGAAATACAAACAGAACAAGTCATTGATACTCCAGCTCACACCGTTTGGAAAAAAGGCACTGGCCCCATTCAAAAAATTGATGAGGCTACCGGGGAAATTATGTGCTTGGTCGAAGTACCGGCCACCTTTAAAACCGTCAGTAAACGTGTTCTAAAAGCACCAGCGACATCCAAAAACATAGCTATTCCAGCCGTCTACAAAACAGTTCGTGTGAAAGAACTGGTCAGCGAAGCCCGAGAAGTTAAGCGCCGTATTCCTGCTGTTTATAAGGAAGTCACCATCCGTAAAAAAGCAGAAGAGGCTTCTTTTACTTGGCATGATATCGGCAATAAACAACTACCTTCCCATTCTCGTACAGGCAACCAAATTTGTCTGGTTCAAAAACCAGCAGTATACGAAACCATTAAGAAAACACTTGTGCTTAACGATGCTAGAACCGAAAGGATTGATCTTCCAGCCCAGTATAAAACGGTACAAGTTGATAAACAGGTTGAGCCAGAAAAAGAGATTCGCCATGTTATTCCCGCAGAATACAAAACTCTTAATCTAAGTAAAATTGATAAAGAGGGTTATATGGAGTGGCGCTCCATTCTCTGTGAAACCAATATGACTACAAGCAGAATTAAAAATATCCAAACGGCACTGCTCAACCGTGGCCATCACCCAGGGCCTATTGATGGCATCGTCGGCTGGAGAACGATGAGAGCGGTCAACGCCTTCCAAGCAGAGAATAGCTTGCCTTCAGACAAATACCTGAATATGGAAACGATTAACGCACTGAATATTCAGTAATCAAGACGATTAATCATCCGTCCTTGTGACGGATGATTTTTTCCTATCTATATTTAAGCGCCTATCTATAAGTGCCTATCTACAAGAGCTTATCTCTAACAATTTACCTACAAATCCTACCTACAAACACCTTCCTTTATTTATTCAAAACTCTCCGACTTATGGTTATGCACTAGATTAAAATCTGCCAACACCGCATAAGCACAAGGTATCACCAGCAATACCAACAGAGTGGAGGCAAACAAACCAAAGACAATGGAGATCACCAAAGGCTGTACGACCTGAGCCTGCAAGCTGGTTTCCAATAACAAAGGTAATAGACCCGCGGCTGTGGTTAGGGAGGTTAGAAATACCGCTCTAAAACGCTCCTTACTGGCGCTGACCACAGCTTCATGAACGCTATCCCCTTTATCCACATGGAAACGAATATATTGCACTAAGAGAATGGAATCATTTACCACAATCCCTGCCAATGAAATAAAGCCCATCATAGATGGCATGGACATATTATGGCCCAGCAAGATATGACCAAAGATTACGCCAATTAACGCCATTGGGATCGCCAGCATCACCACAAAGGGTTCAATATAACTGCGGAACTGGAAGCTTAAGATGGCAAACAAACCAAATAGACCGATTAGGAAACCCTTAATAAAGGAGCTACCGGTTTTACTGGTTTCTTTTGTCGCGCCTTCAAAATTAATACGTAGGCTAGGGTATTTTTTCTGCAGTTCTGGCAATTTCTCTTGCTTAAACTGATTGAGAATTTCCGTGCTATTACCCCGATTATTATCTACATCTCCTATAACCGTAATGGTTCTTAAACCGTCAATACGCTGTACACGCACAAAGGAACGTTGATAATTAATAGTTGCGACGGCTGACAATGGGATCTGATGGCCACCTGGCATCATGATGGGGAAATTCATCAGCTCACTAAGGTCACCGGCTTGTTTTTTATTTAACCGAACCTCAACCTCAATATTTTCCGGGCCGACCTGGATCTCATCGGCCTTTTGACCTAGATAAGCACTTCTTAGCTGGCTGGCGATAGTCATACCATCAACACCATAGGCTTCTGCCCCAGCTCCCAAAGAAATCAGCACTTCTTGTTTGCCTGGACGCATATCATCCAGTAAACCCTCTACGCCGTTAAAACGTGAAAAGTAATGCTGTACCTCGGTTGAGGCAATTTTTAACAACCCTAGATCATCGTGTTGTAAGCGAACCTCAATATCTCGGCCTGCTGGGCCTAGACTAGGTTGTTTAAATGCTAAGGAGATGGGTATAGCTTGCTCTCCAACATTTTCTCGCCACTGATTTAGAAATGTCACAATAGAAGTATCACGAGTCTCCGCCGACAGTAAATCCAGTCGTACTGTTGCCAGATGAGCCCCCTTCTCTCCTGCATCAACATTAACATTAAATTGAGTGGTAACAGATTTGAGCAAATCTTCAGGCTCTTGATTATCCTGCGTTAATTGCTTAGATAACTGATGAGCCTCTTTTACCACTTTTGCGACTAGGGCTTCGGTTTCAGACAGTGCAGTACCCGGCGGTAAAATAATACGAGCTTCTGCAATATCGCCATCTAATTCAGGAAATGGTGCAAACTTGAGCACTCCTCCTGCCAACATGGAAATAGCCAGTAATAAAATACCAATCGTCGCCCCAATGGTGGCATACCGCCAATGCACCAAAAAGGTTACGGCGGCAACAAGTTTGGTACTGCGGAAGTTTTCAAAACCGGCTAAAAACCGCTTTTTCCAACCCCAAACGGTTTCCTTCTTTTGATGAGCCGATGATTTTTCATGGCTGGATAAGGAATGATGCAAGTGGTTTGGCAAAATTAAAAAAGCCTCAATCAAACTCACGGCCAGCACCATAATCAACACCATAGGAACAACCGCTAACACCGCTCCCATTTGACCATCCAACCAAAGCAAAGCGCCAAAAATACTGATTGTGGTTAGAAAAGAGGAGATAACACCAGGAGCCACTTTTTTAACCCCTTCGACCACCGCCTCGTCTACCCCGTGGCCTCGATCACGATAAGCTGCAATCGATTCAGCAATCACAATGGCATCATCCATCATGATGCCAATGGCCATAAGCAAGGCCACAAGAGTCATCATATTGATGGACAAGCCAAAAACACTCATCAGAAACAGACCACCCATAAAAGCTACGGGTAGACCGGCAGAAACCCAAAAAGAGTAACGGAAGGAGAAAAACAACCACATGCTGAAGAAAACAAGAATAATGCCCTGCCAGCCGTTTTTTAGCATCATCTGCAAACGGTCATCCACCAAGGAGGACATATCATTGGTCAGCGTCAGCGTCACACCATCGGGTGCTCTAAGCTGTTCCTCTATGATAAACGCTTCCACCAGGGCTTTTACACGCAGAACATCATCCGCTTTATTTTTCTGTACTTTGATAATGGCCGCCGGTTGACCATTAAACTGAATATAGGATTCATCCAGTTCAAAGCGATCCGTAATGGTTGCGATATCTCTTAAGCGAATAGTACCGCCATTAGAATTAGAGGTAATCACCAAACCTGCCAGCTGATCTGCGGTGACTTTACGCTCGTCAAAACGCACTAACAGGCTTTTATCCTTAAGATCCAAAGTACCCGCAGGCATTTTAACGTTCTGACGCCCAACCTTATCGGCAACCTCTGCCACGGTCAGGCCAAAACGGCGCATATCTCTTAGATTCAATTCGATACGAATCTGATGATCAGAAAAGCCCTGTATCGACACAAGGCTCACCCCGGCATCGATTTTTAAACGCTTTTTTAAATCTTCGGCATAGTGCTTTAGATGGGCCAGATCTGTATCCGCTGAAACGGCAATATCCACCACTGGATCAGCCCAATTTAGCTCCTTAACAATAGGAGTCTCGATCTCATCAGGAAAATCTTTAATAGCACTGATTTGGGTTTGAATATCCACCAACATACGACCTAAATCAGCGCTTTCTTCTAGCTTGACCGAGAGAGTCGCAATCCCCTCCTGAGCATCGCATTTCACTTCATCAATATTACTTAGCCCGTCCACAGCATCTTCCATACGCAAGCAGAGACTCTCTTCTACCTCCACTGGTGATGCGCCGGGGTAGACAACGGTTGCGGTAACAATAGGCAACTGAAACTCGGGAAACGTCTCTCGTTTAATAGAACCAACACTGGTTATACCTAACAACAAAAGGGCCAGCATCAACAAATTAGCAACGGTAGGATGCCGGGCAAAATAAGCGATCATCTATTTACCCTCTTTATCAGTGGCGGTAAGGTTATTCAACTGTTCCGGTGGCTTGGTAGGTAAGACTCTCACGCTCATGCCCTCAATGGCGGGTATCAGGTCATTGGTAATCAGCTGAATCTTTTCATCAGTATCAGGGGATGTTTTTGGTTGAATCACCACACCCTGTCGCGTTCTGAACAAAATGTCTATCGGTGTGATCCTGAGCTTTCCTTCCTCCGTCATTAGATAGATATCCCTACCGTGTACTGCCTTTTCCGGTACAACAAAATAGGGCTGCTCCAGTCCTTTAATGTAAGCAGAAACAAACATGCCTTTACCTAGAGGGGGCCTATCCGGCAGATTTAAATGCCGAAAGTCCTGTTTTACCTCCAGATAAACACCGATGGTTGCCGTCTCAGCATCCACGGCATCCGCCACACGAGTCACTTTAGCAGGCCAATTAAAGCTTTGATTAGGCGTACTAAATTCAATTTCAGCCTGTAATGGCAGTTTCTCAATGGATGGCAACTCACCAGAAGTATTGAAACGACCAATACTGTTAATCAAATTCCTTAAATCATTGACTGACAACTCGGCTTTTACTTCAACACTGTCTAACTGAAAGGCTTCAACCATCACTTCTCCTAGATTAACCACCTGATCTTTCTCGATATTCACCACGGAAATACGAGCATCAAAAGGTAAGGAAACCTTGGTTTTCGACAAGTTACGCTGAGCATCCACCAGTTTTAGCTGATCCACCTTTAATTGAGCGGCAGTTACCTTACGATCATCCGGCAGTAACTTCAGGTTATTCTCAATATCTTGTACCTGTTTTAGCTGATTGAAATAGCTCTGTTCCTGCTGCTCCAGCTCGGAATCGGACACCAAAGCTCTTTTGTGAATATCCCGCTTACGTTTCAGTTCCTGCTGGGCTAGCGCTAACTTTTGTCGCTCCAGCTTAAGACTGGTATTCAGGTTTTTCTGTTCTTGATCCAAGCGAGACAGTTTCACTTGTGAGGCATTAAGATTCGCTTCCGCCTGAGCCACCTGTAACTGGTATTCAACGGGATCAATTTTCAGCAGGAGGGTATTAGCCGGTAATAAACGACCACTCTCTAGCTGTGGGTGCCGATACACCACTCGCCCTTTAACCTCTGATACGCCTCGCCAAATATGTTTTGGCATAACCCGACCATAAGCTTTAACTTCTGGTGCAATACGCACCATGGATAAAGCTTGTACCTCAACTAAAGACGCTCGATTAAAGGTCTCTTTAACCACAGGCGGTTGTTTTGATGAAACAGCCATAACAAGCGCCCCGATTCCCAGAGCAATACCAACAAAAAAAAGGATCTTTTTGGACTTAATCATGACTCGATTCCTTATCGATAGACTCTTTAACGGCTGAGGAGGGTTGTTCTATTAAGGTAGCATTCATCAAACCCTGCTTTAAAAGCTGGGCATTTTGTACGGCAAGCTTTTCTAGAAACTCAGGCGTTAATTCTATCTTGAGCTTCTTTCTCACTAAGGAAGGCATTATGAATGGGAAAACCATCAAACTAAAAAAGCTTAACCGTGCACACTCTGCATCCACCTCTCCTCGCAATGCGCCTGCTTGTTGCAGAATTTCAAAGATCATTAACTCTTGAGGACGAAACAAGGCGTTAAAAACATCAAGCAGCTCGGCATTGGTCTCACTCTCTTGCATATTCGCCATGCTATAAACCAGCCGAGGAAAACTAGGGTATTGGGCCATGACTCGGTAATAAGTTTTTAAAAAAGCCTCAGGCGTTGAGATGTCGGCAGATTGTTTCGCTTGTTCCAATACAAGATGTACCGGCTCTATCGTTTCCTTTATTACTGCTGTAAAGAGCTCCAACTTTGAGCCAAAGTAATAGCGAATTAAACCGGGATCAACACCGGCTTCTTTGGCTATTTTCCGTACGGAAACACTCTGATAACCATTGGAAGTAAAAAGTTTTCGGGCCGCGCTAATGATGGCGCCTCGGTTATCTTTTGTGGCTTTATCTTTGATAAGAACATCCTTGCTGGGTGTACCTTTGGTGGATGTAGCCAAGCTTATTGTCTGCTTTGTCATAACTTTTCCTCACATGTAGAAATTCTAGCGAGAGGATAAGATTCAAGCTATCTAATTTATTCCTCATCTAATAGCTAAATGAGGAATAAATGGGTTAACGCCGGAGAGATTGACTCTAAAACAGGTCTTAGGAAGGGAATAAAAAGTACTAAATCAACTTTGGATATGCTCCAAAATACTTAATCATAAAACGCCTTCTAACTTAAGCAGTTTCTCTTTTTGTTCAATACCACCGGCATAACCGGTTAACTTGCCGTTTTTACCAATCACTCGATGGCAGGGCACTATAATCGAAATAGGGTTTTTACCATTAGCTAATCCGACAGCTCGAACCGCTTTAGGGTTACCAATAGCATTGGCTAGATCCTGATAACTCCAGGTACTGCCAAAAGGAATCGTAGTTAAGGCTTGCCACACCTGCTGCTGAAATACCGTACCTTGTGCGGCTAAAGGCACGGTGAACGTCTGCAAAGTACCAGCAAAATACGCCTGACACTGCTGAACCGCTTGTTGCAGGATAGGATGATCCTCTTTCTTCTCACCAAGCTCATCCGGTTGAGTGGTGTAAATCGGTAACCATAATCCTAATAACCCTCGATCATTCGCTTGTAAGGTCAAACGCCCTAGAGGGCTTTCATAGTAAGTATAAAACTGTGCGTCTGTGGGAATAGATTTTTTAGAGCGTTTTTTAAGTGCAGGTTTTGGTTGATTGTCAGACATAGATTTCTCAGTTTTATTTTGTTTTACGAGTGTAGTTTGAGTGTTCTGTTTAACAGGTTTATCCCCTGTGAGATGGGAAGCCGCAGACCAACAATGAAAAGTGGCATAACTGCCCCAAGGTGATAACGAACCTTTTTGAATACCCGATAGCCTATTCAACACCTTTTTCACTACCAGATCGGTATCCAGAAAATGATCAGGTTCTGATAACCCCCGGATACAAGCATATTCAACCGTCCAGGGGCCAATACCTTTTATGTTTAACCAAGACTGCGGATGCTCCCTTATATTATCCCGAGCCCCTTCCTGTTTGCTGGTCTGAGCACTACTCATATAAACAGCAAAACGCTTTAGGGTTTCCTTTCGACTTTGAGGCATCTTTAAAAAGCTCAGATCACTTTGCACTAACCACTCAGGTTTGGGAAAGACACAATCATTGCCCTGTTCCGCTAAAGTCTCCTGTTTAATGTCTTTGGATTGAAACTCAGGATTGTATTTTAAGTTCAGTGTCATCGTTAGGTTGTTAAGATGAGTAATCGCCGCTTTGATGGAAACCTGTTGTCCCAGAATAGCTCTAATACCTGCCTCCCAAGTATTCCAAACACCGGGAATCCTAATACCTGAAGTAACAGGAAAGCCAGACGTTAACCGTAAATGCTCTTCGATAGTGACAAGATCGGCATCAAGGTCAAACATCCGGCGGATTGTACGCACCATATTATTCAACTCTCTGACATCATCGATATTAAACTCAATGCGTAGAGTGCTCACTGACGCTAACGTTGCTTTAAACCAACCCTGAGTATTATTGAGACTAAAGCTGCGCTGATAACTATCACTTGTGACGGTTTCTATGCCAGAAATTGCTCGTAAGCGATAAAATGCCAGCATATGCTCCCAGTTAAAGGGAGGCCTAAAACCAAGGGTTAGCTGATGAATCGACGCGTCCTGTTCAGGAGTTATAGAATGCTGCTCGATTTTAGAGTGTCGGCTATTTTTCCGAATTTCTTTAGGTGTCAATTGCAGCACTTTCTGACAAGCATCGTTGAATCGACGAATACTATTAAACCCACACGCCAGAGCAATATCACTGATCGTCATACTGCTGTGGTGCAATAGCTGCTTGGCAAACATCAATTGATTATATTGGGCATATTGCTTAGGGGACATGCCCAATTGTTCGCTAAAGAGCTTCCGTAAATAACGATCCGAAATTCCCAGGCGTTCTGCTAATTCTGGCAAACTAGAGTGCTGCAAATCGCCTTGTTCAATAAGACTGAGCGCTCTCCGGAAAGTGGTTTCTGTCCCAAGCCAAGCCCAGGAGTCAGGGGCGCTATCTGGGCGGCACCTCAAACAAGGTCGATAACCTGCTTGTAAGGCCTGAGCTTTATGAAAGAAGTACTCAACGTTTTCTTCTTTTGGCGTGGTTGCCGGACAGATCGGGCGACAAAAAATACCCGTCGTTTTCACCGCAATAAAAAAGCGCCCATCAAATCGGCTGTCTCTGGCTAGCCGAGCACTTTTACATTGTTCAGACGTTAGCGGCACGGGTTCTACGGATTGAGAAAAATGATTCGTAGGCATAGGGAGACACTTCATTTGCTAGCAGGTAATGACAGCAGTTTACGATGCATCAAAGTATTAACCAGCCATTTTCGGAACTAAAGCATAAAAAATATAAATCAAATATCTAAAACATGATTAGAAACAGAGTATCAACAGGAGATTCACTAATAATGACTCACGGAAAATCGTGTATCTCTAAGTTTCCCTATGCAGATAAACGCTTATCTCCATAATTTCTACAAAGTTCTAAGCTAGTCTGAGAACAATCACTGCCAGATAAAGAGACACTAAAGGGCTGACCACTTATGAAAAATAAATTTTATATCCCCCTAATGACCACTGCTTTATTGTCTTTAACCGGCTGTGGGAGCGGTGGTGGTGGCAGTGATTCAACAGAAACTGATGATACAAATACAGAAGAGACTTCTCAGGAAATTACCGAACCATCCACGCTATCTGGCACCTACCCTATTGTCGATACCAATCAAAACCAGTGTTTTAATTCTTCTACAGGTGCTGCCACAGCTTGTACCGGTGCAGGCCATGACGCTGACTACTCAGGCAACCTGCCAAGCTATACAGAAGGAAGCGATGGACTAACCGTCACTGACAATATTACGGGTATTACTTGGAGCAAAAGCCCTGATAGCAATGGTGATAATACCGTAAGCGCCGATGATAAACTGACGCAATCAGAGGCCGTCAGCTACTGTGCTAATCTGGAACTATCTGGACATTCCGATTGGCGATTACCAGATATCAAAACCATTTATTCACTGATTGATTTTTCTGGCAAAGATCCCAGTGGCTATGAAGGCACAGATACCTCCCAGTTAACCCCCTTTCTGAACGCAGCATTCACTTGGGCCTTTGGAGATACCAATGCTGGAGAACGTATTATCGATGCCCAATACGCATCAACCTCTCTCTATGTCTCCACTACGATGAACGGTGATGCCACCATGTTTGGTGTCAATTTAGTCGACGGCCGTATTAAAGGTTACCCCACCAACAATAAAACCTTCTATGTTCACTGCGCCCGAGAAAACAGTGACTACGGCAAAAATAGCTTTACAGACAACAGCGATAGTACCATTAGCGATAGCGCAACAAATCTGATGTGGCAACAAAACGATACCGCCTCAACCGGATGGGAAGATGCCATCAATACTTGTGAAATGGACTCGACAGCAGGGCACTCTGATTGGCGCTTGCCCAACGTGAAAGAACTGCAAAGTATCGTAGATTACAGCCGGTCACCGGATACCTCCAACAGTGCTGCGATTGATCCCATATTTAATAGCACTGTCATAATAAATGAAGAAGGCGAAACCGACTGGGCCAGCTACTGGGCATCCACCACCCATCAAAACTATAACGATGATGGCAGTAGTGCGACCTACGTATCTTTTGGCCGTGCCCTTGGTTATATGAACAATAGTTTCTTAGATGTCCATGGCGCAGGTGCCCAACGTAGTGATAATAAAGTATCACCAACCGCTGTACATGGATCAAATATGGGAACCGATAATAACGGCGATACCTTTTATTACCATGGCCCACAGGGAGATATTTTACGGGCCAATCATCAAGTACGCTGTGTTAGAGATATTATCCAGTCGCTTTGAGTTTTAAATTCTATTTTTGAATAGCTTATCCGGCCTCTTAAGAGCTTTTGGGGCCGGAAAGACTTTTATTTAGATAACGACCGACCGTAGTCTAAAGCGTTTACTAGAACTAAGAGTTTGTAACCTACAAGTGTTGTTACTCTTTATTTTCTAGAGCAAAAACATGGATCATATCTATTATGAAAAAGTATCTGCTAAAAAAATACCAACCCTTAGCCTTATCGATTGCTCTGGTTGCCACCCCTATACATTCATATGCGGCATCGCAAGAATCTATTGATCTCGCCCAACAGATGTATGTGGCTTATTACGGACGCCCAGGTGATCCCGGTGGCTGGGCTTGGTGGGCAGATAAGTTTGATGAATCATCAAACCTAAACGATGCTCTAGAAGCATTTGGTAACTCCCAAGAATATTATGATTCTTTTGGTGATTTATCCAATGAGCAATTAATCACTAATCTCTACCAACAGCTATTTAATCGTGATCCTGATGCCGGGGGGTTAGCTTTTTACGCAGGATGGTTATCAGAAGGGAAATCGACTTTAGCCAGTATTGCCAAACAGGTTGCCGATGGCGCACAAAACAGTGATGCCACTATTTTAAATAATAAGGTTCAGGTCGCAAACTACTTCACGGATAAGATAGAGACGTTATCTGCATCTTACATATCCGATGATATTCCAAGTGTTCAGTATATTCTTAGCCAAATAGATGACACTACTGAATCCGTTACCTCAGCCCAGAACCTTATAAGCTCCTGGATACCTAGCCGAGATCTGGACAGTGACGGTGTTGCCGATGCTCTCGACACATTCCCCTATGATGCTACTGAGACAACAGATTCTGATAACGACGGTACCGGTGATAATGCCGATGCATTCCCTAACGACGCTAGCGAAACCGTTGATTCAGATGGCGACGGCACCGGTGATAACGCCGATGTCTTCCCTAATGACACTAGCGAAACCATAGATTCAGATGGTGACGGCACCGGTGATAATGCTGATGCATTCCCTAATGACGCTAGCGAAACCGTTGATTCCGATGGTGACGGTACCGGTGATAATGCCGATGACTTCCCTAATGATTCTAGCGAAACCATAGATTCAGATGGCGACGGCATCGGTGATAATGCCGATCCATTCCCTAACGATGCAGATCAAAATACTACGGCTCAAACCTATCCTATTGTGGATACGAACCAAACCCAGTGTTTTAACTCTTCAACAGGTAATGCAACCAACTGCACAGGCAGCGGAATGGATGCGGATTATGCAGGAAACCAGCCCAGTTACACTGTCAGCGATGATGAACTAACCGTAACCGATAACGTTACAGGCATCATTTGGAGTAAAAGCCCGGATACTAATGGCGATAATATCATTGATGTTGACGATAAAATGACCCAGTCTGAAGCGGTCAGTTACTGCGCAAATCTAACTCTATCCAACCAGAATGACTGGCGTTTACCAGATATTAAAACGGCTTACTCTCTGATCGATTTTTCTGGTAAAGATCCCAGTGGTTATAACGGTACAGATACATCTGAACTCACGCCTTTCCTAAACACGGCATTTACTCTAGCCTTTGGTGATACCAACGCAGGCGAGCGGATTATTGACGCTCAATACGCCACCACCTCTATCTACGTTTCTACTACCATGCTCGGCGATACCACTATGTTTGGTGTTAACTTAGTTGATGGCCGAATTAAAGGTTATCCCATCAACGGTAAAACCTTTTATGTGCATTGTGCCCGAGGAAATGAAGATTACGGTATAAACAACTTCACCAATAATGAAGATCAAACCATTAGCGATAATGCCACAGGACTAATGTGGCAACAGAACGATATCAGCTCAACTAACTGGGAAGATGCCATTAACAGTTGTGAAACAGCCTCGACGGCCAATCACACAGATTGGCGACTGCCCAATGCAAAAGAGCTACAGAGTATAGTGGACTATTCTCGCTCACCAGATACATCAAACAGCGCCGCTATAGATCCAATCTTTAACGCCACATCCATAACCAACGAAGAAGGCGAAATCGATTGGCCCAGCTACTGGGCATCAACTACCCATCAAAATTATACCGATGATGGTAGTAGTGCCACTTATCTCGTATTCGGTCGCGCCCTAGGTTATATGAATAACAATTTCTTGGATGTCCATGGAGCAGGTGCTCAACGCAGTGACGACAAAGTAAGTCCAACCGCCGTACACGGTTTTAATACAGGCACGGATAATAATGGAGATACCTTTTATTACCACGGCCCCCAAGGAGATATTTTACGGGCAAACCATCAGGTACGATGTGTAAGGAGCTTGGAGAACTAATATTAACGGCAATCGAGTATGAGTAAGGAGAGCAACGTCCTCCTTACTCACTTTTCAAACCACTAAAACCGAATCGAGTGATAATTTTATTATAAGTACCATCACTCAAGATCTCTTGTAGCCCCCGATCAAAATCCTCCTGAATAGTTTGATAATCCGAATACTTTTTTGAAATCAATAAAGGTAAGCCTGTCTTTTGGATGGCAGGCTCCAACGCCTTAACCTTTCCCTGAAACTCTGGATAACTCTTTAACATCTCCCCCATCTTGAATTGATCTGCTACCATCAGATCAATCCGCCCAGCCATTAGCTTCTGCAAATTCTGCTGGTAGGTCGTTACCCCTCTCGTCTTAACCCCCTCAGATTGTAGTAGAGTTTCAATGGCAGTTCCGCTGACCACTCCCACGGTATAGGGCCGCAAACTTGAGAATTTTTTGTAGTAAACATTATTGTCAATGGGACTAAATAAGAACTCTTCATATAACATCAAAGACTGGGTAGGCTGAAAAAAGGGCACTCTTTCAGGAGAAAATACCGCGCCTAACAACCCCGTATATTGACCACTTTTAGCTAATTCATAGGCCCTACGCCAAGGGAAAAACTGCACATTAAGCTGATAACCAACCCGAGCAAAAGCTTCTCTAGCTACAGCAGTATAAACTCCGCCCTCAAGCAAGGATTCCCCATACATAGGCTCCCAGTTCATGGTGGTAAAGGTTACAACCCGCCCCTTCCCATAGACAGTACTTGCCAGAAGCAAACTGCACAACACGCTAAAAACAGCTAAATAACCTCGACAACCAGAAGGCAGCGCTACACTGATGCCTTTCATTTGTGTCAGCTCCTCTCCCTTAAAGGAAGTTTCTCTAACAACTTATCACTCACTTCCTTAAAGATAGCCATTAGCGACTGAGTTTATTTCGGAAAGTCTAAAAATAGCTCATCCATGATATTAGCGCGAGATGACCCACGATAAGGTATTTTACGGAAGACTATCAGGTGAGGTGAGAAGGAATGAAGAATAAGCGACTTTATCGGGCGAGTTTGCCTGTTCCTAGTGAACAACTGAAAACAGGCAAACTAGACTCTAAAAAATTAGTCCGATTTAGGGGCCGTTTCAGAAATAACTACATACCTTGCTTAGTATATACAGGAGAAGCGATTAATGTAGGTACTTCGCCGTCCTCATAACGGCCAAAATTAAGATCAGTGCCGGAAATTCTGTAAACGCCTTCAATAACAACAGAATCAATTGATTCGATCCAATCCTCGCTTCTTTCAAGCATTGTGATCCGAGTCACTTGAGTCCCATCATCCGCTGTTATGTTATCTCCAGCGGTAAACTCACCAATATAGGTATCAACAAAAGGCTTCGGAGTACTGCAACTAGAATCGGTATACCCTTGTCCAATCAAGGTGTAAGTGTTTTCTGCAAAGTTATACGTATCAATCGTATAGCCCAGAGATGTCCCATCACCAGAACGAATCAAATCGTAACAATTACTTTTCCATATACCTGTCAGACTGGGACTCTCCTCACCACCTGAAGAATCATCGTTATTGCTACCACCACAGCCAGAAATAAGCAGACCTAACATAATCAGCGTAGGTATTTTCATCGTCTCATTAGTTCCTATAACACTATATTGCCAAAATATTGGGTGATATTAAGTAGGGAAATTAAAACATGGCAAGTCAAAGAACTGTGACATCAACTCATATTTGATCAGAGGAAAAACACCAAAATATCATCCTGATTATCTAAGTTGGCTATAACAGTCGATATAAACCGCAAACTTAATAAACATCCTTATCACCCATTAAGCGAAACTATATCAACGGATAGGTCAGCGATTGTAGCCTTTTTATTAATCGCTTTCGGGATTCATCCCCTTTATTTAAGTTTTAATTAGAATCCTTCAACTTGCGATAAAGCGTCGCTCGACTAATTCCTAAAGCTGCTGCTGTGGCTGAGATATTGCCGTTATTTTGCTCCAGTTTCTGCTGGATCATCAAAATCTCGGTGTCTTTTAGAGTATTGCCAGTAAGATTGTTACCTACACTCTGTGTGGTAGTCACCGGTTCTGCCAATCCTGTCAGCTCTTCCAGAAAGTCATCACTGAGATGACTACTATTAATCTCTTCTTCATCTGGCTCCATAAAGGCGATGGCGACACGCAAAGTAGTTTCTAATTGGCGGATATTTCCGGGCCAATGATAGGTCATTAATTGCTGTTCTAACTCGGAGGCTATCTGAATCTGACGACCATCCGGTGTTAACTGTCGTAAGAATTTACGAAGGAATGCTTGCTTGTCCGTTCGATCTCGAAAGGCTGGTAAGCGTATACATACGCCATTTAGTCGATAATAAAGATCCTCACGAAAGTGACCTTCTGCCACTAAGCTTTTTAAATCTCTATGTGATGCGCAAATCACGGCAATATCCAAGGCGATCTCTTCACCTGCCCCTAAAGGTGCTATAGTGCGCTCCTGTAAGACTCGTAGTAATCGAGCCTGCAGTGCTAATGGCATATCTCCAATTTCATCCAGAAACAGCGTACCACCATTAGCCTGTTGCAAGCGCCCCACCATGCCCCCTTTGCGGGAGCCAGTAAAAGCACCCTCTTGATAACCAAATAACTCTGATTCAATTAGTCCTTCAGGGATCGCTGCACAATTCACCGCAATAAAAGCGTTATCCCGACGACGACTGTCTAAGTGCAGCGCTTTCGCGACCACTTCTTTACCGGCACCAGTTTCCCCTTGAATTAATACAGGCAGTTCATGAGCTAAGGCACGACTGCCCATGCGCACGCCTTTTTGCAATCTAGGATCTTGTCCAGCTAATTCAGATAGCTCTGGCGCTTCAATAAGATGGGATTTACTGGTGACTTTCTTTTTGGAGCGACCTTCCGAAGCTCTTCGGTTTCTGCCGCTTAACGGTAAGCTATTAGGAAAATGCAATAACTCACAGAAAAAATCCCCGATACGAGTTCTTAGTTGTCCTCGCCCCTTTCGATGCAGGTCGTTTAATAAAGCTTCTGGTCGTGTGCCAAAAACCTCTTCCAGGTGTCGTCCTACCAGCTCCTTACGATGACGATTTAGTAACTGACAGACCTGTTCATTGGCCGCTTGAATGTAGCCATCCAACTCCATCGCAATCAGTCCTTGCCAAGATGAGCGCAGGTACTCAGGACGGCTATGCACACTTAAGACTACTTGCTGTTGAAAGCGGCCACTAAACATACGGTTTTCAATCGTGCGCACAGATTGTTGAACCAAGCTTAGATTAGGGGATAGTTTCCGGGTATCTGTTGGTGAGGTTTGATTCAGAACACCAATAACATCCCCTTGGGGACTTAGAATAGGAGCAGAGCAACAAGACAGGTAACCCACACTATCTAAAAAGTGCTCATTACCATTGATCAAGACAGGAGAGCGATCGATCACGGCAGTCCCTAATGCATTAGTGCCTCTTAACTCTTCGCACCAATTAGCCCCCACTTGTAGGGCATATTGTGTTGGAGTATCGAGATGCCCCTTATCCCCTTTAACGGACAATATTGTGGCACTGGCATCTGCCAACATAACCAAACCGCCCACCGAGACGAAATATTCTGAGAGTTGCTTTAGCTCAGGGTGCGCCACTTCTATTAAGGGGCGGTGTTGGTCTTTAAGGTCTTGTACTCGATCTTTAGATAAATTTTCCAGCTCCAGAGGGGCATCACAGTCTAAACCCGCATCGACACTGCGCTGCCAAGAGTCCGCAATTTCACTTCGCAGGAAGTTAGTATGCACCTGACCATCTTGTGCTAAGCGTTTGCGAGCAATCTCAACGGATTGAAGTGAATGCGGGGACTCTCTGTTCATGACTGAATCCTTTATCTTGTTATTGTTTTAAACACCTAAAAAAAGCCCCCTATGAAAGCGGCCTATTTATCTTACTCCAACCTAAACTCTGTCTGCTCTCGTTAATTTGAACTATTTTTATATAAAAACTCGCTTCTGTGGAGTCGCTATGCCATTTGTTCTCAGACTTATCTCACTTCTTGGCGTTATATTATGTTTTTCTTTGCCAAGTTATGCCCAAAGTAACGCTATAACAAAAACAAATCAAAAAACAATCACCCTTGCCTATGCTGAAAAATGGCCTCCTTTTTCATATCGAGCACCGTCAGGTGAAGCTAAGGGTATTTTAATTGAGATTGCCAATTTTTTACTCCGAGACGAAATGGGCTTTAAGGTTAATCATATTTTATTACCTTGGAAAAGAGCTCAAGCGATGGTGAGAAATGGTAGATACGACGCACTATTAGCCGTACCAAACTCAGAGAGAAATAAATACTCCTTACCAAACCAATCAGAAGTTTATTCCATGCAGGTTAGGGCTTTTATTCCTAAGAATTCTCCCCACTACTCCAAGTTAATCTCAAAAGAGAATCCTTTAACGCTTTCTGACGGACATTTTTCTCTGCTGTTCGGTGATAAAACCTGTACTGATATTTACGAAAAAAATGACGTTAATTTTTATTCCAACAGTGATATTCAACAGATTTTTAAAATGATGGCCTCAGGTCGCAGCGACCTCTTTCTGCATTCAAAAGTAGCAGCCCTGCAGAGCATTATGGAGCTCAATCTTGAGGGAGAAATTATGGTTCACCCAAAAGTATTTCGTAACGTCTCTTTGTTTCTTTTGATGTCCCAACATTATTCTGAAAAAGATGAGCTCATAAAACAGTTGGATGAGACACTACAAAAGTTAAAAAACAAGAAGGAGTATTACGCCAGAATCAACCAGATCGAGCGTGATGAAATTCAATTTAGCCTCAAATACACAGGATTATAATAGACACTTACCCACTTTTTTCTCTACTAAAAAACCCCTTGGCGATGGCTGATCAGATCGCCGAAAGGGGAAGCTTGGAGTGATGTTTTAATGGTCAACTTAATCTTAGAGAATCAGCCATTACATAACCCTAATCGGGCTAAACATTGCACTTTACGGATATACCGATGCATACCTAAATAAAAGCTTTTCGATACTCTTCAGCAGTCACTCAGAGAATCCCTAAGAGTAACTTTTATTTAGGCGCTTAAAGCTAGTGAATGAACACTTGAGCCGTAGTGGTAGACATATCCCCACCAGGTAAAGTGATCGTATCCAAACGCTCCAAGGAATCCGCATCAAATACCGCAACATGATTGTAAGTACCCGCTAGATACAGCTTGCTTCCATCGTTATTCACTGTCAGACAGTAATAGGAATGATCTAGCTCCGCAGCTTTTACCAGAGTCTGCGTTTCAATATCGTATTTCGCTAACCGGTTCAGTACACCATACATGATGTTCGAATCTTTTGGAGAACGTGTACCCGTAAAGTAGATCTCGGTAATCGGGCCAAAGTCCTTAGTTTCTGTTTCACCGGATTCCAAGTTGATATTGAAATAGCCGTATAACCAATCCGCTGTATTCAAATCTTCAGAACCCTCCTGAAAGCGAGCGGTGGTATACAAGATAGTAAAGTCATCCGTAGGGGTTTGTACTGCCCAAACATTTAAAACATCCGGTTGTACATAGCGAGGACGTTTCCAGTTACGACTGGGCACGGCAACGGTGTAATCACCAGTTTTGACATCCATCTTGTAAATATCGGCACCTGCCATATACAGACCACCGTCTTTACCGGTTTGCATAGCAGTCACTAACCGTGGAGAAGGCAGAGTACGAATGGGTTTCGCATTTAAGCCACTGTCGGTGCTATATATCGCTAAACGAGTAGGCTGAACCTTATAATGATCACGCTCCATTAACGTTGGGTTCTGTACCGCATATAGCTCTTTACCATCATAACTCAGAGCAAAAGCATACAGAGTTTTAGTACGTTCTTTAGGACTCTGTGCCATCCTGGCATGGAAGGTGACCTCGCAGCTATCCATATCCACGCCATAGATATCTTCATAGCCGTTATTCAGGATATAAGCGGTTTTATTATCCGGTGCTACCTGTAAGGCTCCAGGACCAAATCGATCCGGCATATTACAGGTTTTGTAAACCGTATCCGTTTTCAGATCCAATACATTCATCTGATTGGGATAATTGGCCACCACCATATATTCATGACCGTCTTTTAGCGCTTTTCCTACATTTTTGCCTGTCACATCATAGGACATGGCGGCTAATGTAATATTTGCTGCCGTTAAAGAAAGCAAAGCCCCTGCAGCTAAAGACACAGTTTTTAAAGACGGAACTTTTAAAGACAGATCTTTCAAAAACAGATCTTTCAAAAACAGATCTTTATGGCGGAGCTTATTGTTATTTTTCATCATGAGCATCCTAAATTCTTGTTGTTATGGCTAGATCAAATGGTTATTACCTAGCTCAATCGCGAGTTCAAAATCCAGCGTCTGGCTTAATCGTTATCGCCCGGAAATACCGTGCCTAGATTGCGCCAATTCTCACCGGAGTTTGTCGCTTTCTCATTCCAATTGGGATAAGTGTTCATCATGTCTGGTACTTGTGCTGGCCACCAACAAGGGTCTGCACAACCGTATAGATCTGACTCCATGGGCTGACATAAAGAGGTTACCGAACCAAAAGCATCAATCTCCCATCCTGGATCTGTAGTCGCGGTACAACCCGCTAGAGACTGCATGGCCACTACTTCTTCTAACTGGTCTTCATCAGTCACCTTGTTTAACAGATGGGCTTTGTTATTAATCGGCTTAAGATGTTTCATATCAATGAGCCCTCCGAGGCGAGATATAGTGATCGATAAAGGCCGGATTTTCGGCCATGATGCGGCTGTAGACGTCAATACCAAAGTCCACCCAATCACGCATCAGATCGCAGTAATGATAGGTCGGTTGTGCCGGATCGTTATAGCGGGCGTAACTTTCGTGATAACAGCCGCCGGAGCAAAGATTACGAATCCGGCAGCTATCACAGCCTGTATCCGTACGATCCAAACGCTGCTGTAGGAACTCACCCAAGGCGGGTTTGTCCACGCCCGTTTGCACATCACCAAAAGTTCCCATATCGGAACCTGTAAACCGGTGACATAGATTTAGACCACCCTCATGATCCACGGCTAATAAGGCAACACCAGCACCACAAGGCAGCGCTTTTTTACTGCCTTCATGCAGATCAGTAATCAGTTGGTGCATATTGGAGAAACCAATATTGCGATGAGCCAGAGCTTCTTGCAGATAAAACTCACCCAGCTTCTTCATATTGGCAAACACATCAGCCAATTCCTGATTACTCAGGTTATAGGCACTGATATCACCAGATGTCACGGGAGCAAAGCCTACTTCTGCAAAACCTAGTTCATTAAAGAGGTGATGCCAGATGCCCTGAATATCCGTAGTCCCTTTTGTGAGTGTCACCCGTGCACCTACAGGGCGACTCTCGTAACGAGACAGCAGCATCTTGGCCTTACGACTGACAACGTCATAGGTACCCTGACCACCAACGGTAATGCGGTTTTTATCATGCACATCTTTTGGGCCATCCATACTGATAGAGAGACCAAAACGATGGGCGTTTAACCAATCGATAATTTCCTCTGTCAGTAAGGTGGCATTGGTGGTCATGGTAAAATCCACCGGTTTATTAAACTGAGCAAAGCGGCGTTCAGCGTAGTTCACCACATCTACAATTAAGCTCAGATTAGACAGAGGTTCGCCACCAAAAAAGACAATGTTATAACGGTCTTCATCCGGGGATTCCTGCAGTAGCATTTCGATGGATTGCTTTGCTGTTTCCAGCTCCATCTTGCGACCGGCAGAGGGTTTATCCAGATCCTCTTTATAGCAATAGGTGCAGCTCAGGTTACAGCCCGTATTCACATTCAGAACCAGAGTGTTCAAAGGAAACTCGGTTACGGTTTTCACGCCTATTTCAGGTGTCAACTGACGAGAACCATCGCTGACTAACTCAAGAGCTAGCATCTCTTGTAGAACATCACGAATCTGTGCCACTGGAAACTGAGATTGCAGATAACCAATCAACTGTTCAGCAGTTTGTTCCGGTTGTTGCCGTAATAAACCGATTAACTGTGCCGTCAGTGCATCGAGTTCAAATAAGCTACTGGAAGGGATATGGAACAACATTTGGCGACTACTAACGTCAACCAAGTGCAAGTTCTGTTCAACCAGATTTAATTGCGCAGTCATAAAAGCTCCTCACAAATCATCTTTTATGTTGTTGCCCTGTTTTATAGATGGGCTCATCAGGCGATAGCCAAACATGAGCCATTCACTGGCAACATCGAATATCAGATAACGGAATCTCTATGGCAGCGGCGGATTATTCCAACGCTGAACGGTAACGATAAGCTGACCATCAGCTGATAGCTGTCTTCCTCCCTCAGTGACGTTAGCCACTACTTTTAAATTACCCGCATTATTTGTCGACATGCGACGCTCTGGGTTAGGTCCTGCAGCTGCGGTAGTAAACATGCCTGTTTCAGCATTCATACGACCGGTGAAATGTACATCTCTATCGGCTTTGGCTTGTTCATCAAAGGGTTCAACATGCCATTGGGCGGGTACATAACCGATACGCAAATCATCAGCTGTACCTAACTTACCATCAGCTCCCTTAGCCCAAGCTTCAGCCTGAAAATGAGCATTGTACTTAGGTGTTGAACCACCATTACCACCCACACGAGCAACAGAAAACTCCGGAATAACTTTAATGGAGTCGATCTGCTCATAAACGGTAATCGTCGCACCATTGGCCTTACCGGCTTTAACCTGACGTACACCCGGCTCCGCTTTAGCTTGAGCTTTCACCCGTAATACCAGTCTATTGGCATCTTGAGCGATCACACTTACGACCTTAACGCCATCACCCAAAGAGATGTTCTTGTCCAATCCTTTCTGATCTAGGGCCGAACCCACTAGGGTGATCATTTGTGTACTACCAGCTTTAATATACTGAGGCTGTACCGCTAGCAAACTCTCATCACTGCCTTGCTTAACAGCACTAAAATCCATACCGGCTTCATCGTGTACGGCTTCAAACATACGACCGGTTAATTGATCGCCATCAGCGGATGCCGCAAAGACTTGGCGCATTTTCACGCCATCAATATTCAGATTCGCACGCCACTCATAACCGGTGTAAACAATGGCAGAGCCTTTACCGCTTAATTTGGAACCATCCGCATATTGGCCGGTGATCGTTACTTTATATTGATCATGACCGTTTTGAGTCACTGTCATCTTTCCGTGAACATCACCTTTTGCAGGCATCTGACCCGCAAAACTCCATTGACCCGTTAAAGGCTGCTTGGCTTTCTTCTGCCAATCATCCCAACTGGCGGATTGTAGGGGGAGATCACTGCTAAGAGCAGGCACCATCTCATCCAGTGCCAACTTAAACCAATCCCTATCACGGGAAAGCGCTTGATACTCCAGAGAAGGCCATTGCCCCAAGTGGAAGTTGACCAATTTTTCCCACTCTTCAGCAGGACGGCGCTGTAACTCAACACGAGCGCCTGAGTGACAACGGGCACACATCTCTGTGAACTGGGCCGATTCGAAACTTTCCATGGTATTTAGTCGACGTTCCATAGCATAACGTGCACCTTCGGTTTCTTCTGGTGCGAGGCCTTGGTTATCGGCGAAATATTTCACCAGAGTGCGTCGATCCTCATTACTAATCTGCAGTCCATGCATCACTTGCATACGGGCAATGGTCATCAACCAGCCTTCAGGCGTTTTACGTTGATGGCTCATACGGCTAAATTGTGCGGGATTGGCTTGTTCTTCTGTATGACAGATCAGACATTTACTGCGGATTATGGACTCAGCTTCTGCATCAGAAGCTAATGCCTGTCCTGCAGGTAATAGTGATCCGACAACCGCTAAGCCACCAATCACTTGTGATAACCGGGTACGGCTCACACGTTTATCCATTGTCTTTCTGATCGTAGGATTCAGGTAGGGTAATCTCAGAGCTTTCATCAAGGCCAGACTCCTTTTATTGTTTATTGTCCGGTAGCATGCACTACCCGTTGTTCTAACCTGACCATAACTATTGCAGAGCATATGCCAACACTAAAAAATCTTTATTAATCAAATAGATATAATTATTCAAACCATTAAAGCATAGGGCATATAGTGTTTTATTCCGCGACAGTTTGTTTAGAAATGAGACAGCTGGAGGCTGGAGGCTGGAGGCTGGAGGCTGGAGGCTGGAGGCTGGAGGCTGGAGGCTGGAGGCTGGAGGCTGGAGGCTGGAGGCTGGAGGCTGGAGGCTGGAGGCTGGAGGCTGGAGGCTGGAGGCTGGAGGCT
>JAKZRG010000057.1:0-102987 GCA_047518265.1 Oceanospirillum sp.
TTGAGCCACGCCTTCCATAGACAAGCCATTATCCAGCTGCTCTAACCAGTAATCCTTACCCACAGAGTCCACTTCACGACCTAATACAGTTTCGTACAATGTCTCTATTTGCTGCTCTTGGCTTTGTCCGAGGAAGTAAAAGTCCTCATGACTGGATCGATACTCTTCTGAATCCAGCATACACAGTACCATACGACCTGCCCCTGTCCCTGTATCGCCCTCATTAGCCCACCATTGGAAACCAGAAACATCCGCCTGACGCCCCAAAATCTGACCGTACAGCGTAGCCAAGATGCTATTATCCTGATCATACTCAATGGCCATGGTTTGATCCGCAAACTGGACTTGTTCCACATTAATCAGAGTATCGCTATCCGTAGCATCATCTTTACGGGTAATGGTCAGCACCCCATTTTCCTGTTCGATGGTGTAGTCATCCTTATTACCATCATAGGTGACTAAATCAGTATCAGAACCACCGTGCAGGGTATCCATGCCCTCACCGCCAAACAGGGTATCGTTACCCGAATCACCAAACAGCAGATCATCGCCACCTTCGGAACCTACGGTATCGTCACCGGCACCGCCGTGCAGCTCATCATCGTCCTCACCTAGCACAATATACTGGCTACCTTCACCGGCATAAAGAATGTTTGAACCTTCACCACCAGTAATCGTCGCTGGACCGACCACAACAGCAAACTCAACGTCTTTTAGATCCAGTACCGTACCCTCAGGTAAGGCCGAAGCATCAATCACCAAAGCTTCTGTGCCTGTACCACTACTATCACCTTGAATCGTAATTGGTTCTGAAGGTGGCGTATCGCTATTGGTGGTTAGAGTAATTTCATTCGCCCATAACTTACTGCTATCCGCTGCCAGCAGAGAAAGGAAGCTACGACCACCGGAGGTCATCGCATTCACTTCTCTAACGCTTGACACGTCATTGATCATATCAATCAGATCAGCGATACCATTATTTTCTCTTGCAGAGTTATTTGAGTAGGCTGAAAAGCCAATTCCTGAAGGCACACTAACAGTGGTTACTGCTTCATCGCCATCATAGTGTAGAGGGATATCAGCTCTAGCACTGACATCATCCGTATCCTGACGGTTACTCTCAACTGGGTCGACTGTAACCACCTCAACCTCTTTGCCATCCTCGGTTTTCGTTTCGGTTTTAACCTCAACACCATCTACTAAACTACCATTGTCCGGTATCGTTGTTTCTGGCGCTTTTGAAACGGATACCCAATAAACACCTTCTGCCTCGTTACCTGCGGTATCAGTTACCTTAGCAACAATGGTATGTAATTTTGTACTGGCATAATCCAATGCTCCGTTCACCGTTACGTCACCAGTCTCAGCATCAATAGCAAAACTATCATTACTACTATTACTTAGACTGTAGGTCAGTACATCGTCCAGAGTCTCATCCTCGATCCCTACCGTACCGAGAGAGGTGCCCTCTTCTCTATCTTCCCGAACAGACCAACCAAAGACATTCTCAACCTCTGTAATCGTCTGATCGATGATCATCGCATCGGTATTAGTCCCTGAATCACTGGTATTACCAGCCTTATCGGTCTGGCGAACACGTACCGAGTCAACATCATAGATACCTTCACTAAGAACAAAACGGCTACCCGTACCATCCTTCCAGCTTGTACCGTCCAAACTATACTGCCAAGTGGCATCTGCCTCTAAACCCGAAACCATAATAGTGCCATCATTGCTAATATGATCACTATCGCTACTACCGGTATCGATTTCTAAGGTACAGTTCGGCGCATCTGGGGCTGTGGTATCAATGGTAATTGCAGTGTCATTACTACCAATCTCACTGATATTACCGGCCACATCAATCTGACGGATCAGCACACTATCTACAGCATAGGTACCTTCATTCAATACAAAGCTGCTACCCGTGCCATCCTGCCAGCTTGTACCGTCCAGACTGTACTGCCATGTAGCATCTGTTTCTATACCCGAAACGGCAATGGTGCCATCATTGCTGACGTTGTCGCTATTGCTGCTACCTGTGTCATTAGCCAAAGCACAGGTAGGTGCTTCAGGTTCTTCTTTATCAATACTGATCGCTAGGGTTTGCACATCGTGACCATCATCACCATCATCGGCGGTAACTTCCACGATATACTCGTTATCCCCGTCCACATCTTCCGGGTTAAAGAACTCAGGCGCAGCAATAAAAGAGAGTACCCCACTGTCTTCGTCTATCTCAAAGAGCGCTTGATCTTCACCGCCGGTAATACTATAACTAATACCACTGATTTCAGGAGTAGGGGTTGCCACAACCGTTGTGATATAAGCCGTATTTTCCTCAACCGATAGGCTTGTGGTTTCTTCGCCGCCGTCACTGGTAATCAGTGGCGTGAGCACCACGGCACCACCGGGATCAACAATGACGCCGTTTGCCACACCGTCAGCGTCATATTGCCCACCATCCGTAATCGTAAAGCTGATCTTGGTCTTACTGCCTTCTGTAGTAATAGTACCGATATTGCTCCATTGCGATCCGACCTTTTTAAAGTAGCCATTGGTTCTAAGACTGCTATCAACAAAAAGATCAATATCAACACTGCCACCTACCGTGACGTTATTGATCGTGAAATCAAATTGGCCAACAGGCATTTTGGCATTTCGGGGTAGACCAGCAGCGGAACTGTTTGAAACATCGGTAATGGTCATCCCATCAGCGACTGCCAATGTGCCCCACTTCTGATCTACACTGCCTCGACCAACAGTTGTTACAGAAGCAACATTGGCTTGCTCGCTATCAGCAATACCGTCACCATTACCATCACCCGTACCACCATTAGCACCAGGAACAGGATCTTCTGAAGAGTTCAATAGCCCATCACCATCGATATCCTCATCCAGATTATCGGTGATGCCATCACCGTCCAAGTCTGACAGCACTGTCACGGATACAGTCTGTGTATCCTGACCACCGTTTGCATCACTGGCAGCGACAATGACATCGTAGGTGTTATCAGCCCCCGTATCAGTCGGCTGCTGGGCATCTGGCGGCTGCAAGAAACTCAGTACGCCGGTGTCATCATCAATGTCAAACAGAGCAGCATCATCTCCTCCTGCAATGGAAAAAGTGATGGTATCCAGATCACTATCTGTCGCAGTAATCGTAGTGACAGTTGTCTCTTGTTCCGCGATAGAAAGTGCGTATGCATCACCGTTGCCACTGGTAATTTCAGGGGCCGCATTTTCATTCAACGTTACCGTCTGTCGCTGGGAACCGTTTTCCACACCATTGCTGACGCTGGTAATATCGACAATCACCGATTCTGCACCATCAGATGTCGGTGCATCATCCACCGCGGTCACGGTGAAGGTTTGTGAGCTGGAGCCACTGCTGATGGTGACATCGTTGCCCGAGATATTACCGCCCAACGAGTAATCAGTGCCGCCACCAGTCGCAGTGCCTGACAGGCTCAGCGTAACGGTGACATCACCCTGTGCGTTATAGGCATTACCGGCAGAGTCCTTTAGGCTAACGGTATACGTCGCAACACCACCGGCTTCTGAGATGCTGTTACTATCGACGCTCAACTCAACCAGTGGTGGTGTAGAGAAGTTGTACGTGGTGTCATCACTGATACCGGCAAAGGCATTACCCACCGTATCCGTAACAGCAGTACTGGCAATCTGTAGTGCGTAATGTGTACCGTCTACCAGATTCCCATTCGGATTAATGGTTAAGGTATCGGTCGCTACGGAGATTGAACCACCCGCATCACCCACACCCGTCGCGGCATTAAAGGTTTCAATCGTGGTGCCATTGGTCAGATCTTTCAGCACGATACTACCCGTACCCAGCACAATATCTTCGGAGAAATCCAGTGCTAAATTAGCGGTCAGATCCGTCACCAAGGCCTCATCCGCAGGTGTTGAACCTACTGCATTCAGGGTCGGTGCCGTATTATCCAGGCTATATATGGGGTTATTGATACCCGATGGCGCAGTATTGGTCAGCGAGTTAGGCGTCGCAGCAATGTCGGTAATATTCTGACCACTGGCAAAACTTAAGGTGACATTGCCGTCATAAGAGGCCAGATCCCCACCGGTTACGGTGATATCGTAGGCATTGCCACCTGCTGAAGAAACATTGGTTACCGTACCTGTCGTGCCAGATACCGAAAAATCACCAGTATCAATACCGGAAACGGCCTCACTGAAGGTCACCCGCCAGACCAGACTGTCCGCATTGGTATCAGCATCGCTTGGCGTTTGACGCTCAATACTCACCACAGTTGGTGCGGTATCATCCACCACCTGCATCGTAAAGCTGGCTGGCGTTGATGTGTTTCCATCGCCGTCATTAAGCGTTACCGAGAAAACACGATCCCCCTCTGTTGGTGAGCCATACTTGAGATAACCCAAAATATCGCCAAGCGCCACGGCAATATCATCATTCGTATTAAAATTGATACGGAAATCAGTACCATTTTGTCCTGTGTTTGTGCCATCAACCGTACCAATGGCAATAAAAGCACCGCCATCTAAATACCAAACGGTATCACCACCGGCAGGGGAACCATCTGCAGCACCTTCAGTACTGCCAAATTTAACCGTAAAATCCCCTAGATCACTTGAAAATGAGCCATCAGCAATGCCCGACGTCAACTCAATCAGCAGATAACCCCCGTTAAAATTGTCTGAGTCAACATCCTCAACAATAACGGTGGTTCCGCCTCCAGGTTGAGCATCAATATACTCAGAGGCATTAATGCTGACCTGCGTGCTGTCGCCATCAAGAGAACTGATCACAGCCGCATCATTGACTTCGATAATATCCAGATTCACCACAGGATCACTGGCCAGATTTAAACTACCGTCCGTCGCACTCAGGGTTATTATCGCGGCATTATCACCACTGGCATTTTCAACACCGGTATATTGGATATTGGCCGCAGTATCAAGGTAGGTATTAATATCTGCAGCCGAGCCCACTAGGGTAATCACGGTGTCGCTGACTTTCGTTTCTTCAACACCGGATACGCCGGTTGATGAGCCATCGGCAGGTGTCGCAAAAGTGCCAGCAGAAGCCGTCAGAGTGACGGTAAGTTGATCATCATCACCATCGGCAAAAGTCACCGCAGACAGATCAACATTGCTCAGCGTATCTTCTGTGACACTGATAATATCGGTAGGTGAACTAACAGTCGGTGCCGAATTACTCAAGGTATAACTGGCATTATCGGTACCCGATGGCGTGGTATTGGTCAGCACATTCGGTGTATTGGCATTATCGGTAATATTCTGAGCACCGGCGAAGCTTAAGGTAGCATCACCGTTATAGCTGGCCAGATCTCCACCAGATACAGTGACATCATAAGCGTTCCCCCCAGCCGATGACACATCGGTCACCGTAGCCGTAGTACCGGATACAGAGAAATCGGTACTATCAACCGCCAGAACCGCTTCACTAAAGGTCACTCGCCAAGTCAGGCTATCTGCACTAGTAGTGGTATCACTTGGTGTCTGGCGGTCAACACTCAGTACCGCTGGGGCAGTGTCATCCACCACAGATATCGTAAAGCTGGCGGCCACGGATGTACCGTTATCACCATCATTCACTGTAGCTGAAAAAACACGATCCCCTTCCGTGCTGGCGGCATATTTCAGCATCGCAATCACATTCTCTGCGGCTAGCGGGGTGGCATCGTCAGTGTTAAAATCAATACGAAGGTCAGCACCATTTTGGCCTGTTTTGCTACCGTCAACCGTACCGATCGCCACATAAGTCGCACCGCCAAAATACCAAACCGTATCACCTGCAGCTGGAGAGCCATCCGCCCCACCTTCTGTCGTACCAAACTTAATGGTGTCATCCAGCATATCGGTCTGGAAAGAACCATCTGCTGTACCGGACGTTAGCTCTATCAGCAGGTAGCCACCATTGAAGTTGCTAGAATCCACATCAGTGATCACCACCGGAGAACCAGGGTCCTGATTATCAATATACTCGGAACCACTATCACTAGAAGTGACAGAATCACTGTCAAGATCACCTATCACGGGAATGTCATTAACGGCAATAATATCCAAATTCACGATAGGATCACTGGCCAGGTTTAGACCACTATCGGTCGCACTGATGGTAATTGTAGCGGCATCATCACCACTGGCATTTTCAGCACCGGTATATTGGATATTGGAAGCTGTATCCAGATAAGTATTAATATCTGCTGCAGACCCCATCAAGGTAATCACTGTATCACTGACTTTTGTTTCTGTAACGCCCGATACACCGGTTGATTCACCATCAGCAGGGGCTGCAAAAGTACCGGCGGATGCTGTTAGAGTGACGGTAAGTTGATCATCATCACCATCGGCAAAAGTTACCGCAGACAGATCAACATTGCTCAGTGTATCTTCTGTGACACTGGTAATATCGGTAGGTGCGTTAACAGTCGGTGCCGAATTACTCAGGGTATAACTGGCATTATCGGTACCCGATGGCGTGGTATTGGTCAGCACATTCGGTGTATTGGCATTATCGGTAATATTCTGAGCACCGGCGAAGCTTAAGGTAACATCACCGTTATAGCTGGCCAGATCTCCACCGGATACAGTGACATCATAAGCGTTACCCCCAGCCGATGACACATTGGTCACCGTAGCCGTAGTACCGGATACAGAGAAATCGGTACTATCAACCGCCAGAACCGCTTCGCTGAAGGTAACACGCCAAACCAGGCTGTCCTCATTGGTATCTGCATCGCTTGGGTTTTGGCGGTCAATGCTTAATACGGTGGGTGCAATATCATCCACCACCTGCATAGTAAAGCTGGCGGCAATTGAAGTATCACCACCATCATTGACCGTTACAGAGAAGACACGATCCCCTTCTGTAGAGGCGGTGTATTTTAGGAACTTAAGCACCTCTTCAGCTACCAGTGCTGACGCATTATTGGTATCAAAATCGATGCGCAGATCCGCACCACTTTGACCTGTCTTAGCCCCATCAACAGTACCAACTGCCACGACACTGCCAAAACCATCATCCCACCAAACGGTATCTCCAGCCGCGATACCCCCATCAGCCCCACCCTCTGTAGTACCAAACTTGAGAGTGAAATCAGTATCTGGATCGCTTAAAAAAGAACCGTCTGCAGTGCCTGAGGTACGCTCAATCAGAACATAACCGCCGTTATAGTTCAGGGTACTTTCATCCCCATCGGCATCGGTTACCGCGACGTTGTTATCATCGATATACTCAGAGGCATTAATACTGACCTGCGCGCTGTCGCCATCGAGAGAAGCGATAACAGGCGCATCATTGACGGCATCAATATCCAGATTAACCACAGGATCACTGGCCAGGCTATCGCTGCCATCGGTGGCACTGATTGTAATAGCGGCCGCATCATCGCCATTGACATCAGTGGCACCGGTGTACTGAATATTGGCCGCAGTATCCAGATAGGTATTAATGTCGTCAGCGGAACCCACCAGGGTAATTACCGTATCACTGACTTTTGTTTCTGTAACACCTGCACCGGTTGCGGCACCATCCGCAGGTGCAGCAAAGGTACCGGCTGAAGCGGTCAGAGTGACTGTTAATTCGTCATCATCACTATCGGCAAAGGTAAGAGCTGACAGATCAATATTGCCCTGAGTATCTTCATCTAAGGTCGTAATATCAGACGGTGCACCCGTCACAGTAGGCGCCGCATTTTCATTCAGGGTCACGGTTTGCTGCTGAGAGCCACTTTCGACACCGTTCGTGACACTGATAATATCGACAATCACGGTTTCTGCATCATCGGATGTCGGTGCATCATCCACCGCGGTCACAGTGAAGGTCTGACTGCTGCTGCCACTGCTGATGGTGACATCATTACCACTGATATTACCGCCAAGACTATAGTCCGTACCTCCTCCTATCGCCGTGCCACTGATGTTCAGTGTCACCGTGACATCTCCCGGCGCGTTATAGGCATTACCGGCAGAGTCTTTCAGGCTGAGCGTATACGTGGCGATACCACCCGCTTCAGAAATACCGTTGCTATCAACGGACAGCTCGACCAGAGGCTGAGTTGAGAAGTTGTACGTGGTGTCATCGCTGACACCGGCAAAAGCATTACCCGCAGCATCGGTTATCGCAGTACTGGCGATCTGCAGCGCATAATGTGTACCGTCTACCAGATCAGCATTCGGGTTAAGGGTTAAGATATCGGTCGCTACGGAGACCGAGCCCCCCGCATCACCGACACCCGTCGCGGCATTAAAGGTCTCGATCGTGGTGTTATTGGTCAGATCCTTCAACACGATACTGCCCGTGCCCAACACGATATTTTCAGAGAAATCCAGTGCCAGGTTAGCGGTCAGATCCGTCACCACGGCATTATCCGCCGGGGTTGAACCCGCAGCATTCAGGGTTGGGTTGGTATTGTCCAGACTATAGGCCGGGTTATTGGTACCCGATGGCGTGGTATTGGTCAGTGCATTGGGTGTATTCGCACTGTCCGTAATATTCTGAGCACCGGCGAAGCTTAGGGTAACGTCACCGTCATAACTCGCCAGATCACCACCCGATACAGTCACATCATAGGCATTGCCGCCGGCTGAAGAGACATCGGTCACTGTGCCTGCTGTACCGGATACTGAGAAATCACCGGTATCAATACCGGTCACTGCCTCACTAAAGGTGACACGCCAAACCAGACTATCGGCATTGGTATCCCCATCGCTTGGGGTTTGACGATCAATACTCACCACCGTTGGCGCGACATCATCCACCACCTGCATGGTAAAGCTGGCCGCCGTTGAAGTCCCACCATCACCATCATTAATAGTCACCGAAAAGTCACGATCATCTTCTGTAGGAGCCGAGAATTTCAGGTATTTAATGATGTCTTCAGCCGCAAGCGCTGAGGCATCATCGGTATCAAAATCGATGCGCAGATCCGCTCCATTTTGACCTGTTTTTGTAGCATCAACCGTACCTATCGCAACATAATTGTTGAGACTCACCTCCCACCAAACCGTATCGCCACCAGCGATAGAGCCATCAGCCCCACCTTCGACCGTACCGAATTTAAGGATAAAGTCAGTGTCAGGATCACAGGAAAAAGAACCGTCTGCAGTACCAGTGGTACGCTCAATCAGAACATAACCGCCATTATAGTTCAGGGCACTGGCATCCCCATCGGCATCGGTCACAGCGATGTTGTTATCATCAATATATTCAGACGCGTTGATACTGACCTGCGTGCTGTCACCATTTAAATCAGCAATGACAGGGGCATCATTAACGGCGGTGATATCCAGATTCACGACTGGATCGCTGGCTAAATTACCACTGCCATCGGTTGCACTGATCGTAATGGTGGCCGCATCATCACCACTAACATCAGTCGCACCGGTATACTGAATATTGGTTGCGGTATCCAGATAGGTATTAATATCGGCAGCCGATCCCACCAGGGTAATCACCGTATCGCTGACTCTCGTTTCTTCAACACCGGAGACACCGGCCGATGTACCATCGGCAGGAGTCGCGAAAGTACCTGCTGAAGCAGTCAGGGTGACAGTTAGCTCATCATCTTCGGCATCTGCAAACTCAACGGCCGATAAGTCTATATTGCCCTGAGCATCTTCAGATAACGTAGTGATATCAGATGGTGCTCCTGTAACAGTTGGAGCATCATTGGCAGGCGGGGCTATGCGTAGTTCAATATTGCTGCCTGTACTTCCATATGAATTATCAGTCCAGGTTGTAACAAAAGCACCTGTTGATAACGCAGTAACATCTGTATTTTTTTGATCTCCATAACGATACTGGTTTATTTGAAACTGGTCAGTATCGATAGCATTTCCATCAGCTTCAAAGCGTCTCCCCTGAACAGATCTATCACTACCATCTATATCATATTGCCCCCACGTAACAACAAATCCACCATCACTTAAAGCAGAAACGCTAGGAGATCCCAAATATCCATTTGCAGGAGGTACAACTGTTTCGGCTTGAATAATACTAGAAGTGGCAGCACCTGTATTATCAAATATTTGTACCTCGACATGCTGCCCAGTAGCATCAATCCAGGCGAGGACAAAACCCTCCCCTAATGCACTGATACTATGCTTGTAGATACCACCGGTTGCATCACCAATAGGGGTATCAAAAGTAGACTGGATAGCAGTATCATTAATCATTACGCTTAAGCCAGCGTAACTCGGTACATTTCCTACTGCTGTTACAATATTTCCATTACTGAGTACAACTGAAACCGGAGTATGTCCTGTTGTGGCCAAATTATTTGTAGTACCAACTTGAGAGCCTGTATCAGTATAGGTTGCATTTTTCAAAGTTGAATAATCAGGCAAGCTCCAGGAAACTGTAAAGCTTGATTTATCACTAGAGGAAACAATACCAATATCTGAAAAATCATCCCACTCTGCAGACGCAACAGTAACAGGATCTTCTACTGAGCCATCAGCCTCAATGATACGGTATGCAATATCCTTAGTTGTATAATCAGTATATACAACAGCGAACTTACCATTACTTAGAGCAGTCACTTCAGGTCGAATCTTGTCACCTGTATCTATCGTGATATTTCCTCCTTGAGCTGCGCCGCTAGAGTTATATATCTGGGCGTAAATGCCACCTGATGTTTCATCTCCCCATACCACAACAAAGTTACCAGTTGTTAGCTCAGTGACAGATGAATAGTCCTGATCACTAGTATCACCAGATAGATCATTTACTGTTGCATCATCTAAGAAACCCAAGTCATCCGAAGGCCCTACAATAGTATAAGTATAGGTTTTCGTAATTCCTTCACCATCTATAGGATTGTCTGAACCGTCTATTTGATAAAGATCATAATAATGAACGGTAACACTTACCTGCGTGCCTTCAGCAGGTAAACTTGAAGTATTTACAGTAAGTTCTGCGTTATCATTGCTAGAGCTATCACTTTGTATAGAGAACAGACCTGCATGGGACTGACTATCTATTTCCCAAAGCCCATATCGTTGAACACCACTATCTGTTGGATCAAATTCATCAACAACAGCACCATCAGGAGCATCCGAGACTAAAAGTCCCATTGTATTGGTTGCAGCAATATCTGTAGGAGCGGTGTCATTTTTTATGAAGAACGATGTGTTATTCCATGTATCACTATCCCCTTCAACATAATATTGAATCCAAGTTTTCCCCTCAGTACCACTTGGATCAGTACTTACATAACGCCACAATGTACCTGTAATATCAGTGCGAGTACTATCGTAACTACCAGGCACAGTATAAGTACTCCAAGAGCTACCGCCATTGGAGCTATACTCAAAATATCCACTAACTTCTAAATCCCATAGTGTGATTGTGTCTATTTGCCCACTGGTGCCTGTTCCCCAAGTGAAATTATATGATGTTCCATTAGGGCGTACATAAACATTCATACTAGGCCAGCCAACAACTTGATCAGACGCAAGTAATCCGTTGTAATCTGCTATATCTATCTGAACGTCTACTACACCGGTTGAGGTTTCCAGATCCCAGTCACCTCCCAATTCCCTGGAGCCTGTTAAATCGTCTGATGCCGCTACATCAGCACCGGTCAGCTGTGCCAATGTTTCAACAAACTCTAAACCTGATTCACCTGCTCCAACATTACAACCATAGAGCAAGATATCCCCATCCTCGGATAATGCATTACCAATACGGGATAGAATATCCCTATCTTTTTCCAAGTCACTAACTGTCAGAGTCTCTCCAGATAAAACTAACTGCCCCTCTGAACCATGAGAAATAATGTTAATAGAATCGATATCACTACGATTACCCAAAAAAGTGGCTATTTGCTCTAAAGCTGAGGACTCTGTTGTCAGAATGAGGACTTCTGCATTAGCAGGAAGGTCTTTAATAATAGATTCATAATTAGAAACACCCTGATCGATAAAGTACACATTCTGCCGATTGGTCATGCTCATGAGCGGCTAGCTCCCTCTGTAATATCCTGATAAAAAATGTGACAAATTGTGACGCATACTATCATTGATATATCTCATTTACACTAAAATCATGACAATGCATGTCGCTAACAAAATACACTCAGGCAGCAATAAAACCGGTACTTTTTCCTGACAGATTTAACCTCTTTCTCTACTTCTTCGTTCGTAATGTCACCCGAAATATACAAACAAAAAAGCCCCGGCGTTTAAACCGAGGCTCTTCATATTATTTCAGATTAATAACGGATGTTATTAACCTAATTATTTGGAATTAACTAACCCAGCTTTTCAATCAGCGCTTTCAGGTTATCCTTTAACAGACGGGACTGATCATCAGACAGAGCACTTAACAACTCAGCTTCTTCAGCGTGAGCAATATCTTTTAACTGCTTTCCAACTGTTTTACCCTGCTCTGTAATAGAAAGAGTATCGCTATCGGTATAGCTCACATATCCCTTCTCAACCATCCAGTCAGCGGTGGCACGCAGAGTCACTTCTGGTTGCATAACCATGGCAGACAGATTACTAATAGCAAGGCTGCCACGATCCGAAAGACGAATCAGAATACGCCATTCTTCAGGATTAACATCACATTCTTCTTTCAGCTTTGGGTACAAGTGTGCGCTATGACGGCTATAGGTTTCACGCAGAAGGTATAGGAAGTTATCACCTACAAAATCACCCTCAGCATCCACTGCTGGAGATTTCACCATCTCAGGGTGCTGAGCCGACACAGCATAGCTACCACGAGCAAAGACCAAAGGAGAAGTGGTATCGTTATAACGGTACTCCATCACTTCGCCGACCAGAATCAGGTGATCACCACCTTCATAAACCGCCCAAGTCTTACATTCAAACTGAGCAGCATACTCGTCTAATACAGGTGATCCGCCTAGGCCTGAATGATAAGCCACGTCTTTAAACTTATCTTCACCACGGCTGGCAAAACGGTTCGATGTCGCAACTTGTTCGCGACCCAGTACGTTTACAGCAAAATGCTCGCCCTTTTCAAAAGCACTTAGGCTGTGCGCCCCTTTATCGATACTCCACAATACTAACGCAGGCTCGATAGATACGGAGTTAAAGCTACTAGCCGTTACGCCAACAGGGTTTCCTTCTGCATCCAGAGTGGTAATTACAGTTACACCCGTTGGAAACTGGGATAACGCACGACGAAAATCTTTTATATCCAGACCTGTATCAGCCATTTTATTCACCTTTATCTACATTACATACCTAAACAAAAGTATTCCGATATTCTTCGGCCAGTAACCAGAGAAAATGACAGCCTTCTGTAGAGAAGCTTTTGTTTAGATGCTTAATTTAGTTATTATTTTTTCTGAAATAAATCAGTTACATTAAAGCGAAAGTAAGTATTTTTCGCCTTGTCTATCTATTAGTTATAGCTCTAAGCAGCTCATAAGCTATAGCTTTACCGGATTATTCAAACTCAGAAAAGATTCCTCTCCTCTAGTTTAAAGGAGCTATGCGGCTTCTACGGCTTTAAAATTACGAGCAAAATACACTAAAGCATCTTGAGAATCACATGTTTGAATATTTTCCAGCTCAACAAACAATACAGAATGAGTGCCCATTTCCGAGATATCTTTAATACGTCCTTCTAAATTGGCAATGGCACCATCCAAAACCGGCAGATCTAATACACCCTCTTGCCAGATATCGAGTGCAAAACGCTGCTCCATGTCCAGATCTGTCATACCGGCAAAGTGACAAGCAACTTCTTCTTGCTCTGCACTACAAACATTGACACACAGTTTGCCATTTTTCTTAAAAACTTCGTTCATCTCACTATTTTTATTAACGCATACCAACACAGTAGGAGGTGTATCTGTCACAGAACAAACAGCGGTTGCAGTCAAACCACATTTACCTGCCTCTCCGTCCGAGGTAATAACATTAACAGCAGCAGCCAAATTGGACATGGCGTTACGGAAAAGTTGTTGTTGTTCGTTAAGCATACTCTGTCTCTCCTAGTCGGGTGACCCCGGTAGCATTTCTTATAATGGCCAATCTTTCTCTGAGCATTCACTGGAATTGATCAAAGACGTTAGTCTTCTGAAGTATAAGGAGTGTTTAGCATGTACTAAATATATTTTACATCGCTTTAATTGTACTTTTCATAGCGCGAAAGATTATCAGATAAAAACGAATAACGCATAACCTATTGTTTTAAAAGCACTGCAACGGCACAAAAAACAGGGTTATTTTATTCCTGTATTTGAGACTGGCGGTACTGACTGGCAGTGACTCCAGCATGGCGCCGGAAAAATCGTGCAAAGTAAGCAGGATCTTTAAAACCCAACTCATAACTAATCTCTGTCACTGGAGATGAGGTAAACATTAAAAAGCGTCTTGCTTCTTGCATGATCCGATCCATAATTAAACGCTTAGAAGGTAATCCCGCTAAACGCCGACAGATCTCATTTAACCGAGCCTCTGTCACTCCGATCTGACCTGCATATTGATCTAGTGTTAAGTGCTCTCGATAGTGCTGCTCTATCAAGCCATTAAAGGTATGAAAAATCCTGACATCTTCTTTGCGTGTATTCTGCTGCGGCTGCCCCTGATCTGCGAGACGACAAACATCTGTCAGTATAAGCTGCAAGAGTGCTTGCAAAGCTCGGGGCCGCTGCCAACCGGAAGAATCAAATTCATCTCCCATCATATCTAACAAATGCAACATACGAGAGGCCGTAGCATCTTGCCCGGGATCTAGTGCAACACATAAAGGGTTACTAATAGCACTATCGCCATTCCACAAACTTTGCTCCATTCCTCCCATCAACTCCCAGACCTGCTGTTGACGCACCGTTAATACATGGCCTTTAGCGGCATTATCCGTAACAAAGGCATGAGGTACCGCCGGTGGTGTCAAAAAGAACATAGGGCCTTTTACGGTATAGCTCTGTTCGTCTAAGTGAACCCGTACCGTACCGTTTAAAATGACATGCAGCTGATAAAAACGATCGTGGTAGTGCACCGGCATATTTCGACCAAAAAAGGCTGCTAGCTTTTCTAAGTGCTCGTAATGAATTTCAGCCTCGGTGGAATGCTGATCATAGGATTGGCCTATATTGATATTAGGGATATCAGCTGCACTCGCCGGATACTCCCGAGCTACCGGTACATTATCAACCATAATTCACCTCTGAAGTCCGCATTTATCAACATGAAAAAGCTGCACCTTAATAGCTAGCCTTTGTACAATCATACAAGAATAGTTTCACCGCAAGTAAAGCCTTTATTTCCTATGAAAATAAAAATAATTAAAAATCATATAGTTACATAAAAATAAAAGCTTATTACCTCTTTCCGCTTTTCTTATCCCTCAGAAACACCCTCTATGAAAAGTACAATAAAGCCTGTGAAAGATCCATTCTAAAAAAAGGAACTAGGCTAGATAATGGCTCCACAACGTAGGCAAAGCAGTCAAGCATTAAACCTCTGCATCTACCTGCTAGATAGAACAAAACAAAAAAGAAAATACTAAGAAGGTGAAAATTGATGAATCGTCCAAATCCGTTACTAGACAAATTAAAAGAAATTCTGCCAACAATCGCAGCAAATGCAGTACAGGCAGAACAAGAACGTAAAGTTCCTGATGAAAACATTCGCCTTCTGAAATCTATGAATCTACACCGTGCGCTTCAGCCTAAAGCATACGGCGGTATGGAAGTATCTCTACCAGAAGTAACCGACTGCGTTGCAGCATTGGCGGGCGCCTGTGGTGGTACGGCTTGGGCGTTCAGCCTATTAATCACTCATAACCACCAGATGGCAATGTTCTCTAAAGAAGCTCAAGACGAGTTTTGGGGCGAAAACCCAGATGCTGTTGCCAGTAGTAGTATTGCTCCTTTTGGTAAAGCAACTGAGACGGAAGGCGGTGTACTGTTCAACGGTGACATGAGATGGAGCTCTGGTTGTGACCACGCTGAGTGGGCAATCCTAGGCTTCCTACGCGACAATGCAGAAACCGGTGAAAAAGACTACTGCTTCGGTGTCGTACCAAGCTCTGACTACGAAATCATTGATGACTGGTACTCTGCTGGCATGAAGCCTTCTGGTACTAAAACACTGCGCATCAATACAGATACTTTTATCCCTGAGCACCGCATCGAAAAAGCAAAAGCGATGATGACAGGCGAATCTAAAGGTTTTGGTCTGTACCCAGATAGCAAAATTTTCTACACCCCATACCGTCCATATTTTGCTTGTGGTTTTGCAGCAATGGCGCTGGGTATTGCTGAGCGTATGTTGGATGTATATAAAGAGCTAACCAAAAACCGTACCCGTGCTTACACTCTAGCAAGCAGTGGCAAAGAGATCCCACCACTGATGCGTCTGGCTGAATCCACCCACCAAGTCGCTGCAGCACGTGCCTTTATGGAAAAAACTTGGGATGAGCACAAAGCATTTGGTGAGCAGAAACGCTACCCTACTGACGAAGAACTGGCATTCTGGCGTACCAACCAAGCTTACGGCGTAAAAATGTGTTGTGAAGCAGTAAACCGTCTGTTTGAAGTATCTGGTGGTAGCACTTGGATTCACGACAACGAAATCCAGCGTTTATGGCGTGACGTGAACATGACAGCAGCACACGCTTACACTGATTACGATGTATGTAAACAGATTCTAGGTCGCTCCCTAATGGGTCTGGAAGCTGATCCAACAATGGTGTAATCATTGCTGACCTGATTGGATGGACCTCATAGATGTATCTATGAGCTTAAGCCCCGTATTTATTGCGGGGTTTTTTATGCCTGTAGAAAAACATTCAGGTAAGACTACAGCAACAAGCTTCTATTAATACGATTGTAAAATCAAAATACCGTTTGTCTCTAAGCCGACTATGTGATGGCAAACGATGAGCGGGATGCGCCGCATCAGACTAATTTTGAATCCCTCCTCTACAGAGAAAAAGAGTTACCTGTTTTAATAATTCGAGAAATCTTGTCCTCTTTTTTAACCAAGTAACTCTTTAAATTGCAGGCCTTATAAGCGCTAGGACAAAAAACTCCTACACGGGTATCCGTAGATATAACATAGATTGCTATAGGGCACCCTAAAATATAAAAATTTTGCTTACACTCTATAGCTTATAAACTTTCCAATAACTTAACGCAAGGTGAACCCTCAAGATATTTACGCAGTGTTGTTAAGTTTGCTGTTAGTTGAGTTTCGTAGTTTTGCAGGTCTGCAGATAAAGTTGATAGACCTTTAAAAACACTTGAGAAGTTAGTAGTAACGGCATCGACATCACTCTGTATTGAATCAAAAGCGGTGGACAATGAGGACAACCCCGGAATACCAGCGATGAGAGTTGCTTTAATTTTATTGAACTCATCCATTACTGTCGTTACAAGTGGGCCAACTAATGATTTAACTGCATCAATTAGCAGCGTTTCAACTTCTTCAAGAATATCATCGATACCGTTAATGATCTCTTCTACAGTAAACGTGAAGTATTCAACTTTAACGTGCCAATCGAAAGGGTCATACCAAGGGCCTTGGATTTTTAATCCGTAAGGAACAGTGATTTTCTGTTCAAGTATATTATCTACCGATTTTAGTGCACTAAACAGAGGATTGAAATCAGAAAGAAACGATGCTAGATCCTTTCTAACTGAGACCACATCATTTTTCATAGTCCCTTCAAAATTATCAACGGCTGTAACAATTTCATTCCCATTAGAAATAACACTGCCCAGCACGCTATTTAAAGCACTGACTTCTGGGTTAAGTGTATTACCAAAAGTATTCAGATAACCAATTGCATCTGTTTTAGCAGTACCATCAGGTAGACTATTAACACACTTTTCGACATTTTGAAGTGCAGTAGAAAACGTCTGAACATCAGTATCAGAAGAGTCTACAAAGTTCATAGCTGAATTAACTTTGCTTTGAAGTTTTTCTGCCGCATCCTTGTAAGGCGATACATCTGCCGCAAAGTCATTAACTGGTTTTCGGCCTGTATTTACGGCAGTTTGCAGAACAGTCATTGCGTCTTTAACTTCTGGCACTAACTCGCCAACATCTGGAATCAATGCAACTAACGTTAGTGCTTCTTTAACAGTTGTTATTCCAGAATATAGCTCATTCAAATCGCCTGCTAATTCAGATGGGTATGAAAGACATTGTACAGCTGAATCCAGCTTGCTATTAAGCACACCAATCCCTTGTGAAATAGTACTTAAATCAGCATCTGTAGTATTTAAATCCGTTATTGTTTCAGATATCCCGCCAGCAGTAGGAGTTACCATCCTATTATTCCTTTTATTGGTTTTAGACTTAGACAAATAATTATTTATATCAACCACATAAACCTGAATAAAATATATTTATCATCCCCTTGATTTGCGAAACCTATAAATTAAAACTTATACCGTCGCAAGGTTTTAAAATGTGCTTGGGAAATTAACAGGAATCTGAATTATTCATTTTTATTATCACATCGAACAATTACAGATAATTACACGACATTACAAAAACAAAATAACAGCCATCAAATAACAAACAAACTTTATTCTACAAGAGAATATCGGTGTAATATTATGTAATAATACTAAACGCCTTTTCAAATCAAAAACCGCACTAGCCAGGTTCTTATTACGTTTGCTTAGGAGTATTTTAGGCCACCCGAAAACCTGATTTAAAACAATGACAATTAAAAAGGCGAGCAAAACAGCAAGTAAAAAACTGGCAAAAAAAAGGGGAGCAGATGCTCCCCAAAAGGTTGATGAGTGTGACGATAATCCCGTCAGATCAATTTGCGATAACGCAAGATTGGCACTAACTCAGAGTGCGTCCTGAAATAAAAGTTTCAATTTTTTTATTTATCTGCCCTTTATTTTTCAAACCAAAAAATAATGCTTATCAAACAAGAATATGACCTTGAGAGGCTCTCTTGGCAGATTGGACTATACTGAAGACGTTTATGCCCTAGGTAAGCAGGAGATATTTCATGCAAATTAATCAATTTATCCAACAGTTGTGGTTTGATTATCTCCATGTAACCCCCCAAGCTCAGGTCATTAGCAAGGCCTTTGAAATGGCAGGAGAAAGTCTAATTAACGATCATGTGGCTATCCGCACTTTTGATCTGGCACCTATGGATATCGCTATGCTAGAACAGCATATTCTCAATATGGGGTATACACATTTTGCCCCCTATGAATACGATGCCAGCCATCTTAAAGCTTGGAGCTACCTCCCCCCTGAAGAAGGCTTACCCAAAATATTTTTCAGCGAACTTATTACAGAGCAACTCTCTTATAAATCACAACAAATTATTCATCGGTTGGTGGGAGAAATCCCTCTGGAAGTGATTAAACGCCCTCAAGTTTTCTGGGCTGGACGATTATGGTCTATGCCAACTTGGCAAGAATATCAATTGCTTCTAGAGGAAAGCGAATATGCCGCTTGGTTATCGGTTATGGGACTGAGAGCAAATCATTTTTCCATGAGCGTCAATCATCTAAAACAAACTCCTGAAATGGATCAGGTACTAAATAAAGTAGAAGCCTTAGGTTTTAGCCTAAATACCGAAGGTGGTCGTATAAAAGGTTCTCGCTTAGATCTACTGGAACAAGGCTCAACGCTACCTGATCAGATGCTCATGCATTTTGCTGATGGATCTGAGCATAGCGTTACTACCTGCTATTATGAATTTGCTCGTCGCTACCCTGATTATCCAGGGCATCTATATGATGGTTTCATGCCAATGAATATCAACAATCTGTCCGCCCTTCATCACCCCACTATTCATCACCACACTAGAGGAGACTAAAAACCAGCCGCCTATACCAAAACAAGTACTTACACCAATTCCGATAAGCGGTGAACAAAATAACCACCGATTACACTGAGCTGAGCTTAACTCAAGTATCTGTTCCTTCAATGTATCAGGGTTTATCGGAAATGGGGCTATATAACATTCCGGGCTTGCGTTCCGGTAAATCACAGGAGGTGTCTATGAACCCTGTTATCTTCCCACAATGCGCATTCTGGCCCAAAGGGTTAAAACCTGATGCCCTCGTCGCTTGCATGGGTAGCCAACAAGCCAGTCAAGGTAAAGGTGACATCATACATAGCCTAAGCCCAATCGACGGATCAGAACTCACTCGCTGGAACAGCGCCAGCACAGAACAACTGAATCAAACCATTGAGCAATCTCTGACTGCCTTCCAACAATGGCGACAATGGCCTGCCTCCCAAAGAGGCGAACTGGTGAGTACCTTTGGCAATATCGTCCGTCAGCACAAAACAGCGCTAGCAGAGTTAATCACCCTAGAAACAGGAAAAGTTATCCAAGAATCTTTGAGTGAGGTTCAGGACGTTATCGATATTTGTGATTTTTCTGCTAACCTTTCACAACAACTCTATGGACGAACCGTCACCACAGAACACCCCAAACACCGCATGATGGAACATTGGCATCCATTAGGTGTTATCGCTATTGTTACCACCTTCAGCTTCCCTATGGCCACTTGGGCTTGGAATAGCACCTTAGCCCTAATTACGGGTAATAGCGTGATCTGGAAACCCTCCGAGCAAACACCTTTATGCAGCCTAGCACTACAGCTACTACTGAACGATGCCTGTCGAAACACTCAAGCCCCAGCTAATATCAGCCAAGTTATTGCAGGGGATGCCCAGCTTGGGCAGGACTTAGCCGCCCAAAAAGCAATCAGTTTAGTGTCAGTTACGGGCTCTACAAACACAGGGTATTCTATAGCCACAACTGCAGCAGAGCGGCTGGGACAGAGCTTATTAGAACTGAGCCACAATAATGCCATGATAGTGAGTCAATATGCTGATTTAGAATTGGCCGTTCAAGCAATCGTCTTCTCTGCCATAAACAGCGGTGGTCAACACTGCTCCAGTTTACGTAGAGTAATCTGCCATCACTCTGTACTCCCTCTATTATCAGAACGTTTAATCAGTGCCTATAAAAACTTAAAAATTGGCGACCCCAGAGAGCCTGACGTTTTAGTGGGCCCATTGATCAATAATGGGGCTTGGCAAAAAATGCAATTAGCCTTATCAGAAGCGGAGTATGATGGAGGACGTTTATTAATCGGCGGTATTCCAACCCTCAAAGGGGAGCATGCTGGTATCTATATTAGTCCTGCTATCATTGAGATGCAGGAGCACAGTCAAATTATGCAACAGGAGACGTTTACACCTTTATTGTATTTATTAGCCTACAACACATTAGAAGAGGCCATTACTCTGCAAAATAATGTCCCTCAGAATTTATCATCTACAATATTCACTCAGAATCTACAGGAAGCAGAGATATTCCTCGCATCTATAGGTTCTAACTGCCGGGCTGCCAATGTAAATATCAGCACTAGCGGAGCAGAAATAAGCAAAGCCTTTAATGATAAAAAACAAATGGGTCGTACCAGCGCTCTAAAATCCAATCCAGACGCTTGGAAACAGTATATGCGCCGATGCAGCAGCACGATTAATTATGGCTCCGACTTTTCTCAGACTCAGTAAATTAACACCTATCTTTAAAACCGGATTTTGCAATGGGTATGGACACCCGTATCAAAATCAAAAAATGCCAGAGCAGAAAAAAACAAAAACCATACAGTCACCATAAGACACAACCCCGCCCTCATTTTTTGAGCTGCGAATGTGTTTCGATATGTAATTTATCCCCAGAAAAAGATTGACACGTAACCCGTAGCAAAAACAATCCAGTATTTATGACGATAAGTGACATTTTTTATGACAACAGACTTGATTTTCTATTTAATCTAGGGTATTAAATCAAAGAATTACTCAATAACTATATGTTTTATAAAGACTTTTTAAAACAACTCACCGAAAACTTCTTTTCCTATAGAAAAAGTCATTCAAATGAGAGTTACCCACAAAAGCTGTGGACAACCCTTTGGATAAACCTACAAAATCGCCCTCAAGGAAACAAAATCAGCCTCACTTGCTTAAGTTGTCTATTTTTTAACCAGCCTGATTTATTCCTCTCTTTTCCTATACACTATATCTATATTCCATATACCTAAATCGCATAATTATGGCTATTACCTCCCCTGTATTACTGACTAATGGCGCTGACTAGGCTAGTATTCGCGGTTCTCTTTTCAGATATGATTTGCAGGACATATTTTATGTGGCGCCCAATAGCGTGTCCTCCTGCAGCTAGACATTTATTAGAAACTCATATCGCTTTATGACGATTTTTTGCGTTTTATAACTCTTTTTCGCTTTTTCATCAGGACAGGCACCCGACCGGCATGATTAAACAACTGGCTGAAAATAATCTGACTCAGGCAGGCTCTTTAAAACAAGAGTACCTTAACTTCATCGATACCCTTAAAAGCCGTGGCTTTAAAGGTGATTTAAATCCCGATTACGCCAACCGAGTGGTGCTTTCCACCGATAACTCCATCTACCAGATCTTGCCTCAAGGCGTGCTGTACCCTAGCAATATTGATGACCTAGTATTGATCGCCAAGTTGAGCGATGAAAAAGCGTTTCAAGATATTGTTCTAAGCCCCCGTGGTGGCGGTACTGGCACTAACGGCCAGTCTTTAACCGATGGATTGGTGGTGGATATATCCCGCCATATGAACACCATTCTGGAAATCAATGCCGAAGAACGCTGGGTAAGGGTACAAACCGGCGTGGTCAAAGATCAGCTAAACAAAGCGCTAAAACCTTACGGTTTATTTTTTGCCCCGGAACTATCCACCAGTAATCGGGCGACCATCGGCGGTATGATCAATACCGATGCCAGCGGTCAAGGTTCCGTGTTATACGGCAAAACCCGAGATCACGTTCTGGAGCTTAATGCTGTTTTTCTAGACGGTAGCGAATGGCTCTCCAAATCGATCTCCGATTCTGAACTGGTACAGATTAAACAAAGGGATGACAGAATCGGTGAAGCTCACCGCATTGCTGACCAGATCTTCAATGAACAGCAAGACCTGATTGCTGCCAAATTCCCTAAGCTAAACCGCTGCTTAACCGGTTACGATCTGGCTCATATCCGTGATGAATCCGGCCAGTTTAACCTGAACGCCCTGCTGTGTGGTGCCGAAGGTAGTTTAGCCTTTATTACCGAAGCCAAACTGAACCTACTGCCTATTCCTAAGTTTTCGGCACTGGTGAATCTGCAATACGCCAGCTTTAATGATGCTCTCCGTGACGCTAAAGATTTGATGGATTGGAATCCAACCTCTATTGAGACGGTAGATTCTAAGGTTCTGAATCTGGCTATGAACGATATTATCTGGGATACCGTCTCAGACTACTATCCACAAACAACGGATGCAGATGGAGCAGAGCGAAAAATTGCCGGTATCAACCTGGTGGAATACACAGGTGATAACGAAGCCGAGTTAAATGAAAAAATAGAAAAGCTTACCGCTCATCTAGACAAGGTCGCTGGTAGCGAAGGTAAAAGCTTTGCTTATACCATCGCCAAAGGTGCTGGTGAGATCGGTAAGATCTGGGCAATGCGGAAAAAATCCGTTGGTTTATTAGGCAATGCTCAGGGTGAAAAACGCCCAATTCCATTTGTAGAAGATACAGCGGTTCCCCCTGAGAATTTAGCCGACTTTATTATGGAGTTCCGCGCCCTACTGGATAGCCATGATTTGGCTTACGGCATGTTTGGTCACGTAGATGCTGGTGTACTCCATGTGCGTCCTGCTATTGATATGAAAGATCCAAGCCAGGAAACCCTGATTCGTACTATTTCTGATGGTGTTACTGCATTGACGAAAAAATACAAGGGGCTACTGTGGGGCGAACACGGTAAAGGCGTGCGGTCTGAATACGCGCCAGAATTTTTTGGCGAGCTGTATCCTTACCTACAAGAGATTAAAGGAACCTTTGATCCTAGAAACCAGTTAAACCCCGGCAAGATTGCCACACCAGCTCAATCTGGTGCCCTCCTTGTTGAAGAACAAGGGCAGTTAAAAGATAAAGGGCTACTCAGAATCGATGCCGTTGATACCCGTGGTGAATATGATCGCCAGATCAGCGAGACAACACGGGACGAATTTAATGCCGCCATGTACTGTAATGGTAATGGGGCCTGCTATAACTTTGACCCTAACGATGCCATGTGTCCTTCCTGGAAGGCTACTCGGGAACGCATACAATCCCCTAAAGGTCGCTCTTCTCTGATTCGAGAATGGTTACGCCTGCAAGAGAATTCCGGTGTTGATCTGAATAAAGAAGCTATAGAAACACGCAACAGTGGTTTTATCGGTACTTTTATTCCGCGCCTGAAGAATACTCTAAGTAAAAACAAAGGGGATTACGACTTTAACCATGAAGTGTACGATGCCATGGCCGGTTGTTTGGCCTGTAAATCCTGCGTCGGACAATGTCCTATCAAGGTCAATGTCCCCGAATTCCGCTCTAAGTTTTTAGAGCTCTATCATGGTCGTTACCTGCGTCCACTCAAAGATTATTTTGTTGGTACATTAGAATATGTAATTCCAACGCTGTCGCGTCTGCCTAGCCTATACAACGCCCCTATGCAGATAGGTTTTGTACAAAAGCTTCTGAAGAACTACGCTGGCATGGTAGACAGTCCGCTTATTTGTAAAGAAAATATTGCCAAAGAGCTCTCACGTTATGGCGTTGCCTGGGCAACTCCAGAGGCCTTAAATCGCCTGCCTGCGGAAGAAAAAGCCAAAAGCGTGGTGATCGTGCAGGATGCCTTTACCAGCTTCTTTGAAACCCGTTTAGTGCTAGATATTATGGACTTACTGACCCGCTTGGGTTACCGAGTCTTTATTGCGCCCTTTAAGCCTAACGGTAAACCCTTACACGTACACGGTATGATGGATCAGTTTGAGAAAGCGGCTACTGATAATGCTCATATGCTGTGTCAACTGGATCAAACCGGCGTACCTTTGATTGGCATAGATCCATCCATGACACTGACTTACCGCCAAGAATACGCTAAGTCATTACCAGAGAGTCAACTGCCTAATGTACTGCTTATTCAAGAGTGGTTAGCAACACAAACAGAACACATTGAATCTCAGGGTTTAGGTATAAATACAGAAGGCAAGGAAGAAGAAATTTTCCTACTGGCCCACTGTACAGAAAAAACCAATGCCGCCCCATCCATGAAACAGTGGCAGCAAATCTTCTCCGCTTTTGGCCTAAAACTGACCCTGCAACCCACCGGTTGTTGTGGCATGTCCGGTACTTTTGGTCATGAAACAGCCAATGTAGACACCTCAAAAGTCATCTATAGCCAGAGCTGGTCTACTGTTATTAACGATAGCGATAAACGAGGCAAGATAGTTGCGACCGGTTATTCTTGCCGCAGTCAGGTGAAACGAATGGATAATCAACAGATTCCTCATCCATTGCAGCTACTTATATCTCGACTGTAAAACAGCAATAGATTAGTTCTAACCATTATGGTCTAGGCTTTAGTGTCCCCCCAAACACTAAAGCCAAAGACCTTTAACCAATTGTTTTTAAAGGTCTTTTTTAAAAAGGATAGAATTAATACTCTTTTTATGCAAAAACTGCTTTCAACCCAGCATTGACCCTAGGTAAAATAAGCCCATAGATACAATTACTTACAGTAGATACAAAAAATACATTTCAGACAAAACAGCAAGGAGTGCGTATTTTGGGGAAGATATCGATAAAACAATTGTTTTTCTTCTCTACACTTTTCTTTTTCTATACCGCTTCACAGGCAGAAATCCTTCGGGTGGGTGTACTAGAATCTGATTTTATGGGCTATATCAAACCAGATAAACAGCTCGGTGGTTTCGAGGTTGAAATAGCACAAACCTTATGCCAACGACTCAAAGCTCAATGCCAAATTAAATTACAACCTTTTAGTGTTAACCTTGAAGACTTAAAGCAGAATAATATCGATTTTGCTGTATCCTCTATTCTGGTAACGCCCGAACGAAAAAAGCACTTACTCTTCTCTAATCGTTATATGCGCTCATTTTCAGTCTTTATTGGGCCAGCGAAACAACCTAAAAACCGTAGAATCCGTGTTGCTAGTGTTAAAGGCTCTGTACAGGAACACTACCTGCGACAACAAAAAGCCTCTTCTATGGATAGCATCAGCTTTATGCAGCTTAATGAATCCTATGAGGCTCTACTCAACGGTGAAGTCGATCAGGTTTTAGGCCCCGCAATGATTCAACTAGGCTTTGTTTCCGATCATTCGGAGGCAGAGTACGAGCTATTGGGTGAACCAATCCGAGAATATAACCTAGGAGGGGATGTGGCTGTTGCTCTGCCTAAAAATGAAACAGCCCTTAAAGATAGAATCAATGACATACTCACTGAAATGCTAACGGATGGCAGTTATAACCAATTGAATAAAAAATATTTCCCTTTCAGCATTTATTAATGTGATTACATCCAATACTTAGCTGTTACCTATTAATTTGTTTGGTGTTTATTTGGCTAGAAAAATGAAAACAATACTCACAACCCTTTTCAGTCTATTTTTCTGCTTAGTCAGTCATGCTGCCTTAGCCCAATCTCATTATAAAATTGGCATATCTGATTCATTTCAGCCTTTTAATTACCGAGGAGTTGATGGTCAATTAAAAGGGTTTAACGTAGACATAGCCAACGCCGTATGCAAAGAGATGAGATCTACTTGTGAATTTGTTGTCATGAGTTTCCCACAAGTGATCCCTGCTTTAGAACAAGGACAGATAGATTTTGCAACCAGTAATTTTTTAATCACACCGGAACGCGCTAAACGAATTAACTTTAGTGACAAATATTATCGTTCAACCACTAGCTTGATAGGCTCTATTAACGCTGCCCATCAAACGCCGGAAGAGATTTTGAATAACGCACAAGTCAGCGTAGCCACTCAACAAGGTTCTACTCAGTCACGTTATCTGAAAAAAAACAGTCAGGTACAACTGCGTGAGATTAAATCCATCGGCAGCGGCTTAGAGCTGCTGCGTAACAAAGAAGCGGACTATCTGATCGCGCCTACGTTATTCGCTCTGAACTTTTTACAAAAACCAGAAAATATGAATTTAGACTTTATAGGAAACCCTATTGATCACCCATCATTATCTGGCTCCGTGCACATTGGTATTAGCAAACATCAACCTGAGCTTAAAACCAAGATTGATACCGCTCTAGCTAACATGTTAAAAAACGGTCGCTTGCGTACGATTATCAATCAATACTTTCCCTTTGACGTGTATTAAAAACCAATGTCAACTGACCGCCCCCGAATCAAACAGTTACTAGGCCGATTAACCGCCTTTCTACTGATCTCTTTTGGCTTACTGATTACCAGCATTCTTGGCTTGAGTAACTATGCCGCCGAGCTTGCCGCCGAGAGCAACAAAACACTGCTACCTAAAATCCATGAACACCAAAGAGCGGCACTGAATCTGGAACGATTGGAACGTATGGGAGATCTGGTTGCCTTCGGAGGCAGCCTTACTCTAATAAGGACGAATGCGCTGGCAGCACAAGTTTTAGCTTTTCAACCATCCTTTGAATTTGACGATAATGCCAAGCTGATGGTTCGAAAGTCATACCGTTTGATCAAACAATTGCGTATTACTCGACAAAAGCTCCTGTCACTAACCACATCAACACAAGATACTCTAATTCAGCAGCAGCAATTACAACTAGAGCAAAGCCTTCGTCAACATTGGTCCGAACATAAACTTGGGATATTTGAGCTACAAAATAGAATTATCAGTGATGCTACCCAGCTGCAAACCCAAACACTGCAACAAATTAGCCATACCCATAAACAGATTCTTCTGGTTGGGGGTAGTGGTATTGCCGTACTATTGCTCGTCATCGCTGTAATTGCTTATCAATTGATCAAACACTTAATCAAGCCTGTTAGCCAAGCCAGCAACGCTTTGCTTGCTATTGAAGCAGGTGAAGATTACCACTTAAAGCCAGCTCAATACGAAGAAACCGCTACAATCTTTCATGCTGCAGATAGATTATCCTCTACCATTCAAACTTTACATGAATTCGCTACCACAGACTCTTTAACCAACTGTTCTAATCGACGTTATTTTGTCGAACAAGCTAATACAGCACTAATGAATGCCCATAAAAATCAGGAAGACTTAGCCCTAGTGATGATGGATATTGATCACTTTAAGAAAGTTAATGATATTTATGGCCATGCCATAGGGGATCAAACCTTAAAGCTGTTCAGTCAATGGGTGACCAGTATCTTACCGGAAGGCGGTAAGTTAGGCCGATTAGGTGGTGAGGAGTTCGCATTACTGCTGCCGGATTACAACGAACAAGCAGCCACCACCCTAGCCAACCATATTCGCGAGCTGATTACAGAAAAGTCTATTGACCATGAAGCCATACCCACTATTACCGTGAGCATGGGTGTAAAAGTACGGAGACGGGTATCTGACGAACTGGACACCCTATTATCCCAAGCAGATAAAGCTCTCTACCAAGCAAAGAAAAGCGGCCGTAATCGAGTGATTCCTTATTCCTGCCTTATTGAGCCAGCGGCTATAATTTAAGCGACATATTCCCTTTGCTCTAACTCCATCTCCTCAGTGAGAGACAAATCTATTTCCGGCCGTCGAGAAATCAAATTAACATCTGGTAAGCTTTGATAAAGTTCTCGTACATGACCACTGTTAATTAAGGTATCCACCACACAATCTAAAGGGTTTGGCCAAACGCCCAGCACTTCTTCACCATCAGGATAGGTTAGACTTTCATTAGGAGGAGCAAAATGAGTACGTACCTTATCGTTACTGCCTCTGGCATCAAGGCGAAACCAACCATGATGAGCAAGATGAACTGCATTAATACCGTGTAAACGATGCTCTGTTGCCCCCCAGTCATTGCTCACACGCTGATAGCAGAATCCCGCAGGAATACCATTTGCTCGCAACAAAGCGGCTAAAAGGTGGCTTTTAGCAAAACAACAACCATGTTTATTTTTTAAAACATCTGAAGCCTTCAGAGCAACACTTTCCTGTTGATACTCCCAACTATGGGAGATACGATCGCGTACCCAATTAAAACTACGTTGAATCAAAACAATAGGGTCATCGCTACCTTTTGCTAAATAATTCGCTAAAGCTAAAACTTCTGGGTGATCCCAGTTGACGATTAATGTTGCGCGAAGAAAAGGAGTCATAGGGTATTCTCGTCTTATGGACTATTGAATCCAGAATGCCCATATCAGATGACAAAAACTTGACCCTAAAGTGAAGGCTTTATGACTCCCCTTATTTAAAGGTACTTTTTAAAATAGCTGCTTTCAGGTGAGCCGTAATATCGATTAATGCAAATGACCAAAAAGACTTCGATATATACCCTAGTAACGGATAATACAGCTATTTGTTATCGATATTTTCGTTTAAAGACAGATCTAATCACTCTATAGATAAAGCTTCAGGTTCTGCTATTACGACACAGTTTCGACCAATAGATTTTGCTTGATATAAAGCATTATCCGCTCGGTGAATTAAAAAATTGGGTGATTCATCCATTTGAGTTTCGGCCAAACCGATACTGACTGTAATATGCTTCACATCAGGGAAAGAATATGCCTCCACTTTGCGACGTAGGTCTTCAGCAACAACATAAGCCATTTCCTTGTTTGCCCGAGGCAATATCACTAAAAACTCCTCCCCTCCCCAACGGCCAGCAATCTGCTTAGGTTTTAAATGTTGTTTTAATAAACGTGAAAATAAAACTAAAACATCATCACCGACAGAGTGGCCATAACTATCATTCACTTGCTTAAAGTGATCAAGATCCAGGAGTAAAATCGACAAGGATTCTCTACGAATGTTGGCAGTTAATAGAGCGTTCTCAAGTGAATTTTCTACATAGTATCGGTTACGCAGGCTCGTTAAAGAGTCCGTAGTCGACAGCTCCTCTAGACGCTGGTTTTTCTGTTCCAGTTCAAGATTAAGCTCCTTTAAAGCCCATTCAGCTTTTGATCTTTGATCAATTTCTTCCGTTAAGCTTAGGTTCAGCTTAGCCAGCTTGCGGTTGGCCAACAAAACCACTGAAAGAATGACTATAGCGATAAAAGCCAGCTGCCAAATCAGTGTGTAATTGATCTTTGATTCGATCTTAATCCCTACCCAACGCTGTAAAATAGCTTGTAGATCTGTGGGATTTATATTGTTCACCGCTTTCTCAAAAGCTGTTAGTAACAAGGGCCAATCGCTACGAATCGCTACAGCCTGTTTAATATCTTCCGGAAAATGCCCAGCAATATGCAAGTTACTATAACCATTGGTACGGATATAATATCCCGTACTGGCAATAGCCCCTACAAAGCCATCTAACTGCCCTTTTGATACCAACTCTAAACCTTCTGTCACCGAGTTCACTAAAACGGCTTCAATATCAGGAAATCGATCCTCTAATACACCTGCTTGATAAAAATCTTTCACCACTCCGACTCTACGGCCATTCATATCCGTCATATTATTTATAAACGACTGCTCTTTGCGGGTGATGACAACATTCGGGAAGCTAAGATAGTTTTTTGTAAAACTTAAGTACCGCTGGCGTTCAAGAGTGCTAGCAGCAGCAGAAATAATATCGCACCTGCGCTGCTTAACCGCCATCAAGGTTTCTGTCCAATCTGCGGTTTCGATCAATTTAAAAGGTTTCCCCAGTGATTCAGAAAGCAACGCCATCACATCTGCAGCGATACCTGTATGCCTTCCCTTATCATCAAGCCCCTCGTATGGCATCCAATCTGGAGTCACACACATGCGTATCACTGATAGCTCATTCAGAAAGGCCTCTTCAGTGGCCGATAAGTTAAGCGCTAAAGATTCTGGATTGACCGTATTATGCTCCTCTAAAGCCTCTGGCCAAATAAAATCCATTAAATCGGGAATCTCTCCTAACTGACCCGATTCACGGTAAATCTGTATTAACCTTTCAACACGACTGATATCAACACTCCCCAGAGGATAAACATCTGAGGCAATAAGTTTTTGGATCTCGCGAGCTTCATACATCAAGGCCGGTTGGCTTTTATTGGGACTATATTTCCTACTAATAATATCAACAACGGCTTTAGGGTGATCTAATGCATAACGCCAGCCACGCATAGAGGCTCGTCGAAATGCTCTAACACGCTCCGGATTATTCTTTATCTCGCTATCGCGGGTAAAAAGCGTATTACTATAGAAATCGGCGCCATAATTCGCGGGATCGATGACAACATAATCAATCCCCTTTTCCTGCAACTGAAAAGGTTGGTTGGTAATATAAGCCGTCATGGCATCGACAGAACCATAAACCAAAGGCGTCACACTATAGTTATGATCAATGCGCTGAATTTGATTAAGATCTACCTGCTCCCGAGACATCATATAGTTAATCTCGGCACTACTAAGATCCAGATCACTGGTCATTAGTTTACGACCATGAAGATCCTTAGGGTGGCGAATACCAGTATCTCTACGCGCTAAAACGACAAGAGGGGAGTGTTTAAAAAGATTGGCCAACATAACAACAGGCTGACCCATAGTTCGAGCCAAAATTAATTCACTGTTACTAATGCCATAATGGGCACGACCCGATACCACTTCATCCACTGGATTCTGGCCCGGGCTTAAAGGTCGGATTTCAACTTCTAAGCCTTCCTCCTGATAGAAACCCAGCTCCTTTGCAGCATAAAAACCGGCATACTCAAACTGATGAGTCCACAATAACTGCAAGACCACGGGTTCTAACTTTTTCTTAGAATATGATATCGATCTAGATTCTTGAAGTTCAGATTGAGCCACAGCAGAAGCAGGAAAAATACTTCCTAAAACAAATAGCATCAAAAATATAAAAAAAGACCAACTAAGTAATAATGCCCTAGTGTATTGCACAAACGACCCCTATCAGACAAAACACCACAGCCCTAAGATAACAGCAATTAATTCAGCATCTTAACGCCGGAGTAAAGACAATAGGCTTATTGAAGATAAAAATCGACTAGGGTTTTCCCTAGGTATTGTTATTTTTTAATCTAAAGCGATGAACCGGACAAAATACTGGCCATCATCATTCGTAGCTTCATAGGCTTAACCGGCTTATTAATTAACTTGTACTGAACGGCCTCAATCAAAGCATTAAGCTCTTTTGAATAATTAGCCGTAATCATCAATACCGGCACCGCTTGAGGCAGACTCTTATTAATGGCCTGAGCGGCATCAAGGCCATTTTTATCATTATCCAAATGATAATCCACCAGCAATAGATCAGGATAAAAGCCATCCTCAACGAGGGCTAAGGCTTCATCTTCATCCATAGCGGTCATAACATCCATGCCCCAACCATCTAACAAGCGCTCCATCCCCTGACAAATGGCGGGGTCATTATCCAAAACCAAAACAGGTCGATCAATTAAAGGATCGGTCGCTGTAGCAGCCAGTACCTTTGGACGTTCTACCGCAGGGATATCTTCGGCCAAAGGTACATCAACGGCAAAAACAGAGCCTTTGCCCGGTACAGAATGCACGTGAATCGTATGGTTCAAGACACGGGCTATTTTATCGACAATAGCCAAGCCCAAACCTAAACCTCGATCATTCGGAGATGGCGTGCGCTTCAAGCGACTAAACTCACGAAAGATCTCCGTCAACTTCTCAGCTTCAATGCCTTCCCCTGTATCCCAAACCTCTATACGTAAATACTCTCCCCGCTTACGGGCTGCTAGCATAATCTGCCCCCCATTTTCGGTATAGCGGCAGGCATTAGTTAAAAAGTTACGTAGTATTCGGGCTAATAGTTGAGAGTCAGAACGTACCGCACAAGATGAAAAACGAGCTCTAAATCGCTGCTGTTCAATCAGGCTAATCTCCCGATATTCATTGGCAAGATTAGTTAGGAGATTCTTTATAGAGAACACACTCACTTCAGGCTCTACAACACCAGCGTCTAACTTTGAGATATCAACCAAAGCACCTAATAAAGCTTCAACATCATTTAAAGAAGATTCGGTCGAGCTGACCAACTGACGGGCCGCCTTCTCAAGAGGAATCTCTCCCAGTGCGCTATTAAATAAACGAGCAGCATTCATAGGTTGCAGCAGATCATGGCTAATGGCTGCTAGGAATTTCGTTTTTGAGAGATTAGCTTCTTCTGCCTGTTTTTTAGCATCCAGTAAACGATTTTGAACTGTCTGACGCTCTTGTATCTCAAGCCAAAGCTGCTCATTTAAAGTTGTGAGCTCTGCAGTGCGCTCATCCACTCGCTGCTCCAACAGCATATTGGCATTTTTCAGCGCTTCGGCAGTCAAACGACGCTCTGTAATATCCTGAGTCAGTACAAAAAAGCCCGCCGTTCTCCCTTCAGAGTTCACTCGTGGGACATAAGATTTATAGACGTAGCGAGATTCACCTTCATGATTGGCTTCATCTAACTCAAAACTAACCGTGTTTCCATCCAGCACCTGATCCACATAAACTTTGATCCGAGCCAACTGCTGCTTAGAATAAACATCGCTGATAGGGCGGCCCTGCAGCTCATCCCGTTCCATCCCAACCCATTCCTGATAAGCGCGGTTGGTAAACTCAAATGTTAAATCGGCACTCACGTAGCCAATCATCGCTGGCAGAGCATCTGTAATCAGACGCATCTTCTGTTCACTTTCACGCAAAGCTTTTGCGTATAAACTACGTTCCGTAATATCACTAAAGGTAATCACGCAGCCGCCTTCTTGACGGGCTTGTTGACGCAGTTCAAGAATACGACCATCAGGCAAGTTTATTTCATAACTTGCCACATTATCACTCTCAGAAAGAGTCGACCGATCCCTCGTAGAGTCTCTACTCACAGACTCTACTCCAGTTGAAAGAGGCCAGTTTTCTAAGCTGATTTTTTCCTGTAATAGCGCAATAAAATCTACGCCATTTTCTAATTCAAAAGGAGAAAGATCCGTTAACTGGCATAGACGGCTGTTCCAAACTTCAGGAATGCCATGATCACTTACCAGAACAACACCCTGTGAGAGGTTTTCCAGTGTACTTTGCAAGATGCGGGATTTTTCTGCCAATGCCGTTTCTCTACGCTCCGTTTCAATGGCTTTAAATTCTGTAATATCCGTATAAAGCACGGTCATATCACCGTTGTCAGTTTCCCGTTGATTCACCTGTATCCAACGGCCATCTTTTAAACGTATTACCTGACCATAGGTTTGCTGATAGAGAGCCAGCTCATCTTTCGCCGCAACGTTATCCAAAACTTCGGTACGGGCAAAACTATTAATCGCCTCTAGAGTCATTCCTGGTTGCACCTGACAACCGTACTTTCGAAAGATCTCCCGATAACGACTGTTGCACAGTACTAAACGGCGTTGTCCATCAAAAAGTACAAAGGCATCATTCATACCTTCAATTGCATCAATTAAACGATGATGCAGGGTTTCAATCTCAATATGAGCCTGCTTTAAGGCCTGATTACTATCCCGTAATTCTGCCAAAGCCTGATTAAGTGCTGCAGTACGCTCTCGTACCTGTTCAGCCAAGAGTGCAGAGTTCTCAAATGCAGCATAAGCACGGCCGCCAACATCCGGTGCTGCTTCAACCCGATCAATTAGGGCGCTGTTAATCTTCTTTAATCGCCGATTTTCCAGCTCTAAAGCCTCTATACGCTGATTTAAGAAATCTTCACTTTCTTTGACTGAATTCATTTTTGCCCCTGTGACTCAATCATCCCGGACTAGCGTTTATCATATCCGATAGCAACGCCTGTAAAGGTAGCATTCAAGTGAATACCATTGACGTGTTCGCCGTAGGTATGGAATCCCACCAAAGGATAGCCCGACAATAAGTCAGAGACCGTATCCAATTGCTGACGGGCATTCACTTCCAGTAAACGAAAAATACAATCAAAACCCAGAATAAGCTGTTGATCACCGAGCTCACTTTCAATACGATCCAACAGTTTTTTCAGTTCTTCGCCGATATCTAGGTGATGGTTTTTTCGTAAAACAATGCCCCGTTCTACAGCACAGTAAAAACTTAAGCTGCCATCATCGTTAGCGCTTTGTACTGCACGAACAAAACCTTCTCCAGCAATGCGAACACTTAGTGTATGCTGCGCGCATAAGGAGGGTGTCAGTTGATCAGGGGAGACACCAACCGCTCTGGAATAGACATCAGCCGCGGGCTCTGCATTTAACTCGTAAACACGTCGGTGCTCACTATCCACCTCGGTCACCACAAATACTTCATCGCTTTCTTGCACATGAATTTGAGAAAAAACCATAAAAGGGAAGGCCGTATTCACCAGCATCAGCACTGCAGCATTTTGATAAGCTTGTCCTTCATACACCACTTGCGTATGTGAAAAATCTAAATCATCCCCCGCAGAACCGCCTAATAGAGGAATGCTGCCAAAAGCCGCATTAAGGGTATTTAAAACCACCTCCTCATTCTCAGACATGCCATCTAACAGAGCTAAAACAAAGGTATGGCCTTTGACGGGTGCTTTTTGGTGCAACTGACAGCATTGCATCATATTGCTCATTAACTGCTGAGCGGAACTAAAATCAAAAGCATCCATCTCCTCAATCAAAGCGGTTTCAATAGCAAAGCCTGAGCGGGAAAAGCCGACAGCGCAGACACTGCCTTGCAGATAACCGATAGGGGTAATCTCACCTGCTGTGCTGCAGCCAATAATCGATTGTTCCGGTAACAGTTCCTGCAACTCCTGAGCCAATAATCCGATATCTTGTTGGCCCGAACAAAAAAATAGCACCCAACCTAGATCCGAATTTCTATCCTGTACCGTATCAACAAGCCCAACTGTATCGGTAGAGCCTATAAGCTGCTCTGCTAACTCAACAGCACAGGCTCTAGCCTCTTTTTTTCGAGACATAGCCGTACGCACAGCCTCTCCCGAAGATGGCGTCTCATCTTGCCTGAGATTCGGTTTGTCCTTACTTGTCGTCGAGTTATCCCTGATCGTATTTGTTTTTTCCGATCCTTCGACAACCGTGGCTGAATCAGCCTGTAACATGGATGCTCCTTGGCTGCCATCAACAAACCCCATACCTATAGAATCAAACTCAGGTTGGATTTCAGTCGAATAGGCAGAATGGCCATACAGAGCTGTTTTTATAGTATTTGTCACGTCCGATCACCATCATTCATAGAGCGCAAAACGGGTTATCCATCTGATGGAATCTACCCCTCTCTTTTTGACACACCTTTTTACTACGACCATAAGCGGTTCGATATAGTCCCGAAGTACTATATTGCCAACCTTGCCCTACTGCCTACCATTGGTACTGCCAATTGGCCTTATACAACAACAATTCAAATCCGGCTTTTTACTGGTCGGAATTCGCAATTAGGGGTACTTACCATGTGGAAAAAACCAAGCTATAACGATCTGCGTATCGGCTTTGAAGTAACTATGTACTTCAGCCATCGCTAAACCCGGAATTCTCTGACGATCAGAGGTTTTCCTGAAGCGTCTGATTCGTCAGGCGCTTTTGTGTTTTTGGCTTACGTAAGCATTCGATTAAGTAAGCATCTTGAATAAAGCAATACAACAGATCACTTAACATCATACAGGAGCCACACCATGCATATTCGAGTTTTAGGTTCAGCAGCCGGTGGCGGCTTTCCACAATGGAACTGTAATTGCCCCAACTGTACAGGCGTCCGCGCAGGTACCATTAAAGCAACACCCCGCACTCAGTCTTCTATCACAGTGAGTGCAGATGGCGAAAACTGGTTGTTATTTAATGCCTCACCCGATATTCGCGCACAGCTAGAATCCTTTGCTCCCTTACAGCCTAATCGCAAAGTAAGAGATACCGGCATATCAGCCATTATGCTGATCGATAGCCAGATTGATCATAGTACCGGTCTACTGATGTTACGTGAAGGCTGTCCTCATACAGTGTATTGCACCGACATGGTACTTCAGGATCTGACCCAAGGTTTCCCTATTTTTCCTATGCTAGAAGCTTGGAACGGTGGCCTGCAGCGTAGAAATATTCCTCTACACGGCGAACACTTCTATCTACCAGAAGTGCCCGGTTTACGCTTACAAGTAGTGTCATTAAGCAGTAAAGCACCACCTTATTCACCACATCGCCATGATCCACACCCTGGAGATAATATCGGTGTACTGATTACCGATACAAACACTGGCGGTAAGGTTTTTTACGCTCCAGGTTTAGGTGCCATTGAAGAACACCTGTTACCGCTTATCGATCAAGCCGACTGTTTATTAGTCGACGGCACTCTATGGCGTGACGATGAACTGATCGAATTGATGGGCGCAGACAAAAGAGGCAGCGATATTGGCCACTTACCTCAAACCGGTGATCCAGAAAAAGGCATTCCCGGCATGATCGACTTCCTGTCTCAGTACCCTGAAAAACAGCGAGTGCTGATTCATATTAACAATACCAACCCGATTCTGGTGGAAGATTCCCCAGAACGTGCTCAGCTGGATGCTGCGGGTATTGAAGTATCCTATGACGGTATGGATATTCATTTGTAGTTCTAACTCATGACGCTTTCCCTGAACACACCTATTTAAAACAAAAATAATGGAGCCAATTATGAGCCACCAAGAAGCCACCGAACTGATGCCATGGACCCGCGAAGAGTTTGAAAAACGCCTAAGATCTAAAGGTGACCTGTACCATATTCACCACCCTTACCATGTGGCCATGCATAATGGAAAATGCACACCGGAGCAGATTCGTGCTTGGGTTGCTAACCGTTTTTACTACCAAGTAAGCATTCCGATCAAAGATGCAGCCATTATGGCCAATTGCCATGACCAGGAAGTTCGCCGCCACTGGATACAACGCATTATTGATCATGATGGTCGCGAAGGCTCAGAAGGTGGTATCGAAGCATGGTTACGTTTAGGCGAGGCGGTCGGTCTAAAACGTGAAGAGCTACTGGATCATCGCCATGTACTGCCAACCGTGCGTTTTGCAGTGGATGCCTACGTTAATTTTGCAGGCAAAGCCACTTGGCAAGAAGCCGCTTGTTCATCTCTGACCGAGATGTTTGCACCCACCATTCACCAATCCCGTCTAGATACTTGGCCAGACAACTACCCTTGGATTGAGCAAGAAGGTTTGCAATATTTCCGCAATCGTCTGACGGAAGCTCGTCGTGATGTGGTACATGGCATTCAGATCACTTTGGATCACTTTAAAAGTCGAGATCAACAAGAACGGGCACTGAATATCCTGCAATTCAAATTAGATGTTCTTTGGAGCCTGCTGGATGGCCTTTCTATGGCCCATGAGTTGAACCGCCCTCCATATCACACCATTACGAATGATGTGACCTACCACAGCCGTATTATTTAAAGGACAGCTTAAGAGGCCGTTATGAATCAAATAACTGAAACCAGTTTGCTGAATCAAACACCTGAACTGAATCGGCTGTTCCGTTTTCAGTGGGAGCCCAGCTCTCACTGTCACGTGCTGCTTTATCCAGAAGGTATGGTTCGCTTAAATGAGAGCGCAGGGGCTATTTTGACCCATGTAGACGGACAACAAACCGTTGGTCAGATTATCGCGCAGCTAAAACAGCAGTATCCCGAAGCAGACGACAGTCTGGATCAGGATGTCATCGACTTTTTTACCGAGGCGCATCATGAACTGCATTGGATCGAATTTGCCTGAAGGCGTTGGTCAGCCCCTATGGTTGCTGGCCGAACTCACCTATCGCTGTCCACTACAGTGCCCTTACTGCTCTAATCCTCTGAACTATGATCAGCAGAAACAAGAGCTGACTACAGAACAATGGATTGAGGTTTTCCGTCAGTCCCGTGCATTAGGTGCCGCACAGTTGGGCTTCTCTGGTGGTGAACCCCTCCTGCGTGATGACCTAGAAGAGCTTATTAAAGCCGCTCGTGATCTGGGTTATTACACCAACCTGATCACCTCTGGCATGGGCCTGACCTATGAGCGTATGCTTGCGTTTAAAGAAGCCGGTCTAGATCATATCCAAGTCAGCTTCCAGGCCAGTGATGCTGAGATGAACGACTACCTTTCCGGTAATAAGCGTTCATTTAAAGAAAAACTGGAAGTGGCCCGCACCGTAAAGAAACTGGGTTACCCCATGGTCTTTAACTGCGTGATACACAGAGAGAATATCGAACAGATCGATAAAATTATAGAGCTGTCGGTGGAACTGGAATCCGATTATGTAGAACTGGCCACCTCTCAGTATTACGGCTGGGCGCTGAAAAACCGGGACAATCTGCTGCCATCCAAGGCGCAATTGGTTGAAGCGGAAGCGGTCACTAATCGTTACAGAGAAAAGATCAAGGACACTAGCCGCACTAAGCTAATTTTTGTGGTGCCAGATTATTACGAAGAACGGCCTAAAGGCTGTATGAATGGTTGGGGCAATCTATTTTTAACCATCACACCGGATGGTACCGCTCTGCCTTGCCATAGTGCGCGTGAACTACCCATTGAATTCCCTAACGTAACCAAGGAAACCATTGAGTCCATTTGGTATCGCTCCAATGGATTTAATCATTTCCGTGGCTACGAGTGGATGAAAGAGCCTTGTCGTTCCTGTGATGAAAAGGAAAAAGACTTTGGCGGTTGCCGCTGTCAGGCCTTTCTACTGACAGGTGACGCAAATAATGCAGATCCTGTGTGTGCAAAATCCCCTCATCACCACCTGATCACCGATGCCCGCGAAAATGCGGATCTGGCCGAGCCTGCCAAGGAGTCAATGATCTACCGAAACCGTAAAAACTCACAAAAACTGACTCGCTCAGAAAAACTGATCGCTATCGGTTAAGGCTACACTGTTTATGATAAAAAAAGATGCTGAGCAGTCAATGACTCGGCCCGAAACGACTTCCCACACGTTAACACCTGAGCAAGTGGTTCATGCCCAAGCTCAGGTGAGCTTCCCCCGTAGCCACCTCAAAGGTGACTTCTGGCTAAACCATAATCCTGAAAAAAATCCGCTGACTCAAATCTTTACCCGTCATCAAGGTCAGAATCACTGCTTATTGCCTGAACAGTATGGCGTGCGATCACGTGTACATGAGTATGGTGGTTTACCTTATACCCTTGATGATATAGGGCTCTTCTGGATTGATGAACAAAGCCAACAACTCTATCAAGCCCAGTGGGAAAGTGCCCCGGTATCTTCAGTAGAACAAACAACGCTAAAAGAAAAAAACCAACTATCACGGATTGATTTAAATAGTATCCAAGCATTAACAAACACGGTTAAAAGCCGTTATGGCGAACCTGTATTACACCCAGAAAAACCCGTAATTCTGGTTATTGAAGAATTACGCCTACAAGAGAAAGCCACAGCAAAAGAAGTGGTCAATCGCCTTATTGCAATCAATCTATTAACCGGCCAACAACAAGTGATCGCACAAGGAGCTGACTTTTATTCAAGCCCTTGCTTCAATACAGACGGCTCTCAACTGGCTTGGATTGAATGGAATCACCCTGATCAGCCTTGGAACAATACTCGCTTAATGTCTGTGGCTTGGCCTAGTCCACTGGAACCCGTGGTAAAACAAGAAAGCCAAGAAACAGAAAAACTGAGAATATACGAAACAGAGCAACAACTACCTTCAGCACCATTACAAGCGAATAGAGTATTCCCGACAGATTCCAATATAAAAGCCTCTGTACAACAACCCAGCTTTGATCAAAATAACAGCTTACTGTTTATCAGTGATCATCAGGGATATTGGAATCTTTACCAACAGGAAGGATCGGGTGAATCCAGATGTCTGTACCGTATTCAGGCAGATTGTTCCTCTGCTCCTTGGCAGTTTGGTAATAGTCACTATCAAGTTCTCGAACCAACGCTTACAAATGCAGAGATCACGATAGAAAAAGAAACGAATAAAGCAATAAGCACAGAAAACAAAGAAAAACAGATCATCATCTGTCTAAGCCAAAACGGACGCTGGTATTTGCACCAGCTGCAATGGCCTGCAGATAATAATCAAAACACAGCCCAGCCCAAAGTAACGCCGTTACTGGAGCAAGAGTATTCTCATTTTGCCCAACTCAGCGGCACCTATCACTCTGATAGTAAAAAATACCACCTACTGACATTAGCGGCATCAGAGCAACAAGCCCTATCTGTCATTGCTTTTGACCTGACAAACCACAGTACCAGTCAAGTCATACCAGTAGCGATGGGACAACAAGTCGAACAGGCCATTACACCTGAAGCAGTGAGCCTAAAGCTCCCTGAACATGAAATTCACGGATTGTTTTACCCTAACCCTCATCAGAAACAAGCTCCTTTGCTGATTAATGTTCATGGCGGCCCCACCTCCTGCGCTTTTTCTGGTCTCCAGTTGAATATTCAGTTTTGGTGTCAACAAGGCTTTAGTGTGTTGGATCTTAACCATAGGGGAAGCACGGGTTATGGCCGAAAATATCGAGAGGCCTTGTATAAGCGTTGGGGTGAAGCCGATCTGGAAGATGCTCGTCTGCTCGTTCATTGGCTGGAAAAACAAGGACGTATTAAAGCCGATCAAGTGGTGATTCGAGGCCAAAGCGCGGGTGGATACAGCGCTTTAAGGGCTGCAACTCTGGGGTACTTTACTGCAGCAGTCAGTTTATACGGCATTAGTGATCTGCAGAAACTGGCTAAGAGTACTCATAAATTCGAATCCCACTATCTGGATTGGTTAATCGGAGATCCTAAAACCGATGCCATTACGTATCAACTACGCTCACCACTGTATAGCCTGAGTAAGCAAACACAACTGCCAGCACTATTACTGTTTCAAGGTAAAAAAGATCCCGTGGTACCGGTTGATCAAATGAGTCACTTTGCTCAACACTACCGGAGCTTGGGTCATCATTGTGAAACCTTTGTTTATCAGGATGAAGCTCATGGTTTCAGACAATACAACAACCGATTACATCAGCTAAATACTGAACTGGCCTTTTATCAGTCTCTGGGAATACTGCCCGATGCAAAAGCAATCCTTTCTCGCTCAAGCACCTGCTGCTCACCCCATTCCAATAGCATTATGCGCCAGCACGGATAATCGTTGTCGCATTGTTGCGACCTTTGCTTGTGGTAGCGCCCACGAACCAGAAGAGTGGCCTGGGCTGGCACACCTTCTGGAACACAGTCTATTTTTGGGCAGCCATTTTCTTTCAAAAGAGGAGTTAGCAAAGGAAGCAAAAGACAGTTTAGAGGAAAGCACTAACAAAAAAACAGCATTGGGTGCTGGGGATATTCAAGCCGAGTTTTTACAAATGGGCGGCATGGTCAACGCCAGTACTCAGCTATTCCACACCAGTTACATGCTGGAATGCCCTGAATCTCACCTTTCCCATAGTATGGAGTTGTTAAGCCAACTCCTGTTTTGTCCCACATTTGATGCAGAACGCATTATCACTGAACTGGATATTATTGAGGCAGAATACCAAGCCCGCTGCGGAGATAGCGAACAACAGGTTCAGGCCGTTATTCAACAGATCAGCCATCCAGATCACCCCTTCCATCGCTTCTGTGCCGGTAATAAAAGCACTCTGGCTAAGAACGATCCTGAACTGCTGTGCATTTTGCGTCGTTTTTACCAGCACTATTATCAGCCTAAATACCTAAGTTTATTTGTTGAAGCTCCAGAAGAACTACTGAAAAAGATTGAACATCAGCTGCCACAGGTTATACAGACACATTACCACAAGGCATTGCCTAGACACCTTTCAGCTATATTACCCTGCGATTTAACCCTCCAGTTATCAGCCCCTAAAAACGCTAGCCTCCCTCTTGGCTGGCCTGATAAAAATAAACGACTGGGAGTTAAGAGCCCTAATGCGGGTTACGAATGGTGCTGGTGCATACCAACCCTTTTATTGCCTGCAGTAGACCAACTGGATTTGCCCAACGGCTTTAGTCACAAGATTCAGATGATCCATCAAGAACAACTGATTCTTTCTGTATCCTATGAAGCAGTAACAGTAATATCTGCAAAAGATATGCAGCAACGTTTAACACATCTTATTGAAACCCTGAATACACAACTCCTTCAAACAGAGCAACACGATGGACAGACAAGTCCAAAAAAGGGACACGAGCAAAAGCAGATACAGAAACAACCCCAGGAACAAAAGAGAGCTCTCCCCCAATTACTACAAACTGTACAGCAAAGTCTTTACCACCACTTTAGATTACCGGTAGTACAGGCCTCTATTTTAAACAATGCCTTACTCCGACAGCTGAATAAACCCGTAGAATTGCACATTATCCGTCACCCAGATATTAGCGGAACAGCACAAAGCGATTTTTTCCCGACAGATTATCAAATCGACTTTAAGCTCTCTGTAAACCTACTAGAAAAACCCAAACATCAAGTAGAGATGCCTTATCGCAGTCTACATAAATATCTAATGAGCCACTCAGAACAATTACAACCAGAACAAACGGATCAATCCCAATCCGTTAATACCTATGACCCTCATAACCAAGCTGCTCTGATATGGCTAAAAGCTAGCCCCATACAGGATAAACAGCAGGCGCAACACTCTGCCCATCGAGCTATCTGGCAGCTACAAAAGTATGCGTACCAACAGCTCAGGCTAGAGCAACGCCTAGGTTATATCGTGCACACGGGGTATTTAGAGCTGAATCAACAACCCGGCATTATGCTATTGATTCAAGGGGAGAACCGCTTTAGCGGTGAACAACTACTAGTATTTCTAACAAACTTTATTGCCCAACAAAATAATGTTTTACAACACCCTATTCCTGCGGATAAGCAAAGCCACTGGCAAGCATATTGTAAAAAACACCAACTGGATTATGACAATAATGTACCATTAGCCCAGAGCAATACAGATATCTCTCTATGGCCCCAAATACAGCTCTTTAGCCAAACAGATTAATCCCACTTATTTTCATTATCATATGGCAAGTTTTTGCCATATGATGGCCTAAATCTACAATAAAATGGCCTAATTTAAGCAAAAATCTTCCTTTAAAAGTATCAAACCTCTACTGAGTAGCCCACTCGTCTAACAAACGGCAATAAACTGCCGCCTAGAATAACGATCAGAAAAAATGCATACCGTAACTACCTGCTTTTTCTGGATAATCATTCAATTACATCTATTTTATTGATTTATTTCTTCCTTAAATAATCTAACTGTCAAGATTGTGTAAAGGCCCTGAAAAGAGAGAGTAAAGACTCTGTAAACTGATCCATAACGGAATAAGCTTTGCTCTAAGTATGATGCTTACCTTCAAAAAGTAAGGTATTTATCCATAAAAGGAGTTTTACCCATGAACATTTCTGGCATTAATTCATCTCAGATGCCCATGCGTGGCCAAGGCCCAAGCCCAGAAGAACGCATGAATAAGCTTGTTGAAAAAATTGAAAGTGGCGACATTGATACTGACAAATTACAGGAGCGCCTTAGCGAACGTTTCGGGGAAGATGCCACAGGCATCGTTGCAGACGATGGCAGTGTTAACATCGATGGTTTAAAAGAACTATTTGCAAATAATGCCCCACAAGGTGGTCCACCACCTCATGGTCAAGGAGGTATGCCACCTCCACCGCCTCCTCAAGGTGGTGAAGCCGCTAGCTTTGAAGAAAATCTAATTGAAATGTTAGGGGAAGAAACCGTCTCAGGCTTAAAAGATGAAAATGGTCAATTTGATTTTCAAGCACTGATCGAAACCCTACAGGCAAATGAGGTTGATAGCCCTGTGGGCTCTTTGTTCTCAGCTCAAGCCTAATCAACATCTGCAGTTTTAATGGGCCGTCAGTCAGCGGCTCATTTAAATTCATTTACATCTCTCATCGGGTTAAAATACTGAGCACCTAAACAAAGGCTTCTCGACAAAAACACCACCTTCCCTTGGTTACTGGCCAGAGAATATCGAAATACTTTTGTTTAGGTATCGATAGCTATTTTCTGCCCCTATAAACAAGGAGTTGACAATGTTTAACCCAGAATTCCTGCTTACCGCCTTAATCGTTGTTCTATTACCGGGGACTGGCGTTATTTATACCGTTTCGATGGGACTGATTTACGGTAGAAGGGCGAGTACTTTTGCTGCTATAGGCTGTACTCTGGGGATTGTGCCTCACCTGCTAGCCAGTGTCTCAGGCTTAGCCGCTCTTTTGCATACCAGCGCCCTAGCCTTCCAGTTTATTAAATATCTTGGAGTAATTTATCTGGCCTATTTGGCTTGGTCTATGTGGAAAAATGCCGGTAGTCTGCAATTGGAATCTTCGGATGATCATAAAAAACAGCAGTTATTGAATATCGCGCAACGCGCTTTTTTAACGAATATCCTCAACCCTAAACTATCCATCTTCTTTTTGGCTTTTCTTCCACAATTTGTACCTGCCGATAGCTCTAGTGCAACATTAACGATGCTAGGCCTGAGTAGCATATTTATGCTGTTGACCTTAATTGTTTTCACCCTATACGGCCTATTTGCCCATCAAGTACGCCAATATATTAATCATTCACCACAATGGTTAACGTGGTTACAGCGCACTTTTGCCGGTATTTTTATTGCCTTAGGCGCAAAGTTGGCAATGGCTGAGCGTTAAAAGTAAGTCCAAAAATACCCGTATCTTCCGGCCGCTGGCCGGAAGATATCAAAAGACACTTGTCTAGGTACTTAGCTACAGCGCCATACGTCTCTTATAGAGCAATAAACTAATCAGGAATGGATAAGGTGTTCTCAGACCAGACAATCTGATCCTCTCCTGGCTGATCTTGTATTTCACCAAACATCTGCTCTGTAATCTGCGCCTCTCCACTTTCTAACATAGAAGTCGTCCGTATTACCTGACTCGGCGACAGACTTTCCCCCTGACTAAGGTGGGCAAACATCTGGTTCACCGCCTGCTCAAAATATGGATGAATATAACCATAACGATGCTTCATATCTGCCGGAGTGGCATAAAATCCTAGGTTAGGTGCTAACAGATACGCAAACATCTCTAGGTGATGACCATTTTCGATCTCCCAGTACACAACATCATCACGAGTATCTACCTGACGATTACGAGCATAATAAGCACGAGCCCCATGATTTGGTGCAATAATTTGATCCGAACGACCTTGCATAATAATAGTGGGTTTATCTTGTAGATCACCGGTCATTATCGCTTCCTGAATACCGGCTTGCACCCGCTCAAAATCACCATTCTGTTGATAAGTCTCTAATAGACCTAATGATTTCAATTTCTCATTACCATAATTTGACATGGCAAAGAAACACAGATCACCGTCTAAGTTTTTATCATCCGTGGAGTTAAAAGCAGTAGCAGCATAAGGAGAGTCAGCATTCATATTCACAGGTTGAACCCAGCGACTACCACCAGCAACCATATTTTGCCCTAAGAAACGCAACGCTTTGTCTTCTTCACTCAGAGACTCAAACTGTTTGGTACCGCCGTTGTAAGAGGCAAAGCTAATACCACACAGCTGATCAGAGATCTGATAACGGCCATAAGAGTTACCATAAGTATTAGTAATTTCAGAGAAGACACTGCTAAATGTTGGTATGGCAAGATTTTGCTCCGTTAAAAACCCTGCAGTAGTATTCATCAAATCCTGCGCTTCTTGGGCTAATACTTGAAGATCATCTGAATCAGATTCTAACAAGCCCAATGCTTGCAAACGCGTACAACGTTCTGGTGATTTATGGGAATTAACAAGATCCGCAGAATCATTAGCGGTTAGATTATTGGCACAGGGCTGATAAACCGCACCAAAGGCATGAGTATCATATAAGCTCCAACCAACCGATTCTGGTCCCCAACTACGACTCCCTTGAGTAATGGTAAAATCCTGCTCGTCCATTGCTGCACTTGGCTCAACGGCTATCACCCCATCAATAAGGTTTGCTGTATCTTGTTCTGCGGCCATTAGTACAGCCCTTCCGCCATTAGACCAACTCGCTGCAATAACCGTTGTGTTATCGGGATTAAGACTCGTCTCAGGATAGGTTTGGTTTAACGCATAAAATGCAAATTCAATAGATTGCAGAGTATTTAACCCCCAATCTTTGCCAGGGTTTTGTTGAGAATGTGCATGCTTAGTGGTGGTTGTTCTAACATCCGTAGCTTCAGCAAAACCATCAGAAAACATTGCAGTAAAAGCAGAATCAGTACCGGCATCAGCAGAGCTGACCAGCTTTCCGTCTAAACTCAATACCTGATCACTACCAATAAAGTGCACGCCATCACCTGTGCCTTTATCCGTATAAGCCACCGCACATCCACGTTTTAAGGCCGCATCCCCTGCAGTACCCGCTGCACCATAGACTCCCCTAGAACCAGAGGATGGCCCAGCCAATATACAAGGGGATTCAGCATTAAACGTTGAAGGAATTTGTACAACTAATTTAACGTTAACCGCACCGGTTCCATCATCAACTATCGCTTCATATTCTGTACCAGATACTTGTCCGGTAAAGCTTTCGACAGTATGAGATGTAATGCCCTCACTCACTAACGGCCCCCAATGAGTCCCCCAACCACCAGGCGTTACAGGGTCCATCATGCTTTTATAATTACTGCCCAATTGATAACGTCGAATAGATGCAGCATTGGACGCTAGCTCAACAGCTGTCGGTGATACCGAGCCATTTGTTAGATCAAGAGAATGACCTGTTAAGAGATCATCATTAACACCGTCAAGCTCAACTTTATTGGCACTACCGGAAACATAAGCCGGTAATGTTTGGTAATTGTTTTGATCGGAACCTGTAGCGTCTTTGGTGTTATCAGAGGAACCTAAACAACCTGCCAGAATCAATGAGCTGGCGGTAGTCAGTAAAATCATCCTTTGCATATCAACCTCGATAGTTATCAAACGAGTTATTGTTTTTATTCACGATATTCAAAATGGTCTATTGGTATAACCATTTCTTAATCGGATACAAAACAAGATATATGCCAGATTCTTAAGGTGCTGAATTGAAAGAATAAAAAATAAAAGCTCAGGCTATTGCCTGTGAAAAAAGACAAAACCTTGTTTAATAAACCAGACAAATTCCAGATATGTAGACATAAAAGATCGCCAATAAAAAACCCTAATCATTTCAGATCAGGGTTCCTTTTTCAGTAAGCGGTGCAAACCTATTGATAAAACATCAGTGCAGCTTCATTTTAGGGCGCACTACCTTACCCAGTTTTTCTGCAATAATGACGAGCATTGCTTTAGGCCAACCATGGATCGCCACCTGATGCATACGGTATAAAGAAATATACACAGCACGGGCAATTCGACCTTCAATAAACATGCTATTACTGGTCAGGTTGCCCATAAGACTCCCCACTGTACTGTAACGGCTTAGATTAACGAGAGACCCATGATCTTTATAAAGATAGGGTTTAGGCTGCTCACCTTTAAAAATGCACGCAAGATTATCTTTTACTTGGCTAGCCATTTGGTGTGCAGACTGAGCTCTAGGTGGTACCCAATTACCATCCGGCTGAATACAAGCGCAACAATCGCCAATCACCCAAATGTCCTGATGACCTTTCGCTTGCAGAGTTTGCTCAACTACAATTTGATTAGAACGATTGGTTTCAAAAACACCTAGGCGAGAAACAAAATCAGGAGCCTTAACACCTGCGGCCCAAATCATCATATCCGCAGTAATGGTTTCTCCTTCAGCAGTAACAAAGCCTCCCTTTTCCCCAGAGGCGACTCTTACAGATTCTCTTACCTCAACACCCAATCGTACCAATTCCTTACGGGCAGATAGAGATATACGATCTGGTAAAGCGGGTAAAATACGAGGCCCTGCTTCAATCAAGCTGATTTTAAGCTGGCTGGCCGTCATTTTGGGCATGCCGTAAGATTTCAATAGATCAGCGACATGGTATAACTCAGCAGATAATTCAACGCCCGTTGCGCCACCACCGACAATAGCGATATGCAGCTCTTCAGGGTTATCCTGCTGATTAATACGTAGAAAATTATTCAGCAGGCTGTGATGAAAACGCTCTGCCTGCTGGTGGGAGTCTAAAAAATAGCAATGCTCTGCAACACCCGGCGTCCCAAAGTCATTACTGACACTACCGATAGCCAATACCAGCTTGTCGTAATTTAATTGACGCTCAGGCAAGACCTGCTCACCTTCACTATCAAAAGAGGGCGCTAATGTGACCGTTTTTGTCTCTGCATCCAGCTGACAAAATTCACCTAATTGGAAATTGTAATGATGTTTCGACGCGTGAGCGTGATACACCACACCATCGGTACTGGTATCCAAAGACCCCGTCGCCACTTCATGCAGCAAGGGTTTCCAGATATGCGTCCGATTACGATCCACTAAAGTGATTTTCGCTTTATTTTTTCGGCCATATTTATGGCCTAACTGGGTAGCTAATTCAAGACCGCCTGCGCCGCCTCCTATGATTAAAATATTTTCCATTGCCTGATTACCTTCTTAATAATATGGGGCTGACCGCTATAAAAATTATGGCAACGGGCAGGCCCATAACATCAAGCCTAGGCTCAAGTTATGATCAGGCAGGAAATCTCTTTAGTCGCATGCTTCAGAGATTTTCTATCTATACTTTCGTCGAAAACAGAAAGAAAGTAAATCATTCTTTCGCATTCGCGAAAAAGTACTGATTTAGTACTTTTGCAGCAGATAAAACAGTGAAAAGGTAGTAAAAATCAACGGATTACAGCAAAACAAAACCTTTCAAAAAGCATGGTTAAAAAAGTACGGTACATAACCTGTCAAATAAAAACCTCTCTAATCAATAGATTACAAAAAACCTCAGCTTGTTTGTATTTACTTAATATCACTACCGTGCATCCTTTCAGAAAAAAACTTACAATGATCAAAGACTTAAAAGATAAGGGACCTATTTGCATGAAGATAATCCAGCATTTCCTAGCCGCTTTGCTTGTTAGCACGAGTCTTAGTGTTAATGCCGCTTCAACCGTTGAGTCCGATTGTGCGGATCTATCCGGTATGACGACAGACCTGAGCAATATCTCAGGAGCCTTTAATTTAATCGATGAGATTAAAGAAGGGGATGAATTGGATCAGGCTTTAGGGGAGCTAGTCGATGCAATGATCTTAGTGGCTGAAGCTGAGGATTCACCTCGATTGAATAGTGCAGTAGATAGCCTTAGCCAAGCTTACAATAATTTGGATTCAGATAAATTTGAAAGCGCTCTCAACCGTGTAATCAGTTACATGGATCGTATGTATAAAAGAGAGTGTAACTAAACGCTCAGTAGACTTTTCCTACAACTAACACGGTAAATACCGGGTGATAGTCACCCGGTAATATATCTAAAAGGTTTGAGCTTAGGCTAAGGTAATACTTGTATCGGTAAAGCTTAGTGTTTCAACACCTACAATTTCAGCAGCAAAACTATCACCAATCAACATATAGCCTCCACCATTCACACTTTCAACACTGACCTGGCTAGATGCTACATTAAGCTGAATCGTGTCATCACCTGTACCACCGTCAACAGTGTCAAAACCGCCTTCAAACAATTTAATCCAGTCATCACCAGCACCCGTTTGGATATTATTATCGATTGCATTATCGTAAATAACATCATCACCTGAGCCAGTGAATACATTTTCGATCCAAACACCATAAGCAATGGCTAGATTGTTTTCTCCAGTATAGAGGTCATCAGAGTACGAATTATAAACACCACTCACACCATTGGCATAACCAGATAATCCATTATCATCTAACCAAGACAGTTTCTCAGCCTTTTGTTCTTCCACTGTTTTTATATCAACGGATGATAGCTCCCCATACCTTAAATCAATATCATTAGCGCCTGTGCTTGTTGATACATTAATAGTATCTTCACCGCCACCATCCCATATGGTGAGATAGCTATGATCATCAAAGCTTAAGGAGTAGCTATTATTTCCTGTTTTACTATTTGTATTTGCACCATAAATAGCCTGTAGAGCAGCTACATCCAATAGAGAATACATAGATGGCATGGCATCCCAATCATACGAAACACCCAGTTGATTCGTTGATTCATTATAATCAATAGTCAACAACATATTCCTTGATTCTGTATAGGTCATGGCTGTGTAATCATCATTATCAAGATTATCGGCTAATTCATTACCATCTTCGAAGGGGTGTTTTAAGCCTAAAGCATGGCCTAATTCATGTATCAAGGCACGGTATGAATCAGTCCCTTCTTGATAATCAGCAACTGATAATTTATCAGCGTCTAAGAAGATGTCACCACCAATCTCATTAACGGATGGATAATAGGCAAAACCACCGCTATCCACTAATGTAACAGCATTAAAGCGTATATCCCCATTATCTGACCCGTTTTCTGTAAAATCTAGATCCGTAAAGGCTTCCAACCCTGAAAGAACATCTTGCACAGCAGATTCTGCTGCAGAAGATAAAGGTGTCCAACCCGTGACATCCAAGCCAATAATAGTATTGTAATAGTCAGGCATCGTCTGATTAAAACTATAAGTCAGATTGTTGCTTGACCAGTACTCCCCTGATTCCAAAGAAACACTGGGAGTATCGCCAAGAGAGAGCATACCGCTCGTATCAATACCTGTTTCTGTGCGGCTAAACTGAGCCGCTGAAATATCTGCGTTGATTGCCACAGCAACATCAATAATATCCGTGCTACCCGAATCATCAGCAACCTCAATACTAAAGGTATCCGACCCATTATAATCCGTTGTAGGGGTATAAGTGTAAGTACCATCAGTATCAACCTGAACACTACCATGACTGGCAGCAGTCTCCAGACGATAAGTCAGATTAACCGAATCAATATCTGTGGCACTGACCGAATCCGTAATATTTTCATTTTCTGTCGTTTCGATAGAAACGGAATCTGTAGAAAATACTGGAGCATCATTGATCGAATCAACTGTGATATTCAAAGTGAGCTGGGTTTCAGTCCCTTCAGAAGTTAGCGCGGTCATCTGGAAGTTATCACTGCCGTTATAATCTGAATCTGGGGTATATTGGTAACTACCGTCAGAATCAACGGTCACCGTACCGTTTTGAGCTTGAGTCTCCAAACTATAGCTAGCAGTAATACCTGACCCTAAGTTAGTGGCCTGAACCGTTCCTGTTAGAACGTTATCTTCATTAACACTTGGACTAAAGGTCTCACTATTAAACGCAGGGGTATCATTATCTGTCAGGGTAATGGCCACAGAAGCCGTATTGGTTGTGGCATTAACCAAGTTACTGAGTAAAAGATTAAAACTTTCCGTATCTTCTAAAAGGTTATCATCTGTTAGAGCAATCTGTAGAACTTTAACTGTTTCTCCTACAGCGAATGTCAAATTACCATTGATAGGAGTATAGTCAGAACCGGATGTAGCATTAGAACCACCAGAACCATTATCTGTAGTGTAACTCAGGCTGGATTCATGTAGCAGGTAGCCACTTCGTATAATATCCAGAACAGCAATATCATTAGACTCACTAACTGTAATATTACCTACGGTGATCTGACTCTCTATATCGATCACGGTAACCGATACATCAATGATATCCGTACCACCAGCTCCGTCAGACACACCAATGCTAAAACCATCACTTCCGATATAATCATTATCCGGTGTATAGGTATAACTGCCATCAGCTGCCACCTGAACACTGCCATGACTAGCGCCAGTATCCAAACCGTAGGTCAGATTGGACGTATCAATATCCGTAGCACTGACAGAATCCTCTATAAGCGTATTTGCCGTTGTTTCAATAGCGACAAAGTCAGCAGTAAATTCAGGATCATCATTCACCGGATCGACAGTAATATTCAGAGTGAGTAGAGTTTCTGTACCCTCAGATGTAAGGGCTGTAATCTGAAAACTATCGCTACCGTTATAATTACCATCAGGCGTATATTCGTAACCGCCATCGTCATCCACCGTCACTGTACCATTTTGTGCCTGTGTCTCCAGGCTATAACTAGCCGTTATACCTGTAGCTAGATTAGAAGCTTGAACCGTACCCGTTAGGAGCCCATCTTCATTAACGCTCGGATTAAAGGTTTCATCATTAAATACGGGGGTATCACTGTCTGTTAGTGAAATCGTTACAGATGCAGTATCAGTAGTCCCATTAACCAGATTACTTAGTAAAAATTTAAAGCTTTCCGACCCTTCAAGCAGACTATCGTCCGTTAGAACTATCTCTACGGTTTTAACGGTTTCACCCGCCAAAAATGTAAGATCACCATTTTTAGCCGTATAGTCAGAACCGGCTGTCGCACCAAAATTCCCAGAACCATTTTCAGTCGTGTAGCTTAAGATAGTTTCATGTTGCAGGTAACCACTACGAACAATATCCAATACAACCGTATTATCCGCTTCATTCACAGTTACATTGCTAACAGAGATATCTGTGGATGTATCGATGACAGTGACTGATACATCGATAATATCAGTACCACCGACACCATCTGTCACCTCAATACTAAATTCGTCTGAACCAAAATAATCCGTATCCGGTGTATAGATATAACGGCCATCAGGAGACACCTGAACACTTCCGTGATCGGCTTGCGTTTCCAAACTGAAAGTTAAGTTATCTGAATCATTATCTGTAGCACTGACACTATCTTCAACATCAGTATTAGCAAGAGTTTCGATAGCCACAAAATCTGAGGTAAATTCCGGTGAATCATTTATAGCATTTACAGTGACATTTACAGTGAGTAAACGTTCCTCCCCTGTTGATGTCGTAACAGTGACTTGAAAGCTATCATGGCCGTTATAATCAGCATTCGGGCTATATTCATAGCTGCCATCAGAATCAACTAACACTGTGCCGTTTTGAGCTTGAGTTTCCAGACTGTAATTCGCCGTGACACTTCCAGATAGATTTATTATCTGAATCTCTCCAGTTAATACCTCATCTTCATTAATGTCAGGATTGAATGTCTCTTCGTTAAACTCCGCAATATCATTATCCATTAACGTGATAGTTATACTGTCGGATTCTGCCACAGCATTAATCAGGTCACTTATTAGAAAATTAAAGTTCTCTGTGCCTTCCACCAAATCATCTTCAAGTAATGTGATTACTATACTCTTAGTCGTTTCGCCAGTTTCAAATAATAAATCACCACCTGTACCAATATAATCGACGCCTGTCGTAGCACTCAAACCTTGGGTGGTATATTTAAAGCTAGTTTCATGCAGGAGATAGCCACTGCGAACAAAATCCAATGTAACGCTGTTATCAGATTCGTTCACTACCACATTATTAATAATAACCTCTGTAGATGTATCAATAACGGTAACGATTATATCCACAATATCTTTATCACCCGCTGCATCTATCACTTGGAGACTAAAGTTGTCCGTACCAAAATAATCTACATCGGGTGTATAAATATAATCCCCATCATTATTAACCTGAACATTACCATGAGTTGCTTCTGTTTCCAGGCTATAGCTTAGATCTTCAATATCTGCATCTGTAGCAGTAACGGAACCGGCTATCTCGGTATTAGCCTTAGTTTCTACAGCAATCTCACCCAGAGCAAAAGTAGGGGCGTCATTGATAGGATCAACAGTAATATTCAGGGTTAATAAATTCTCCGTAACCGTATTCCCGTCACGAGAAATTAATGCCAGAACTTGAAAGCTATCATTACCGTTATAGTTTCCAGTAGGCGTGTACTCATAGCTTCCATCCGCATTGATGGTCACGATGCCATTTTGAGCCTGAGTCACCATGCTATAACTGGCACTTACGCCATCCGCCAAGTTAGTCGTTTCAACCGTGCCCGTTAGTACTTCGTCTTCATTAACACTCGGACTGAAAGTTTCCTCGTTAAATTCAGCGACATCATCATCTGTTAAGGTAATTTCAACAGAATCAGATTCCGTGGTGGCATTAATCAAATTGCTTAACTGAAGAGTAAAACGTTCTTCACCTTCCAAAAGGCCATCATCAGTTAATACAATCTCAATGGTTTTAACGGTTTCACCGACAGCAAATAACAAATCCCCTATATTTGCGTCATAATCCAGCCCCGCCATAGCACTTGTGCTATTAATACCCGAACCATTCTCTGTGTTATAGCTCAAGCTGGTTTCATGCTGGAGATACCCACTGCGAACAACGTCCAGTACCACCGTATTATTTGATTCATTTACTGTGATATTACCTACAGTAATCTCTGTTGATGTATCAATTACAGTCACCGATACATCAATAATATCGGTGCCACCAATACCATCTGCAACAGTAATACTAAAGCCATCAGCACCAAAATAATCAGCGTCTGGCGTATAGACATAACTCCCGTCTGTATTTACCTGAGCGCTACCGTTACCAGCGTCAATATCCAGACTATAAATTAGGTTTTCAGTATCCACATCTGTCGCATTAACCATTGCTTCTACATTTGTATTAGCAAGGGTTTCAATGGCAACAAAATCGCTAGTAAATATCGGAGAATCATTAATCGAGTTAATAGTGATATTCAGATCTAATAGGGTTTCTGTGAGCGTACTACCCTCAAGAGAAGTCAGTGCTAAAATTTGGAAGCTATCACTGCCATGATAGTGCTCATTTGGAGTATATTCATAGCTACCATCAGCATTTACCGTAACAGTGCCGTTTTCTGCTTGAGTAGCCAAACTAAAGCTAGCAACAACCCCTTCGGCCAAACTTGAAACCTGCACCGCACCCGTTAGAAGCTCATCTTCATTAAGATTGGGATTAAAGGTCTCATCATTAAAAATAGGGACATCATCATCCGTTACGACAATAGCAATACTCAATGACGAAATTGTGGCATTAACTAAGTCACTTAATTGGAGAGTAAAATTTTCAGTCCCTTCAAGTAGATGATCACTAAGCAGCGGTATCTGAACTGTTTTAACCGTTTCTCCAATAGCAAATAACAGATCACCGTTAACGGTCGTATAATCCGATCCCGCTATTGCGCCGTTATCTAAACCATTCTCTGTGGTGTAACTCAGGCTAGATTCATGTTGTAAGTAACCACTACGAACAATATCCAAAGTAGCGGTATTATCGGATTCATTCACAGTGATATTGCTGACCGTGATTTCTGTAGATGTATCAACCACGTTCACAGCAACATCGATAATATCCGAACCACCAACATCATCAGATACAATTATACTAAAGCTATCTGCACCAAAATAATCCGCATTAGGCGTATAAATATAGCTGCCATCGGTATTAACCTGAACGGAGCCTTGACTGGCTTCCAACTCTAGACTGTAACTAATGTCTTGGGAATCAATATCTGTAGCACTGATTGAACCCTCAAACTCAGTATTTGAAAGGGCTTCAATGGCAATGAATTCTGAATCGAAGACAGGTAGATCATTGATGGACTCAACCGTAATATTCAGTGTCAAAGGGGTTTCTGTAACAGTGTTATCCGCAAGAGATACTGAGGCCAAAACCTGAAAACTATCGTTGCCATGGTAATCCGCATTAGGCGTATACTCATAACTGCCATCCGTATTAACCGTTACCGAGCCATTCTCTGCGGGATTCATTAGGTTATAGCTGACATTAGCTTCCTCAGCCAAATTAGTCGCTTGAACACTACCAATTAGCACCTCATCTTCATTAATAACAGGGCTAAAGGTCTCATCATTAAAAGTGAGAAGATCATCATCTGCTAAGGTAATCACAACACTGGATGAACCCGTTGTACCGTTAACCAGATCTCGCAACTGAAGAGTAATGCTTTCTACGCCTTCCCGGAGACTGTCATCTGCTAGGTTTATTTCAATGGTCTTGACAGTTTCATCTGGTGCAAACACCAGTATGCCACTTACCGCAGTGTAATCTGCACCAGCTGTCGCTTGCCCAGTAGCAGTGCCATTTTCAGTATTATCGCTACCATTCTCACTTTCAGAGCTATCGCCACTCTCAATATCATCAAACTCAGTAGAAAAACTTAGACTGGTTTCAAACAATAAATTACCACTACGAATAAACTCCAGCGTCACACTATTATCTGATTCACTGACAGTAATATTATCGATGGCAATTAGGGTTTCAATACCCAGCTGCTCAGTCTGCTCAGGCAACTGACTTGTGGCTTCTTCTAAACTCTCTTCAGAATGATCAACAGTGGACAGCCAATTCCTAGCTTGAGAAGCTGCAAGATCCCCGCTATACACGTCAACAGTATCACCATCAACCAGTTGCTCAGTAAATGCTGTTGCTGCAGCCAGCTTATTTTCTACAATTTCAGCATCTTCATTAATAGCTCCATCAAGCACATTAAGCATGATTGTTGCTTGACTCATTTCCCCTGATTGCAGCTTTTCGGTATAAAATTCGAGCCCAACAGGGTCTGGGTCTCGATTAAACAATTGCTGGTAGATAGCAACAATCTTATCTTCGTCGGTGGACGACTCAAAAAGCACTTCGGATTCTGCTGAACTGGCAAAGGCTTCAATAATCTCATTTAGATTACCCGAAGCATTATCTAAACGCTCAGACCAATACTCTAATCCACCAGGGTCCGCTGCCCTGCCATAATATGCGATGTAAATCTTCTGAACAGTTCCGTAATAATCAGCAGCAGACATAGCAAAGCCTTATAAAATATTTATCATTTGCATCAAAAGTACTCAGGTTGGTTTTATCGTAAACCAAAGAATCTATGCCCTCCCCTATTTTGAACCCCATGGAGAAACATATCGGATGCATTATAACGTTCAAAACTAATACATTTTTGATAAATAAAGCTATAAGATAACTGTTATCTTAAGTATCTCTTCCCTACAAAAAACAAACAAAAATATTCCGATATTCACCAGCCAGCAGAGTAGGGAATTTCGGAATACCTTGTAGAGAAACGTTGCTTAGATGCTCAGAATAGAAAATGAAAAACATAGCTGTATTTTGGTAACAGCTGAAGAGTATCGAAATGCCTTTTTAAGAACATATCAAGCAGTTTCTACCAATATTAATCGACTATTTATCTTCCAACAAATGGGTCAACAAAGCACGTAACTTCCCTGGTTTAACGGGCTTATTCAACACAGGCAATTCCAATTGAGTAAATAACTGTCGACACTCACTGCTTCGATCAGCCGTCAAAATAACGGCAGGGATATCTTGATTGAAAGTAGACCGTACAGCTTGAATTGCATCAGTGCCTAACAAGTCATCATGCAGATGGAAGTCAGCCAAAATAACCTGAGGTATAAATTCTTCGTCAAGACAAAGTACCTTTGCCTCTTCTTCACTGACAGCTGTAATTACATTGCACCCCCACTGACTTAATAGGGCATCCATACTGATTAAAATACTGTCTTCGTTATCAATGACTAGGATATTTAAGTCTTGTAACTGATCTGAAACCGGAGTGAAATAACTCACTTTTGATTGCACTAGTACAGGTTGAATCGCCAAAGGAACTTCGACAGAAAATACCGAGCCTTGTCCCTCAACAGAACTCAACACCACTGGATGCTCCAGTACTCTAGCGATACGTTCAACAATCGCTAGCCCCAAGCCTAAGCCTTGGCGATTTTTGCCTTTATGGCGCGCCATTTGTCGAAACTCTTTAAAAATATAATCCTGCTGATCCGACGGTATACCATCTCCTGTATCCCAAATCTGAATACTGACGGTATCCCCTTTGCGACGGCATCCCAAAAGTACCCGACCGGATTGAGTGTAACGAATAGCGTTACTGATTAAATTGCGCACAATACGCATCAACAAACGGGAATCACTACGCACAGCAAGGGAGCTAGGAATGGTTTTTAAGAATAGACCTTTACTACTCGCGACAGGTTGAAACTCACTCGACATAGAGTGTAATAATTGATTTAAGCGAAACTCACTAATATCTGGTTTAACCGCATTCTGATCTAGTTTAGATATATCTAGCAGGTCAGTGATCAAGTCCTCAGCATTTTCCAGCGCCAGATGAACGCGCTCAACCAAATGGCCCTCTTCATGGGCTAAATTTCTTTCTCGTAAGGCTGACACTAACAAACGAGCCGCATTCATCGGCTGCAATAGATCGTGGCTGGCGGCCGCAAAATACTTATCCTTATTGCGGTTAGCATCTTCTGCCGCATCTCTGGCGAGCTTTAACTCACGCTCAACCTCTTCACGCTCAATAATCTCTAAACGCAACTGCTCATTTAATGCCTCTAATTCAGAAGTACGTTCGGCAACACGCTGTTCAAGTTCTTCGTTTAAACGCTTGTAGCGATTACGCTCCTCCTCCAGCTCATCCAGCTTAACGCTGAGTTCTGGATAATAACTCTTTCTCGCCGATTGATTACCTAAACCAATCAAGCTGGCAACAGTCTGATCTTCATCCGTGTGATCTGTATGATCAGAGGGCTTCTTCATACACTACTTCTACATCTCGTTTGCTGGAACGGCGGGGATTAGTCAAGATACAAGGATCAGAGATAGCGTGCTCCGATAACATAGGGATATCTGTCAGACTGACACCCGTTGCGGCTAATTTTTGCGTTAACCCGACCTGTCGTTTTAAATCGACCACCCGGTGAATCAAGCGTTGGCGGATCTGATTACTGTTCATACCACGGGTATCAATCCCCAGTGTTTCTGCGACCACTTTAAAGCGATCCTGTGCCTCGTTGTAGTTAAAATCAATCACATGCTCCAACAACATGGCATTACACAAACCATGTGGCAGATCCAAATAACCGCCCAAACTATGGGACATGGCATGTACTGCACCTAAAATGGCATTGGAAAAAGCCAAACCCGCTCTCATAGAACCCAGCATGATCTGTTCGCGCAGCTCAATATCTTTTGGATTTGCCACCAAAGCAACAATATTATTATTGATCAAGCGCATACCATCCAAAGCATGCATATCAGTTAATGGCCCGGCACCTGTAGAAACAAACGCCTCGATTGCATGTACTAAAGCGTCAATTCCGGTACAAGCGGTTAGAAAAGGGTCCATGGTACTGGTGGTTTCTGGATCTATCAGCGCCACATCCGGCACAACAGCCTTGCTGACAATGGATATCTTAACCTTATCCACCTGATCCGAAATAATGGCAAACTGAGATACATCTGCCGATGTACCGGCAGTGGTCGGAATAAAAATCAACGGAGGGATAGGCAGATCAATGGTATCGATCCCCTCATAGTCTAGAATATGCTTGCCATTGGCTGTAACAATACCAACGCCTTTAGCACAATCCATTGGACTGCCACCGCCAACGGCGACAATAACATTACATTGATGCTCACGATAAATCTCTGCGCCTAGCATAACCTCCTGAGTACGAGGGTTAGGAGAAACCTGAGTAAAGGTAACATAATCAATCCCCTCCTCCTCCAAGCTACCGGCCACATCCGCTAACCAACCCGCAGCCTCGACACCAGGATCCGACACTAAGAGTACTTTTTTAGCACCAAATGTTTTTGCATAGTTAGCCACGGATTTACGGGCACCTACACCAAAAATAATTTCTGGAGAGACAAATTTTCGTAAATTAGAAATATCGTTACTCATGGTTACTACTCAGTCCAGCACTCCATTCTAAGGAGGCTTCTTTATCGTTGTTATTGTTTGGGTTCTGTCAGACCAACCCTGAGTGTACCTGAAGCTAGGTTTAGCCCCAAGGGCTTGTAACAAATAGACAACAGCTCATTTTCCATAAGAATTTAGTGAAATATACTTAGGTATAATTCGGGGATACTGACAAGTCATACTGTTTTAAACAATACCTCCTTTGTACTGCTCTTATAGCACCCTGATAATGCAAAAGTTAGATAAATATTTCCCATCTTCCCTTTAAAGCATCGTGTTTTATTATCTTAAACCCTGTGTACAATAGGGCCCTCTTTTACTAGGGGTTATCAGTCATCATGCAACGCACTATGTTTAATACACCCATTATTAGCCATCTACTTTACGCATTTTCATCTCTGGTATTAAAACTCACCGGTTGGCGTGCCGAAGGCGAGTTCCCAAAACATATCCCCAAAGCCATGGTTATAGCTGCGCCACACACTACTAACTGGGACATGCCCTTTAGCCTAATGATCGCCTTCAAACTACATATCCCGGTTTACTGGATGGGAAAAAGCTCTATTTTTAACTTCCCCTTTGGCCCTATCATGCGCTGGATGGGTGGCATACCTGTTGAACGTTCTCGCTCCACCAATACGGTTGACGCTATTATCGAGAAGTTTAATCAGAATGATCGCCTACATATTATGATGGCACCAGAAGGCACCCGCTCTAAAGTAAAAGAATGGAAAAGTGGTTTTTACCATATGGCTAACGGTGCCAATGTACCTATCGTGCTGGCTTATATTGATTATGCTAATAAACGCGGCGGTATTGGCCCGGTATATCAAACATCAGGCGACTACGAAAAGGATTTGGCAGAGATAAAGGCTTTTTATCAGCCTTTTAGCGGCAAATTTAATTCAAACAATTAACGAAAGACCACAGGCTAAATTATGTCCCTTAGTTTTCTATTGATCTTCTCTGCGACAGTGTTTTCTATCTCAATTATCCCAGGCCCAAGTATGCTATTAGCATTAACTCACGGCATGCAATATGGCATTAAAAAAACACTGGCCTCAGCTTTAGGCAATGTCAGTGTTACGGTTATTCAAGCCGCCATATCCATAGCTGGCCTGGGGACAATTCTCGCTTCTTCTGAACTCTTTTTCCAACTCATCAAGTGGGCAGGCGCCGCCTACTTGATCTATATGGGTGTCAGCTTACTGCTTGCAAAAAATTCCATCGTGCAGCCCGATGATATTGCTGTTGATGATAAAAATCACAATATCAGAAAACTGTTTTTACAATCCTCAGTGATTACCGCAGGTAACCCTAAAGCCATCATATTTTTTACAGCGGTATTTCCCCAGTTTATCGACCCAAATATCAGCTATATGCTGCAATCAATTACCTTGATTAGTTTATGTGCCGTGATCGCTTTTATCTGCTTTATGTTATATGCGATCATCGGACAAAAGTTAGTTAACCTCTTTGCCCAAGCTAAAATCCAACAACGTATTAATAAGCTGATAGGCGGTGGCTTTATCAGTGCAGGTATTGGACTAGCCAGTAGCAATCGATAACCCAAGTGTTTAAGGAAAGATTATGTCTAAAGGTTTTAAATGGCTCCCTTTATTGGGCCTAGTAGCGGGTTTTAGTAGCACAGTTCTGGCTCAGGATCTTCCTCAGGGACAACCTCAATACAGACCCGTTGTTCCCGCCATAAACCAACCTGAGACATGCGTTAAGCTGGGCACTAATAAAGGGGAAATTGTTCTGGTATTGGATAGACAAGGAGCCCCTGTTTCCAGTCAAAACTTTATGAGTTACGTGGATGAAAAATATTACGACGGCACTATTTTTCACCGAGTGATTGGTAATTTTATGATTCAGGGTGGCGGTTTCGATAAAGAGTTCGCACAAAAAGAAACCAATAAACCGATTCCTAATGAATCAAACAATGGCAAAAAGAATCTTCGTGGTACGATAGCAATGGCCCGAACCTCCTCCCCACACTCGGCAACCTCTCAGTTTTTTATTAATGCCGTTGATAACCCAGGTTTAGACTACGGAGCCCGAGGCGCCAATAGTTGGGGATATGCCGTGTTCGGTAAAGTAGTGAGCGGCATGGAAACTGTCGATCAAATCAGTCAGGTTAGAACAGGGCGCATGCGCCAACACAGAGACGTACCAGCCGAACGTATTATGATCATGTCAGCCACATCCTTTACCTGTGTTAAGAAGAAAGTACCGGCACCCAATCAACAGACACCAAACCAGCAGGTGCAACAAAAGCCCGCTCAGTAATCTAAAAAGCACTTAAAATAACGTGAATTTAAAGCCTCTCTACACGATTAGAGCAGGCCGATATCATATAAAAAAGATGAGGAAACCATGAACTGGAACGTATACCTATCTGGCGAGATCCACACTGATTGGCGCGAACAGATTGAACAAGGAGCAAAGGACCTAGGTCTACCGGTAACCTTTACATCAGCCGTAACCAATCACGAAGCCAGTGATGCTGCAGGTGATGTTCTAGGCGCCCAAGAAGATAATTTCTGGCGTGACCATCAATCTGCCAAAGTGAATGCTATTCGCACAAAAACTCAGATAGAAAAGTGTGATATCGCTGTTGTACGTTTTGGTGATAAATATAAGCAGTGGAACGCAGCCTTTGATGCGGGTTATCTGGCTGCGCTAGGCAAGCCTTATATCACCCTGCACGATGACAGTATTGTTCACCCACTGAAAGAAGTGGATGCTGCTGCGATGGGTTGGGCTAAAACACCTGAGCAGGTGGTAGAAGTACTGAAATATGTGATTACGCGTTAAGCCATAATGACATATCAATATTGAGTTTTTCTCAACGAAAAAGCCGGACTAATTTCCGGCTTTTTAGCCTTTAATTTAGACTCATTTGCTTCCAAGCAATCAATATTACAGCATGTGTTTTGATGGTATGACTGATTTTTTTAACCGTTGACCAAAATGTTCAATACTAAAACTCTCTGCTCCCCCCCTTAAGATAAACTTACTTTTACCCTCAAAACTCCATCTATACTTAATTTAGTATATCTCCAATAGGTTTGAGTCTGGAATAAATATTCGACTGAGAAACCTTGTTTAGAGCTATGAGAAATGATCTGAGGGTCCACAATGGATATCAGCCTAAAAAGTCAGTTTAATCAGGAGTTTCTTTACAGCATTTTTAACTTGGCACCTGTTGGTATTATCGTAGCCAATAAAGAAGGCATCATTGAAGATATCAATAAGTACCTCTGTAACGTGACGCTATATCAACGAGATGAACTCATCGGCCAAGCAGTGGAAGTACTCGTACCTGAGAGATTACGAGTATCTCATGTGGGCATTCGCCAGGGTTTTATGGCTAACCCCAGTAATCGGATGATGGGACAGAACCGTGAGCTATTCTGCGTGACTAAATCGGGCACCGAAGTCCCCATCGAAGTAGGCTTGGCCCCTGTACACATTAAAGATGAACTAAAGGTGGTGGTCACTCTAGTCGATGTTTCGGTTAAACAAGAAGCAGATAGAAAGCTACGGGCTATGTCTCGTGAGCTGGAAGAAGTCTCCACTCCAATATTGGAAATTTGGGACAGAATTGCTGTAGTGCCCATTATCGGTACTCTCGATTCTGACCGGTCGATGAAGCTAATGGAATCGACCTTGACTAAAATGAAGGAGGGCCGTTACCGGGTCACGATATTGGACATTACCGGCCTGACCGCTATTGATACCAATATCGCCAATCATTTACTCAGGCTAGCAGCTGCCATCAAACTGATGGGGGGCCAGGCAGTCATCACGGGGATTAGCCCAGAGATTGCCAAGACCATTGTTCGCCTGGGCGTTAACTTAGGCGACCTGCGCACCAGTTCTTCTCTATCCAGCGGGCTACAGTTTGCCATGACCTTGCTTGAAAACTGAGGGAATACCATGAGAAACATTCCTGTACTCAGGCTTGGCCCTGTATTGTTTTTAACTGTACCCGAGAATATGAATGATGCTCTGGCTAAATCATTGGAAGAGGACGTACTGCACCAACTGACACAAACCCATGCCGAAGCCGTAGTGATTGATATTACTGCACTCGAAATCATTGACTCCTTTATGGGACGCGTGATTGCTGAGACGGCTCAGGCGGCGTCAATTATGGATGCCAAAGTCGTGGTAGTGGGCATGAGCCCTGTAGCAACCATTACCTTGCTAGAGCTGGGGCTTAGTCTAAGTGATATTGATACCGCCATGGATCTGGAGGCCGGCCTGGAGTCGCTGGGCTATCGACTGGAAAAAATCAATGATACTGATGCGGAAATGGAAGGCCCTGATCGGAGTAAGCCATGATTACTGTCGATATCAAAGATGAAGACGATATCATAGTTGCACGCTCTGAAGCCCGGCGAATAGCGGAAGAACTTGGTCTGTCCTTAATGGATAAAACCCGTTTGGCAACGGCAGTCAGTGAGTTAGCGCGCAATATTTTTGTTTATGCCCAGACGGGTACTGTCACCATTGAAGCTCTATCTTCCCCCCGAGAAGGAATACGCTGCAACTTTATTGATCAGGGGCCAGGGATGGACGACATCAACACCTACATGCAGGATGGCTTTACCACAGGAAAAAGCTTGGGTTACGGCTTACCTGGAGCCAAACGTCTGGCTGATGAATTCAGTATTGAGAGTGAAATAGGCAAGGGGACTCATATTGAGGTGATCAAGTGGAAATAGATAGCATCCAACAGCAACATACCGCCTACCCGACGATTAACCTAAATGCGATTAATCATCAATTGGAGAGTGTTGTTAATTACCAGAAGCCGCAACTAAATTTATCGGTGCTATTAGCCGAATTCTTTGAGCTGACCCAGGACTTTCTGGATATTTTTCCTGATGCCAAACTGGATATGATTCGAAGCACCGATAGCACTTGCTTTATTTTCTACCAGTTTCACCAGCAGAGTCACCACCAGCACTGCCCACTGGAAGAACTTAAACAGCGGGTTGTCGCTATGGCATCTCATTGGCAAATACTGGAAATTATTAGCCTGCCCCTAAATCAGATTAACAATGCCATCTGCAATCAACATATCACAACTATGGTTGCCGAAATATCCACCCAAGCAATGCTCCCATCTCCATCATTAGTTACCGCGTTTACCCGCCCTTACCCAGGATTAAGCGCTAATGGTGACGGCTTCTACTATTATCATACCAATAATGAGATTCTGGCTTGTGTTATCGACGGTTTAGGTCATGGAGAACCTGCCGAGGAAGCACAAAGGATCGCTTTAGCTACGGTCAAGCAGCATCGCCAAGAGGCCCTAAATGTGATTTTGGCTCACTCCCATACGGCGTTAAGAAAGACCCGGGGGGTTGCTATGACTCTGGCCAGAATCAGTTTTGACGATAACCGAATTACCCACGCAGGGATTGGCAATGTTGAGCTGAGACTACAGCCTCGACAGAATCATTTTATCCCCAAGGCTGGTGTTTTAGGCATGGGGCAACAACCGAATATTCAAGTCACTCATTCTCCGTGGAATTCGGATAGCCTGATGGTGATCTACAGCGATGGGGTATCGGGAAAATATTCGCTATTGCCTCTGCAACAACACTCTTTGAGTTCCCGGTTTTTGAGTCACTTCTTAGTCAGAGGATTCGAAAGAGATAACGATGATGCCACAGTACTTATTGTACGAGGTAGTTAAGCCGTGACCACACATGAGCAAGCTTATCAGGAAAAAATGCTCGAAATGAAGGAAGAGTTAAACGAGGTTTACCACGCTGTCGCGGGCTTGACGGTGGAGCTGGATCGTGCCCGAGAAAATTTATCCCAAACCAATGTTCGCCTAGAAGAGCGAGTGGAAGAGCGCACCAGAGAACTAGAATCGGCCGTAGTAGAAGCCAATCGTGCAAATCACGCCAAATCTGACTTTCTTGCAGCCATGAGTCACGAGATCCGTACGCCAATGAACGGTGTTGTCGGCATGATCGATCTACTGCTTTTATCGGAGCTGGATGATAAACAAAAACAGATGGCGCAAACAGTCAGTGACAGTGCCCATGCTTTGCTGCGTATCATTAATGATATTTTAGACTTTTCTAAGATTGAAGCAGGTAAAATTGAATTAGAAAGTACGGCGCTTGATATCAATGATATGGTCAACGGTGTCGCCAAAATACTGTTACCCAATGCCAATAAAAACAACGTTGAGCTGTTAACTTATGTAGACCCCCAGCTTTGTGGCAAAGTCGAAGGCGATCTCTACCGTATTCGGCAAATATTGTTTAACTTAGCGGGTAATGCCGTCAAATTTATCCCTGAACGTAACGGTCACCCTGGTCGGGTCATGATCCGCGTGAGTAAGATTCGGGATTTGAATTCCGGTAAGGCTCTGATCCGTTTTAACATCAGTGATAACGGTATTGGTATTCCAGAAGACAAACTGGAAATGTTATTTGAGAAATTTACCCAAGCAGATTATTCCACCACGCGTAAATTTGGTGGCACAGGATTAGGGTTGGCAATATGCAAGGGTTTGACTGAGTTAATGGAAGGCCATATTAATGTCCACAGTGTTCCTGATAAGGGAGCCTGTTTTTCCGTGAACCTCCCACTGCGCTGTATGTCAAGCACGACCCTAAACAAGGATTTTAGCAAAGCCTGCATGTTATTAATGATTCAGGACGAGGATCTGCGCGAGGATCTCCTGAACTATCTAGAGTACTGGCTGGCAGATGTTGTGGTGATAACCACCCCGACCAAACTAGAAGCTTTGCTACAATCCAGTAGTAAGCGCTTCAACCTGGTGATTGTCGATGAGCAAGAGCTGGGCTGTGTCGGTTTAGCACACTTGGATACCCTGCTAAAAGATCACCAGCGCATGGTGCTGCTGAGCCGTAATCGCGAGTGTTCCAAAGGGCAGGTTCAGCCTAACAGGGTGGTGGTGGAAAACTACCCCCTACATCGGGCCCAATTTATTGGAGCCATAGCCGTTTGTGCCGGCCTTGAGAGCCCAGAGGTTCCAGCTAATATCACTGAAAGCTGTGTAGCTCATATTGAGCCTAGGCAGGCGCCATCAATTGAAGAGGCCGAGCAACAAGGCCGCTTGATCCTAATCGCCGAAGACAACCCCCAAAACCAAACCGTATTGCGCATGCAGCTGGATCTATTGGGCTATGCAGCTGAGTTTTATGATGATGGTGAGCTGGCACTGGCAGCATTCAGGCAAAAACGCTACGGTTTAATTATGACCGATTGTCATATGCCTAATATGGATGGATATGAACTGACTCGTCAAATCAGAGAGTTGGAAGCTGAAAGTGGCAAATATCATAATATTATCGCCATCACCGCTAATGCCCTACAAGGAGAGTCGGAGCATTGTTTGGAAATCGGTATGGATGACTATATATCCAAACCCGTTGAATTAAAGCTGCTGGAAAAAAGGCTGCGTAAATGGTTGCCAGATAACCAAGCTGAGACCAATGATAAAAGCCTGAATGAGCCAATCTTATCCTCAGCAGTAACGTCCACAGTGACACCTTCAACTACATTCCCAGAAACAACAGCTTTAGCGCCTGCCGATGAAATTGACTCAGGAGCAACCTCAGCTTCGGAGAAAACAAAAGAGGATAGCAGTAAGGTTCAGCCAACAGAGTGTTCGGATGCTATCAATAGTCAATTGGAAAAGTTGCCCCTGCTAGAGCCAAACGCCTTGACCAAGATTGTCGGTGATGACAAACAAGTCCATGCAATGTTATTGCAAGAGTTTGCTGAAAGCCTGCATGACACTCTAAATGAAATGCATACAGCCTTTGCACAAAACGATATCGCTCAGCTTGGAGCTCTAGCCCATCGTTTGAAATCCCCTGCCGGTAGTTGTGGTGCGAAACAGCTGGTCCATTGTTGTCAGCAAATAGAAACTGCCAGCAAAAAAAATAATAGCGCTGTAATTCAGGTCTATTTTCCTCATCTGGTGCGTATTGCTCATCACGTCCATCAGGCAGTTGAAAACCAACACCCATTGGGACACTAGGAGTATCTCTAGCATGAATCCAATCAAAGTACTTGTAGTCGACGATGATAAGATGACCTATAGCCTGGTCAACGCTGCAATCAGCAAACACTATTCAGTGGAGTACCGTTCCAGTGGTGAGCAGACTATCGTTGATATGGAACAGCTGGATGTCAATGTGATTTTGTTGGATATTCTGATGGGAGAGGGTTTGGATGGTTACCAGACTTGTGCCCTTCTTAGAGAAAAATACTCGAATGAACAACTACAGATCCTATTTTTATCGGGGCTGGAACAGGAGGATGAGATCGTAAAAGCCTACGAAGTCGGTGGTGATGACTATATTGTTAAACCCCCAAGTCAAATGGCCCTATTGAAAAAGATGGATGTCGCCTGCCGTTTTTTCACTCAGCAGGATAAGGTCCAGGCTGATCTCAGCAATATCCAGCAGTTGGCCATGAATGTTATGGGTGTCTCCAGTAAATTGGGACAGATTATTCAGTACCTTAATGGCTGTAACAAACTCACAGAATTCGAAGATATTGCAAATGCCACGGTCTCTATTATCGATAGCTGGCAGCTACGCTGTACCGTGATGATCTCCTTACCTGATCAGAAAATATTCTGCAACTACGATGGTGATGTAAGTTCGTTGGAGAAGAAGCTGATGACAACCGTTATGCATCACGCTCGTATCTATGATATCCGCGAGCATACCTTTTTCAATTACCCCTATCTCTCCGTATTTATTCATAATATGCCTCTTAATGATGAGCAAGAATATGGCAATTTCAAGGACAACATAGCCTTACTGGTGGAAGGTGCCTCAGCCAGAATCAAGGCTTTAATGGCCATTAAGGCCCTTGAATACCAACAACAAACCCTCAACTCCCTTCTTGCTGTATTTAATGAAGCACAGCAAGCTATCGAACAGGCTAGAGAAGATAGTAACTATGGTTTTATCAGTTTGGTCGAAGAACTGGAAAGTCACTTAGAACGCACCTTTTCTTTCTTGGACCTCAGTGAAGATCAGGAGCAGGCATTTCTTCAAATACTGTCAAGGATCCGTCAGAGCCATCAAGAATCAGAACGCTCACGCGAGATGACGCAAATAATGATCCTCAAGCTTACACAACTAAGCCAGCAAGCTGAACTGCCGGGAGGTTTCTTGACCGAAGACGAAAGCACCATCCATAAAGTCGGAGATGATGATATAGAGTTATTCTGATGAAAAGGTCCGCTTATTTATTCTATTTCCGCTTTCTCCTCCATTTTTTAACCTTAACTCTTACCTTCTCCAGAGTTAAAACGATTAGTAGAGCAAAAGAGGTATAATACAGGCCGTATACAAACCAAACAGCTTTGGCATAAGCCTCTTTTGATGGAAAGCTAAAACCCAATGTATTGCGTAATCCCTCCACCAAATAACTGGGACTAAAGCTATCTGCCAGAAAAAGCGCCAGTAACCAAGCCAATACCAAAATAGGAAAGCTGAGTTTAGGGTATTTCATAAAACCTCTCCTTTTTAATACGGCCTGTTACGGTAAAGATAGCACCCGCCCTAAACAGCTAGATTGAAAACACGCCGATCAATCAAATAGGTAGCCCACTACCCCAGCCTTTTGCCATACCCGACACAGAGGCTAAAAAATCGGTCTCTTGGCTCATACGGTTTCTCTCCTGACAATAGGCAGGATCTGTATCAAATAAAGATCGAGCAAGGTGCCTAGCCCCTTGGGCAATCCCCGTATTCTTAGGCAAACGCAGTTGCGTGAACTCTTCCATCACTTGTTCAAGATTTTCATGGTGTTCTGACAATAAACGGGCTAAATGCCAAGCATCTTCCAAAGCCTGACAAGCCCCTTGGCCCGATGTCGGTAAAGGCGCATGGGCCGAATCACCGATCAGGAGCACGTTATCCTTATGCCAAGTATTAATCGGGTCGTGGTCATGGACATAAACTTTATTAAGCGCTGAAATCGGAGTGTGATCGATTAGTGTATTAATGGGATCGGGCCAATCTGCAAATAAAGCTTTAAGATCTGATTTATAATTATCTGGATTACGTTCAACCAAACTAGGAGTAAAAGCAGGGCTTGTATCCGAATTTGAAACTGACATTGAATTTGAAGACGATTTTGAAAGAGGTGGCGATAAGGGTGCAGCAACGGCACCAGCCCAATAAGCAAGTTTATCGGTAATAGGCACAATACCGAAACGCTTGCCGACGCCCCAGAAATCAGTGACAGTTTGTTCAGGAAACATCCCTTTTTTTAGAAAGGCAGGTTGCTCCGAAAAAACAGTATCAGTGCTGTCAAAGACACCAATCCAGTTAATAAAGCCCTGATAAACCGGCTTATTATCACCATTCACATAGGTTCTGGCCTGAGAGTTCATTCGACCGTCGGCACCAACAATCAGATCAGCCTGAATTCGTTTACCACTGACAAGTTGTAACTCCGCCAAGCCTGTTTCACCGGTTGTTATTTTCTCAATATTGCAGCCATAGTGAATTTTTACGCCGGTTTTAATGGCCTGACGTTCAAGAATAGCCATCAGATCTCGACGTAAAATAGAGAAGCTTGGGTAACCCATGGCCTGATTTAAACTCAGTATATCCAGAGCCCCAAGATTCTCTCCCGTCTCAGAACGGCGCTGCATCTTGACAGGTTGACCAGATACCTTAGCGATATCATCCAACATGCCCAGTTCCTGCAATACAAAACTGGCATTGGGCCAACAAACAATACCCGCCCCTATTTCAGTTCGCTGAGAGTGGCGCTCATAGATCTCAGTATCAAAGCCTTTTTGCTTTAAAGCGATGGCTGTACTTAACCCTGCAACACCCGCACCTGTGACAACAATTTTCAATGGTTCAACTCCTTAGCAACATGTCTTTAATCTGAGGGCTGCACATAGATTCACAAGGAGTAATAATTAGTCTTATGACAGGCAAGAGACTATAAAGACAGGGGCATTCCTCTACAGTGCATCCTTTCACAGTACATCTATCTATAGCCCTCCTTTACAATACATCTCTCTACACCACAGTCCTTTACAGTATAAAAGTGAGATTGGTTTATACGGGCTTGGTTTCAGTAATCAAACGCCGGAAATCATCCAAACTAACAATCTCACCACTTTGCTCACTGCTGTAACCCGGTAGTTCAGACAAGGCGCTGGCAAAACGTTCTCCACTTAACATGGCCTGAAAACGTTCCATGGCTAGAGAATCGACAAAATCTTTTCGACAGACCAGCAGGTAACTCTCTTTTTCAATAGGAATAAAGTTCAGGCCAAAACGTGTCGCGGCAGCTTGTACACCAAAGCCTACGTCTGCCATACCTGCGGCCACATATGCCGCAACGGCGGAATGAGTAAACTCTTCAGAATTAAACCCTTGGATTTTTCCTGAAGGTATATTTGCTCGGTGTAATAACTCATCCAATAAAGCCCGTGTCCCTGAGCCTTTTTCCCGATTAATAAAAGTCACGTCGGGTTTGATAAGATCCTCTAAGCCTGTAATGTTTTTGGCATTATCCGCCGAAATAATCAGCCCCTGCTGACGAGTAATAAAACGCATCAGTTGATGTTGATCCGCTTGAATGAAACGGCTGTAGGTTTTTAATAGAGCTTCACTCAGATGTACTGTAGGCAGATGAAAACCTGCGATATCACACTGATTACGACTGAGTGATTCCAGAGCATCCTCTGCACTCATATATTGCAGATCAAGTTGAAAGCCCTGAACACACTCCGGCAATGCTGCAACTGCATAGCCATGACTGGCATGCAGTCGAATCACTGGCGAACCCGCTTCCAGCGTCCGTTGAATCTCAAGGTTCAGCTCAGAAGCTAAGTTCTTCAGCTGAGGCTCCAAACGGGCACTAACCCTTTGCTCCGCCCATAATAGCTTTTCACCCAAGGAGGTTAACTTGGCTCCTTTACCTTTTTGCAGATGTACTAAAGGAGCGCCAAAAAAATCGGTCCATTTATTCAGCAGGTTCCAAGAATGACGATAGGAAATACCTACTTCTTTTGCTGCCGCTGTTAATTTGCCGTGATCGTGCACGCCTCTTAATAGCTTAAAAAGCTGGGGCTCCAGTTGTCGCCCCTGTTCATCGCAAAATGTCCAAGACGGTGTGATTTGAACCTTCTTAATAGGCGCATTTCTAATAGGCATAAGATTTCATATTCCCGTAGCCGCATTAATAGTGATAAGTTCGCCTAAATCAAGAAACAATATAAGCTATAGATATGCACTCTAGTTCATATCTGATAAAAATAATAGCAGGAGCAGCCCTCTGTCTCACTGAGTATTTGTAGACAGAAACAGGCATACGCTCAACCACGTGATAGGTCAGTGATATGAGTAGTTATACCCCATGGAATCTCCAAGCCGTGCAGGAGATTATCCAATCCTTAAAGGATAAGCCCGGCGCTCTGTTGCCAATTTTGCACGCTATTCAGGAATCTGAAGGTTATATCCCACCAGAGTCTCTGCCTTTAATTGCGGAAGCTCTGCAGCAAACCCGTGCTGAGATCCATGGCGTGGTTACTTTTTATCACCACTTCCGCCAAACACCACCGGGACGTAATCAGGTTCAGATCTGCCGTGCCGAAGCCTGTCAGGCCCGTGGTGCTCGTGAACTAGAGCAACACGCAAAAGACACCTTGGGTATCGATTACCACGGAACGACAGCGGATAAAGAGTTCAGCCTAGATGCCGTTTATTGCTTGGGTAACTGTGCTTGCGGCCCATCGGTTCGTGTGGGTGACGAAATTTTTGCCCGAGTAGATAACGCTCGTTTTGATGAGCTGGTAGAAGAGCTTTCTGCTGCGCCTGTTTCTCTATCTGCTGCACCAGCATCTGCAACGCCATCAACAAATGCCAAGGAGACAAAATAATGACCTCTCAAGTCTCTGATTCTCAAAGCTCTGATTCTCAAGCTATCAAAGTATTTATCCCTCGGGATACGACGACTCTGGCATTAGGTGGCGATAAAGTAGCTCGTCTGATTACAGAAGCAGCACAGGCTGATTCATCAAACGCTAAGATTGAGATTGTCCGTAACGGTTCTCGCGGCCTGTTTTGGTTGGAGCCTATGGTAGAAGTCGAAACATCAGCCGGTCGAGTGGCTTATGGCCCCGTTAACGCCTCTGATGTTGAAGATCTGGTTACAGCGGGTTTATTTAATGGCGATCAAAGCCACAAACTGTCTCTGGGTCAGCCGGAAGAAATCCCTTATCTAAAGAAACAACAGCGCCTGACCTTTGCCCGTGCCGGTGTCACCGATCCTGTTTCTGTCAGTGACTATCAAGCTCACGATGGCTTTAAAGGTTTGCTAAAAGCCCTAGCGGTTACTGAACAACAAATTGTTGATGAAGTAAAAGCTTCAGGCCTGCGTGGTCGTGGTGGTGCAGCCTTCCCAACGGGTATTAAGTGGCAGACTGTATTGGATTGCCAAGGCGAACAGAAATATATCGTGTGTAACGCCGATGAAGGTGATTCCGGTACCTTTGCCGATCGCATGGTGATGGAAGCTGATCCACTGATGCTGATTGAAGGCATGACCATTGCAGGTTTAGCTGTCGGTGCAGATCAAGGTTATATCTATCTGCGCCAAGAATACCCTATCGCTCATGAGATCATGAATGAAGCCATCGCCAACGCTTATGAAGCAGGCTTCTTGGGTGACAATATTCAAGGCAGTGGTAAAAACTTCCATATGGAAGTGCGTTTAGGTGCCGCCGCTTATATCTGTGGGGAAGAAACCTCTCTACTGGAAAGTCTGGAAGGTAAACGTGGATTGGTTCGCGCTAAGCCACCACTGCCTGCTATCGAAGGTTTATTTGGTAAACCAACGGTTGTAAACAACGTACTGTCTCTGGCGGCTGTGCCCTTTATTATAGCGGAAGGCGGTCAAGCCTACGCAGATTATGGCATGGGCCGTTCCCGTGGCACCCTCCCCTTCCAACTGGCGGGTAACCTGAATCAAGGTGGCCTCGTTGAACTGGCATTTGGTACTACACTAAAACAGTTACTGGAAGAGTTTGGTGCTGGTACAGTCTCTGGTCGTCCGATGAAAGCGATTCAGGTGGGTGGCCCTCTGGGTGCTTACTTGCCAGAAGAGCAATGGGATACAGAGCTGGATTACGAAGCCTTTTCTGCCGTAGGGGCTGTACTGGGCCACGGCGGTATTGTGGTATTTGATGACACCGTAGATATGAGCGAACAAGCCCGCTTTTCCATGGAATTCTGTGTAGCAGAATCCTGTGGCAAATGTACGCCTTGCCGTATTGGTTCTACCCGTGGGGTGGAAGTGATCGATAAGATTCGTGACGGCGTTAATGTCGACAGCAACCTAGAGCTGCTTAACGATCTGTGCGATACCATGCTGGATGGCTCACTGTGCGCCATGGGCGGCATGACTCCTTTCCCAGTACAAAGTGCCCTGAAACATTTCCCCGAAGATATTGCGCTAAAAAGTCAAAAAGCAGCAGCAAGCCAAGCAGTAAACTCAAATAATACGGCGGGAGGCCAGCCAGCATGATCGAGACATTTGATCCTAAAAAGCACAATCTTGAGCTGACCGTAGCCGCCGATATTGCCAATATCGACAAAGATTACGGTACACCCAAAAGCCAATCTGAGAATCTGGTTACACTGGAAATTGACGGTACTGAAATTACTGTTCCAGAAGGTACCTCGGTGATGCGTGCTGCAGCTTTAGCGGATATTAATATCCCTAAACTGTGTGCCAGCGATAATCTAGAAACCTTTGGTTCTTGTCGCCTGTGTGCGGTACAGATTGACGGTCGCCGTGGCTTGCCAGCCTCTTGTACGACTCCTGCCGAAAGCGGCATGAAGGTCAGTACACAAAACGACAAACTGGGTAAACTGCGCCGTAATATTATGGAGCTGTATATCTCCGATCACCCGCTGGACTGTCTGACCTGTCCTGCTAACGGTGATTGTGAACTGCAAGATATGGCCGGTGCCGTGGGCCTACGTGAAGTACGTTATGGCTTTGAGGGCAATAACCACCTGGACGCAGGCAAAGATAAATCCAACCCTTATTTCACTTTTGATGCCAGCAAATGTATCGCCTGTAGCCGTTGTGTACGGGCCTGTGGTGAAGTACAGGGTACCTTCGCCCTAACCATGCAAGGTCGGGGTTTTGACTCCACTATTGCAGCGGGTCAGGATGAAAGCTTCCTTGAGTCCGATTGTGTTTCCTGCGGTGCTTGTGTACAGGCCTGCCCAACCTCCACATTGATTGAAAACAATGTGATTGAGAAGGGTCAGCCGGAACATAGCGTTGTCACCACTTGTGCTTACTGTGGTGTGGGTTGTTCCTTTAAAGCCGAAATGAAAGGCGAAGAAGTGATCCGTATGGTGCCGTACAAAGGCGGCGAAGCCAATATGGGGCACTCCTGTGTTAAAGGGCGTTTTGCCTTTGGTTATGCGACCCATAAAGACCGCATCACCGAGCCAATGATTCGTGACTCCATCGATCAGCCTTGGCAAAAAGTGAGCTGGGAAACCGCTATTCAGTTTGCAGCGGATAAGTTTAAAGCCACTCAGGAAAAATACGGCCAAGAGAGTGTTGGTGGTATTACGTCTTCTCGCTGTACCAATGAAGAAACCTATCTGGTACAGAAGCTGATTCGTGCGGCCTTTGGTAATAACAATACCGATACCTGTGCTCGTGTTTGTCACAGCCCAACCGGTTACGGTTTGAAAGTAACTCTGGGTGAATCTGCCGGTACACAGACGTTTGAATCCGTATTGAAGTCCGATACCGTGCTGGTGATTGGTGCAAACCCGACGGATGCTCACCCTGTATTTGGTTCCTTGCTGCGTAAACGTCTGCGTCAGGGTGCTAAGCTGATTGTGGTTGATCCTCGTGAGATCGATCTGCTATCAACACCACACCTGAAAGAAGCGATCCACCTGCAACTGCGTCCGGGTACTAACGTTGCAGTAGTGAATGCATTGGCTCATACCGTTGTTACTGAAGGTCTGGAAGATCAGGACTTTATTGCTCAGCGTTGTGACGATACTAACTACCAGCGCTGGCGCGCCTTTATCCAGCAACCGGAAAACTCACCGGAAGCTATGGCGGATATCACAGGTGTTCCTGCGGATAAGATCCGTGAAGCCGCTCGTATGTTTGCGGATGCCGGTAACGGCTCTATTTTCTACGGTTTGGGTGTTACCGAGCATAGTCAAGGTTCCACTACCGTTATCGGTATTGCTAACCTGGCCATGGCTACCGGTAATATCGGTCGTGAAGGCGTGGGTGTTAACCCTCTGCGCGGTCAGAATAACGTGCAGGGTTCCTGTGACATGGGCTCCTTCCCACACGATCTACCGGGTTATCAGCACGTTGCTGACGATTATGCCCGTGGTCAGTTTGAGGCGGAATGGGGTGTGACTCTGGATAACGAGCCAGGTCTACGTATTCCAAACATGTTTGATGCCGCTCTGGCGGGCAGCTTTAAAGGCATGTACGTACAGGGTGAGGATATTGCTCAATCCGATCCCAATACCCAGCACGTTTATGCAGCCTTGAAAGCGCTGGACATCTTAGTAGTACAGGATATCTTCCTGAATGAAACCGCTAAGTTTGCCCATGTATTGCTGCCAGGCTCCACCTTCCTGGAAAAAGACGGCACCTTTACCAACGCCGAGCGTCGTATTAACCGAGTGCGTAAGGTAATGACGCCATTAGGTGGCCTGCAGGATTGGGAAGTAACCATGATGCTCTCCAATGCACTGGGCTACCCAATGGATTATCAGCATCCATCAGAAATTATGGATGAGATTGCTCGCCTGACACCCACCTTTACCGGTGTGAGCTATGACAAGCTGGAAGAACTGGGCAGTATTCAGTGGCCTTGTAATGAACAGTTCCCTGATGGTTCACCGACCATGCACGTGGAAGACTTCCCCATAGGTAAGGGTCAGTTTGGCGTGACTCAGTACGTTGAGACGTCGGAGAAGTCTACCTCTCGCTTCCCGCTACTACTGACCACTGGTCGTATTCTGTCTCAGTACAATGTAGGGGCTCAGACTCGCCGTACCGACAACCAAGCCTGGCACGATGAAGATGTACTAGAAGTACATCCGTCTGATGCGGAACTGCGCGGTATCAGTGACGGTGATTGGCTAGGTATTACCAGCCGCGCGGGTCAAACCGTAATGCGTGCTCAAGTGAATGATCGTATGCAGCCCGGCGTGGTTTATACTACCTTCCACCACCCCGGTAGTGGCGCAAACGTAATTACCACCGACAGCTCCGACTGGGCCACTAACTGCCCGGAATATAAGGTTACTGCCGTGCAAGTGGAAAAAGTCAGCCAGCCATCACAATGGCAGGATAACTTTGAACGCTTTAACGAACAGCAGCAAAAACTGCTCAAACAAGGCCGGGAATCAAAACAGGAAGACGCGGTAAGAGTACGTTAAAAATACAACGGGTATAACAAGCCTTGTTTCAATCACCATAAAATGAATTGGAATAAGGCTTGTGTTGGCTGAGCGAATAACTCGCAGGTGGATCAGATGAACCACAAAACCCAACAAGTCCATATCATTCGCTCATACGACGATAATAAGAGAACCGCTATGAACCATCACCAACCGGAACAGCATCAGGTAAAAGGCCATATAGCCCTTGCCGTAGAACGCTGGCGTCAAGCGGAAGCCAATGCCGAAGCAGAATTTGAACACTGCTTCGACAATGTTGCCGATGAGCAACCCGTTGCCTTGGTTTATAACGGAATCTCTTATGCGGTAATGATGGCCACACCAGATCATTTGGAAGACTTTGCTCTGGGTTTTAGCCTAAGCGAAGGCCTAATTCAAAGCGCTAATGAGATCTACGATATTGAAGTGGTGCAGGATTGCCAGGGTTGGTTGGTTAATATCGAACTGGCAAGCCAACGCATGATGGAACTGAAACAACGCCGTCGGAATCTAGCGGGTCGTACCGGTTGTGGTTTATGCGGTGCAGAGTCCATTGATCAGGCCATTCGTCCATCAACGCCCGTCACAGCCATTGAAATACCAGAACCAGAAGCGATCGCTTACGCACTGAATCAGTTACCGGAAAAGCAACTGTTAAAGAAAATGACCGGCGCGACTCATGCGGCATCATGGTGTAATGCTCAAGGTGAGGTCTTAGCTATACGAGAAGATTTGGGGCGTCATAATGCTCTGGATAAGCTCATTGGCCACCTGAAAAAACAGCAATACAACTTAAAAGATGGCTTTGCCTTAATCTCCAGCCGCGCCAGCTATGAGATGGTACAAAAGGCCAGCGCAGCAGGTATCGGCTCCTTGGTGGCCGTATCAGCGCCAACCTCTCTGGCCATCGATAAAGCCAAAGAAAGCCATTTGAATCTGGTGGGATTTGCTCGTTCAGACCGCTTTGTTATTTTTAACCGAGCTAGCTCTTAAGCCTAAGCGCAAACAAGCATTCAATAGGATGCAAGAGCTGAGCAGCTAACCCTATAAGCACAAGATTAAAAGAATATAAGGAATCAAAATAATGAAAACACAACTGGAACAGCTGATCCTGATGATCAACCAGATCGTCGATAACAACAGCTATGGCAATACCCCAGAAGAAACCGCAGAAACTACTGCCACACATCTAAAAAAATTCTGGGCTCGCCCCATGAAGCAGCAAATTATCCAATACGCACAGGAAGATGGTAGCGAACTGCAACCGGCTGCGAAACTGGCAGTGCAGCAGTTGGCACAATAAACCACCATTTCACTAATACCCTCGCCCAGTCAATACTGGGCGTAAGTATTCTTTAAGCCCACTCATATCATCTTGCTGCATCGACCAATACAGCACTGTATTCTAAAAACAACCAATACAGGTAGTGTGGATAAGCCAGAGGCGCATCCGCGAGTTTTCCTGCACTCCTAAAAGATAGGGCACTTTTTTGTTGTTTGCAGGGCTTTTGAGCTCTTTACATTAAAACCCAATCAAGACAGTTAAATGACCTCCGGCAAAGCCGGAGGCTTATTAGATGACGCCCTCAAAGGGCTTTATATTGCGCCCAAGGCGCTAACGTTACATCCTGCCAAAACTTAGCTGATCCTGACGGATATCTTCTTTTTCTTGATTGCGAATGTATTCTCGAACCATATTTTCGTCCAAGCCTACCGTTGATACAAAATACCCTCGCGCCCAAAAGCTCTCACCAGTAAAGTTTCTTTGTCGGCCTTTAAACTTACGGGCTATCGCTATTGCACTCTTCCCCTTCAAATACCCAACTACATTTGATACTGCATACTTTGGAGGAATACTGATGCACATATGAATATGATCCGGCATCAGATGCCCTTCTACAATTTTCACTCCTTTACGTCTCGCTAGCTCATGGAAAATTTCGCCTAAATATCGACGTAGATTTCCATAAATGACCTTCCTTCGATTTTTAGGAATGAATACAACATGGTATTTACAATCCCAGCGCGTATGCGCCAAACTTTTATAGTCTCGCATAGGGTTACCTTCTGCTTTCTTGGTCGAAAAACGAAGGTACATTGACCGGAGTCTCGGTCAAACCTATGCGAGTCGCCCCAGCAGAGCTGGGGGTTTACCCATAATTAATTAATTATCTCGACACCCGCACAGGTAAAGAACCTGGCCAAAATGCCTCTAAAGCCAATAAAACACCTCAAATACCAACACTCACTAACCAAACAACATGTACAGTACCTTTTTTGGCTAATAGATTGCCTATTGCGCAGCAGCAATTACCCCTTAGTTTTTCAGGGATAGTTTATATTGGGTGGCCTTAGCTCTATGTTTTAGGTGTGCAAATTGTGAGCCTGTATCCAGTATTTGAATAATTCAGACCGGAGTGATTCGCGGATGCGCCTCTGGCTTATCCACGCTACGTTTGCTGTTTTCGGTAGATTTATTTGGCATCAATACAGCAGAAAAATGGTCAATTCTCTGTTTATATCTTAGATACTGCTCAGACCAATCCTCCGTTTAAACCTTAAATACTGCTTAGATAGCCAAACTACGCCTCGACATTCCCCCCTCAAGCCTTTAGAGTGCGCCTCCTGTGTGCTTTTCAGGCTTTTGACCTGCCCTTATTTCTTTATCTTCAGGACTATCCTTTGATTTCTACCGCTAATATCACCATGCAGTTTGGCGCTGAGCCTTTATTTGAAAATATTTCCGCCAAATTTGGTAACGGTAACCGTTATGGCCTGATCGGGGCTAATGGTTGCGGTAAGTCCACGTTTATGAAGATTCTGAGCGGTGAGTTAGTACCTACGTCCGGTAATGTGTCCATCACTCCTGGTGAGAAGATGGGTACGCTAAGTCAGGATCAGTTTGCGTTTGAAGAGTATACCGTTGTTGATACGGTGATTATGGGTGATGTAGAGCTGTGGAAGGTGAAGCAGGAACGCGACCGTATCTATAGCCTGCCGGAAATGTCAGAAGAAGAAGGCATGCGTGTAGCCCATCTGGAAACCGAATTCGCTGAGATGGACGGTTACAGTGCCGAGAGCCGTGCCGGTGATATCTTGTTAGAAGCGGGTATTGAGGAAGAGTATCACTTTGGTTTGATGAGCCAGGTGGCTCCAGGGACTAAGCTGCGGGTTTTGCTGGCACAGTCGCTGTTTGCAAACCCTGATATACTGCTATTAGATGAGCCAACCAACAACTTGGATATTCATACGATTCAATGGTTGGAAGGGGTGCTGAATCAGCGTAAATGCACCATGATTATTATTTCTCACGACAGGCACTTCCTGAACTCGGTCTGTACGCATATGGCGGATATTGATTACGGTGAATTGCGAGTCTATCCCGGTAACTATGATTACTTTATGGAAGCCTCTGCGCTGATTCGTGAGCAGTTACATACAGAGAACGCGAAAAAGACCGCTGAGCTGGATGAGCTGCAAGCCTTTGTCAATCGCTTCTCTGCTAATGCATCGAAAGCAAAACAAGCCAGTTCCCGTGCCAAGAAGATGGATAAAATCCAGCTGGATGAAGTAAAAGCTTCCAGCCGTATGACGCCTTCTATTAGCTTTAAGTCGTGCAAAAAGCTACATCGTCAGGCCCTAACACTGGAAGAGCTGTCCCACGGTTTCGAGGATGAAACCCTGTTCCGCAATGGCAATATGATTCTGGAAGCCGGTGCTAAATTGGCGGTTATCGGTGAAAACGGTGCCGGTAAAACCACCTTCCTACGCTGCTTAGTCGACGAACTGCAAGCCAATAACGGTGTGGTGAAATGGTCTGAAAACGCCATTGTGGGTTATTGCCCTCAGGATAGCTCTGAAGATTTTAATAGCGATATGACGCTGTTTGAGTGGATGTCTCAATGGCGGACACCAAAACACGATGATTTAGCCGTAAGGGGTATGTTGGGTCGTTTGCTGTTTACGGCAGATGATATCAACAAAAAAGCTCGGATCTGTTCCGGTGGTGAAAAGAACCGCTTGTTGTTTGGCAAGCTGATGATGATGGATACTAACGTACTCATTATGGACGAACCCACCAACCATATGGATATGGAAGCTATTGAAGCGCTAAACCAAGCTTTGATTAAGTACGAAGGGACGCTGATCTTTGTCAGCCATGACCGCGAGTTTGTTTCCTCTTTGGCAACTCGCGTCATTGAGATTAAGGATCAGGAAGTGATCGACTTCCAGGGCACTTACGATGAATATCTGGCCAACGAAGAAGCGGCCAAGAAATCAGGTAAACAGGCCGCTTAAGCTCCTTTACTGAATATTTTGAACCAAGATCTAACGGTCATCTGTAATTTTACGGGTCGACCTTAGATTTTGGTTAATATACTGTCTTTACTCTGCCTCTCTCCTTCTCCACCCTCCTCGCAAAATATATATAGCTATTACAACATTTTGGTAACAGAACCTACATTTCATAAACAAACCATAGATAGATATTACAGACTCGTTTTGTCAGAATTCTGCCCGTCGATACGAATCAATGTGAGGATAAGACCCATGGAGCGATTAAGCCTTAGCATCCTCACTGTAGTGGGCTTTTTAAGCCTTTCTTTAACAGCCCAGGCAGAATGCCCTAACGAAGAATGGGGTTGCTGGAGCACCCAGAAGCTACAACAAGACCCGCTACCTGAATCTGAAATGGTTAATATTGATTCTTTACATAAGGAATTAGAGCAAAATCTAGAGGTCACTGCAGAAGCCGTCAATGAATTAGAACAAAATCTAGATAATGTTGCAGAAGTAATCAACGGAAGCATTGAAAAGAGTGATCTAACCACCCTACCTAAACACATGGATTCAGATCAGACTCTGAAAGTAAAAGGTTTGTCTCTCTTTGACAGCCAAGAAGCTACTCAGTAAGTTTAACCTTCTCTGCGGGTACTAAAATAGTTGTCTGTTTAAAATCATGAAGGATGTCGAGCCATCCATTCACTGATAATTACAGCAGCCAGCCAGGATAGTACCGGCAGAGAAGTATTATTTTATATACATATAAAATAACATTCTATTTTCAACTCTATATATTCAACTAAAAATAAAACCATTAAAAACCATCTTTTAAAAACCACACAAGCACTTACTATAATACAAAAAACAGATAGCAGACAAAAAGACTTATATCTTTACAATAAAACACATCCCCCATACACCTATAAGTAATCTTCCTCCTGCTCTATATAGCGACACCACATGTCGTGCGGCCTATTACTAACAACCAAAAAAAACCACCTATAGACAATAATAAATATACAAACAATAAAAACTAAGTTATAAACCTTTTGAATATTTTAAACGATAAAATATATTCTTGATCTAAAAAACCAAACTTAAGGAACAAGTATGGCAAGTCAATCTTCCATCGATACCATTCAAAAAGCATACATCACTTACTATGGTCGCCCTGCAGATCAGAAGGGTTTAGAGTACTGGGCTGACCAATTAGATACAGCTCAAGGTGAGATTTCCTCTGTAATAAATGCTTTCGGAAACTCTAATGAGTTTTCTGAACGGTTCGGTGAACTTGATAATGAAGACCTAATTAATAATATTTATCAGCAAGCCTTTAGTCGTGATGCTGATGATGCTGGTATGGCCTTTTATCTAGAACGACTGGAGTCAGGTGAAGCCACACTATCATCCATCGCACTACAGATTATGGATGGCGCACAAAATGAAGACGCCCAAGTTCTAGAAAAAAAAGTAGAGGTGGGCGATCTTATTGTTGTTCAAACAGAGGAAGCCGGTCGGGTATATACCGGTAACGCTGTAACAAACGCTGTTATTGAGATATTGTCCGAAGTGACATTAGACTCACCCAGCGCAGAACAACACGCCGACGCTTTCGATTCATTTATAGACAACATGGCCTATAGCCCTGACAGCTATCAGCCAGAAATGCTGGAAGAAGGCTACCAGATCCGGGAAGAACAAGATCTTGATCGTGACGGTTTTGTAGAAATTGTCAAAATCAGCACCTATGACGATCAGGATCGCTTGGTTCGTACCGATGAAGACACTGACGGTGATGGCAACACTGATCAGATATTTCAATGGCAATATGATGAGTTTGGCAACCTGAGCCAATATGAAGTGGATACTGATGCCGATGGACAGGCGGACTATATCTCTACTTCTGTTTACAAAGGTATCGCTGGACTCGAAGCTAATGAAGCGTTTCAGGCGGTTTACGAGACTTACCAAGAAGCTAATGAAGCTTATCAGGAAGCTCAAGCTAACCAGGAAACGGATGAAGACAGCACTTTTATAACAGCTTTTTTTGATGCAAGTGAGACCCTATACGAAGCCTATAATGTAGCCAACCAAGAATACGAAGACCTTCATTACACTCCAAATCTTGAAAACCCACTGGATACACCTGAATCTCCTATTTCCATTATACCTGAGCCCCCACTAGCATTATCCCTTTTCTATACTGGTGATTATCTTGATCGTATCAATCTTAATAACCGCACGATTGACAGCGATGGAGATGGACAAGCTGATTATACCCTTAGCTATGAATACGATGAGCATGACCGAATTCTAAGCCAGCAAGAAGATAGCAATGGTGACGGCCAGACAAACTTTTCTGTGAGCTATCAATACCGCGACCAAGCGGATATAGCTGATGATGTGGCTTCACCCAATATTGGCATTAGTGAAACACCAACATCCGATAATGAGGTGACTCGCCGGGAAATTGATAAGGACGGTGATGGCCAAGCGGATGACATTACCACGTATCAATACAATGAGCAGGGTTGGATCACCCGTTATGAGCATGACTCTGATGGCGATGGGCAGTTGGATAGCGCGATCAACTATGGTTACGATGAATTAGGTCGTATGACACTGCTCGAAACGGACAGCAATGGCAATGGCATAATAGAGTTGATCGAACGGGCAGAGTTTGATGACGAGGGCAATAAAGTCCGCCATGATAAGAATGTCGATGTTGATGGAGATGAGGTCATCGATGCTCTCATTACTCAAGAATGGGATGATAATGGTCAAAGAACATTTACCAAAGAAGACAACGATCTTGATGGTGTGATCGATGAAATCACTTTTGCATATGGTACTGATACACTGAAATATAACATTAAGTATCTACTCGACGCGAACAGCAACTATGATTCACCGCCTGCTGAAACGTATGATGACAATGAGAATGGAAGTACCTATAAAAAAGACCTAGACAATGACGGCACTTTTGAATATGTGCTCAAAGAGGAACATGAAGGTCTCAACTACGAAACCCGCGAGTATATTGATTTCGACGATGATGGAGTATTTGATAGGTTTAACGCCGTATATTTCACCAATGAAGATAATATTAGCAAAGAGATTTATTATAGAGACGGTGAACTGCGTCGCGCTTACGAATCGGAGTATGATGATAATGGCAATGTAATTCGCAGCTCTAAGGATCATGATGGGGATGGGGAGTTTGATAAAGAAACCTTTAGCGTCTTCGATGAGAACGATAACCTAATCATTCACTCTATAGACAACAATGGTGATGGCACTATGGACTCAGAGTCCCATTACGCCTACACCTATGACGATGCCGGTAATTGGATCTCATACGAGAAAGACTTTGATGCTGACGGCATCTTTGATGAACTGTTTAGCTATACCTATGATGATGCTGGTAACCAAACTTCATACAAAAGAGAAATTGACAGCAATGATGACGGCCAGATTGATTATAGTCAGACCCGTCAATATAACGCAGAAGGGGACGTTGTTCTGATCGGTACCTATGGTTCCGACAATCAATCAGGTTATGACATAGCCTAACACTCAGCATATAAACATAGGCTCTCCCCTAGGAAAGCCTCGGTATTTTCCGGCCAATGGACGGCCGGAAAATATTGGAATATTTCTTTCGGCCATACCTGCCATCCCAATATTGCATAATTTTGCTATCTGAAAAATACGTTTAATGTCAGCATTCAGATTAACGATAATGTTTCACCTCGATTCGATTGCACTCTTCCCTACAAAAAATCCTACATTTCATAAACAAACCATCAATAGATGTTAGCTAACATTTTTGTCAAAATTCTACCTGTATATATAAAGATTATGACAGCCAGTAAGGATAGTACCGGCAAAGAAGTATTATCGCTTTATTTTAAATCCGTCTTAAGGAATAAGCATGACCAGCCAACCTTCCATTAACACCATTCAAAAAATCTACATCGCTTACTATGGTCGCCCCGCAGACACGGAAGGGTTAGAGTATTGGTTAGGTCGCATGGCTGATGACGGAGATGATTTTTACCATGCCATCAATGCTTTTGGTGCATCTAAAGAGTATATCGAGCGTTATAGCGAGCTTAGCAACCAAGAGCTTATTAATAACATCTATTTACAAGCCTTTAATCGTCCTGCAGATGACGTGGGCATGTCTTATTACCTAGAACGACTCGATTCGGGAAAAGCCAGTTTGGCAACAATTGCACTACAAATTGTTGATGGCGCTCAAGCGTCTGACCTAGCATTCCTAAATAGCAAGATTGAGGTCGCCAATACTTTCACCGAAACGTTGGCAGATTCCGGCAAAAACTTTTACGGTACCTCCGCTATAGATGAAGCTGTTTTACTAATTAACAGCGTAACGCCCACTTCAGGCAACTCATCTAATGTCCTCATTACTCATCTTACAGAAAAGCTAATGCACAAGCCTGAAAGCTATCATTCCAACTATGAAGGTGAGGGTTATCAAACACGCAAAGAACTGGATTGGGATCAGGACGGTAAGATAGACCGAGTTGATTTAGACACCTATGACATAGAAGGTCGATTAATTGCCCAAAGCAAGAATGGCTATGACTACTCTTGGCACTACAATGACCAAGGACTTTTGATTCGGGAAGAAAGCGATTTATGGGGAGATAGCACACCAGAATACGTCTGGGATTATGAATATGATGAGAAGCAGCAACTCATTCGAGCAGCAAGAGATACAAATGCCGATGGCCAGCCCAATAAGATTTTAACCTATCAATATGATACGCAAGGTAATCTACAGCTAGAATCTGAAGATACTAATGGAGACGGCATTGCAAACCATATTGCTGAGTATGTGTATGATGAGCAAGGTAATAAAACCTTTGCATCAATAGATTCCAATGGCGACGGTATAGCCAATAGCATCGTTCTGTCTGAATATGATGCTATGGGCAACAAATTACGTTCTACCGAAGATACCGATGGCGATGGTATTTTAAATGCTATTTTTACTGCTACCTTCAACAGCCAAGGCGAACAGATCAACCAACGTGACGAGCTGGATTGGAATGATGATGGTATTGTTGATTATATTCTTGAATATGAATTTGCTTTAGACTCCCTCCCTCAGAGTGACACTCCCTCCGACCAAACCAATACGATTACTGCTGACCATTCAAATAACATTATGGCCCCAGACCCTCTTCCACCTTCTGACCCCGACAATATTTCCAGTAAAAAAGTCGACATTAATGGTGATGGCACGTTTGATTTCTACCTATCCTACGATTTTGATAGCAAGGGCAGTATGACTTATCGGGGCGTCGATGTTAACGAGACTTGGATTGAAGCTTGGGATAACTATACGGAAGGCTACAATTACGTACAAATGGGCCCTTATGGTCATTTTGAGAGTTTTACAGAGCTATCATGGGGCTATCAGTATAATGATAACGATCAAGTCATTCGTAAAGAATTTGATAGCGGAAATAATGACTCTATCGATACGGTTGAATATTATGAGTACAATGAACGGGGAAATACTACATCCTTCCAAAGGGATTTAGATAATGATGGAGTATCTGATTGGGTTTTAAGTTATAACTACAATAACGAAGGGTTATTGCAATCTGAAATGATTGACAGTGGCAATAATGGAGAAATCAATTCAATTATTACTTATCAATATAACGATTCAAATAAATTAACAAATAAAACTTTCGACTATGAGAATGACGGCCTGATTGATTTCACTTTAAATTTTGGTTATGACACCAATAACAATTTAATATCAGAAAAACATACCAAGCAATTGCCTACAATAGCTGAAGGCAATCAACCTACCATCAATTACAACCCTAACGAGTACGAAAACGCCTATATTTATTCCTGGCAGTATGACGAATCAGGTAATTTGACACGCTACGATCAGGACTTAGATGCTGATGGCTCAATTGAATATTCTCTCTATCAAGAATATAACGATACGGGGGATCTGATTCTAATAGGAGAGTCTGGGTCAGAATATACAGGACCGGTAATCTATTACTAAAGGCAACAAGGTCTCTAGTCAAGAAGATAATAATGACGATATAGTTGATGAATTTGATTATTATGAGTTTGATAAAGATAGAAGACAAATCAGCAGTGACTATGATCGAGATGGCGATAGTGTAGCAGAAGAAACGTACATCTATGCTTTACGACCCATACACGAGATGAGAACGATGATGGCCAGCAAGATTCTATTGTAAATTCCACCTTTGACAATGAAGATCGTCAAACGTCCTATGAAAGGAATTCCAATGGTGATGGACATACTGTATACAGTGAGATAAAACAGTTTGACGCCGACGGTGATATCACTCTGATTGGCAGCTATGGTTCCAATGATATTGAATACACTGTCAAAAAGCTTGTTCCATATCAAATAGTTAAGTTCCAACATTAAAGGCTCTAATGAAAAGTATTTTTTTCAAGCTCTACAGCAGTCTGATCATCATGGTGATATTCGTCTCATTATTGGCTTATGTCGCATTGGGCTATATCAACCAAAGCCGCTATGAAACCTATTTAATACAAAATGTTGGCGGCACATTTGCACTGATGACAGCAGGAATTGTGCGTCATGAAGGAAAAAAACGACAACAATGGATTGATGTGGTAGAGCGCCTAACAGGCATATCATTGGAAATCAGTCTTCTAAAAAACCCCGAAGACTATAATCTATACCACCTAAAAAAAGACAATCAGCCTGTTTATATACAGTCAGACTCTGGTAAGAAAACAGCCAAAATTGCACTGCCATTACCCGGTAAAGATAACCTCTATGTGCTCTCAGAGCTCACCGATATTAACCAAACCGTGGCTCGTATGACTGCCCTATTAATCCTTAATGAATTAGGGCGTCACCCCAAAGAGCAACGAACGGAATTACTCGCTTCTTTAGATCAGAACTTTGATTATAATCTCGCCTTAGAGAGCCCAGAGCAATTTAAACTGGATAAATCACAGCTAAGACAGCTATTACGGGGTGATATTGTCATTAATCTGAACGACACGGTATCCAGCACCCCTTTCATTAAAGTTTATGCCCGTTTTGGTAACAGTGGACAATTCTTAACATTAGGCCCTATCAATATTTTTCAGTGGTACCCGGTTTCTCTTATCTTTTTACTGGTCGCTCTAGGAGCTTTGGTTGTCCTAGTATCGGGTTATATTCTTGTTTTCCCTTTCGAGAAAAAACTTAAAACCCTGGAAGAAGGCATTAATCGGGCTGGCACGGCTGATTCTTCCTCCATTGAACTTACGGGTAATGATGGTATTTCACGCATGGCAACCAGTGTGAATGCTATGACCCAACGAATTGAATCGCTCATCGCTCAGCAGCAGCAACTGACCCATGATATATCCCACGAACTGCGCACACCCGTAGCCCGTATGATGTTTCGAGTTGAAGGGATGAGTGCAGGAATAGAGAGCGATCAAGCCGAACCCTTGCACATTACCGGTATGAAGAAAGATCTTAGCAGCCTAAACCGTATGATTGATGAGATCCTAACCTGCGCTCGACTAGATCATTCTCAATCTTTGGAAACAGACCGGTTTGATATGATAGCCGTCATGACTGAAATGCTGGATGAACTTTCCTTACAGCACCCTGACATCCAGTTTCATCGAGTCATCGATATCCAACAATTATTACTTCGAGCTGACGAAACGCTCTTACGACGCGCTATTCAAAATATTCTACTTAATGCTTGTCGACACTGCCAACAAGCTGTATCTATTTATTTGGCAGAAGCTAATAGCACTCTTTACATTAGTATTGAAGATGATGGCTCTGGGATTCCTGAAGCAGATAGGGAGCGTATTTTTGATCCCTTTATTCGCCTGGATGAGAGCCGTAATCGCGCGCTAGGTGGCTTTGGTCTAGGCCTACCCATTGTACAAAAGGTTGCAACCGCTCACGGTGGTAATATTATTGTTGATACCAGCCACACCCTTGGCGGTGCACTTTTTTGTCTTAGCTTACCTCTACCTCAAGCAAATGGTGAGGAAAATAGAGATGTCGATTAAATATACTGAGATAAAAATATCTCCCACTCAAGGAGTGAATGTTATAATAGGCATATTTGCAACAGTTCACTCAAATGACACCTTCGATCAAAAAGTGACAATGGATCAATATATACTCAGCATCATGACATTTTTTGCCAATATAATGACAATTGCTGATGATCCTAAGTATCTGCACGGGTATCCCGTAAAACGGAACAGAACCCTATGAAATATATTCTGCTTACCATATCCATCCTAATCAGCCATCACTCTTGGGCTGATAAAGCTACAGATCAATGGGGTAGTTGGGGTAGCCCACCAGATCAATTCTCTCGCCAATTAGATAGCGGTATAGGTCTGGGGGAAAGTAGTGAATATGGCAGTGGTATTGCAGGCACTGACGAGAATTTATTACATGAACTCGATAGAAGTTCTCTACTGGATTACCAACAAAAAGAACTTAGTATAACTGCGGCAGCGGCTGAGAACTCAACGTCAATACTTACGGATATTGAGAACCCAGAAAATAGTCTAAGTTTTACAGATAACATGGATAAAGAAGATATCGTCACCAATCCAACTACAGATGTCATTTATGCTGTCGATCCCTCAACAATTATCACTATCGATCTATCCAATATACAGCAGGAAATATCCTACAGTGAGGAGTCTATTGATTGGGCCCAAGCGATAGAAGATGGCGGTATCACTATTAATGGTATTGAATACACGCTACAAGAACTGAAAGATGGGTTAATCACTTTTGAGGTCAATCAGCCGTCCATTCCAAGCTTTGTGCCTGATACAATCGAAACTGATAATGCCAGAACAAGATAATGTCAAATAGCCTTTTATTGCAGAATGTATTTCTTCTGACATCATTGATGACCAAGCAGTCAAGGGCATTCCTATTGAGCTGTTTACTCGTTCCTAGTTTTGCTTGGAGTCAAAGCGCTGCCGATAACCTTATAAGCCAAGCTGTAAACGAACGACAACAAGGCAATATTGATAAATCTATTCATCTGCTCAATTCAGGACTACGTAGCCATCCAGAGAACCTGCGTATTAAACTGGAGTTAGCTTCTAGTTACTTTGCCAAAAAAGAATACAGCTTAGCAAAACAGCTAGCACAGGAAGTCATGACCAACGACTCTATTCCTGAAGTGGTACGAAATAATATAGATCAATTTATAGAGACAATTGAACAACGCAAACTGAAGTACCATTATACAAATAAGCACTTACCCAGTTTCACTCGCCATAGTATTAAGCTGTTCTCAGGCCATGACTCTAATGCCAATGTTGCACCAGAGGATAACTTGCTTGATATTGGCATACTGAACGAAAAATCCACTCAGCAGAGTGATAGTTTTTACGGTCTACAGTACGACTATTCTCGTTTTACCCCTATGGCCTTAAGACTCCCCAAAAAGGGAGATTCTCTTTTTAGTCACAGCGGGATCAGTCTTTATTATAAAGATTACAGTGAAATTGATAGTTCTGACCTTTACTTTCTTAATGCTCGCACAGGAATAAAGTACACTTCTGAAAATAATTGGTACACCCAAGGTAGAGCCTCCTTAACCTATATTGGCTTAGATTCAGATGCCTTAGTGAACTACTACCGTTTATCAGCACAAGGAGGCTATCAATTTAAGGGTTCGACCTTATCACTGTCTCTAGACACTAACCATAAGCATTATTTTAACAGTGAAGATCAAGATAAAGAGGGCTATCACTTTAGCCAAACTCTAGCTTACAAATTAACTCTTCCACTGCAATCAAGCCTTAACATCAGTGCTATTAATACATTGGCTAATCTCGAAAGCAAAGTTTATTCCTATGATGCAACTGAGTATAAGGTCGCTCTAACGGTACCTATTACCTCAAAAAAAATTAACAAAGTACGTGTGGTATTAAGTTCCAGCTATAACCAAAATAAATATCGAGATATTGAACCTCTTTATAAGGATAAAAGACAGGATACAACCCACAAATATCGCATAAGGCTAGACGTGCTTAATCTATACAATACGCTGGATACAGAGCTGTCATATACATACTTTGATCGTCAATCTAATCACGACCTACATCAATACAATCGAGATCTGTTGATGTTGTCACTCAAATACCCTTTTGGGTCATAAGCGAGAAAACAGTGCCATGCAAAAACGTATAATACTCGTCGAAGACGATCTGGAACTGGCCGACCTAACCGCTAGTTATCTTTCCGGTAACGGATATGACATGACCATTGTGACTGATGGCGTAACCGCTGTTGATACTATTATTCAACAACAGCCGGATTTGGTGATTCTAGACCTTATGCTACCTGGACTGGATGGCTTAGAAGTGTGTCAACGTATTCGCCAAAAAGTGACCCTCCCTGTACTGATGCTTACTGCTAGAAGTGACAATATTGACGAAATACTAGGATTGGAAATTGGTGCAGATGATTACCTGAGCAAACCTGCAGAACCACGTTTACTGTTAGCAAGAGTAAAGGCTTTACTACGTCGATCCGCACAGTCCGACTCACCCGAGCCATCTGCGGATAAGAGTATTGCCGAGATCAACGGGTTGATCGTCAATAATCGATCTCGTAACGTATCCTTAAATGGCGAAGAGGTTTTCTTCTCGAACCCTGAATATGATTTACTTTGGTTATTAGCTTCCAATGCAGGCGACATTCTATCCAGAGAGTATATTTTTGAAAACCTACGAGGTATCGGTTATGACGGCAGTAACCGGGCGATTGATATTAATATTTCCCGTATACGAGCCAAATTAGGTGATAACCCAACAAACCCTAGCATTATTAAAACCATACGTAATAAGGGCTATTTGCTGGTTATGTAATCGGCCTAATGAACCAAAACAACACAAATAAAGAGTTCTTACTTAAGCACACGGACAAAAATATTCCGTCATTTAGAGCTATTATTGTTCCCAGAGCTTTTTGGCAACACGGTATGGCTCTTATGAGATCTACAGGCCCAAACAAAAACATTTCGACCCCCTCTAGCCGGCAGCCAAATGATATGGCTGATTTTTGTAAAGAATCTTTTGTTTGGGCTCTTATATAAGAGCTACGGAGCGAGGCTCAGCACTCCCTCAATAAAGTGCGTATCATAATCTGCTTGATCATCAATTAACTCAAAAACAACATCTGCCTGACCAAACATTTTGGCAACAGCATCAAAATACTGTTGATGACTATCCCCTTCTTTCCTTCTCATATACACCACTTTTGAAATTCCCACCTGGATAATCGCCTGAGCACAGGAATGACATGGGAATTGCGTGACATATATGGTGGTACCACTCAAGTCATTGAGCATACAGTTATAGATAGCATTTTGCTCGGCATGTACAACATAGGTATGTTTGGACTGCAAAATATTATCATCATCATCAGCCCAAAAGTCTGGATCGTTATCATCACAACCTTTTGGCAAACCATTATAACCGATACCGATAATTTTATTATTGCGATCTACGATACAAGCACCGTTTTGCGTCTTACGATCTTTTGAGCGATAAGACGACAATACAGCGATAGACATAAAATAACTGGACCAGGATAAATAATCTTCTTTTTTCATTGTCTGCTGTAAGCACTAAAAATTAATTTATATTAAACCGAGTATATCAGAGCAAGCCTTATAGAAGCGAATAAGCCATATATTGAAAAAATAAGATATTAAAGCTCCATTTATAAATATCCCCAAAGCATTACATGACTCTTACTGGGCGATTAACCGCATGCACCGTTAATAACATCATAAAGGAGAGCAATAAGAGGCCTCCTGAGAGCCAGTGAGCCTGAGTATATTCTAGAGCCTCAACATGCTCATAAATTGAGATGGAAACCACCTGCGTTTTACCAGGAATATTGCCACCAATCATCAGCACAACCCCAAACTCACCAATGGTATGAGCAAAACCCAATACTGTCGCAGTAATAAACCCTGGACGAGCCATAGGAACTGCTACATACCAAAAACGCTCAAAAGGCGTAGCCCCTAAAGTCGCTGCAACTTCAAGAGGCCTTTTACCTACAGCTAAAAAAGCATTTTTTAATGGCTGCACCACAAAGGGCAATGAATAAAATACCGAGCCGATCACCAGCCCTGAAAAGGAAAATGCCAGAGGTGTCATGCCAAAAGCTAACATCAACGAGCCCAATGGTCCGTGAACCCCTAAAGCCAATAACAGATAGAACCCCAGTACTGTGGGTGGCAAAACCAACGGCAAAGCTACCAGAGTATCCAAAATAAACTTATAACGGCACCGACTATTGGCTAACCACCAGGCCAGTGGCGTACCTAGTAATAATAAAATCACGGTAGTGATCAGTGCGAGCTTAAGGGTTAACCCTAGGGCAATAAAATCAGCTTCAGTTAACATCAGGGAGTGCTATAACCATAATCGTGAATCATTTTTACTACTGCCGGTGAGCGTAGAAAAGTTAAGAACTCTCTTGCTGCAGACGTGTTGTTTAAGAGAACAGCTTGCTGCTCTATGGGCAAATATAAATGACTAGGCACCAGCCAATAGTCACTATTATCTATCATTTTTTGGCTAGCAGCCTTGGTATCTACAACATCATCGCCAAATCTAGCTTTACGGTCTAATATCTGAGATAGGGACACAAAACCCAGTTCAGCATTACCCGTCTTAACATACTGATAAGCTTGAGCAATATTTTCACCCCGCACCATTTTAAGCTGTAGCTTGTCCCATAACCCCTTATGACTCAGTACTTCTTGAGCAGCTTTGCCATAGGGCGCAAGCTTGGGATTGGCAATAGACAGATAACGAAATGATTTTGAGTATAATACACTTCCCTGCCCATCCACTCGTCCACTATCAGAGCTCCATAAGACGAGTTTCCCTAAAGCATAAGTAAAGCGGCTATGCTTTATCCCCTTACCAGATAACTCAAGCTTTTCAGGTCGGGCTAAATCAGCCGAGAGAAAAACGTCAAAAGGGGCGCCATGAATAATTTGAGCATATAGCTTGCCTGTCGCCCCAGGGATAACGACTACTCGATGGCCCGTATCCTGTTCAAATACTTGTACAATTGCCCGTAGAGGCTGAATAAAATTACTCGCTACCGCTACTTTAATCTCATCTGCCGAACTGTTCACTGGCAGCCAAAATAAACAAACTATCAGTACAATCGTAAAATAACGGAACAAGGTCATAAAATTCCTAAGCGAATCGATTCTCGCAAAGATCAAAGTCTTTAGTTTTCAGCAGATCCATAAGAAATCACAGCTTAATAAATTGATTTTGCACGATTTTTACTCTTGTGACCAGAAAGTAAAGTTCTAGTTTGCATTACTAAAGTCTAATTTGTATCCAATCCTTACACAGGTCATTACTTTAAAGGCAAAATATACTGAAAATTTACTACAAATGCGGTAAAGGAAAGGGAGAAATAATATTCGGGAGAATTAGATTAAAGGCTTGGGCACAGAATATGCCCAAGCACTTTCACTCTTACTTAGTATTTAAATTGACGAACAGTATCCGTTAGGTGCTGAGCCACTTGTTGAATCTGCTCACTACTGTCTGATGTTTCGTTTGCACCTTGTAGGGCACGTTCAGCAACATCATTAATTTGCTGGATATTACGGAGTAACTCTTCTGTGGTTGCAGACTGCTCTTCTGTAGCCGAAGCAATCTGCATATTCATGCCTGTAATCTGCTTCATCTCTTCTGAGATATCGACCAAGGCCTGACGTGATTTTTCCACCTGGTCAACACTTTCCGCAGAACGAGATTGACTCTTACTCATACGTTCTACTGCTTTTTCAGTCTGTTGCTGTAAGTTAGCAATAGTATCTTCAATCTCCTGAGTAGAACTATGAGTCCGAGTTGCCAATGTACGCACTTCATCTGCTACAACGGCAAAGCCTCGACCGTGTTCACCTGCTCGGGCTGCCTCGATAGCCGCATTAAGAGCTAGAAGGTTCGTTTGATCTGCAATCTCACGAATCACATGAATTACAGCACCAATTTCTTGACTGCCTTTTTCCAACTCACCAATAGCATCCGCTGCACTTTGAATATCTGACGCCTGCAGTTGAATACTGTCCACAACACTATCTACGATATCTAATCCCACGGCCACCTGTCGGCTACCTGTTTGGGCTGAATCCGAGGCCTGTTGTGCGCTGTTAGCCACTTCTAACACGGTCGCATTCATCTCATTCATAGCAGAAGCCACCATATCCACTTCTCTCCGCTGAGATTCAGAACCTTCTTTAGCGCCACGACTGTGACCTTCTAACTGTAAAGAGATTGCGGCCATTTGCTCACTGCGTTCAGCAATACCCGATACAAGTACTCGTATGCGCTCTGCAAAAGTGTTGAAAGCCCGGCTTAGTGTTGCCACTTCATCCTTACCCTTAACTTCCAAGCGTCGAGTAAGATCACCATCACCATTAGCAATATCATTTAATGCTTTAGCTAAATGGGACAAAGGCCCTGAAATATTTTTTGATACCAAAACGATAACCGCTATCAAAGCGACTAACGCTGCCAGACAGATCATAACAATATGGCGTACAAGTTGATCGGCTTCTTCTGTCACTTTATCCATGGATACCGCAACCGCTAAATTCCAATGATAACCGGTATCCGTTAGGTCTATTCGATCATTCAAAATCAGCGTATCACCATCAAATAATGGCGTTGATGTCACAACGTCAAATGAGTTACCAGAGCGAATTGAATTAATTAGAGCCGGTAGAGCCTCGCCAGAAATATCCCCTTCTGTTTGAGCTGCATCCTTACCTAAACGCTTAGAATCTGGGTGCGCCACAATCGTCGCATTATGAGTAAATAAAGCAGCAACGCCTGTTTCATAAGGGTGAATCTGAGCAACCTGCTTCTGGATTTCATTTACCAGAACATCCACACCAACAACACCTTTAAAGACACCACTTTCAATAATGGGAACCACAATAGATGTTATCAGTTGTGGCTTGCCATCAATTTCGTAGAAATAAGGATCTAGAATCGTCGCCTTTTTACTTTGTTTAGATAGCTGATAATAATCCCCTGCACCAGGGGTCTGGTAATCCACTAAGGCCTCAGATTTAATATTACCCTGACCATCTCGGTACCAATAAGGAATATAGCGACCGGTTTGATCATGAGAAGCGGCATTACGGTATAAGTTATCCCTACCATCAAAAGCATCAGGTTCCCAGAGTGTCCAGCTACCCACTAGTTTGGGACGATCAGCTAAATATTGCTTTAGCAAGGTATCAAAATTTTGACGACGTGTGGCAGTGGCAATCTGTTCGCGGCTTTTAGCCACAGTGGCTAAACCTTTCAATTGCTGTAGTTCATCACTTAAGGGACGTAAAACCTTTTGCCCTTCTTCAATAGCTAATAAGTGGGCTGTTTCAATAGCCTGACGGGTACTGGTGTTTTTAACCTCAATATTTAACAACAGAGTAATCGTCAGTAGAATTAGTACAATGAGTGGGACAAGCGTAACCATCAGCTTTTTGGTCATCGATAGAGAATTTAGCATTCTCACACCTCCATGCGGTCATACCCCAGAAAAGAGGTAATTTTTTGCTTACCCAATACCCTAAGTTAGGCTTGGGTTTGTTATAGTTCTCCTTACATACTGATAAATTAGATCTTTATAATCAACCACTTCGCGTGACGATAAAGAAAATAAAAGTCACAAAAAATCACTTAAAATAACAAATACTGACAACTTATCTAAAATAAGCCATTCGATAGCATCTGTAAGGGTATAATCGCACCAAAGTTAGCCAACTTGGGTTATTTAATCTTATCGGAACAACTATCTTTATTTTTAAACACTCGCTTCTGTTCCATATTGTTTTTTATATAGTCTGTTGCTGCATCCGCAGGTAAAGGCCGGCTAAAGAGATATCCCTGTAAATAGTCACAACTATGTTCAGCAAGGAACTGATATTGCCCTTCAGTTTCGACACCTTCCGCCACTACAGATAATCCTAAATTATGGGCCAGAGCAATGGTCGCCATACTAATTTCAGCATCGTTACGATCTGTTTCAATATCTCGCACAAAAGTACGATCCAGCTTTAGGGTATGAATAGGCAAGCGCTTTAGATAAGACAGAGAAGAATATCCAGTACCGAAGTCATCAATCGCTAAACCAACCTTTAGTTCCTTTAATGCTTGTAATTGTTTTACAGCTAACTCTGGATCCGTCATGGCTGCTGTTTCGGTGACTTCAAATTCCAACTTATCTGCCTCAATAGCGTATTTATCCATAACCTGACAAACCCTACCCAGAAGAGACTCTGATTGTAGTTGTTTAGTGGAAAGATTGATGGCCATATTAACGCTGGATGATAGTTCTCGTGTCCAGATAGAGAGCTGGCGGCAAGCCTCATCTAGAACCCAATCACCAATTGCATGAATAAGTCCTGTTTCTTCCGCTATAGGAATAAATTTATCTGGTCCGACAAAACCTTTTTTAGGATTTTTCCAACGGATTAGCGCTTCAAAAGCATAAATGTTTCGGTTGCTAGTACAAAGCTGAGGCTGGTAATAAAGCTCAAATTGATTTTCATCCAATGCGATTCGTAACTCATGCTCAAGTTCTATTCGTTCTTGAGCAACATGCAGCATTTGATTGGTAAAAAACTGGTAGTTATTACGCCCATTTTCCTTGGCTTGATACATGGCTACATCAGCATTTTTAAGCAAGCTTTCAACACTTCCACCATCATCAGGGTAAATACTGATACCAATACTTGGGCTACTCTCCAGCTCCATCTTATTAATAGAATAAGGTTTGGCAACTTGTTCCAGTACTTTTTCAGCGACGATAGAGACATCAAAACCATCATTAACATTGGATAGCACCAGAATAAATTCATCGCCACCAATACGAGCGACAATATCACTCTCTCTGACACATTTTTTTAAGCGTTCAGCGACACGAATTAACAACTGATCACCTACTTGGTGACCCAAGGTATCATTAATATTTTTAAATCGATCCAGATCTATAAAAAAAACGGCCAAGCGTGCCCTATCTCTCTGAGCATTTAACAAACCTTGTTGCAGTCGATCCTCTAAACTGTACCGATTCAATAAACCTGTCAAAATATCATGATGAGCCAGATGTGAGATTCTTGCCTCAGCCGCTTTACGCTCACTAATATCGGTATAGCTCGCAATATAGAATGAGGTTTTTCCTAAATCATCCGGTAGTGCTGAAATAGCCGTCCACTTAGGATAAATTTCACCGGATTTTTTGCGTTCCCATAACTCGCCCTGCCAAAAACCCTCCTCTTGCAAACAGGCCCACAAATCCTGATATGTCGCTTGAGAAGTATTACCTGCAGCCAGAATACTGGGGTTTTGTCCTTTTATCTCATCCAAGTGATAACCTGTCAGCCGAGTAAAAGCTGCGTTAACGTTAGTAATTCTATTTTCTTGGTCTGTAATCAGAATCGCTTCACCGCCTCTTTCAAAGGCATTAGCATAGATACGTAACGTTTTTGCTGCTTCTTCTTTTTCAAAATCTCGCTTTTGACGTTCCAGGTTATGTTGATAAGCTGCTCGGCCAGAAAGACAGATTCCTAATAAACCTAAAAACCAAATACCTCCATGGCTTACGATTAGATTACGACGGGATTCATCAATTAACCGGTAGTAACCAGATAAAGGCAGGTTCAACCCTGTAGCCCCCCGAAAATCGCCTTCTTTATAGCCTAAGATCCCATGACATTTGTCACAACCAGGGTCCATAAACATGGCTCGTAAATAACGTAAGTGAGGCTGGCCTTGTATATCACTAATAGACCATATCTCTTTTTGCTCACCTCGTTGGAAAGATTTTAGCTGACGCCTTTCCCATTCATCGGGTTTATTATCTGGGTTTAAATACTTAAGACCGGTAATACGGCCACGGATACCATATTCTTCTGCATAGGCATCCATGATTTGTCGTAGCATACTGGCAGGGTTTAATAGAGTTAATGGCTGACCGTCCGTTGTCGTCACATCTCGGCCAGAAACATGGGCTAACCAAGGCACTGATTTCTGCGTGTCTGTAACGGGCACATAAACACCACCATGAGTCGTACCCCAACGACGAAATGTAATATCTTTGTTTAAATTGGCCCGAGCTTCAGCGTAGGCCTGCTGCATAATCTGCTGTTTGCTGGTATGTTGATTCCAGTAATAGGACAACGACAACAGAAGAGTCCATAAGAGCAGTACAAAAACAGTAACTCTCAACGGTGTGCAATATTGGGAGAGCGTTTTCTGGTTATTCATTTCTACCCTTAGAGCATCAGTGGAGCGGATATCAATCAGTCTACTCTACTGAAATTGATCCGACACTTATAGACATAATACCCTTATTCTTTATACATCATTGATCTAACTTCATATAATTCGAATTAAACGCCAAATAAGAGCCTTTCTACAAAACAAGTATTCTTTTAACTTTGAGTTTCTCACACTCAGTTTTTTGTTGCCCCATATCCATATTCAGAATTTTTTCCCTCTCAAACTAAGGTATACTTCGATCTGACATATAGCCCATTTTACTCATCAGGATCTCTATGAGCATTCAAGAAATTTCGGTATCCAATAGCCAAAAAAAGAAACTGCAAAAAGCCGTCAGTGATGAAAGTGTACTGATTCAGGAAGAAAGCGGTGATTTAGTGCTACAGGTAAGCGCATATATTGATTTTAAAGATGGCACAAACTCCGCCCCTGTCGAAGAGATTATTGGTGAAGACGCGCTTGATTTAACGGCAGAGTACGTTGTTTTTAGTTAAACGATAGATTCTTAGCTTTTGCCTAACAACGGCATCAAGCGGTAACAGAACCTGATGCGCTCTCATCAGGTTCTGATCCTCAACGCTGAAGCAGCTACGAGTGATAAGCATGGTAAGGAGTTATAGACATTCCTACCATAGAGCCCAGCAGTGCATACCGCTAGTTGGCCACCTGCATCTCCTCAATCATCCAATCCTTAAACACCTGCATCCCATAGGAAAGTGGCCTGTTTTTTTGATAAACCAAGTAAAAAGATTTATGAGTATCCAGCTTTAGATCAAAAGGCATAATCAAGCGCCCTTCTTCAATTTCCCTAGAGGTCAAGGTGCTATCAGCCAAAGCAACCCCCAAACCCTCCTGAGCAGCGCCTGTTGCTAACTGACTACTGGAAAGCTGTAACCCTCGGCTGAATCCTTTGTACTCAATACCCGCTAACTGCAACCACTCCGGCCACTCATATAAGCGCTTACCCACGTGAATCAATGTGTGATACCGCAAATCTGCGGGCTCATTCAATGCCCGACGACCCTTTAAAAGCTTGGGACTACAAACAGGCACTAAGAGTACATTCCGTAAAAAATGCACCTCAATATCATGCCAATCACCATGGCCAAAATAGACGGCCATATCCGTATTTTGTTTATTAAAGTCAATCAGACCCGATGATGCACTGATCTGCAATTCTACGTCAGGGTATTGCTCCTGAAATTTGTTCATTCTGGGCATCAACCAACGAATCAAAAAGTTGGGAGCGACACTAATGGTCACAGCATCTCGTTCAGGATTGGAGGTTATACGATAGGTCGCTGCTTCAATTTCATCCAAAGCCTGACGAATCGATTGTAAATACTGACTTCCTGCTGGAGTGAGCTCCACCTTACGCTTATTACGGCGAAACAGAGATAAACCAAGATACTGCTCAAGACTTTTCATCTGATGGCTAACAGCAGAAGCCGTGATAAATAACTCTTCCGCTGCAGCCACAAAGCTTTCATTACGCGCGGCCGCCTCAAACACTTTGAGTGAATTCATGGGGGGAAGACGTCTGATAACCACCTCCAAAACAAATGATTAGATTTTCTCATCATTCTGTTCAATATTCGTCGTTTGTTCAAGCTAAATAAACACTTTAATATGCCACCCATCAGAGCAGAACGCTCTCACCTAACAACGCTTTAACGAATGGAATAAGACAATGAATAACGATTTCAAACAAGATGCAAACGGTAATGTTGACGTTGCTTTCTATATCCAAGCGGCAAAACAAGAACGCGATGCTTACGTTGTAGATTTCTTCAGCAATCTAAAAGCGAAACTGATTGCTAAACTGACCATGCGTCTACCAAAAATCAGCATTGATGTACGTCGCGCTGCTCACTAAGTTATACCCTGATTTTTTTTAAGTACACAACTTAAGAATCCTTAATCTGAAAGATGCCATTAAATAGCGTTTAGATTAAGAGCACATGCTTTAAAGAGACTTTCTTTAAAGCATAGGGGTTATGAGTCCCCTTCCTGCCGAAAACCTCTATCTTGCTGAGTTAACGACCTTATAGCTCTAAGTACTAAAATCTAACCAAGCCTTTTCCGATCTGTAGCTAGATACTCTATCTTCTCACCTCTGTCATACATTTTCTTCTACAAACATCGAGTAGGGTGAGGCGTTACCGCCTCAGCCCTCTCACAGAACCGTACGTACGGACCTCGTATACGGCTCCTGCACTCTTCACTTCCCTCCCTTCCTATACTGGTTCACTGAAGGAGCAAGCCATCCCGTTCGTA
>JAKZRG010000058.1:0-2599 GCA_047518265.1 Oceanospirillum sp.
CGTTATGAAGGTTTTTGGCAGACAGGATGAAGATTAAAGGCAGAAAACAATCCGTTAAAGCGGTCAACATCCCTTCTGGACAAAGAAGAACAGTAAGGTTGTGCGCAATCCATTACAAATAGAACCACGCACTGTCCAGTAGTCATGCATTCCAAAAAAAGAGATAGTTATGGCCAGTATAAAAACACTTCAGTTAGCTCCTAGCCTAGAAAATATGCCTTCTGTTAATCCTGGCCCCAATGATATTTTCTATAAGTCCAAAGACCTTTATTATCCTATTCCTAAGAATCTCAAGAAAGCTATTTTGTGTAGCAATCCTGATGGTACTGGTGATACATCTGTTGATGACAAAATCATTATTACCTGGAGTGATTCTGATGGGGATACAGATGAGGGCAAATTCACCCATGACTATAGTAGTAATAATAGTGGAGTAATAACTCCTATACCACCTAAAGACTTGACGACTGAGTTCCTTCCTTTATCAGGAAAAAATATAACAATAGAAACAAGTTATACAGACTTATTTCCAGGCCACCGTTCAGCAACTAACTTCTATTTATATCTAGAATATGAGACTGATTTAACAGTTGAAGTTGAGATTGAAGGTCATCCTAGTATTCAAATAGCTTATAGCCATGGGATGAATGTACAGCAAGCATTAGAAGTCGCTTATGACAAAGTAAAACCAAAACATCAACTTAGCTTTAGTTTAGAATATTACGGCAAAGAGCTTGGTTATATGGTGATAATGCTAGACAACAAATATGATAAAGGTGATATGTACTGGAACCTCAGTGTAAATAAAGTATCATCACCAACTGGTATTGATAGCACAATATTACATTCAGGTGATAATATTAAATTTACTTATGAAAAGTATTCAGAGGTGGATCATAAAGGAACGACCGTTGAGGCAAAACATAAGTTAAAACACAGTAGACTTTAGCTTTATTAAAATTGAGAAAAAACAATACCAACATATTATTTATATTACCCAATATGTTGGTATTATGTTTTAAGTCTACTTATTCTTCAATCTATTCTCCCTATTGATATAGTCCGCCAGTGCACTTGGCAATCTGCCAGATACTCACACCTTTCTTCAGTAAGTTACGCTTTGGGTCAAGGTTATATTGTTGAGAAAGGCCTCTTTAGTGAGCATAGAGATCATTTCCCGCTCAATCTCTGCAGCCATCCCCAAAACAGTCGCCGTAACCCTGGACTGAATCGAACCATCAAACACCATGTTCTGTTTAGTGATGTGTACGGCCTTCTCCGTGCAATATTCAAGCACTTCCACTCTTCATCTTTATTGTTCTTATTCAATTTCAAAACAGTTCTTTTTTAGTTCTAAAATAATACCTATTTAACACCAAATATGCGGATTTATACCCTTGAACCAGGCATAACACCAGACCGATTACCTCACTTAAAAAGAACCACCCAGAACACCCTTAATCTCTGAACGATTCCGCCATAACCCGCTATAATCGCCCTAGGATTAAAGAGGATCACTCATGGCCACCCCCGCTGATATGCTCGCCCGCCTGATGGCGGAACAGATGCAAAAGACCGGTACACCGACCGACGATGCTGAAACCACCGCAGCACCGGTAGAACAGTCTAACCAAACAGCCGAAATTATCCGGCTACCGGTCTGGCCCGACTCCGTGCGGGGATTACCTAACACTGTCTTAAGGTCTGCCCTGTTTGGCGCCATTAAGCGCGGGCCCCGTAACTTCCAGCAAGGGCGAGAGGTCGCAACGATCCAAGGCGTTAAGATTCTGTTCACCGGCCCTCAATTGGATCAAGCCGATCTAGATGTCTGGATGCAGTGTTTGCATCTGGCCAGAACGGAAGGCGTGGGTTGCCGTATAGAGTTCAGCTTTCATGGCTTTCTAAAATCCATTGGCCGTGCCAATGGGGGTAAAAACTCAGAGTGGTTACTGAATGCCTTCCGCCGCTTAACCGCCTCCGTTGTCGAGATTACCGATGGCAAAAATACCTACTTAGGCCCGCTGATTCATCATGCCAAACGGAATGAAGAAACCGGGTACTACGCCATCGAAATCAACCCCGCCATTAACGCCCTGTTCTCCGATACGGGCTGGACTCAAGTTGAATTTGATCAACGTATGGCCCTAAAGCGTCAGCCTCTAGCCCAATGGTTGCACGGCTTTTACAGCACCCATGCGAAACCCTACCCCATGAAAGTCAGCACCCTGCATGAACTGTGCGGTAGTGAAACTCAGCAAATGAAGCACTTTAGATCTGAACTGAAAAAAGCCCTGACCAAACTGAACGAACTATCCGGTTGGGAATGGCAGATTGATAGTAAAGATTTAGTGCATATCAAGAAAACACCGTCAGCCAGTCAACAACGGCACCTGATAAAGAAGGGAAAAGGCACGGCATAGCACCGACCGAGGCATGGTATAGCACCGACCGAGGCACGGCATAGCACCGACCGAGGCACGGCATAGCACCGACCGAGGCATGGTATAGCACCGACCGAGGCATGGTATAGCACCGACCGAGGCATGGTATAGCACCGACCGAGGCATGGTATAGCACCGACCGAGGCATGGTATAGCAC
>JAKZRG010000059.1:0-11059 GCA_047518265.1 Oceanospirillum sp.
CAGGTCTTTGGCCATATCTGGGATATCTTCAAAGATGAATAACCGACTCACGATCATCACCATAAAGAACATCACCATCACAACACCGGTGGTAGTAGCAGACTGAACCAGCGCTTCTTTAAAGTTATGTTTATTCAAACCCTTATAGATAAAGAAACCGACTGGAATGGCATATACCACCGCGATACCTGCAGCCTCTGTTGGCGTCATAATACCGCCATAGATACCACCCAAAATCATAAAGGGCATAAAGAGTGCGGGTAATGCAAAGCGGGTCTTTTTGACCACATCACCTTTGAAATCCTTCGACGGTGGCAATACCTTAATATCTTTGTGTTTGCGCAATAGAACATAGTTCACAATGCATAACAAAAGAACCAGAATCATGCCCGGTACAATCGTCGCCAGAAAACACTTCAGTACGGATTGACGGGTTACCCAAGCATAAATAATCTGAATGGCACTGGGTGGAATCAACAAACCTAATGGCGCCGCATTGGTAATCAGTGCCGCAGACAACCCTTCAGGGTAATTTGCCTTACGTAACTGAGGCATCATGATGCTGCCAATACAGGTTAGAGTCGCCGTAGCACTACCCGCGATGGAACCAAAAATAGCACTGGCACCGACTGCTGCGTAAGAAATACCACCTTTGTAACGACCGACAAAAAGTTCAGCCAGATCGACCAAAGGCTGGGCAATTTTACCCCGCTCCATAATGGTTCCCGCCATAATAAACAGCGGAATAGCCATCAAGACCAGAACGTTCATACGCCAATGGCCTGAGGTAATAAAACCAGCCGGATCATGGTCACCGGTAAAATACATATAGATCAGAGCTAGGCCGAAGGCAAAAGGTACCGGAATACCAATCACCAAAGCCACGCAAATCACCAAAAGGGTCAATAAAATCAACATGATATTATCTCTTAATATAAGCTCTAAAATTAGGCTCTTAACTCACACTCTTAACTTAGGCTCTTAATTTAAGCGCCTAACTTAGGCGCTTACTCAGATATGAGGCGGGGTTTCATCTTTTTCCCATTCAGGGCTAGGGCCATCTCTAAGTCCACTGTAAAGATGCAGCGCCGTATAAAAAGTCATAAAGAAAAAGCCTAAAAAGATGCCTAACTTAGGTATAAAGAAGGGGATCTCCAGACCTGTCGTTGTTTGCCATTGAGGGTAAGCATCCAGCTCTTCCGCCAACATCAGCCAAGCCCAATACGTCAGAACCAAGCTGATCAGAATTTCGAGAGCCAATGTAAAATTCACTACGATCCATTTGGTACGAACATTGTCGATCATGGACAGCAAGAAATCGGCTTTTACATGAGTATTTTCATAACTCCCGACAGCACCGCCCAGGAAGTACACCCAAAAGGCGAAGATCAGTACCCATTCTTCATAAGCAAATAGATCGGTTTCAAATAGATAACGCAGAATAACCACAAAGAAAAAAACAAAGGCCATTACTAAACTTGCCGCTGCCAATATATAATGCTTAATTGACAACAACACATTAACTAGAGATCCGAGAGGTTTAGGTATATTAAGATGCATACCCATTACTCCTGTTGTTATTTTGTATAACTGAATTCATAGTCATTAAAAACTGCCACTAGATTTAAGCAATTTAATATCAGCACTTTACGATCAAATCATAAAACACAAACAATAATTCCTATGAGACCTATAACTACGCGCTATAGCTGTATTCATTTAACTTAAAGAGAGGAACGACTGGCTCTCAATCTTTTCAGGGAGGAAGAGAGCTTAGTTAAGCAATGAGAACCAGTCGAAAGGGGTATTAAAGGTCAGCAACAACCTTTTTCAGTACGTCTTTTCCTAAACGATCTTCCAGCTTAGGCCAAGTGACAGAACGAATTTCTTGTGCAATGGAAGCTCGTTCCTGGTTTGTCAGAGGTAAAATCTTCACGCCTTTAGATTGCAGCTTTTCCAGATAAGCCGCGTCATTTTCACGACTCCATTCAACAAAGGTAGCGGCTGCATCAGCAAAGGTTTTTTCAATCACCTGACGCTGCTCTTTATTCAACTTTTTATTCCAGTTTTTCTTACTGGCATAGTAGGCCGTATTTTCTACAAAGGCGTTGTAAGGTACATAGTGATCAATGGCATCACGGAAAGTCGTATAGGTAGCTTCTGGTGTCGCACCAATCATGCCGTCGACGACACCCTGCTGGATAGAAGGAAATGCATCACCCCAATCAATCGTTGTGGTGTTATAACCCATATCATGGGTCGCAAGCTTGGCGGCTTGAGCACTCCAAACACGAATATTTTGTCCTTTAGAACCTGTAGATGCGTAGTTCTCCGGCATAGAGGAGGACATTACACCGATAAAACCCTCACCGGTTATACCCAACAGTTTCAGGTTAATCCCGTCCATGCGCTCTTCAAACAGGTTATAGAAATTAGAACCTGGGCTAAACACTTTGGCCATTTCGTCATAACTAGAAACCAGATACGGCAAAGAGTTAATTTCCAAAATAGGATCTTTGTGGCTATAAACAAAAGCATGAACAATATCAACAGCACCACGAGCAGCAGCACCCATCAGCTGTTCACCAGAACCTAGCTGGCCTGATTTGTAGAGTTTTACTTTTAGATCAACATCTGCCGCTTCCAGATCCTTTTTGATTTGATCCATCACCTTCGATGCATACTGATCTGGCGCATGAGTTGTGGCAATACGCAGAAGGGTTTCAGCTTGAGCCGAAGAAGCGAACATTGCACCAGATACAAGACTAGCGGCAACAATTTTTTTCAGACTAGAAGAGGCTTTTAATTTAAACATATTTTACTCCGCGACTTCCCAATAGGGATTATTTTTATATTCGAGTAATACTTTAAATAGAATAGCCATGAGGTTTTATTTAAATTAATAAGCACCTGCATGAAGCTCTTTTCAAAGTACGCTTAAATATATATCGCGAAATTGGTACTAATGCCAATCGACCAAAAATGTCTTTTTAGGGTCTAAAATTATATTTTAAAGCTAGATGTAAACAATAAAATTACATCTGACTATTTTCTGTTGAAAACAAAGGAAACTGACTATTTAATAACAACAGAGCCAGTATCAGTGTAAACAAGAGCTTTTACATTTAACTCAGATGTAAACAAAATCATTTACATCTTATTTCATTTAATTACCTGTTTTTTATTCAATATCCCACTAAAAAAGAACACCTCTCCTAATTTAGCAATCAATATATTAGAAGTATATAGGTCGATTAAGATAAGAAAAATAGAGGAAAAACGGCTTCTGATAGGCAATAGATTTGGCTCGTGTTCGAGCCAAATCATAGAATATAGGTGATGTTTATAGAGTGGTATCTGTATAAATACTTAGGGGACAAATTCAGCAGCATTTAGCCCCGATGTTTTTGGCGCACCTGACTTGGAGAAGCGCCAAAATAATCTTTAAAACAGTGGCTAAAGTGAGTAGAGCTCAAGAAGCCGCAGGATATGGCAATATTAGCGATAGAATCATTGCTCTGTAATAGCAATCGTCGAGCCTGAGTAATACGTAGCTCCAGATAATAGCGCGAAGGTGTCGTTTCCAAATAAGTCTGAAACAAACGCTCTATACGCCGACGAGATGAGTTTACACAACTAGCCAGCTCTTCAATGCTTAAAGGCTCTTCGATATTTGAAGTCATTAACTGTAGCAAGCTTCGTAACAGATCTGGAAGGTTAGGATCATCCTGACTCTGACTCAGCTGATGCCCTTCAGCCTCACCGGATTTATCACAGCTCAGGATCTCACGAATAGCGCGAACAAGGCCTTTATCGTACAACTGTTCAATCAGGATCAGCATCATCTCTAATGCGCTGGTTGGACCTGCACTGGTCAATCGTTGAGGTTCAGCTACCAAGGCTTGATCAGAGACGGTAATGGTCGGAAAGTGTTCTTGTATAAAAGCGTGATTATCAGGATGCAAAGCACAGGATTGATTATTCAGTAATTTGGCATGGGCTAAAGTAATGGCACCATTCCATAAACCTCCGAGGATAATATGCCGCTTAGCGGCACTTTTTAGGACTGTACTCAGCTCCTTTATTTCGGCCATTGGGCACCGGAAGCCACCACAGACAATCAGAACATCCAGCGTATTATTCCCTTCTAAAGAAACCTTATCCAGCGTGCTATTGGCTGAGATATCGATCCCAAGATCACTGCAAACACTCTGACTGCCGATTCCATAGGTGGAGAATGAGAATAAAGGCGCGGTACTTACCAGATTTGCTGTTACTAAAGCATCAACTGCAGCCGTAAAAGCCATCATGGAGAAGTGCTCTTGTAAAACAAAACCTACACGGACAGCGCCCTCTCCTGAGGGTTTTCTCGCAGGTAAAAATGGACTATTGGCATCGCGCATTGGTGCACTGAAGGTGCGTCTTTCTTGGGATTCACTCATAAATTACAGTTCTTATTGTTATGATAACTCTAAAGGGAATAACCCCTATAGAGTAACAAAAATGGCAACAAAGTTTCCCATGAGAAACAATTTAAAAGGGAAACCAGTTTAATACAAAAGTCTCGTATCACCAAAATTTCTATTTATTTCAATAACTAACAAAGTTTCCAGTCACCTTCATCACAAGATGAAGGTCGTTAAGCGACAGTATCTCTATCCGATAATACTGGAATTGGCCAAAAGCACTTCAAGTTCTGATACGGGAACCGGACGACTATACAGATAACCCTGCCCCTCTTCACAACCGGAACTGAATAAGAACTCGGCCTGCTCTTTTGTTTCAATACCCTCTGCAATCACCGTTAAACCAAGGCTATGACCCAAAGCGATAACAGCCTGAGCAATGGCCATATCGTCCGTGTCATCTGGGATATCTCGTACAAAGCCTTGATCAATTTTCAATTTATGGATGGGCAAGGCTTTTAAATAACTGAGAGAAGAGTAACCCGTGCCAAAATCATCAATAGCCAGTGTGATTCCCATATTTCTTAGTTCGTGTAGTTCTGCAATGGCATAATCAGCGCGCTGCATAATAAAGGTTTCAGTGACTTCCAGTTCTATATATTTTGCATCTAAACCAGTTTTATCCATAACATCTTGTACTTCTTTCGCTAACTCACCACGTTGTATCTGCGGACCTGCAATATTGATAGCGATGCGGCCAAAATCAAGACCGTCTTCCAACCATTGCATAGCCTGCTGGCAAGCGGTCAACAAAACCCAGCTACCAATAGGATGAATAAGCCCCGCGTCCTCTGCTACAGGGATAAACTTAGCGGGAGAGATAACCCCTAATTGTGGATGTTGCCAACGAATTAGAGCCTCCAAACCGATAACTTTCTGCGTACTCAAATCTACCTGAGGTTGATAGGTTAAATAGAACTCATTGTTATTGATGGCTTGACGTAAATTATTTTCCAACAAAACACGTTCAAAAACGTTTTTGGTCAATTCCTGAGTATAAAAGTGGTAATCATCACGACCTTCTTCTTTTGCCTGATACATAGCTGCATCGGCATTTCGTAACAAGGTATGACTGTCTTCGCCATCATCAGGATAGAGGCAGATACCTAGACTGGCTGTCACACTCACCTGATTGTCATTTAGTTCAAAAGGGCGTTTAAAAGACTTAATGATTTTTTCAGCTATAATCGTCACATCATGGGTACTATGAGTATCTTCCAATAAGAGAACAAACTCATCGCCTCCAATACGAGCAACAGTATCATCCTCTCTTACGGAACAATTCAAACGCTCGGCAGCCTCTAATAGAAGCTTATCGCCAACCATATGGCCCAAACTATCGTTAACATGTTTAAATCGATCCAAATCAAGAAAGATCACTACTAGCTGACTTTTTTTCCGATTGGCACGATGGATGGCTTGCTCTAAGCGAGCATTGAGCAGGAGTCTATTAGGCAACCCTGTCAAAGGGTCATGGTGAGCCAGATGATCTAGCTTCTCTTGAGATTGCTTAATCTGACTAATATCAGTAAAAACAGCGATATAGTGGGTTAATTCGCCATCAACGTCATAAACACTACTGATATTCAACCACTCAGGAAAAACACTGCCGTCTTTACGGCGGTTCCAGATCTCCCCTCGCCACTGACCAGATTCTTCGATCGATTGCCACATCGCTTGGAAAAAGGCTTCATCATGGCGGCCTGACTGCCACATTCTAGGGTTTTTACCTAAAACATCCTCTCTTTCATAACCCAAAATTTCACTAAAAGCCGGGTTAGTATCCAGAACATTACCCTGCTTATCACAGACAATAACCCCTTCCGCTGTATTGTCAAAAACACTTGCCGCTAGACGCAGGCGTTCATCCGTCGCTTTACGTTCGGTAATATCCTGAATGATGCCAACAAGCTTATCCCTGCCCGTCTGCGAGGAGACTTGACGTTCCGCCTTACAATAGATCCAACGCTGAATATTGTCTGATGGCCTTATAATTCGAAACTCCACTTCAAACATACGGCCATGACCCGTGACCGACCGTATATGATGGGCGACCATAGGCCAATCTTCAGGAACGATCAGCTCCTTCATAAAAGCGCCGCCATCATGACCGATAAAAGACTTACCAGCGATACGGTCTACTTCCTCTGAACATTGCGCTCGACCTGTATCAATATCAAACTCCCAATAGCCTAGGTTAGCAATATGCCCCGCTTCCAATAGATAACGCTCGCTGTCTTGCACCCTGTTCATCAAAAGGCTATTAGAAAGAACCATAGTCACACGTTCCGCTATGGCAGAAAATAACCGTAATTCCTCCTCATTCCACTCCCTATGCCGATCACACTGATGCACTCCCAGCACCCAAGTGTTATCACCAGATGGCCTTAGAGGCACCATAAAAATTGTTTTAATGGACAATTCTGCAATATAGGCCGGTAACGAATCATCGTCCGGCATTTGAATCACTGATGGTCCATCATTTTCAAGAGCCAACGTCATAACATTTGCAGAGTACTCGTCCATGGGAAGATCCATATTTAGGACAAAAGCACCTGGATACTCCGCTACGGTTGACTCAATCGGTACCTTAAAGAACTCAGCAGTGGGGTCACATGGAAAAACGAGCCAAGATCGATCTACTTGGAAAATATCCAAAATCAGCTCTGTCAGCTTCTTTAATAACTGGTCTGTGTTCTGCTCTTTTACAATCTCTTTTGATACTCGATCTAGGCTTTCTAAATACCAGGTATGTTGTTTTACCTTCAGATCAGAGGCCTGTCTGGACAAGACTGCACTGAATATCTCGGCAGCGGTTTGTAATAAACGAATGTCCTCTTCAGGCCATAACCTATCCTTATATTCCGAATCGAAACCTATAAAACCTGTAAATGTATCACCGTAAAACAAAGGCACATTGATCATAGATTCAATGCCTGTTTGCTTCATAAACTCACACAAGGGTTCTAAACCGCATTCCATATCTTTAGTGAGAAACAAGAACCCTTCCCGACTCATACACTGAAAAACGTCCGAGAAGGTTTCTATCGGTGCATTCTGAAACTCAGGTTTTTGTGGTGCAACGCCCTCATTACACCATTCATGGGTATTACTGAAGGTATTACCTGAAACATCCATCTGAAAGAGATAGCTTCGATCAGCCTTTACCGTTAAACCTAAGGTTTGCAAGGCATTTTCAATAGTTTGATCCAAGTCGTCAGAATGAGACTGAGTTAAATTAGCAGATACTTCAGATAATGCTCCCTCAAGGTTTAAGCGATAGAGTAATTTGCTCTCCATCTGTTTCTGCTCAGTTAGATCCTGACCAGAACTCAAACTACCAATAATCTTGCCTGATTCATCTTCTAATACCGTATTGTGCCAGGCAATTAGGCGCTTATTACCATCATGGCAGAGTACTTCATTTTCATAATACTCAACGCCAGTGCTATCCCCTCTCATAATACTCTGAAAGAAAGGGAAAACCTCTTCCATAGCCTCTGGTTGAGGCAGGCAGGTAGCAAACCAATTTTTACCTAATAGTTCAGATTCCTGATAGCCCAATAATTTACACGCAAAAGGGTTAATAATACGGATACAACCCCTCTCATCCAGAGCGACCATTACAGCTTGCATAGTATTGAGGTATTTTTCCTGCAAAGCATGCTCATAGTGAATACGTAATTCAGCCAATTTCTTATCCGTAGTGTCTTTAGCCTGTACTAAAAAGCCAGTAACAACACCTTGTTTATCCCGTATTGCCTGAATAGCGGCATCAGCATATCGAGTCTCTCCCGATTTATTCTGGAACGTATCTTCAGTAAGAATTGCTTCCTCACTCTCTTTTGCTTGTTTAAACCTTTCTAACCAAATTGCTTGCCACTCAGGTGTATTTTTCCATGCAGGTGTATCCCAAAAAAATTTACCAATGAAATCATCCCGAGTGGCAGACAAGGTTTTTAATGGAAGATCATTAATCTCTAAAACATGGCCATCTGGGGATAAAATAGACATAAACTGAAACTGCTGATTAAACACCTCTCGATAACGCTGCTCACTTTCAGCTAAAGCATGCTCTGCACTTTTTACCTGACTGATATCTCGGGATATGACAAACAACCCCTCAACATTACCATCAATAACCAAGGGGCCTTTTGTCGTTAGGCGGTAGCTGATTTTATTTTGGAGAAAGAGTTCTTCTTCATAGGTTTCGGTATTATCGGAGGCCATAATGCGCAGATCATCCAAACGGAGTTTCTCTGCAACATCTTCAGGAAATAGATCGAAATCAGTAGTACCAATAAGCTGTTCACGTTTAAAGCCCGTCTCGACAGCCATACCCTCACTGGCAGTCAAATAACAACCTTCACGATCTTTAATAAAGATGATGGTCTGAGAACTCACCATTAAGGCAGTTAACATTGCGTCAAGCCGATTTCTATCCAAATCACTACTCCTAAACCGCAGAAACCTAATACTGTCGCGGTTGATTTTGCGAACATCTCTTAGAATACTAATATGCAAAACTATTTTTTGCATATAAATCAAAATCTTTCTATCGATTTATGGCAAAAAATCGAGAAAGTCAGATCAGTCTCGTGATTACGGTCATATGATTTTGTCTTTAGATGTCAGTTTTTTTGTAGCAAAGGTCAAGTTCATCTAGAGCAGGCTGTAATAGACTAAGGAGAGTAGTCAAAGTTGAGCCGTGATTGTTGAGTGATTTGAAAGAAGAAATAGTGACAAAATACGTCGATAATCAGCAGTCTACAGCCAGAGAATAGTGTGCGCTTTGTATAAGAAATTTTATTCGGGGATTCAATACTTATCCGATTAAGAAAAACCAGAGGCTCCTAAAAATCAGGATGCCTCTGCTTGGCTATATAAAGTGAACTGGCAATTATTCGTTAATCACTCGAATCTGCCAATACCCTTGATTGATGCGGTTGCCTTTACGCCATGTAAATACTCGGCAGCTGCCATCTTTAAGCTGTTTATAATCAGCGGAATATAGGTATTCGTTTTGATCATTATTCCTAAAGGTTAAGCCTTTTTTACGCTTCTCTACTGTCCAGCTACCTTGCTTGACAGAATTCCCCTGTGTCCACGCATTAACTCGACGGCGGTCTTTGTCAAATGGGTTATAGTCTGCGGCATAGACATAACCTGCTGCGCCTATGCTGAATATCTTCACATTTTTGCCAGTTTTATCTTTGCCGTTGGCATTAAATACGCGAAATCTGGTGCTGATATCATTCTTTTTACTAGAAGTAAGACACTCTGCACGGGAGCTTTTTGTATGCATACACATCAAGCGTTGCTTTTGTTTGGTGTTATATAGGGTGCATAGCTGACCCGCAAACTTACCAATATAAGCTTCGATCATTGCCTTTGAGCGTTCATCAAGGTAATGAATTCTGGCGTAGACAAGGTGATTATTTTTATTTGGTTGATGTGTTAAATGACCAAATTTAGCTTTGTCATTATTGATTTGTTGATTGATTAGATCATTAGCAGTTTTTGCTAAAACATTTGCGTCCTGCGAATAATACAAACCAGATAATAAAAATAGCTCTTGTACTCTTAAATAAGCAATATTTGTATAACAATTCAGAAGTTTGGCGACACGTTTGGCTTTATCTGGGTCAGAAGTATTCATATCCTTTTGAATGTAATAATCAAGCTTGCCTAAGAACTCAACGCCATCAGTCATAAAGGACACATCTGCAATGAGTTGCAGAGCAGTATCCGATAGCGGGCCATCTGCAAGTGATAAATCGCGCAGAGTCTTATATCTGATGCTCATGCCATCGACCAAGCCTTTGCTCGCCGCTTGTAGATCATTATTCGTTTGCACTTCTAAGGCTTCGGTTATCACACGCTCTAATACCGATTCCAATGATTCTTCTTTTTCTTGCTTACCTAATGTTGCCCCAAGAATTGCATTGGTAATAGAGCAAATTGGGCCAATAATCGCAGCAACTATCGCACCTTGAGGGCCAGCAAGGGCTGCAAATTGAGATACTTCTCCGATAATGCTCAGTACACCCATGGCGATTTTAGCCGGATCACCACTTTCAAACTGATCAATTGATCCGATGATGGCATTGGTAGTTTTCACCGCAGCATCACCTGCTGCTTCAACATTTTTTAACTGCGAAGGTGATTTCGCGGATTTTTTACTTTTATCTAGACTGGTTTGAATCCGTTCTATCGACTCATTGGTACGCTCGGCATTTTGACCCGATGCTTCCATATATGACTCTAGCTGTGCGCTTAAACGTGCCAATTCTACTGCGCTATCGCTCATAATTATTTTACCTTAATGGGTATAAAGTGTGCTTTGAACAATAAATAGAATTAGTTTTTATTTCTATTACAGACAATTACAGTCGCAAACTATGCAGAAGCACCTTAAAGATACATATAAAAAGAATTAAAATATTAAAAAACACAATAAATTGTATAAGAAGATTTATAGGTCATAACCCGTTTGTTTTCTATATAGAATTATAGTGGTTTGCTACGGGATAAATGAAATATGGGATGTCTAGTCTTTTACTGACCATCAGCCCCATTACAGCTCCCTAGGT
>JAKZRG010000060.1:0-132740 GCA_047518265.1 Oceanospirillum sp.
AAAAAACCGGCACCGCATATGCGATTACAGGCCGTAAGATCATGAAAATAAAGAAATTTTTCTTTAGCCGAGCGAAGCTCTGGCGTAATATTGACGTTAGCCATTTATTGATACTCACTATATCGATGATGGTTAGCTGCCTCTGATGTGTTGGTAGCACTCAGGGGTAGCGACTTTTAAGATTTAAATGCTTGCGATAGGCGGATTCCTTCTGTTGATTAGATTAGCAAGTAATAAAACACCAGATAGCGATTTAGTGCAATGGCTAGCTGGTGTTTTTGTGTGGGTGGAGGCATTTGGCTAGGTTGGTTGTCACTGCTTTTTTAATTTTGATGTGTAGGGGTTTTTACGCGATTTCATTTTTGAAAAATCGTATTCATCTTTCATATTATCCACCTTCGTAAAGTTTACCTTTATGAGTCGCTTTACGGGCAGAAGTAATATGCACCGACTCATCTTCATCTCTTTCACAGTGACAAACGACTAAAACTCGTGATTCGTTGCTCATCCCGAGCATGATAAGGCGCTATTTCCACTTATACCTAACTCTATGATGATGCTGTAAATGGCTAAGGTATTTATCGTGCTGAAGTCTTCCTGTAACTATACCTGGATGTATACCTATAGACTTTGAAAATGTAGAAATGGAAGCCGGACAAAAATCTAGCTTAGATATAAATTCATCATATGATTTTTTTGGGATTAGTGTTTTTTGTGAAAAGCTATTAGCTTCTTCTTCCTGAACTTTATAACCCTCACTACTATTACCTCCTTCAATAAAAGTAATTCTTTTATCATGTAGTAATATATGAGCCAGTTCGTGCATTAGACTAAACCAAAATATATCACCCCAACCTCCCCTCATAGACATCATCACAACGGGTTTATTCTTGCCATACCAGAATGTAGCACCAGTAACATAAGTCTTAGGATAGTGAGGAATAACAATTAATGCTACACCGCAGGTAGCTAGTAACGATCTTAAAGAATCTAACATCTTATTAGGATCAGATTCTAAGCTTAAAGCTCTTATATTTTCGATATTACTTTTTAGAGTATTTTTATCAAAATCAGCAATATCTTGCTCAGATGCTAACAAATGCCCTGTTCTCAACCAAGCTGCAATTGCCTCCCTACTAATTGTTTCTTTTTCGCATAACCTAAATGCAGGAGAGTACTCTTTAACATTTTTGATATTGAATAAAGAAGATACGCCAAAAAACTTTTGGAGTTCTTTTACCTTTTCAATAGCGTTGCGAGTTCTCTTCACCAAGCCGAGCTTGCTCATTTCAAGGTATGGGAACTTAGAAGCAACCTCGGTTTCTTCTTGAGCCTTAAGCATCTCTTGTTCTTTTGCGAGAACTAAACGGTATTCGGATTCTAAGTTATTCCAAAACTCAGCTGGCACACCTACAACCTGCTCTAGTTGAATAGCGGTATCAGGCGTAATTGCTTTCTCACCCTTAATGATTTCATTAATAGCCTGTGCGGGTCTTCCCATTCTACGAGCTAATTCAGCCTGACTAAGCACTAGATCATCAAGCACCTCCTCTAGGTACTCACCTGGGGGGATAGCCAAATCAGAAATATAACTTTGATCAGTCATCATAATGTTTACTCACGTCTTCAATCATTGCGATACTTAGCTTATCGCCTTCTACCGTAAATATTAGCCGATAAAACCCTGTAAGATTCACTGCGTATTGCCCTTTTCGATTACCTTTTAAGGGATGACAGCGCAAACCTGGAAGCTTCATCACTGCATTTAGATCTTTAGCTGCTTTAATCAAGTTGATACGTTGAATGTACTTACGACCAACCTGAGCACCGAATTCTTTATTCGCTTGACCGCTTTCTCTGAAGCATTTCTCAAGCTTATTTGTTCTAAAATCTATCTCCAAAATCGGACACCTCTTGGTGAAACTATCCCAATAGCATTCACCCTTAGGGTGAATAATACACCCAAAAAGAAGAAAGTCGAATAGATTGCACTTTAACGCTAAGCCTTACGCCGAGCGTAGCGAAGACCTGTTCTGGCAAATTGTTGCTGAGTACGATAGCACCGGAAAAAGCCAGTATTTACGAGGCTGGATTAATTACTTTGGAATCGCCAACTGCTATCAACGCTGTATCGATCTGGATCACTGGATACGGCGCAGAGTAAGGATGGCTTTTGGCGTCAATGGCGAAAACCACGTACTAAAGTAAGAAATCTGATAAAGCTTGGTGTTCGTGTTCAAGCTGCAGTTGTGTGCGGCATTACCAACAAGAGGCCATCGCATAGCGCCAAAACTCCAGGGATTAATCAGGCCCTGTCCTTGGACTACCTGAAACCTGAGGGGCTTTACTCGCTACGTGATGGTTGGATTAAGCATCACTATCCTGTGCGAACCCGCATGCAGGGTGTTGTGGGGGCTGAGGGCTAGATACCCTCGGCTACCCGATTAAGCATAAATTACTGGTGATAACTCGCTTTTAAATGATTTTTTCACAAACTCATCAGGGCTAAGTACTACACAGGGAATTTTTAAAAAACAATATGTCGCTTGTAATTTAAGCCTAAATCTCACATCATTTGTCACTAAATAATCAGCTTGTGCTCCATATATAGCATGGGATACATCATGCATACGAGAGCGTAATTTTACTGTCTTGTTATTTTCTTCTTGGTTGTACCCTATTTTTTCTAGAAAATTAAGGACAACGGTAACGATAGATTCTGTATTGCTATGATTATTTAGTAAATGTTTTCCTGTAAGCAAAGTGTCAATTTTATTTTCTTTCAAGGTTTTTGAAAACTCAGCTTTTACTGAATGATTATTAAAGACCTCAAAAGGCTTGAGCTGTGACAACCTTTTCGGTCCAAGTTTAGCTTTTTTATGTAGCTCTTCAAACGTTTGTATGTTGTTACTGTTTGTATCAATGAAAGAAAAATTGTTTTTTATTGATTTTTCATTTCTTCGCCCCATGATGTAAACATCATTTTTGTGTGCCCAATCAGTTGCTTCAAGATCGCCGACTACTCTCTGAAAACAATTAATCGTTGGTTCTACAACTCTTTGTGTCTTAGGGTTTTCCTCACGCGACCCTAAAATATATTGCTTACGTATGTTCTCTAATATTCTTCTAGTTTCATACAACTCAGGTATATTTGGAATTTCTTCCAAGTCTTTATTAATTTGAGATAGTGTTGGTGTTCCAGGTAAAAATTCATAATTTTTGCTGTGTCGACTGATAAGTTTTAAACGTTGAGATATTAATTTTTTGGCGTCGATATTTCTTTGTAAGTTTACAGCTACTTCTTCCATATGAGCAGGTGAATACGGAAACTTTATGGTTGGACTATTACGATTAATGGTGGTTATTTTAGCTAAAACATACTCATAATTTATTACGTTATTTACCTCTTTCTTTAAAAGAGATAAATAAATATTAAAATCAAGATAAATTTCCATGCGCAGGAACCTTTTTTTATGCTTAACGCTTACGTATGGGGATTTTAGGCGCGTTTTGGCCGGAACGGCCTGCGACTAAAATTCCCTATGACGTACTTGTTAGGCGGCGATATCTGAAATAACTGCGTTCAGAGTTACTAAACACTCATTTACATTTCGGTGTGATTTAGTTCTTTGATCAAGCCGACTGATATTAGCTATCACGTCTTCGCAATATTTTTTTAATGTAATGATTTGTATCGGTTCCAATTCAGACTTATGCTTATTATAAAAAGCTGAATAACCTATCGCAACTTTATAAGGGTAATGTCTTCTTTTTTGTTTACGTAATGAAAAGTGGGCTTTTTCAAAAAGAGGGAATGCCAAAGTAACATCATTTTCATTAGTCCCTTTTTCTAACAGGAATCTTGCATAATGATTATCCAAAGGTTCGGTTTCGTACCATTGTGATTTTTTAGCAAAAGAGTATGCATTCTCGAAATATTTTTCTGCGCTATCCACGTCACCAATTGTTAATTGAGATATTGCATACTGCAACCAGAAATGAGGATTCCCAGAGTTCCTTCCTAAGTTTTTTATCTGCTCATAATATCTTGTTATAGCGGCACTTCTATTTTTCCCCTTTGGTATAACGGTTTGAATATTGCCGAAGCGTACAAGATCTTTAGCTATATATCCCGCCAAAGAATCATATCTTGACAGCTCATATGCTTTTCTTATAATTGTAACCAACATATCAACAATATAAGTCGGATTACCTACTGAAAACAATAAATGTTTCGCAAATATAGATGATTTTATCGATACCTTTGAATCGTCTAAACCGACTAACTGTCTAAATTCCGAACCACTTCTTATGGATGCACCAAAAATAGCTTCACTATTCAAATAATCAGCGGCATCATAATGACTAAATTCGTACCCTAAAATAGAAGTAATTCCTGCAAATATAATTAAGTCCCTATGATCTTGGTTTGTTTTAGCCTCTAAAATTAACTGATCAACTTTTTCCTTAATATTTGGAGATTCGAATACATCAAGCAAAACATTAGAAAATTCTGACTTATAAGTCCTATTTACTTTATCTAGTTTCTCTTTAAATTTAAGTGCAGCAGACTGGCCCCACAAACCAAACTCATTAAAGTTATTAACCAGATTTTCTGTTGAATTTCTATCCAACTTATTTACATCAAACTCAACAAGATTTTCATTAAGAAAATTTAAACTATCAATTTTTATATCGTTAACGTCACTTCTTTCAGTTAACAGCAATTTATGGTTGTTTTTTCTATGTAAGTTAAAGTATTTAATGGCATCAATATATCTATGATAGTTTTCAACTATCAATAATATATTGCCAGAATTATTAGTTAATTCCTTTATTTCTTCTTCCCAGCCGTTTTCAAGTATATTAATTTGATAGACTAAATAATCCCGCTCATCGAAATGGTTAGCAATTTGGTTGACAATTACTGTCTTCCCGTTCCCTAACGATGCATGTATAATGGCATCATTACCATTATCTATATTTTCGATTATTCTTTCATTACACCCTCTATATAATAAATATTTATCTTTGTGTGTAAGATCTAATAAATTTACTTTTAAGTTACCATAAAGATGTAGCTCAAAAAGATCCTTGTCATTTAACACTGAGAGCTGCCTGCTACCACTAAACTTTACCAAAGAGTTGTAAATAATAGGAAGTGTGACTTCTACCCAATTTTCGGCTTTGGATTTTATTCTTGTTACTAAACCAGAAAGCTCAATGGGTTCAATTTTACCAAAACGCTTAAGGTTAAAAATCATTTTTTTGCTGGGAGAATTTTCGGTTATAAAAAATGTTTTTTCTTTTAAATCAGGTGAGTCGTTAAGGATCCTTCGAATGTCCAAATCATACATTGAGTAACCAATGAATATTACAGACTTGGCCAATTTCAAGTCCTTACGAAACGCATACGCCCAAGGAGAATCAAAGAATGTTTGCGTTAGATAACTTGTATCTGTCAATTTAAAGGCTGCTTGCAAAGAGTTTTCATTCAGGAAGTCGATGAAACCATTAATATGAATAATTGTATTTTTATTTTTTGCATATTCGTAAACATCATGTTCACAAGTTACAGGTGTTTTTTTAAAATTCTTTTCCAAAAATACTTTTTCTAATACATCATCGTAATTAGTTGTATAAATTTTCCCCCACTTTACATTAGCAATTTCAATATGATTAGAGGTTAAGTTTCTGGCTGTAAACATACTTTGAAGCAATGTAACAAGTTCAGAACGTCCTTTGTCTTCAATAAACATTTCAGACGCAGTAATAAGATCTCCATCGGAAGTTTCACCTAATTCTTGATATAAAGTATTTGCTAACATTGAACCTATTGGAAAGTCATCATTATTAACATTTTTACACCCTATTGAAAAACCTGAACCAACAAATAAAAGAGCATTACCGTTCAGTGCATGTTCTATTGCTTCATTTATATCCATTTTTATTGTCCATCTTATTGTTATCTAACTCTTAATTTAATTAGTCGCCTAATATTTTATTCATCCGCCCGTGCAAGCTTCACAAGCTTGTAAGGTTGGTCTACCTTACAAGGTAGTAAAGAAGAATTACTATGTGCCGGCGAACAAAAAAGTATCAAAACAACGTAGAGCACCGAGCTAAACAACGCGCAATAAAAGAACAGCAATCTGATCCAGAAATTGGAAACCATTCTTTTTCTGAACTTCCTGATCTACGCCGTATTATTGAGATAAAAGATCTCAACTCTGGCACTCCCGTTAAACATAGAATGGAACTATACCGTACGGATCGCATTGATTGCTATGATGTTTTTGTCGACAATCTATTATGGGAAAGAAGAATAGGCTGGAGTAAAGTGCTTGAAGCACTTCGTAAAGCATTACCACGTCAAAGGGCTGAATAATATTCAGTTTAATTTTGTTATAACCCAAGAACTTACACACAAACTAACGCGACACTATTAGTCTGAATAGATATCCTTTAATTGTATAGACCAAAGCAGTAAAATCCAGCCATCTATAACATAATCAATAAACCCGACAATCAATTACCAATACTAACCAAGACGAATATTGTCTTGATAAAATATAATAAACCCTCTTTGATGGAGGGTCCATTATGTTACGAATGGCAAAACTTCTGACACGATGGATAATTCAGGCTATTTGGCTTCGAACACCTGTTCCAGCGTTTCAACCTGCAGCAATTGCTCACCCCATTGCTCTAACTGAGTCGTATCGGCTTCAGCTAGCTTATCAATAACCCAATCAGGTAACTCACCAAAACGAAACTTAATCTGTTTTGTGAGCAGACGAGCTTCACCTTCAAGCAAACCTTCTTGCTTGGCATCATGTAATAGAGAAATTTCATCGCGCACTGCTCTTTCACGTACAAAAGCCAAGCGACGAGCTTCTTCATCAGCACTGAGTTCTTTAACCCGTGCTAAGGCTTCTTTGACTGGCTCATAAGCGATATTGGCCATGGTCAACTCCTCCTGCCAATGTTCAAAAAAGGTAATCCAAGCATTTAACTCTTCGGATGCAAGCCCCAGTTTATCGGCTTTTCGTAGCTCAATCAGGTTTAATTGCAGCTCTTTACCTAATCTTACGACAGGTTGATGGCGATCACGCATTTCAAAACACCATACTGCCTGATTTCGCTGATCTGGAGCCTGAAACAGATCAAAGTCCAATAAGTGAATACCAATCGCTGGTTTCAGCTTACTGTAATCCTCTCCCTGCTCTAACTGCTGAGACAGCATTCGCGCTAAATAAAATGCACTACGAGCACTCCAGACGTTATAACGCCGAACCTGCATCTCTACATTATAGCGTTTACCTGTTTCATCCATAGCCTGAACATCCAGAATGATGTATTTACCGGCTAATTCTTCGGAATCAATTTTTGGATTAAGTACTTCCAATTCAATGATAACAGGCTCATCCGCTCTGACCGCATTGATCAGAGCAATCAAAAGCTTGGGCGTTTCTGCAAATAAGCGTTTGAAAACATAGTCGTTTTTTGGATCAAGAAGAGTAGAAGTATTTTCTGTAGTCGTCATAGAGCCATCCTTGGGTAAATGTTATTCAGGTATAGGTTAGTGACTTAATATAGCTAATGAAAAGAAACTTGCTTGAGATAATTAATCTCCTCCTTATGAAAAACCATCATTATTACAAGGAGTTATGTACCTCAATCTCATATCAACCGAACGGTTGATATTTTCATTTTCATCCAACGTCATACTGATCATCAGCACTGTACTGCCAGTGAATTAAAGAATACATACCCAAACAAAAACATTTCAATACACATCAGTATGCAGCCAGAGGGTATGGCTGTTGTTGTAGAGAAACTGTTGTAGAGAAACTTTTGTTTGGGTCTTAAGACTCGTTGGAGAGATCGATGACTAACAAAACAAAAAACTTCTGGAACCCTATGGTTCACCCAGGTATGCCTGCCAGCCACAATACTGTCATTGTGAAAGGCGACGGTAACTACGTACAGAACCAGGAAGGTAACTGGTTGGTTGATGGTGTTGGCGGTCTGTGGAACGTTAACGTTGGCCACAACCGTACTGAAGTAAAAGAAGCCATTACCGCTCAGCTGGATGAACTGGAATATTTCCAGATTTTTGATGGTATCGGTCACCCTCGTGTAGAAGAGCTGTCTGATTTGTTGATTGGTATGCTAGAGCCAGAAGGTATGGCGAAGGTAATGTACAGCTCCGGCGGTTCTGATGCGGTTGAGACGGCTCTGAAACTGGCTCGTCAGTACTGGAAAGCGGTTGGTGAAGCGCAACGTTATAAGTTTATCTCTCTGAAGCAGGGTTACCACGGTGTTCACTTTGGTGGTGCATCCGTTAACGGTAACACGGTATTCCGTACAAACTACGAGCCGATGCTACCGGGTTGTATCCACATTGATACGCCTTGGTTATACCGTAACCCGTGGAACTGTGAAAACCCTGAAGAACTGGGTCGTCTGGCTGCGGCTCAACTGGAAGCTGAGATTGTCTTCCAAGGGCCCGATACCGTTGCTGCCTTTATTGCGGAGCCGATCCAAGGTGCTGGCGGTGTTATCGTACCACCGGCTAACTATTGGCCTCTGATCCGTGCAGTGTGTGACAAATACGGCGTTCTGTTGATTGCCGATGAAGTGGTCACCGGCTTTGGTCGTTCCGGTAGCATGTTTGGTGTCCGTGGTTGGGGTGTCTCTGCGGATATCCAATGTTTTGCTAAAGGTATTAACTCCGGTTATATCCCTCTGGGTGCCACCGTGGTTAACAAACGTGTGGCCGATGGTATCGAGAGCTGTGAGAACTTCAGCGGTGCGGTAATGCACGGTTACACTTACTCCGGTCACCCGGTAGCTTGTGCGGCTGCTCTGGCGTCTTTGAAGATTGTTCAAGATGAAGATCTGCCTAAAAATGCCGGTATCCAAGGTGCGGCATTGAAAGAACAGCTACAAGGTGCACTAGGCGACTTCCCATCAGTGGGTGAAGTACGCGGTAAAGGCCTGATGGTAGCCATTGATCTGGTGAAAGATAAAACCACTCGCGAGCCAATCGATCCTATGGACGGTTTTGCGAACGCGGTTGCGGCTGTTGCCATGCGTGAAGGGGTTATTGTTCGCCCTGTTGGCACCAAGATTATCCTATCTCCACCACTGACGATTGGTCAGGAAGAAGTAGACAAGCTGACTAACGCGCTGCGTAAAGGTTTTGAAGAGACTAAAGCTTAGTACTCTTAGAGATAAGAGATGAGCTTTTTGAGAGATAAGAGATGATCTCTCTTAAAACGAGGCCTTAGACAATTTAAGTTCTCGCCCAAAAAGGGGGAAGTGGTTTAGCTACTTCCCCCTTTTTTTGTCTGTCGAAATTGCCCTTTTTGAAACCATTTATCCTGCACAGATCTAACAATAGCAAGCCTCCCCCCAAGCACACTCAACTTAAAATCAAACGGCCTTAAGTAATACCATTCCCGATAAGTTGTTAGTGATAACAACCTCCAAATACACCTAGGGTGGTTCGGGTTTTCCTTATTTTTCTATAAGGAATTATCGGGATTGGTATAAAAGGCTCAATTAAGCTGAAACTACTATACTAACTATTTGATAAATCAAGATAGTTGATCAAGAAGCCTAAATAGCTGATAAAAGGAAAAATGATGGCAAGAGTGCAAGCATATTTTAGCGGCCTATCTCTCAAGTCAAAAATGGTATGGGCTTTCTCAATAATACTCTTCATGGTTACTTTATTTACGGCGCTTATTTTCTGGCAGGATTATCAAAATAATCGTTTGCACTATGCCGCAGAACAACATATTCAGTCCTTATCATCTATCGAAAACCTTAGATATGACATGGCTCAGTCAGAGCTTATCAGCCTAAAGCTGATCCATACTTCAGACCTAGCTGATCGTAGACACCTGATTCGTGATCTTCAGCAAACAACACTGCATATGCAGCTAGAGTTATCCCGTACTGATCTGGTAAATAGCCCACAATCCCGGCAACTGCAAAATACTCTGGCCCAGCAGTATGGTCTTTATATACAACAAATGACCCAGTTTATTTCCCTGTCTGAGCAATATCGAGTGGAAGAAGCACAAGCCATTCTAGAAAGACCTCTGGGTATTCAGATGAACCATCGTCAGGTATCTGAACTACTGAATCAGCTCAGAGAACAGCTTATTACTTTAAGCCAAAACACTCGCCAGCATGCCGCAGCAGCGAGTCAAGCCGCAGAAATAAGGGTATTAGTTATTTTCTCTGGATTAGTACTCATAGGCTTTTTATTAGCTAAAACAATCATTAGAACAGTACGTAAACCCATAAGAGCGGTTAGAAAAACATTGCGGGCTCTGATGGATAAAGAGGAGCTGCCGGAGTCATTAACCAAAACCAACTACCCAAATGAGATTAAAGAGCTGCTTGAAGTGACGGCAGAAATTCGTCAAGAGTTGACCCAAGTGGATACTCAACGCTGGATTAAAACAAACATCTCAGAAATTAGCGCAGAATTACAACAGATCAGAGAGGCAAAAGAACTCTCCCAAACATTTTTAAAACGTATTTCGTCTCTAATTCATCTAGGTCAGGGTGCTTTTTATCTCTACGACAATGATACAAAACAGTTAACGCTACTGGGGGGATACGCTTTTCGTGAGCGTAAATCATTACAACAAAGCATCGCTCTGGGTGAAGGCTTAGTCGGACAATGCGCTCTTGAAGGGGAGCCAATAATCATCACTAATCCACCGGATGATTATCTTTGTATTGGCTCTGGGCTGGGGGAAGCGCCCCCTGCGAATATTGCCGTATTTCCTGTTATTCATAACGATAAACTACACGCGGTCATTGAGCTGGCCAGCTTTATCGCTTTTGAAGGCACGCAGCAGACATTGCTTGAAGGCTTATTACCGATTTTGGCTATGAACCTTGAAATTATTGAGCGCAGCACAAAAACACATCTATTACTGAATGAAAGCCGCGATCAGGCAGAAAAAATGGAGTGCCAAGCGGCCAAGCTTGCTGAGCAAACCGTTGAAATGGAGGCCCAACAGAGAGAAATTAAAGCAACAGAAGAAAGAAGCCGTCTTATCCTGTCCTCTGTAAAAGATGGGATTGTCGGGTTGGACTGTTTAGGAGAGATTACCTTTGCTAATCCTGCTGCTTATGAGCTTTTGGGTTTTGAAGAAAAGGCATTTCTAGGGCAACACTTTCAATCCCTCGTTCATTATGCCGATTTAGAGGGTAATGCACTGTCCGCTGAAGATAGCGGCATTCATATGACAACACTGGATGGAGAAGCCAGATCCAGTGATACCGAAGTCCTCTGGCATAAAGAGGGCCACTCTCTTCCTATCGAATACAGCACAACCGCCCTATATCGAGGAGAGCAGTTAATCGGGGCCGTTGCCGTATATCGAGATATATCCGAACGGAAACACGCTCAAGAAGCCCTTAGCAAAGCGGCAGATGAACAAAGAGCCATATTGGAATCTGCCACTATGGCCATTGTTCTTCTTAAGGATCGAGTGGTTCAGCAAGCAAATAACAAACTGTCTGAAATATTTGATCGCCCGATGGAAGACCTTCTTGGACAGAGCACCCGGCAATGGTATCCCAGCGAAGAGGCCTTTCAAGATATTGGTGCTTACGCTTACAACGAGTTAGCTAAAGGTAAAGTGCATCAACAGGAAGTACAAATGATTCGCGCCGATGGCACCTTGTTCTGGTGTTATCTCAGCGGAAAGCTGCGTGACAGTAATGATATCTCTAAAGGCACCGTATGGATGCTGGAAGATATTACGGAACGAAAAGAGTCCGAAGAAAAGATACAAGCCTATTTCAATAACTCCAGTGATGGCCTGATGGTATTGAGTATGGAAGAAGGTCTGGTTCACGCCAATAAAAGAGCCGCTGAAATTTTTGGTTTTGAACATATTGAAGAACTCTTGCAACACGAACCTGCAGAGTTATCACCGGAGTACCAGCCGGATGGCCGACACTCAATCGAGGCTGCAGATGAAGAAGTGAACCAAGCGTTAAGCTCTAAAAATGCCCATCAATTTTATTGGTTACACTCCAGTATTCAAGGAAAAGAAGTGCCCTGCGAGGTCAGCCTAGTTCCGATTACGCTAAAAAGTAAACCCGCTTTAATTGCCAGTGTACGGGATATTACTGAGCGTAAAGCCGCAGAGCAGGAAATGCTTAAAGCCAAAGAACTGGCTGAAGAAGCTACTCAAGCAAAAAGCGATTTCCTTGCCAATATGAGCCACGAAATTCGTACTCCAATGAATGCCATTATCGGTATGTCTCACCTAGCACTACAGACCGAACTCGATACTCGTCAGCGTAACTATGTCGAGAAAGTGCACCGGGCTGGAGAAAACTTATTGGGTATTATTAATGAGATTCTAGATTTTTCTAAAATCGAAGCGGGGAAAATGACTCTAGAGAAAACGGAATTCCATCTGGAAGAGGTGATGGACAATCTAGCCAATTTACTGGCCATTAAAACAGAAGAAAAAGGACTGGAATTACTCTTTGATATCCCCGCCGACTTACCCACCGCTCTAATTGGCGATCCATTAAAGCTGGGGCAAATATTAACGAATCTAGCTAATAATGCGGTGAAGTTTACAGAGACAGGGGAAATCGTTATCTGTGTTAAGGCTAAACAATTAGAAGAAGAAACCGTATTACTTAATTTTGCAGTTAAAGACAGTGGTATCGGTATGACAGAAGAGCAGCTTAATAAGCTGTTCACCAGCTTTAGTCAGGCTGATGCCTCGACTACCCGTAAGTATGGCGGCACGGGATTGGGCTTAGTGATATCCAAAAAATTAGTAGAAATGATGGAAGGGGATATCGGGGTAGAAAGTGAATATGGAAAAGGGACTGTCTTTCATTTCACTGCACACTTTGGCGTACAAAAAAATCCTGCCCCACGACGTATGTTCCACGCGGAGGAGTTAAATGGTCTTCGTGTTCTGATCGTTGATGACAATGCTGCTGCTCGGGAAATTATGGCTAATCTCGTTAACGGCTTTGGCATGCAGGCAGACACCGTAAGTAATGGAAAAGAAGCACAAGATATTCTTCTTAAAGCCAATCAAAAATCAAAATATGACTTACTGTTAATCGACTGGAAAATGCCACTTCAAGATGGTGTGGAGACTCTAGATAAGCTGAATAAATACTCCGACACCTATTGCCCCACGGCAATCATGATCACAGGTTACAGTCGAGAAGAAGCCTTAGCAGCCGCTAAAGCCAGAAATATAGATTTTGAAGCAATCATTACAAAACCAGTCACAGCATCGAGCTTATTGGAATCCATTGGCCATGCCCTACATATAGGTTCAATGACTCATCAGAAAACAGAACAAAAGAGTATCCCTGCACCAATAGAAAGCCTTAAAGGTGCCCGAGTTCTTTTGGTTGAAGACAATCCCATGAATCAGGAGTTAGCAACAGAATTGTTGCATCAGGTAGGCATTAAAGTCAGCGTGGCAAATAATGGCCAAGAAGCCGTTGATCACCTGCAAGACGACATAGACTATAACCTGATCCTAATGGACTGCCAGATGCCGGTGATGGATGGTTATCAGGCGACCGCTTTGATCCGAAAAATGCCGGAAGCGATGCACCTTCCTATTATTGCCATGACGGCTAATGTAATGATGGGTGATAAGGAAAAAGCGCTGGATGCTGGAATGAATGATCATCTGGCCAAACCCATCGATATAGATATTATGCACAGCACTCTTGCCCACTGGATTCAACCGAACCACTCTGATCACCAACAGATAATAGATAACGACGATCTAAGAGAAGAATACTTAGCCTTGTGTGCAATCGCTAAACTAGACCTTCAGGCCGGTTTGGCGGGCACAATGAATAATTGTACTCTGTACCGCCGCCTACTGATTATGTTCCATGAAAGCCAAAAGCATTTTGACTATGATTTTGCTCAGGCTTGCCAAGATAAAGATAACGAAGCAGCAACCCGATTAGCCCACACATTGAAAGGAACTGCGGGGACAATAGGCGCAACAGATCTACAGCAACTGGCTGAAAAATTAGAGGATAGCTGTACGCAATATGGCTACGATAGCAGTCACACTCAAGATCTATTACCACAGGTTATTCAGGAAAAAGATAGACTGATCGATACTCTGGAAAACCAGTTCTTAATCACAGGGGATAGTGAAGATCTACCAGTAAATAATAATGAAAATAAGGTATCTGAAAAATTACAGCTATTAATCAAGCGTCTTAAGTACTCTCTCAAAGATAGCGATGCTGAAGCGCTCGATCATATTTTACAATTGCAGCAGCAATTTTCCCCAGAACAAACCATCTTGTGCAAACCTTTGATTAGCGCAATAGAAGCATTCGAATTTGAACAGGCCCTGAATCTACTATCAGAGCTTGAACAACATGAATTCTTAAGGGGTTGAAGGTGACACCAGCCAATAACTGGATTGAGAAGCCAGAGATGGATGGTTATGAAGTCTATCGCCGCTCGCTTTGCCGATTCAGATAAAGACATGGAAGACAAAAAAGAACATTTAAAACTATTTGATGAGCCGCCGCGATAAAGCGTCATTCTATTGATCGTTCATGCCACGGTATGAGTTGTAATAGATAAAAATAAATTCTATTCAATAAAATCCTAAAGAAATTTATCCGACACATCCCGTCCCTATAAAAATAACGAGTATTACAAAAGATTTTTCGTTACCTTGGTAAGATCAGAACAGATTACGAGCTAAGCACTCGGACAAAAATATTCCGTCATTTAGAGCGATTCTTGTTCCCACGCTCCGCGTGGTAATAAATAGCTCTAGGCTACCACGCAGGAGCGTGGGAGCCAGTGGTGCTAAATCCGCTAATAGCGAATAATTTCTGTGTCACTGCTTATCTGCTTATGACCTATCTACCTACGAAATAGGAAGCCTGTATGATCGATACAAATACCCTGTTTAACCTGATCAATCTCCCTATGGCCTCCTGTATAGAAGCGATCGGCAACGAGCGTTTCTACCCCAGATTTTTTAAACTGATGGATCAGATCGCTAAGATTGAACAGTACATGGTATTTGAACTGACGGAGAATCAAAGCAAAATCACCTGTCGTCTGGCCCATAATATTCATAACCCAGACTTGGGCTTGCAACTGGCATCTCTTTATCTGGATGGCAGTTATAAAAATGATCCTCTATTAGCACGCCTTGCAGAGGAAGCTCAACAGAACCCCGCAAAACCCGCCTGTGAATTATTACTGCGTAAAACTCTGTCTCCGGTTTATCGACGACGCTTTTTTAATGTACCGGATCTGTCTGGAAAGTTTGCTATCGCCGTGAACGATGAAGAACACAATCAGCTGTTTTATATTAACTTTTATCGCGCACATGAGGATGGATTTTCAGAAGACGAGTTATTGCGGCTAGAACAAAGTAGCGCCCTGATTAGCGCTCTATTACTACGACACTTTCGGGAAGAAAACCAAGGCCGTGGCGTACATGGTCATCTACTAGCTGCCGGTTTATCAGAACGAGAAGCCCAGATCTGCGAACTGATCGCTTCTGGCCATACCGCCAAAACCGTCGCCCGTAAGATTGGTGTCGGTATATCCAGCGTGATTACCTATCGCAAAAGGGCTTATCAAAAATTAGGGGTCAGTCGGAAATCAGATCTGTTGGAATTGTTGAAACGATAACCTATGCTTTCGGTACTTTAATTGAATTTGTACGCAGCCTTACGTACACTAAATTAACACGCAGGGCAGCATGTTAATTCAGAGCTTTAGGAAAGAACTCTGATACCCCATTTGTTAAGGAAAACATCCGAGTGAATTTTACAGAAGTAAAAAATCAGCTCGTATCGTGTATTGAGTCAGGTTCATATGATCACGAAATTAGAAAGAACATTGATGTTAAGAACCTATTCCAATGTGGTCAAATGACTGATGATTACGTTATAGCGTTGATCAAAAAAACTCGCGGTAATGAACATACAGTAAGCCCTCATCACAAAGCACCTGAAATTGATGTACACGTTTTCACTCCGTTCAAAAATGGTAAACGTTGGTACATCAAATTTTATTTTATCGAGCCAGATGCTGTATTTATCAGCGTACATGAGAGCGATATCTAAATATGAGAATTGTTAAAGAAGGTGATAAAAGACAAGTGGTTTGCTCAAACTGCGGGCTTACACAAGCGACCTATTTACTCAGAGATATCGACTTTAGCGATAAGTCTGGTACGGTCAAAAATGTGCTCGTAGCGGTCTGTTCTACATGTGAGCAAGTTGCCAGTATTCCAAAGCAATCAACCGCGAAGGTAAAAGCGGAGTACAACAAAATTAAAACGCCTGTCGATATTCGATTACCGGCACACTTTCTGGACATTTTAACTCTAGCATCACAAAAAATTGATCCTACGCTAACGGATAGTTTTAATAAGCCCTTAGTGCTTTATTATCTCCATGCAATGAGCAGTGGCAGATATCAATCGACGAATTTGAATATACTTCTAGACTCCGAGTTGGCAAAGGCAAAAGCATCAAAGAGATTTTCAGTTAAATTGAACGATACCAGCCTCAATGAGATCAATAGCTTAAAAAATACGCAAGGTCTTAAAAATAATACGGAAGTTTTTAAGGGCGTAATATTGCAGATCAATGAGGATATTGTTCAACAAAAAACACCGAAACACCTCCCTGAATTACAGAATTTTGCTGCAGCGTTTGCTTAATTTTTCTAAAAAAGCACTGAAGAAAGTAAGAAATTTACTATTCCTTACTTTCTAGCTTAGGCTCAACCATCCTTAGCAAACTCACTCAATTCCTGAGCACTATCACGAATAACCGTCAGATTACGATTAATGCTTTCACAGGTCATGGTTTGCTCTTCTACGGCTGCTGCAATTTGCGTCATCAAATCACTAATATCTGTGACCTCCTGGGTAATAGCAGACAGAGCATCATTAGATTCACGAGTAACATCCACACTACTCTGGGCATGAGTTAATCCTTGATCAACGAGAGTCACGGCTTGTTTCACATTGTTTGTCAGATCGGAAATTAACGTACTGATCTCTTCTGTGGATTGCTGAGTTTTACTGGCAAGGTTACGTACCTCATCGGCAACCACTGCAAATCCTCTTCCCTGCTCTCCTGCCCTAGCGGCTTCGATGGCAGCATTTAAGGCCAAAAGGTTCGTTTGTTCTGCAATAGAACTGATGACATCTACAATATTATTAATCTCATCAGTACTCACTGAGACCTTACTGACAGCATCACTGGTTTTACTGATATCCTCTGATAGCTGCTGAACCTCATTAACCGCATTACCCAAACGCGTTTTAACAGACTGTACCGATTCCACCACATCTTTGGCATTATCTGCAGAGCGGGCGGTTAGTTGAGAGACTTCAGCAATTGTTTGTGTCATTTCAGCCGTAGCAGTGGCAACGTTATCGATTTCATCTCCTTGACGGGTGGTATTCTCAAGAATCTTCCCTGAACGGTGGTGCAACATCTGTTCTATCTCTTGGCGTTTCTCTGCCATATTGTTAAGCGCATGACTGACAATATCGCCATCTCCACGACTGTCCATTTTGACCGAAAAATCCCCTCGACTAATTGCCTGGCATACCTTACTAATGCCCTTATAAGAATGAACGACACTATGTAATGCTTGTGTTAACTCACCAATTTCATCGTTCACCTTAGACGGTTTAGCCGTCTCTGAGAGATTAATATTGCCACAACTAATATTTCTTGCTTGATCTGCAGCGGTACGAATACGCTGAGAAATAGAGGATATAAACCACAGAGACAAGGCCAAAATTACCAGTACACCAATCAATCCTTTACCCAATAAGAGATATAACTGTGCATACAAAGGATCCGTTATGCGCTCCTCTGCGGTTCTTTGCACCAGAACCCAATCCCCTGAATGGATTCGCCCAAAAGCATAGTAATAACTCACGTTATCTGTCGGATCATCCCCCAACAAAATATCTGCATTACTTTTTCCCTGACGAAAAGCAGAGAACAAGCTGGCATAAGAAGTATCTTTCAGCGCTTTGGTTTTTAGCGTTTTAGCTTGAGTTGTAGCAGCAATAAAGCTTCCCTGACGACTCAGTAAAAAATAATCCTGATTGGTTGACGCTTTCAATTTGCCCAGCAAGTTATCAATGTCATCCAACGCCCGATCCACGCCGGCAATACCTTTAAACTGACCATTGATAACGATGGGGTAGGTTTGCTCAACAATCATATTGCCTTCATAAACATAAGGCTCCGTAACAAGTCCTGTTGGTTTACCAGAACTGACAAACAACTTTCTCACACCGTCATAATAAAGACTCGATTCCATATCCACTAAAGGTGCCAAACTAAAGCCACCTCCATCACGATACCAGTAAGGTAAAAAGCGCCCACTGTTATCCATCGACTCTGAGGGTAGTTCAGAGTTTAGAGTGCTTTTATCCTGACCATCTGCATTCGGCTCGTAACCAAAATAGGCACCCGCTAGCCACGGATTATCTTTTAAGACAGCGCGAGCATAATTTAATGATGTTTCACGGTCTCCCAAAAGACCACTGGCCTGAACTTGCGCCATTGTCATTGCCGTCTGCAAAGCCATGGCATTTTCTTTCTCGATAATTCCAGCCGTGTTTTTCACCTCACTGATCAGAGAAGTTTCAGCTTTAAGGGTCAATTCATCCATTTGAAACAGAGTGTTTAAAATAATAATCACTAAAAATATGATTAAAGTGGGCAAAACCATGTAGAGCAATATCCTGCCTTTCAGGCTTTTACCGAATGAGTAAGAAGTCATAGGCTCATCCTTTGCGGTTATTGAAGGATATAGGGTTGGTGATAATAAACAGGTTGTTGATTAACTATAGAAGGGATTACAGGCAGAGGTCGGATTAAGCGTCATACACTGTCAGTTACCGCAAGTAGAACAACCTAAAATGAGACCTAAATCAAAAATACCTAAGAACATCGCGGAACTCGCCACTGAAGAAAGTAAGGGGTATCAGCCCCTCCGCATCCCTAAAAACAAGGGTTATCACTAGGATGGTTTTGATCTAATATCTGCTACGCTCACGCCCCCAAGTGCAAGCTACAAACTACGCATATGGAAATATATCAACGAGCAAAAGAAGGTCTCGATAATCTCAGGTCTAGAGCATATCTATTGCCATCTAGCTTAATTCAATAAGGAATTTTAAAGTGAAATGTACTTCTTGTGATAAGGATATACGTATTAATTTTGGTAACGCTTCAAGAGTTTTATGCCAATCATGTAACGATGAAAAAAAAGATCTTCCTGAAGAATCTGTTACGAATAATGCTCCAGCGTCTAATATGGAGAAAGCTGAATCAAATTATTCAACTGCCATCGGTGTTGCAAATATCCTAATGTATTGTGGCTGGTTTATCGTTGCAATTGGAATTATAGCTGCATTTATGGGCCTTGGGAGCATAAGTAAATATGCGACGGGACTCCAAATATTAATATCTACAGGGCCTGGAATCGGAGTCGCTATATCAGGGTTATTTATGGTGGCAACATCTCAGGTGACACGAGCAGTTGTGGATACAGCTGATAACTCAAGAGAAATGCTGAAACTCCTACAAAATAAAAATAACTAATTACACACACTATAACGAGCACCTTAAAGCATACCCAAGGTGCTTTTCTCTACAAATCGCCGCCCCTCCCCCTTTCCGATAATTGATTAAGCGCAAAATTTAAGCTAGGGGGACTTGAAATTCGTTAATATGTTAATTATATTGGACTCATTAGTTAACATATTAACTAGTTTCTTCTCGATTAGGGTTTAGCCACACAAAACGAGGGGAAACTAAAAAGCTAAAAAAGCTGTTAGCCATAACGTTGGTATCAGCACAATAAGAAATAACAGAGGGTTTAAGAAGATGGGCGAAATCGTTTTAGCCGCAAAAGTGACTCACGTTCCGACGATGTTAATGTCTGAGAATCCTGGCCCATTGGAAGGTAAGCGTCAGCAAGCCATTGATGGTCACAAGGAAATCGCTCGTCGTGCCCGTGCTGCTGGTGCGGATACTGTTGTTGTGATCGATACTCACTGGTTGGTAAATGCGGGTTACCACGTTAACGCTTCTGACCATTTTGAAGGTAACTTCACCAGTCATGAGTTCCCACACTTTATCCAAAATCTGGGTTATGAATACAAGGGTAATTCTGCTCTGGGTGATTTGATTGCAGAGAAAGCCACTGAGAAAGGTGTTCACACCCTATCTCACCAGGTTGAATCTCTGACTCTTGAGTACGGTACTCTGGTGCCTATGCGTTATATGAACCCAGAATCTGATCTGAAAGTCGTCTCCATCGCCGGTTGGTGTACAGTTCACAGCATCGAATCTTCTCGCATTTTAGGTGAAGCGATCCGTGAAGCCGTTGAAGCCAGCGATAGCAAGGTTCTACTGATTGCTTCGGGTTCTCTGTCTCACCAGATCTGGGCCAATGATGACTACGCAGCAAACAACGGTACATTCACTATCTCCAGTGAGTTTAACCGTCAAATGGATCTGCGTGTTCTGGATCTGTGGCAACAAGGTGAATACGCCACCTTCTTGAAAATGCTGGGTGAGTACTCTGCTAAATGTAGCGGTGAAGGCGGTATGCACGATACAGCTATGCTGTTTGGTGCTCTGGGTTGGGATAAGTATGAAGGTAAAGCTGAAATCATCGGTGAGTACTTCCCAAGCTCTGGTACAGGTCAGGTTAACGTTGCCTTTGAAGTTTAATGCTTATCAAGTATTAAGCTGATCCGACAGCAATAAAGGGGTAGGCCTGCTTATCCCTTTAGTCTGACCTCTGCTCTGATTAAGTACCTCCTTATTTTTTGACAATTCAGGTGAATCTCCCCCTGTTAGCCATCAAATATCACTCTTTATCTCTTATTGAACGGCATCACGACTATGTTTATCGAGGAACACTCCCTGGATTGGCAATCAGCGGCTTTAATGGCCCATGCTGCTTGTGAATATGCACAAGGCCAAGGTCTAAAAATTTGTGCTTATGTTGTGGATCGCCATGGTAATCCTTTAGCGATGCAACGTATTAACCATGCGCCTTCTTATTGTACCGGTATTGCAGAAGGTAAGTCCCGTACAGCGTCTAGTTTTGGTTTCCCGACCAGTCAATGGGAAAGCCGTTTAGGTGAGAAACCACATCTGCTAAACGGTCTAAGCCAACAACCCGGCTTAGTCACTTTTGGTGGTGGTATTCCGGTGATTAAAGACGGTGTAGTACTGGGTGCTATTGGTGTTTCCGGTGCATCCGAGCAGCAAGACGGTGAATGTGCTCAAGCAGGTATTGATGCCCTGTTAAAAGCACAAGGTTAAGTCTCAATAGCGAATAGCGATTTTAAAAACGGTCGTTATAACGCGAAAAAGCTGAACACTGTATTAAGAGGCTGCGTGGTCTCTAACCCGAAGCAGATTCAGTGGATAAAACATAATTAATAGATCTATAAACATTACCAAAGCACTTTTAAAAACAGCACTGCTGACAGGAAATTACCATGTTAAAGGCCAGCTACCCTTACTTTCTAGCCAACCGTCCAGAAGCGCCTAATGCGGATCTGGCAGTTACCGATAAATACAGTGGCGAAGTGGCTACCCGTGTGGCTATGGCAGATACTGATGCCATCGACCGTGCCATTGAAGCGGCTAAAAATGCAGCTGAGCCGATGCGCAAAATGCCTGCCTATCAACGCCAAGCGGTATTGAATCACTGTGTTAAACGTTTTGAAGAACGTTATGAAGAGCTGGCCGTTGCTCTGTGTATCGAAGCCGGTAAACCCATTAAAGATGCCCGTGGTGAAGTAACTCGCCTGATCGATACCTTCCGCATCGCGGCAGAAGAGTCCGTACGTATCGGTGGTGAAGTGATACCTATGGATATCAATCCACGTGCTAACGGTTATTCCGGTATGTGGAAACGTGTGCCTATTGGTCCATGTTCTTTTATTTCTCCATTTAACTTCCCATTAAACTTGGCAGCTCATAAGGTTGCTCCGGCGATTGCTGCTGGTTGTCCTTTTGTACTGAAGCCTGCCAGTCTGACGCCTATCGGCGCGCTGATTATCGGTGAAGTACTGGCAGAAACGGATCTACCAGAAGGAGCGTTCTCTGTACTGCCTTGTCACCGTGATGGTGCTGATCTGTTCACTACGGATGACCGTCTGAAGCTGCTGAGCTTTACCGGTTCTCCAGACGTAGGATGGAAACTAAAAGCCAAAGCCGGTAAAAAACCCGTGGTTCTGGAACTGGGTGGTAACGCAGCCTGTTTGGTCGATGAAGGTACAGATATCGAAGATGCGGTAACCCGTATCGTCTTTGGTGCTTACTACCAATCCGGTCAAAGCTGTATCAGTGTTCAGCGTATTATGGTGCACGATAGCCTGTATGACGCGGTACGTGACAAGCTGACCTCTGCTGTTAAAGCCCTGAAAATGGGTGATCCAAAAGATGAGTCTACCTTCATCGGCCCAATGATTTCGGAAAAAGAAGCTCAGCGACTACACGGTTGGGTAGAAGAAGCCGTTAACAATGGTGCAACCCTACTGTGCGGCGGTGAGCTTGATGGCGCCATGCTACAAGCCACTCTGCTGGAAAATGTTGGTGCGGATCAAACCGTTAATAACGAAGAGGCCTTTGGCCCAGTAGCAGTATTGTCTCGTTTCAGTGATTTTGATGAAGCACTGGAAGAGATCAACAACAGTGACTTTGGCCTACAAGCCGGTATCTTCACAAAAGATATCTACAAAGCCCATAAAGCCTGGGATGAGCTGGATGTAGGTGGCGTGGTTATCGGTGATGTACCGTCTTGGCGTGTAGATCATATGCCCTACGGCGGCGTAAAAGACAGTGGCCTGGGCCGTGAAGGTGTCCGGTACGCTATTGAAGATATGACCGAACTGCGTCTGATGGTATTGCGTAATCCGAATCCATAAAGGCTGGAGGCTGGAGCCAAATATTAAGTCATCGGCTAATACTCTCAGCCGTTAATAGCACAGTCTTTATTGAATGCTAGACCCCGCAGTGTGACTTCGGTTGCCTGTATTTGCCTGACTCAGGGTTTCACGCTCTGAGTCAGGCTTTTTTAGTTTTAAAACCCATACCGAAAACACTCTGATATTAAGCTTGATGCTTAACTAATCTGGGTAGGTGTAATGTCACAGGGAAACAATCGAGATGTCCGATAAAAATTTATCCCCTCCTATGACCATGCTGTTGGCCATGGCCATTGCTAGTCCTGTGGCACTGAATATATTTGCCCCCATTATGCCGGGGTTGGTGGAAACCTTTTCCACGGATCAGTTTACCGTGCAGTTAGGTTTCACCCTATATCTGTTAACCCTAGCTATTGGTCAGTTTTTTAGTGGCCCACTGGCAGATCGTTATGGTCGCAGGCCGGTCTTGCTTTGGGGCTTTATTATCCATGTACTGGGTTGTTTGTTGGCGGCTATGGCTGCGGATATCTGGCAGGTATTGATGGGGCGGATTTTACAAGCCCTCGGTGGCTGTACCGGTATGTTGCTGGCTCGCAGTATTCTGGTGGAACAACATGGCCGAGATAAAGCGGCGGGGTATTTGGGTTATATCACATTAGGCATTGCCACCTCTCAAGCCTTGGCCCCCACCATAGGCGGTTATTTGAATATCGCCGTTGGCTGGCAATCGGTATTTTATCTCTCCATGATTCTGGGTTCTTTGGTTTGGGCAGCCGCGATCTACTATGTGCCAGAAAGCGCAAAAGAGAGAAATACAACGGGTGGTATTGGGCAGATTTTTGCCAAATATAAAGAGGTACTGCAAAGCCGACAGTACGTGTATATGGTGCTATCAAGCACCCTGATCGCCTCCTGCTTTTTTGCTTTTATGACCAGCGCACCCTTTATAGTGGATCAGGAACTGGCCGGAGACTCTGCCGATTACGGTAACTGGTTTCTACTGGTAGCCGGGGGATTTTTCTTTGGTAGCATGACCGCAGGAAAGATCTCCGCCAAGCTCGGCGTCAATCGTATGATTCCGCTAGGACATAGCCTGTCCCTGCTAGCGGCAGCTTTAATGCTAAGCCTTTTCCTAATTCAGGGTGTCAGCTATATGGCGTTATTTGTCCCGATGACTTTATTTACCTTTGGTCGAGGTCTCAGCCAGCCCAGCGCCCAGTCCGCCGCGATTAGTACCGCCAAAGGCGCACCAGCCACAGCCACCGGTATGCTGGGGTTTATTCAATTGCTGGTAGGCTCTGCCGTGGCTCAGATAACACCACAGATAATACAGATCGATATTGCGCTATTACCAGCCACGCTGCTTATTGCGGCAACACTGGCTTTATTTACTTTTAGATTGGGTCGGGGACAGGATTAAACACAAAAACATAAGTCTTTCTGCGGAGTAACCAATACTGTAGCGCGGATAAGCCAGAGGCGCATCCGCGAATACTCTGTCACTCCTGATAAGAATTTTTGTTTAACTACTTAATTCTGATCATATAGAAAAGAAAAAAGCCCTTGCCGATAATCACCGACAAAGAGCCTTCTCATAAAGATATTAACCGATCTAACGATTAGTCTTTAGATTGGTCCAAGCACGGCTTAACAAGCGATCGTATTTAGCGCTATGGGCTTTTTGTGAAAACAGTCGCTGTTTTACCTCATCTGACGGATACAGGCTTGGATCGTTTCTCACTTCGTCTAATAAAAACGGTTCAGAGGCTAAGTTAGGCACGGCAAAGTAGGCGTAGTTAGAGATACCCGCACCACTCTCACCTTTCAGCAAATAGTTAATAAACTGATAAGCCGCTTCAGGATGAGGCGCATCCTTTGGAATCGCCATCAGATCAAACCAGGCCAAAGTCCCCTCTTTAGGAATCACATATTGCAGGCTAATATTCTGACCCGCTTCATCCGCACGCATCTGCGCCTGACCAATATCACCGTTATAGCCCAGTGCTAAACAGATATCGCCATTGGCCAAATCAGCAATATATTTATTGGAAGCAAACTGCTTAATATGAAGCCGTACCGACTTCATCAACTTAGAGGCTTTTTTCAGATCGGATTTCTTTTCGGAGTTAGGGTCTAAACCCAAATAATTAAGCGCAATAGAGGTCACCTCAGCCGGTGAATCCAGCACACTGATACCACAATCTGCAAACTTAGCGGCTAACTCAGGCTTAAATATCAGATCTAGCGTATTGGTGGGCATATCACCAATTCGGGCTTTGATCATTTCGATGTTATAACCCAAGCCTACCGTACCCCAGGTGTAAGGCACGTTATGCTGATTACCCGGATCATGCTGTGCAATCTTATTTAAAAGATCTTTATCCAGATTACCGTAATGGCTGAGCTTGCTATGATCGATCTGGGTATAGATCCCTGCTTTGGCCTGACGCTCTAAAAATGAACCGGCGGGCACCACCACATCATAGCCTGAGCCACTGGTCATCATTTTGGCTTCCAACACCTCGTTGGAATCGTAAACGTCGTAGTTTACTTTGATGCCTGTTTCTTGCTCAAAAGCCTTGATCACCGCAGGATCGATATAATCCGGCCAATTATAAAAATTAAGAACCTTTTCTTCGGCTTGAGCGGCCACCGGTATGAATAAAGAGGGAATGGATAAAGTAGCTGTCAGGATGGCGGTCAGCGTTGTTCTTGTTGTCATCATCATGTGCTCCAGGTTAGCGTTTCCGATAAAAGCCTTATTGGGGCTTTCACAAATTGTCTAAAAGTGGCTAACCCACTGGAAACTCCAATAGGGTAGCCGAAGGAGAAACGGCATAACGCTCGGCTCTGTTTAACTATTTTGGCGGGCTACCTTTAAGCATAGCTTCGCCATCATTCCTTTTGGAATGTTGAAAAGTAGACGGTAGAAAAGCAGGCCAAGTGTTAGGAAATAGTAGAAAAAGAGCTAAGGCGCAGAACGCTTACGCCTTAGCGAGAGGTATTCATTCAATAAGGATTACTTACCTGCGCCCTTATTGGCCGCCAGTACGTAAAGGTATTCCAAAGCCAACGTAGCACCGGCCAGCGAGGTGATCTCTGAGTGGTCATAAGCGGGTGCCACTTCCACTACATCCATACCCACTAAATTTAAACCTTGCAGACCACGGATGGTTTTCAGCGCGCAATCCATGCTGATACCCGCCGCAACAGGGGTACCTGTACCCGGTGCAAAGGAAGGATCTAGACCATCAATATCAAAACTGACATAAACCGGCTTATCACTGACCCGATCACGGATACGCTCTAATAACGTTTTAGGGCCATGATCATTCACCCAAGAAGCATCCAGTACTTCAAATGGGTGGCCTTCCAGAGTGTAAGCTGTACGGATACCGATCTGCAGTGAGTGCTCGGTATCGACTAAACCTTCTTCTACGGCATGGTGAAACAGCGTACCGTGGTCGTATTTAGTACCACCGGAATAAGTATCCGTATGAGCATCAAAATGGATTAGAGCCACAGGGCCATGTTTTTTCGCAATAGCCCGCAGTACAGGCAAGGTAATAAAATGGTCGCCGCCAAAGGTCAGAGAGTTTTTATCTGAATCCATAATCTGGCTAATATGCGCTTCCAGATTTTCAACCATGGTTTGTGGCTCGCCATGTTTGAACAAAATATTACCGGAATCAGCCACTTTCAGGTGATCATCCAGAGCAAACTGCCAAGGCCAACGAGCGCCTTCCCAAACCAATTGTGCAGAAGCCTGACGTACACCTTGAGGTCCAAAACGTGAACCAGGACGTCCAGATGTCGCCATATCAAACGGCACACCGCTTACCACAACTTCAGCATCTGATTCTGCGATATTGCTGACAATAGGAAATTCCATAAAGGTCATACCTAGAGAGCCGTAAATTGGTAGATCAGCGTCTGGACCTGTAGAACCTGGAGCTTGCATATGGGACATTTCACACCTCAAATCTTGTTCTAATCAACGTATTCTGTGTCGTGCTTCGTTGAGCACTTTTGTTACACCCAGATTAGATTCAATCGATAAATTAGTGAAACGCATGATTTAAATATTTAAATGCACAAAATTAATAACCATTATCTTTCAATAGGTTACAGATAAATATAGAACAAAACTTATTGCAATCAGGGAGGAAAATACAGTTCTTAAGAAGAGGAATAACTGAAAAGCACCCCATAGATTGCTCTGTAGAGTGCTTTAGAAATCATTATTCAGGTATTCTCTATTTCTGCTGCGCTAAATAACGATTACCGTTCTCTATATTGGCAATGGGCGATAACAAAGCGTAATCAAACGGTACTAATGCCTTTTTCGACTGAATAGCCTTAGGCCAGTCTGGGTTTGATAGCGCAATTTTACCTAAAGCGATAATATCCCCATGTCCTTGGTTTAGTGTACTCTCTGTTTGCTCCGGCTGATCAACCCCGCCATTGGCAATGACAGGTAGGCCACTGTATTGCTTAGCCAAAGCAGCCAATGACAGGCTGTTCTCAAAGGCCGGTTTATCCAATCGATATTCCGTGGTGTGAATAAAATCAACGCCACTCTCTCCCATTAAACTGAAGATCTCTTTTGCAGCCGCCTCACCTTCAGGCCAACGGTACTCCGTATCATTCACCTTGGTTTGAGAAAAGCGTATTCCCACTAAAAAGTCAGGACTAACCACTGCACGTATGGCACGAATTATCTCCCGATGAATACGCAGACGATTACTTAAACTGCCACCGTATTGATCCTGACGCTGGTTGGTATAGGTGGTTAAAAACTGATCCAATAAATAACCGTTTGCCCCGTGGATCTCGATGCCATCAAAGCCAGCCGATTCGGCTAATAAGGCTGCATCAGCAAAGCCCTGCACTACATCCTTGATATTTTGTTCACTCATCTCGGTGGGCAAAGCATAATCCCCGTCACCGTAGTAAGCCGTCATCTGTTGGCCCAACGGTTTTACCGCAGAAGGTGCTACGGTTTTATTCACGTATTGATTGTATTGAGAAATAGCACCGCCGTGAGCCAGCTGAGCAATAATAGCACCGCCGTCTTTGTGAACCCCTTGAATGGTACTGCGCCAGCTCTCCGCCTGAGCATAGTCACTCATCCCAGGTTGTTGTCGATAACACTGGCTGTAAGCCTTATCGGTATAGAGACATTCTGTAATAATCAGACCAAAGCCACCCTTAACAAAATCATGGTAATAGCTTTGCATCTGGCTATTAGCGGTACCATCATCATTGGCACTAACACGGGTCATCGGTGCTACGGCTAAACGATTGCTTAGCTCAATAGATCCTATTTTGGTCGATTCAAACAGAGCGGTATGGCTAACTGAAGTATTTAATGATTCTGTCATTGTCATATCCCTTATGGGTTAACGAATAAGTGGGTTAACTGAACTTGCATGCAGTTTGACAGTCATCAAAAACACTGTGAATATCGATCCAGATTGAAAGATTAATAACTTTTTATTGAAAATAACAAACGTTCTAAGATGAGCCACTTTTAAAATGACAAACTCTTTAAGATGACCAAGATTAATCAGCTCGACAGTTTGAAAGTATTTAAGACCGTTGTGGAGTCCGGTAGCTTTAGCGCTGCGGCTAAACGATTGGATATCAGTGCTGCCCGAGTGTCTAAGTCTATTGAGCGCCTAGAGGCAGAGCTGGAAACCACCCTATTTCATCGCAGTACCCGCCAGATGCAAATCACCGACAGCGGAGAAGCCTGCTATCAAAAGGCTCTGGTATTACTAAATCAATGGACGACACTAAAAGATGAGCTGGTAGAAACTCAGGAAAAACCTAAAGGCAAGTTACGTATCAGTATTCCTATGACTTGGGGATTGAGTCAATTTGCGCCTATTCTTGCCGAATTTATGGCCGCCTATCCTGATATTCATCTGGATATCCAAATGAATGATCAGCACGTTAATGTGCTGGAGGGGGAGTATGACCTGGTTCTGCGCTTAACGCAGCAACTCAGCGATAGTAGCCTGCTCTGCCAACGTATCACCAGTTATTCGTTTATTGCTTGTGCCGCACCCGCTTATATTGAGAAACACGGCATACCTCAGCACCCTAGTGAACTGATTGAACATGATTGTCTAAGTTATAACCTACCGGGTACAGCCATTAAATGGCTATTTTATGACGGAAAGAAATCGTTAGAAGTGCATATGGAACCCAAGCTAAAATCCAATAACAGCCAGCTTTTCCATGGAGCCTTACTGGCCGGTTTAGGGATTTGTCAGGTGCCGGAATTTCTGGTTACTGACGATATTGCCAGTGGCCGTTTAGTGCCCATACTGCAGGAGTTCGATGCCCCAATATTAAACTTGTATACCCTACGCCCCAAAGACCGTAGAGCCACCTATCGATTAAAACTGTTGAATGATTTTTTGCAGCGGCATTTAAAAAAAGACTGATTGATACATACCTAAGGAGTCTCTGAAAAAGTCATCGTCCCTTCAGAACACTCCTGACATGCTTTTCCCTATACCGGTTCATCCACCCCAAACTAATCGAGCCCTTACGCCATTATCTCTATGTTCCAATTCCAATGGCCACTGCATACGTTCGCAGATTTGCTGTACCATCATCAGGCCCAAACCAAAACTGTCGTCACTGTCCCCATGGGCCGTACCACTGTCTTGATTTTCGATCTGCAAGGAATCCTGAGTTAGGGTAAAACTTACCTGCCCTTCCTGAGTATGCTGAAAGGCATTGCGAATCAAGTTAGCTAAGACGATGCGTAAAGGGGTGACGGGTAATTCGATAGGATGGACCTCTTCGGAAAAATCACAAGTCATAGTGACGGGCTTATCATCCAGAAGATATTTTAAGTCCTCGATAATCTCTTCCAGAAATACTGTTGGCTGGATGACTGAAGTTTGAGGCGCCGCTTCATTTTCTCGACTTAACCATAACAGGGTCTCGATCAATTGCTGCATGCCTTTATTGGCCCGATTAATACGGCCCAAAGGTCGCCCCATGATCTCGTCGTAACCCATTTTATCCAACAGTTCCATATTCGCTCGTACCACAGCGATAGGCGTACGCAGTTCATGGCTGGCATTACGTAAAAAACGATGTTCTCGCTCTAACAGTCTGGAAATACGATCAAAAGCACCGTGTAGCTGGTGACCAATGCTATTGAGTTCCTGATAACGAAAGTCCGGTATCTCCTGATTTATATTTTCCATAGATAGCTGTTCTGCCCACACCGCCAGTGCATTGGTATAACGTTGCATTCGGCGATTAAAAAACCAGACAATCAGTACCATCAGGGAAATAAAGATGCCGCCCACTACAAAGATTTTGTAGAAATGAACATCAAATTCTTTTTTCTCTCTTTCAGTTAGTAAGTCAGCATCATGGTCGGTAATAGCATACAAACGTTTACCATCAGCTAGGACAAGGCTTTGCCCCACAATATAACGAGCCCCCTCCCATTCTCGATGCCCATTAGGGCTCCAATCCACATCAATAACCTCACCGCTATCCATCTCCTCCTGAGTAATCACCTGTTGAAAAAACTCCGGCATGGATTGCCAATCATCAATACGGAAATAAAAGGTCTGTGAACTGGGTAAAGGTGTCGTTGGATCTAGCGCATATTTTTTAGCAAACTCTCGCATCTCTACTCGAAGCGTGACATGTGCTGTTTCCGCAAATCCCCGTTCATAATAAAAGGTCAGCAGCAGGGTATAAAAGCAGGCCGAGAACAGCGTTAAACCAAGAATATAGATGCTTAATTCACGGCGTAGGGTACGACGAGCGATACGGCGAGAAGCGGATTTATTCATAATCAATTACCCTTCGACCTTAACCACAAACCCTTGTCCCGGTAAGGTATGAATCAAGTTGCTCTCAAAGGGTTTATCCACCTGCTGGCGTAAATTGTACATATGCACCTTCAAGCTATTGGTGTCCGGTACATCATCCGGCCAAACGGTATTTTCAAGGGTTTGTCGTGTGACCACAGAGGGACTGGCGCGCATAAGGGTTTCCAATAAAACCCAGCCTGTGGGTGTCAGCTTCAGGGTTTGGCCGTTACGAGTGGCGATTTTGCTTTGCAGGTCTAAGGTCAAATCCGCTACCGTCAGTTTTTGCACCTGCCCACTGCGGCGCTTACTTAGCGCCATCACCCGGACTACCAGTTCTTCCAGTGCAAAGGGTTTTACCAGATAGTCATCGGTTCCCGCATTAAAACCGGCGACTTTATCATCCAGAGTATCCCGTGCGGTAAGCATCAAAACAGGAGTATCGATACCCTTCTCCCGCAGTTTTTCACATACCGTTAGGCCATCCATACGGGGTAACATAAGATCCAGCAGTATCACATCATAAGGATTCTCGCTGGCCAAGGTTAACCCGGCCTGACCGTTATAGGCATGATCACAGGTGATGCGCTCCAGTAGCAGATAATCTGCTACAGAAGCGGCCAGATCTCGATCATCTTCCACCAACAACACATTCAGTGGCGTTTGCGTCATTACACGGGCTCCATCTGTTCGGCAGTCAGTAACGGCTTTTTAGTCGCACCTTGTCTTTTAGTCCCTGCCTTTTTAAACCAATTGGCAGGCGTTAAATCCTCACTGATCAGCACCAGCGCTGGAATTAGAATCAGGGTGATCATGGTAGCAAACAAAATACCGTATCCCATAGCGATGGCAGCAGGTATCAGGAACTGTGCCTGGGCTGATGTTTCTGCAATCAAGGGCATTAGACCAGCATAAGTCGTTATAGAGGTCAGAATAATTGCCCGCATACGACTGCTACCGGCTCGTACCATGGCCAGTTTTGGCGGCAACCCTTCCCCTCTTAATTCATTGTAGCGACTGATCAGCAAGAGACTGTCGTTTACCACCACACCGGATAGCGCCAAAATACCAAACAGCGACAAGATACTCAGAGGAATTCCGTGCAACCAATGGCCTAGCAGCGCACCAACAATACCAAAGGGAATGGCGCTCATAATCATCAAAGGCTGTACATAAGACTTCAAAGGAATCGCCAACAGAGCATAAATGGCAATCAGCGCCAGAATAAACGCCGTTTGTAGAGACGCGGTGGTTTCTGCTTCTTCCTGAGCCTCACCGGCCAGATTCACCGTTAGATCCGGGTACTGTTTCTGTAGATCCGCGAGTAAACCGGATTCCATAGCGGCCAAGATCTCTGCCGGAGACGCCAATGATTTGTCTACGTCCGCTGAGATCACCGCCACTCGGCTGCGATCAATACGCTCAATCTCATTTTGTACATAACGGGACTCAATCACTGCCACACTGCTGATGGGTAGGATCTGACCATTAGCGGTACGAATCCGAGCTTTTTGTAAGCTCTCGATACTGCGACGATCCTGATCGGGATAACGCAGTTTCACCTTAACTTCATCTGGGCCACGCTGAATACGCTGAATCTCATAACCCTGATAGGCGTACTGAATCTGGCTGGCGATATCCGCTACGGTTAAGCCTAGGGCCTGACCTTCTGGCAGCAAACGTAGATCAATCTGAGCCTGCCCCGCCTTCATACTGTTTTGAATACCGGAAACACCGTTAAACTTGCTTAACCCTTTCCGTACCTCAACACCGACGGCTGTTAGAGTCGCGCTGCTTTCTGAGCGTAATTCGATGCTGATATCGTCCGCCCCCTCCCAGGAGGTGATAAATTTCAGCTTGCGCGCCCCTTCCAGAGGGCCAATTTTCTGAGCCCACAGGTCTGCAATTTCCTGAGTACCAAAAGGGCGCTCTGTGCGAGGAGATAAACCGGCAATAATAGACGCACTTTTACTGTCTGCGATGGTCATGAGACTAGGCATCGGTTCCTGAGTCAGGCCATATTCCTGCATTAGCTGTCGATTCATCTCCAGCGCTACCTGCTCAATCTGCACCGCTTGTTGATGCACCAAACCGTAACCGGCATCATCTTCCAGCTCCAGACTGACCTCAATAAAATCACTGGGGATATCTGGGAAAAATACCGCACGAACCTGACCGGAAGGCACCATGCCCGCCACCAGAATGAAGATCGCCAAGGCCACCATCAGCGTGGCATAACGGAATTTCAATACTTTATGAATAAAAGGACGATAGATCTTGCGAGTAAACCAGATAAGACTGCCACTCACTCCACCCTGTAACCATGCCCAAACACGTTTGATCGGGTTACGGGTGGGCTCGGACTCCATCTTCAGATGGGCCAAATGTGCAGGCAAAATAAGTTTGGATTCTACCAACGAGAAAAACAGACAGAAGGCCGCGGCAAAGGCAAAAAAGCTAAAGATTTTACCCATTTCCCCTTCGACCAGAGTCAACGCCATAAAAGCCACAATAGTGGTCAATACACCAAAGACCGTTGGCACCGCGACTCGTTGTGCGCCCTTAATGGTGGACTTCAGACTGGCGCCTTCTTTTTCCCGAGCGGTATAGATACTTTCCCCCACCACAACCGCATCATCCACCACAATACCCAGGGCAATAATAAAGCCAAAGGTGGTCAGTTCATTCAGGGTAAAGTCAAAAATCCCCGGCCCCATCAGCAACATGGCACCAGCAAAAATAACAGGAAGACCAGCACCTACCCAGATTGCCACACGCACATTTAGAAACAGCGCTAACAGCAGCATGACCAGACCAATACCCATCAGGCTGTTATCCAGCAACAGGTTTAAACGACTGGCAATATAGGTGCTTTGATCATTCCAAATATCCGCCTTAATACCCTGAGGCATCTGCTGACGAAAAGCATCAACTTCTAAGGCCACCTGCTTAGAGATCTGCATAATGTCCGAGCTGTTATACATCTTCACATCCAGACCAATAGCAGTCTGGCTGTTATAGCGAGATAAAACAGGACTCTGTTCAAAACCATCGTTAACCACCGCCACATCGGACAGTAACAAACGCTGACCGGTAGAGGTTTCTTTAATCAGGATATTTTCAAACTCACGCTGGCGATAACGCTGATGATCCGCCTTAACAATCAGATTACCGTCAGGGCTGAATAGCTCACCACCGGCAGTGGTTAAAGAAGACGCTGCGACCCGTTCGGCTACTTCTGCAATGGATAGGTTGTAAGCCTGTAAACGCCCCTCATCCATCTGAATCACAATTTCAGGGGTACGATGACCGTAATAGTTCACCCGCTCAACAGTCGGGTTGGCTAATAGTTTCTGGCGTAGACGACGGGCGGTTTCCTGTAGAACATCTGCATCCGCATCACCGTATAGATGAATACTGACCGCATCTTCCAAATAAGTTTCCTGAGTAATGATGGGGCGTTCTGCGGACTCCGGCAGAGTGGCAATACCATCAACCCGGTTTTTCAGATCCCGATATAAAAGATCCAGATCATAACCACTGATACGCTCCACCGTGACATAAGCACCACTGCCATCCGAGGTACTGGAGATCTTTTTAATGCCCTGCACACCTTGTAGGGCTTCTTCCAGTTTGACCGTCACACCTTCTTCAGCAGAACGGGCAGAACCACTGTCATAAGACACAGTGATACTGATGGAGTTAGGCGGCAGGGGTGGAAATGCCTCTACCCTAAGGTTCAGAGCGGTCATAATGCCCGCCACCAGAATCAGCAGCATTAATAGATTGGCAGCAACCGGGTTACGGGCAAACCACGCTACCCAACCCTGATGGGTTTTATCCGTCATAACGATCACCCTCTACATCAGTTACAGCGGCAGAATCAACCTTTACACCCTCAGCATTTACTCCTTCTACCTTCATGCCCGGCAGATAACTGGCCAAAGGTTTACGTACTAACTGCAACTGCTCTGGCAGATTGCCCTGCGCAATATAAAACTGACTGGTACTTGTTTTAGTATGCTGACTTGTAGTTTTCTTGCTTATAACACCCTTACCGGTAACGCTCTTTCCAGTAAACAACGGAGTCACCTTCTGTCGCTTTAAACCATCCTCGGTCAAAAACCAGATATAACTATCAGCCGTTAACGCCGAAACCGGAATGGCAAACAAGTTATCCAGCTCACGGCCCTGAATAGATACATCCACAAAACTACCGGTTAACAGTGGTGTTTTTTGCTGTAACGGCTGATCCACACTGACAATTAATTCCCGTAAACGGGTCTGATTATCCAATAAACGGCTGGCTCGGCTAATCTGTCCTTGCCAGGTGCTTGTCATCTCTTGAGATGCATCAAACGACGCCGTTTTACTCGGCAAAGCATCCAGGGATAACTGGGCCCGACGGTTTAACGCCACCGCCATGCCTTTAGGATTCTCTGGCAGTAACTGCCACTCCTGAGCCGATAGCGATAACACCACTTCGGCCTGTTCGCTGGAACGCAATTGAGATAACTCAACCCCTGCATCCACATAACTGCCCACGGCAACATTGCGCGAAACCACAACCGCAGAAAAAGGGGCTTTCAGTTCCGTTAATGCCAGATCATGACGGGCTTTCTTCAAACTCGCCGCCGCCGCACGATAACGGGCCTTAGCCGCTTGTAACTGAGGTTTACGAAGTACCAAAGCACTGGCTTGTTCTTTTAACCCGGCTCTGCGCCAATCTTTTTCAGCTTGAGCGCTTTGACGTTTTTCCTGCAATAACGCCAGTTCTGCATCAGCCACATCTTGCTCTGCCAGAGCCACCGCTGCTTGATATTCCACAGGATCGATCCTAAGCAATACATCACCGGCATTAACCACAGCGCCCTTCACAAACTGAGGACTACGCCAGATCACCCGACCGCTTACATTACTGCTCAGACCAATCTCATCTACCGCCGTTACTTCACCGTAAGCCTGAATCTTCGCCTGATGACGACCCGCTTGAACCGGAATGACCGTCACCCGAGGAATAGATACCGCCTCTTCCCACTGTTCCGGTTCCGGTTGGTTGCTAATGGCATAATCCGTATACATCATCGCACCGGGAATGGCGGCGATAGCCACAGCAGTCACCAGAGCGGTTTTCAAAAATGACTTTTTATTCATAACTGGACTCTTTGTTTAATCGCTCAGGGCTGTCTTTTTTACACGTAGGTCGGAAAAGCCGGAGGCGCCTTCCGACAATAAAGGTGCGCCGATAACTAGGCGTCGGATGGCGCTTCGCTTATCCAACCTACTCTGGCCAAGGTGTTACACACCCATACCTAGGGCCAAACCCAAAGCGATACGGTTGGTTAAACGGGTCTGCTGAACCGTTAATAATTGAATACGGGCATCAAATGCCGTTTGCTCGGTATTTAACAGATCCAGAATATCCGCCAGACCATCTCGGTAACGGCTGCGGTAATAACTTAAACTGGCCTGAGAATGGGTTAACGCCTGCTGCAAATACCCCTGTTGAGCGGCCAACGCATTTTCCTGTCCTAAAGCCGCTTCTACTTCTTGTAGTGCGGTTAACAGGGTTTGCTGATAACTGAGATAGGCTTGCTCTGCTTGTAGGGATTGAATCTCCGCCTCTGCTTTTAATCGACCGGAGTTAAACAAGGGGGCTGTTAAACTACCCAACAGACTCCAGCCCGTAGATGCTGATAACAGATCACCCAGATCGGAATCGGACTGCCCCAAACTGGCCGTTAGGTTAAAACCCGGTAATAGATTTTTCTCAGCCACCGCAGTGTTTTTATCCGCCGCCACAATACGCTGATAAGCCGCCTGTAAATCCGGTCGAGCCGCAATCACACTGGCCGGTAAAATGGCAGGAGGAGAGGTAATTTCAGGAATGCTCACAGGTAAAACCAAAGCCTTGGTAGAAGACTGGCCCAGTAATAAATTAAGTTGCTGAATCGCCTCCGCCTGTTCCTGTTTACGGGCGGCAATGGTCGCCTTGGTTTGAGCACTCGTGGTACGGGCTGCTTCCAGATCAGCCAAAGAACCGATACCGTCGCGATAACGGTCGGTAATCACCTCCAGAGTAGAATTCAAGCTATCAATACGCTGCTGCTCCGCCTGAATAACCTGAGCCCGCACACTGATATCGATCCAACGCTGAACCACCCGCCCTACCAGAGAGTTACGGGCCGCTGCTAAATCCTGCTGCAAAGCCTCACTCTCCCGCTCCGCCGCAGAAGACGCATCCGCCAAACGGCCCCAAACATCCAATTCCCAAGCCATATTCAACGATAAATTATGAGTTGTACTGGTTACCGGCTGATTGGCCCGCTGACTGCTAAAACTCAGATCCACCGTCGGCTTATCACCCGCCCGCGCCACACCCAACTGCAACCGAGACTGACGTAAACGCAACGCCGATAACTGCAGGTCTTGGTTTTGTGCCAACGCCAACTGCACCAGCTTGCTAAGCTCAGGATCATTCACCAGGTTCAATAACTGATCCGCTAACTGGTCCTGATCAATAGCCGATGCAGATGCCTGATCAGAAGCAACACCGCTTTGCCACTGACCGGAAACAAACGGCTGATGAGACTGATCCACCCGCGTCGCTTGCGGCGTAAAATCCGACTTGGAACCCGGCAAAGTGCTACAGGCAGAAAGCAGCACCAGACTGGCCAAAGTGAAAGAGAGTTTGAGCATAGGGACAACCCGACAAAAAGCGTATTTACGCTATTTGTACAGGGTCAGGGGTAAAGAGAAGGTTAAGGGGATGGTAAAGATTCTCACTTAATCCTATTAACTTGACGAAACTTAACAACTAGAACTAACATGTACGTAAATTCGTACACGTACACATAGGAATTATTATGGACGCCATTAGCTATACTCACGCTCGTGCAAACCTAGCCTCAACAATGGAGCGAGTTTGTGAAGACCACGCGCCAGTAATTATCACTAGAAAAAGTGAATCGCCCGTTGTCATGATGTCCCTAGAAGATTATCAGGCAATGGAAGAGACAACCTATCTACTTCGTTCCCCAGAAAATGCTAGAAGATTACTTGAATCAATCGCAGAACTTGAATCTGGTCAAGGACAAGAAAGAGAGCTAATAGAATGAAGCTCACCTTCTCGACCCATGCCTGGGAAAATTATCTTTACTGGCAAAGTACCGATAAAAAAGTACTGAAGAGAATCAATACTCTTATTAAAGATATCCAACGACACCCTTATGAGGGAATTGGTAAACCGGAACCACTGAAACATGGCTTGGCAGGTTACTGGTCAAGACGAATTAATGATGAACATCGCTTAGTGTACAAATATGAAAACAACACTATTTTGATCGCTCAGCTTCGCTATCATTACACCTCAATGTAACTGATTGTTTTTGAACGAATACAGATAATGATTGAAATAATTCCACGCCTGTTTCCTCCCTTTGCTCCAATAACATTTGCCAGAAACCCAAATCCGTGGGCGCACCATTAGGTACGCTAGACTCATCAGCCAGTTCGGTTAATAGTTCTGGAAAGCTTGGTTTTGCTGAATCTGTCATCCTGGTTCCCTGATATTTACCCGCAATAGTTCTAATTTACTCTATTATGATTTACTTCCCTATACCTAACCCCCTCCTCGTTCTTAGGTATTCCATATTTTGCGAAAGAAGAGTACAAAACCAATTCCTTAGCCCAAATTTCCATTGAGCTAAATTCGATAAAGTCTATCTGGAATGAGGATTGTGTAGGTTGGGCTGAACGGCTATAGCTCATAGTTTTATTTCATGATGAAGGTGAAGCCGTGAACCCCAACGGGATGTTGCGGGTAATGCAAAGCCCTCTCATACCATTGATCTTTCCCACTCCAATATCATGTATCGGGGGTACGTAGGACTGCCGTTGGGGTTCGCGATATTTAAGATTTAATTGATTGATAATACAGCGTTTTCGCTCAGCCCAACCTACACGAGCCTCACGCTGCATCGGCTTTTGAGTGCATAAGGAAATCGCTCTATCAACCTTTGAGCATATAGGGAAATCGCGGATGCGCCTCTGGCTTATCCACGCTACGTTAGGCCATAAAGAGCTATTCCCCAACGGGATGTTGAGGGCAGTGCGGTTGATATTGTTCTATGGGGCAGCCCCTGTTCAGAGTATCTAGCCCTTGAACACCGAGCCTTTGAACATCTAGCCCCTGAGAATCTAGCCCCTGAGAATAACAGGGGCTAATGAAGCATGGTTCTTTTAGCGTAAGAAGGTGCTAATGCGCTCTAAAAATTCCAATGGCTTTTCTGCATGTAGCCAGTGTCCTGTGCCTTCAACCGTTTGCAGTTCTGCATTGGGGAATAGGGCGTCAATTTGCGGGCGATATTGATCCAATACATAGTTAGAGCGATCACCTCGGATAAACAGGCTGTCACCGCCAAATACTTGTCCTGCATGACCTGATTCAGTCGTTAGAGAGGGGGCTAAGATGACAGATTCGTAATTATCTCGAATCTGATCCAGACCGACACGCCATTCCATCTTGCCTGTGTCTTTTTTCTCTAAGTTTGTGATTAGGAACTGGCGGATGCCTAACTCGGACACATGCTGGCTCATTAACTGATCGGCTTCTTTACGAGAGGCTACGCCACCGGCATTACGTACCGCATAAAAAGCGTCGATAACATCATCATGGCCGTGCTCATAAACCACAGGGGCGATATCCGCTACAACTAGCTTTGCCACCGACTCTGGGTGAGATAATGCCAGTTGCATCGCTACTTTTCCGCCCATGGAGTGACCAATAATATGGGCCTGTTCGATGCCTCTGTCCTGCATAAACTTCAGCAGATCCGCTGCCATTGCCCCATAGCTCATATCGTTAATATGAGGAGAGCGACCATGGTTACGCAGATCAATACAGTACACCTTGTAGTGCTCAGCAAACTTTTTCGCGAGGGTTCGCCAGTTATCCGCGGAACCAAATAGGCCATGAATAATAATCAGCGGGAATCCTTCACCCTGCTCCGTAAAATACAGATCAACCGTTGGGGTATTTTCAGACATCTTCTTACCTGTAGTACTTGATAGGTGCTCTAATTGATCCGCTAGTTCTGCGTTATCTTTAAGCGGATTAAATACAATACTGTCTTTGAGGGCCGCATTATCATATGCCTATATCCCTATGCCAAGGGAACATTTTATCCGCTGGGGCTGAGACGGTTCATAAGCCAATATTCTCACCCTTAACGGCCCTTTCTCTGCTAATCATGCCGCTATTGTTAACTAGTAGTTAATACTGATTCCAGATAAGCCTTATATTTAAAAGGGGTACAAGAGGATAAACTGGCTTTAATACTTGAATCATCATTTAACAGTCCAAGTCCTACGACAAGGAGCCGGTAATGTCTCAATCAGCCCAGACTTCAGCAAGCCAACGTAAGATACAACCCAGTCTATTTATCTCCCATGGTTCACCAGAGTTGATCTTACAAGATACACCGGCAAAACATTTCTATTGTCAGTTAGCGGATCAATTGGAGCAGGATACTCCAAGACCTGATGCCATTATTGTTATTTCGGCTCATTGGGAAACTCCGGCACCTATTGTGGGTATTACCGCCAGTTCGAAGCCTGAAATCATCTATGACTTTTATGGTTTTCAGGATGCGCTTTATAAGATGGACTATCCTGCTCCCGGGGAACCTCAATTAGCCGAGAAGATTCAACAACTGCTGAGTAAAAATAATATAGATGCCCGCCTGCATCCTACTCGCGGACTAGATCATGGGGTTTGGTCGCCACTGAAATTAATCTATCCCGAAGCCGATATCCCTGTTATTCAGGTCTCTATTCCCAGAGGCGTGCCAGAAAGTTTTTACTGGCAATTGGGTCAGACGCTACAGCCATTTAGAAGCCAAAACTGCCTGATTATTGCCAGCGGCGCAGCGACCCATAATCTCAATTATTTTAGACAAGCCCGAGAACCGCAACAGCCTGTCATGCCTATGGCTGAAGGCTTTATTAACTGGCTCAATAATGCGGTAACCACAGGTGATAGAGCAGCCTTGGAAAACTACCTGCAGGCCCCTTACGGACAAGATAACCATCCCAGTCCAGAGCACTACCTTCCTTTATTGGTGGCTGCCGGTGCCAGTACACAACCCCAAGGGGAAATAATTCATGACAGCGTGGAGTACGGTTTTTTATCCATGGCCTGTTATCGTTGGGATTAAAGCCATCGTTGGGATTAAAACAAGTGATCAGGGACCAACAACAGGACAGAGATAGACGCTATAGGAGAATCCTAAACGACGGAAAAACGTAGAGACTGGGAAGCTAGAAACAGGAAAAAGACAAAAACGGTCGAATTATTCTGAAAACCATCTCGCTGTCGCAAAAACGAAAACTTTACCTATTAACCTATACAACAGTAGGATTGCTAAGACAGCATCAACCTTGGTTAATATAACCAGTAAGCACCTAAACCAACATTTATGGACACAAAGTACGATATTCTCCAATCACGAGCAGGATAATGTCGAAATTCTTTTGTTTAGGTGGGTAGGTTAGATTTCCTAGGGTTGGCAGCAAGCAACCACTCAATCCCGTATGTAAAGGAGTGTACAGTTTGGGCATTTCAGAATTAGAGCTGGTCTCTCGTAAGGCCAAAAAGAAAGACGCCATTCCCGTACTCTTCGTACACGGTATTTTTTGTGGCGCCTGGATCTGGGAAGAACACTTTCTCCAGTGGTTTGCTGATAATGGTTACCATGCTTATGCCGTGAGTTTAAGAGGCCATGGTCAATCCTATAAACCATCCAATAATCAGCATTCTTTAAATGATTATGTACAAGATTTAAAAGATGCCATACAAGCCATTGAGATGAGTCACAAACAGCCTCCTATTTTAGTGGGGCACTCTATGGGCGGTATGGTGGTACAACGTTTCTTAAGTGATCACGAATCCCGTGGTGCGGTCTTGATGAACAGTATACCGCCTCAAGGTATGCTCCCTCTATCCTGGCAAAGCTTCTGGCAAGATCCTGTGACCACTCTAGAGATGTCTCAATCCTACCTGATGCCAGAGTTGACGACCACGGAACAACTGAAACGTTATCTGTTCTCAGGCCCGATAGATCAAGCAAAACTCGAACGTTGGCTTGGTCTATTAAAGCCCGAGTCACAAACCCTGCTATGGGATATGAGTTGTAATAACTTACCGAATCCTTTTGAAGTGGCCAAAACACCCATAGCGGTTGTTGGCTCTCGCCATGACAAGCTCGTCCCCAAGCTTATCGTTAGCATGACTGCGGCGACCTATGGCTGTACACCCTATTGGATCGATGCCGGTCATGGCGGAATGTTAGAGCATAACTGGCAAGAATCAGCTCAAATTGTATCTAAGGCGCTTACTGACGTTTTAATGGCAGAAGAAGAAAAGGTCGGGCAATTAGAACAAGCCTACGGCTGATTAAAACAGAAAAACCGATGCCTTATCTAAAACCAAAGGTTTACTACCAAGTAGCAATTGGGCCTCGGCATTAGATTCGATAGCATAGGGACAAGCCTTTAGAACACTTCGACAGACGGCGTTCTGAATAGCTTTAACTTCATGTGGGTCAGCCAAATAGCCTACAGGAGGTTATCCTCAAGCCAATTTTTGCCCGCTATTTTTCCTAAAGGATAAAATAGTGGGCATTTTTTTGATGAATCGTCGCAGATTTTAGCTTTTGTACAATCTCTTTCTATACTCAAAAAGACTTTTATCGTTTTAACAAACAGTACAAGTGTTTTCAGGCGCTTCTGCCGGTACTTTCTGTTAACTCTACAGGAGACCAAGGTATGGATCTTTCTCCACATAACTTAACCACCCTATTTGCTCAGCTGGGCTTGCTGAGTGACGACGATTCAATCAATAAATTTATTACCGATAATTCCCCTCTGCCTAAAGGACAGCCAATCTATGAGGCCAGTTGTTTTAATGACTCTCAGGCCGCATTTTTAGCCCAAGGATTAGATCAAGATTCCGACTGGGTTGAAATTATAGATACCCTAGACAGTGCTATGCGTAATTGAAACAGCCTCTTTCTTACATCTGAGACAGGCCTGATAACTCCTGTAAGCCAGCCTTATGGGGGTTCAAACCTATACTCTCTCTCCATACCCTTTCTGAATAAAGTCAAAAAAGGATGTCAGAAGGGGAACTATTACGGCAGTATTGCATCTTAGTTTATTCCTGTTATTCTCCTGTTTTACACTGTTTCTAAGAAGACTATTTCCAAGAAGAATGATTGATCTGGCACTATGGTAACCATAAGCGAACCTCCGGGCTTCTATATAGATACTAGCAACGACTCCAGCATTAGGAATGGTCGAAGGCTAAGCTCATCATCGACACGACATCCTTTGTATTGTGTCAGCTCTGTTTTACGCCTAAGGTTTTCTCAGGTATCGCTATCTTCGTTATTATTTACCCTTCAGATCATCATTGCAGCATGTACTCTCGTTATCTCTCACATATTTTCCTCTAGATTTTTTCAATATAAGACAGATAAGTTTGAACCGCTCCAGAGTCAAATACTGAGATACATCGCCATATACCCACATTTAAAATACGGCTGTTTATCCTTCATGTATGATAAACACCAGATCCAGAATCCAAAGCAATTGAGGCATCACCACTAATGCGCATACATGTTTTACAACATGTTCCTTATGAAGGCCCAGGTAGCATCGCTCGCTGGGCTGAAAAGAATGATTATCCCGTCACCGTTACTCGCTTTTTTGCAGGCGAGACTTTACCGGATCAAGACAGTTACGATCTACTGATGGTTCTTGGTGGCCCTATGGGGGTCAATGATGAAGCTGTCATAGACTGGCTAAAGGATGAAAAGCTCTTTATTAGTGAAGCCGTTGAGCAAGGTAAAATGGTACTGGGCATCTGCCTAGGCGCTCAATTGGTGGCTAACGTATTAGGCGCACAAGTCCATAAAAACGAACACCGTGAAATCGGCTGGTATCCTATTACGACCACACCTAATGCGATGGTGCTGGGTCTTCCGCAACAGTTTCAAGCCTTTCATTGGCATGGCGATACATTTGGCTTGCCAAATGAAGCTATTTCTATTGGGACGAGCGATGGTTGTTCTAATCAAGGTTTTATCTATCAGGATCGTGTAGTTGCTTTGCAATTCCATTTAGAAACGACACCAGACGCTGCAAAAGAACTCATCGATGCTTGCGGTCATGAAATTGATGATGGACCCAATACCCAACCCGCCGAAGCCATGTTGGTCGATTTAGAACTGTTTAGTGAAGCCAACCAGCTGATGGAAAAAATTATGAGCTATATGCTGAGCCAAATGGAAACCAGTTGGTATATGAGCTAAAAGTGAATCGCTAAGGGGCTTGTGGATAATAGCCCCTTTAAAACTATAAACACTTCAATATGATATCAACTTCAGCTTTTTTTAATCGAAAGAACCAGATCTGAGGTAGAAATATTTTCAGTACGAGGAGCAAAATCTACGGTAATCCCTTTTTCTGCCAATAATGGGATCAGCCGCTCCCAACGCTCACTACCTTCCCAATCACCTCCTACGACCACATGATTCACTTCCCATTGGCTAATCCATTTAACAGACTCAAGAGTCTTCTCCAAAGAACAAGGGTTGTGATCCACAATATCAGTACAATCTAAAGCCTGAACAATCTCAAGCCTCTGAGATTCATTGATCAAAGGCGCTTTATTCTTAAAATTTTGGCATATAGCATCTGGTGTAACAGCAACAATTAACTGAGTTCCTTGTCGTTTGGCATATTCCAAATAGCGTAAATGCCCAACATGAAAAAGATCGAATACACCTATTGCTAAGACTTTTTTATTCATACTCATATTCATTTTATACAACTTAAGTTCTCAAATGTATCCAATGCTTGTTGCAAATGGCAGAAGACATCTTTAATTAGGGTATCATTCTCTAATTTTGAGTCCATATATTTTACAATCGATAGCGCTTTTTTAAGGGAGCCACTTTTCCATAAATAAGTTAATCGATTATAAGCATAACACTGCGATAACAAAGAGAAGGAGCGCTGATTATAAGCACAAACTACTGTGTCAAAGTTTGGATCAGGTGCTCTCCAATCACCGTACAAAGCCGTTAACCAACTATCTTTGTCATTAAGAGTCCAAACCTTGCCTTCAGTCCTCTCCTCAATATGCATTGAAAGCGGGCCTGGGAACTCTGTTATTCTTTGCCACTCAGCAGGAATATCTTCCATCCAAAAGCCGCTAATAACTTTTTTAGAGTGCTTTTCAATATCAACTGCACAAAGATCCAGCACGATACCACTTTCTTTATGTTTGAAGGATAGAGGGCTTAGCAAAGGCATAGGTAATGCTTCCTTTTGCCAACCACTCGACAATAAAAAATGAGAAGCCTGGGGCATTTCTCCATAAGGAATCCCAATATCTAGATCTTTATCGAAGGGTAATAAATGTCCTTCTCGCTCCAAGCCTAATAAAGTCCCCGATGTTGGAAAGGCGTGTAATCCATTAGCAGCCATAGCAGCCAATGTTTGCCATAGCAGTTTCTCAACCTGAGGATTATCGAAACCTTTTCTCAATGGTGGAATATTTACTAGAGTTTCACCTTTAAGCAGGATGCTTAACGCTTGGCGAAAATGGTGAATCGATTCAGGTAGCTTGCCCTGATGCATGGTCAACAAGCCTAAACCAGCTCGTGCAACAAGTTCATCACCATCAAGGGTTAAGGCTTTGTTGTAATACTGCTCAGCCTTATCCACATCTCTCCTTTTCTCTGCTATTTTCCCTAAATAAAGATAAGGCTTAGGCAACTCCGATCGTTTTTTAATCAAAGAAAGATATTGAGCTTCAGCACGAGATAGATGGCCAGAACGGAACAAAGTAGAAGAAAACGTTAATTGTATATCTATTCTATCCGGCAAAAATTTTGCCGCTTGCTCTATGGCTTCAAGGGCCTCTTGCCATTTTTTTTGTTGTAAGCAAACAGTATATAAAACATGCCAAACCTCTCCATTTTCAGGCTCTTGCTCTAACAGAGCCTTAACCAGAACACTAGCATCATCTAGCTGACCAGAAGCTAGATACTGATTGAGAGTTTCCATTGACATATTTTAATTCCAAATAACAATATTCCTATAAGTAACGTCTATTCTAAGCTCCCAACCAAGAATTGATCTATAAAATATTGCCCTACATACCATGTGATATTCTCTAGCTAACCGCCAGAGAATATCGATAGCCGACAGAGAGGCGTTTATCTAGGCGTTTAATACCTTAGCCAAACGCTGAATGCCCTCTTCCATATCTTTTGGTGACATCTGACTAAAACTCAAGCGCAGGGTGTTATCTGCAGACTTCTCCACCGCAAACGGCGTTCCCGGCAATACCACCACACCCGCTTCGATTCCCTCTTGTAGCAGTGCCCGCGTATCCTGTTCCAGTGTCAGCCAGAAAAACATACCACCTGCCGGTAACTGCCAACGAATCGTATCGGGTAGATACTGTTTTAACAGCTGCTGCATATGATCACGCTTAGCCTGATAGTGGACTTTCAACTTAGCCACATGCTCAGGTAGTTTTCCGTCTTTTAAGTATTGGCCAATAATCACCTGCCCCAAACGATTACTGTGTAAATCTGTTGCCTGTTTCGCCCGATGAATCCATGGATATAAGGACGGATGAGCAATAACAAATCCTGTGCGTAAACCAGGCCATAACATCTTTGAACATGAGCCCATGTATAACCACGGCGCTTTTTTCAGATAGTGGCAGATAGGACGGGTAAAAGCGTTATCGTAGTTCAAGACACGATAGGGATCATCTTCAACCAGTGTGACCTGATAACGATCGATCATCTCTGCAACAGCAATACGCTCCTGCTCTGTATAACAATATCCCGTCGGATTTTGAAAGGTCGGAATCAGATAGATCATACTGGGCTTGCGTGTTTTTAATAACGTCTCCAAACCAGCCAGATCAACGCCTTCTTCTCCTAAAGAGAAAGGCACCAGATCTGCTCCTAACCCTCGCAAAACCTGCAGCATAGCCAAATAAGTTGGATCTTCAACAATAACTTCGCTGCCGGGATCAACCAGCAAACGTGCCGCCAGATCCAAACCCTGTTGAGAGCCGGAGGTAATCAAAACCTGATCCTCGGTACAGCTCAACCCTTCTTCAGAGATCCACTTAACCAGTTGCTGCTTTAGAATAGCTTCGCCGTCCGAGGTGCCGTATTGACTGACAGAAGCATAGCTCTCTAGTACCGGCATTTCTGGCATCACAGCCACATCAGGTAAACCACCTGCAAAAGAGATCATTCCCGGTTGTTGGCTGACCGATAAAATCTCACGTATCGGAGAGCCCGGTAAACGATTGGCATAAGCAGATAATTTTAGTTCCGGTACTGCAGCATTCATGGCTTCGCCCTTTTTTATTAGTTATCACGTTTTGATTAGTCATCACGTTTTGTACACGCTTTATTATGGAAACCTGCTGGGCAAACAGAATAGATACAGATAAGCTAAAAATAAGCACACAGAGGTAAAAATAGACAAACAGATGCCACATTCAGACAAAAGAAATACAAATAAGGCCCATCTGTATCAACAGGTTAGCCAGGAAATTAAACAACTCATCAAACAATATCCTGATCCAGGGCAAAAACTTCCCAGCCTGAGGCAGATCAGTCAACGTTTTGATATTAGTCTGAGTACGGCTCAAAATGCCTATCAACAACTGATTGATGAGGGCTTGATTCAGGTACGTCCTCGCTCGGGTTATTTTCTGGCTCCCAGCCAACAACGAACCTTACTGCAACCACAGATCCCTGCAGCACACCCCGGTGCAGAACGAGTTCAAGTCAGTAAGCTGGTGATTCAGATGCTGTCCCTTGCCCGACAAAAGCCCGTCATTAATCTAGGTACCGCAGTACCAGAACCCGCACTCTTACCCCTGGAAGAGCTGGCCAAAGTACAGCGCCAAATTAGCCATCGTACTCAGTGGGCTTATGGAGGGTATAGTCCTCCAGGAGGAGAACCGGCACTGCAAAAAGCCTTATCCGATTACTTGCAAGAAAAAGAGGTCTATTGCGGGCCTGAACAGATTTTAATTACCAATGGTTGTACCGAAGCACTACGGATTGCTTTAAGTGAATGTACTCAACCGGGGGATGTTGTGGCTATTGAGTCCCCGACCTATTTCACTATCTTGCAGCAACTCGAAAGCTTACAGCTCAAAGCTCTGGAGATTCCGACATCACCAGAAACCGGTATCGATCTGGATCATTTAGCCACCATGATGTCTGCTATTCGAGTGAATGCTTGCGTCGTGAATCCTGTGGGACATAACCCGTTAGGATTTGTCATGCAGGAACAGAAAAAGCGACAGCTTATCGAACTCTGCCATGATCACGGCACACGCTTAATTGAAGACGTGATCTATATGGATCTGACCTACCATAAGCAGACTATTCGTTCTCTGAAAGCTTTGGATACCCACGATATCGTCAGCCAGTGCGGCTCTTTTTCTAAAAGCCTATCACCGGCCTTAAGAGTGGGCTGGTTATTATCAGCAGGGTCGGCAGAGCCGGTTATTACCAACAAGTTTATCACCAACGTAAGTGTCAGCACCCCTTGCCAACTCAGCATCGCCCGCATGTTAGAAAAAGGCTTGTATCAAAAAGCGGTGCGAAAAAATGCGGAACTGCACGCTGGCCGAGTACTACAAACCCGCGAGTGGATTTTACAGCGCTTCCCCGAAGGTACCCGTGTATCCTTACCCCAAGCAGGTTTTGTTTTATGGGTTGAACTCCCCGAACCCTATCGAGCCATGCCCCTGCATCAGCAAGCATTGGAAAAAGGCGTGCTCTTCCTGCCCGGAGATGTCTTCTCTCCCACCAGTGATCTCTATAGCCGCTATCTGCGTATTAACTGCTGCGCCTGTAAACCAGAGGAAATCTTAGAAGGCATTAAGCGCATTGGCCGGTGTTTTTAGCCTTTACGATCTGAAACCATAAAGTTAGGCACCGGAAAATACTTTCTTAAATCAAAAGGCGCCATAACCAATAGCATTTTATAGGGCCTAAGTTGATCGATGGGAAAATACAGCTGGTCCAATGTGGCCTGCTTTTGAAAGTTGTCATACAACTCCGTGACTTCCCCTGAAAGTCGCTCAATACTCTGAGGACTGAGTAAACGGCTGGTAGAATAAAAAGTGGAGTATTCTTGTTGATGACTGTCCATCGTATCCTGTACAAAACCCTGATTTACTCTGACTAAGGTTTTATGCAGTGGGCCACCTAAGCGCCATTTAACCGGTTTGGCTACCAGCAGATGCACACTGTTATTTTTCCCCAGCCGCACCAGCTCCAGTTTTTCTAACTCCCGCAGATAAAGGTATACATCTGTTTCTTTCAGTTGATTGTAATACGCAATTTCTCGGGTATCGAACTGACTAATCAGCAGCATAAAACACGAGACTAATCCCGGATCTTTTGCCAAAGCCTGCTCGGTCTCCAAAGGAAGTTGAGAAATATGGGTGCTGCGAGATTGTTCGATCTCCATCAGCTCCGTCATGCTCAGACCAAGATGTTGGCAAATCTCCATTAAACGACTGAGCTTACAATCCTGATCTTGGAACATACGCTTCACAGTGGGTTCCGACAGGTCCATCAGCTCTGCCAGCTGTTTATACTGAATACCCTGAGCCTTCAATACCTGCTTTAACGTTGTAAATAAACCCGAGCGTTCACGCTGACATTCCATAACCTGATCCCCAAAAGCCAACAAAGCATCATATATTGATACCGACAGAGACTTAAATTGCCATAAAGAATCATAAATATATTATTCAAACCAACACCACGCAAGCAGAAGTTAATACTGCTGTGGGAAATAACAACACATTGGATTGAATCAATATTTGGAGTTTTTATGATGACGTTAAAAGGTTTTGGGCAAGATAAAAGTTCTGCTATGAAAAAGTCTCTCGTTAAGGGATTAGCCATAACCCTAACACTGGGTTCTTTATCCGGCATCACTCAGGCAGCACCAAAAGCGCTTTGGAGCATTGATAACTTGGACCAGCCGGAATCTGTTCTGGTTGATGAGAAAAACAATGCACTCTATATCAGCAGCATCAATGGCAACCCAGTCGAGCTGAATGGCAAGGGCTATATCAGCAAAGCCAATAAAAAGGGTCAGTTATTAGATAAACAGTGGGTGAAGGGCCTTAATGCACCAAAAGGTATGGCCCAGGTAGGCAATCATCTTTATGTAGCGGATATGCAGCAAGTACATATTATCGATATCAAAGCAGGAAAGTTGATCCGTAGTTTGTCGGCACCCAAAGCAAAAATGCTCAATGATATTACCGCCACACCGGATGGCACCCTATATATTACGGATCTCTTAGGCGGTGATATCTACCGTCTGAAAGACAACCAATTAACACCCTGGCTCCGTTCAAATCAGTTATCCCACCCTAACGGTATTCTTTGGCATAAAGGTGAACTGTTGGTGGCTAACTGGGGCTATCCATTAAACGCTGACTTCACCACTAAAACACCGGGAAGCTTGTATCGATTAAACCTTGAAGGACAAACGCTAACACCGGTACCAACAGGTTATCAGCTGGGTAATCTGGACGGTGTTGTCGCACTAAATGATCGTATTTGGATCAGTGACTGGATCAGTGGTGAGCTCTACTCTCTGGACGGTAAAGAGCGTATTAAACAACTGCAAAGCAATAAAGGATTGGCGGATATTGGTGGTTCAGGCGATACAATTTATGCCCCCATGATGTGGGATAACAAGGTAATCGCTTGGCAGGTGGATCAATAAAAACAGAGCAGCTCTATTAGTAAGAGTACCTGATTAGTAAGGTACCCGTGGCTGAACAAGTGTTGGTTATCCGCAACAGATAACCAACACCATAACAATCCGTCTTGAATTAACCTACAGAAGCGGCCATGGATTGATTTACTTTAACCGGTGCAGTCTCTTTCAGGAAACAGGCTAGAATCGTTGCGATGGCGGAACCTGCAGCGGCAATCCACATCACAATTTCCAAACCGTAGATATCCGCAGCAAAACCCGCCACTGTCGGAGTAATAAAACCACCAAACAGTTCACCTACGCCCATAATCAAGCCCAGTGCCGAAGCCACCTGATGATGAGGTACGGTTTCCGCTGGAATGGTTGCCATAAATAGAGTAAAGCAGCCCAGACCGGTATAGGTCATAAAGATCAGCGGTAACATGGTACCGGCGTCTTCCACGTACAGTAGAACAAAAGGACAGCACGTCGCCAAAATTGAGAAGAAGATAATGGCAGGCTTACGACCAAATTTATCCGATAGAGAGGAGACGATAAAGCCCCAAACCATCCAAGCAAAACCCAAACTGCCCATAATACCGCCCATGGTTGCCGGGCTAAACTCTTTCACCTGCATCAAGAAAGTCGGTGTAAATGAAATCAGAGTAATAAACCAAGAGATATAGAAACAGGAAATCAGGACACACAGAATCATGTTTCTGTTTTTCAACAGACTCATATAATCGGCTTTTCCTGCCTTACTGTGCTCTTCTTTTAGGTCATCATGCACGTGTTGGTTGCGTACAAATAACCAGATCAACAGCGCAATCAAGGCACCGGGAATCACAGTGGAATAAAAAGCACTGCGCCAGCCGAACTCAGTCGCAATCCAGATTAATAATGGCGGCGCAATAACCGCACCAATCAAACCCGGTGCAGAGGCATTCACCAAGCCCATATTCAGACCACGGCGACGAGGTGTAGAAGCAGAGGCCAACAGAGACTGTGAAATAGGCAATACCGGACCTTCTGCGATGCCCATCAAGCCTCTAAACACCAGCAGAGTAATAAAGGTTGCCACCATGCCCGATAAGGCAGAGAACAAGGAGAAAGCAATAACCGCAAAAACCAGAATGATTTTCTTCGATTGTTTTTTATCGGCATAAGCGCCAAATGTTGCCCCGGATATGGCCCAGGTTAAGGCCAAAACGGACGATAACATACCCAACTGAGCATTATTGAGATTGAGATCTTCCGCAATAAAGGGGAAGAGAAACGACAGAGCTAGTCGATCAAAAAAGACAAAGCCAAAACACAAAAATAGAATCAGAAGCAGTCTATTTTCGTAGGTATTTATTGTTTTCATAGTAACCTCGAATTAAACCTAAGCCGACAGAGGTGTATCCAGAATAAAACTGGCACACCGTTCAGCGATCATAATGGTAGGGGCGTTGGTATTACCGGAGACGATATTGGGCATAACTGAGGCATCGCAGACACGTAGCCCTTGTACACCATTCACTTTCAGTTCTGGACATACCACCGCAGTTTCATCACTGCCCATACGACAGGTACCGACAGGGTGATAAACCGTTTTAGCGTGGCTGCGAACATGCTCCACAAGCTCATTATCAGACAGCTCTGCTTTTGGGGAAGGTTTCAGCTCACACTCAATTAGCTCTTGTAAGGCGGGGGCTCGTAGGATGCTTCGAGCTAATTTAACACCACGTACCAGGGCATCCACATCTTCTTGCTCTTCCAATGCGCCGCTTTCAAACATCATGGGATCAGCAGGATTATTGCTGCGCAAACGCGCAAAACCGCGAGATTTAGGACGCAAAAAACAGGGGTTGATGGACAAACCATGACCATCGATGGGTTCACGATCCACATCACCTACTAGAGTAGGTAAAACATGAAATTGAATATCTGGGCGACCGCAATTACTGGTATCAACAAAACCACCGGATTCCACCACATTGGAGGTCAGCAAACCGGTTTTAAAGAAGGTCCATTGCATGCCGTGTTTTAGCGCTGTTAGCCCCTTATCGTTACCCAATAAACTAATAGGCTTTTTCGTGCGGGCATACACGGATACCTCTAAGTGATCTTGATAATTCTCACCCACCTCCGGCGCATCATGCAGTAGATCAATATTATGTTGTTTTAACTGAGCTTCTGGGCCAATACCGGACAACATCAAAATCTTAGGCGTCGATAAAGCACCTGCGGTTAGGATCACTTCGTCATTAACGTAAAGAGTAGAAACCTGACCGGATTTATCCTTAATCTCCACACCGGTTGTTTTTTTATTACTATCAAACAGCACCTTGGTCACAAAACAACCGGTGCGTACCGTCAGATTGGATTTTTGTTTTACAGCAGCTAAATAAGTACTGGCAGTACTACCACGCTGACCATTAAACGTTGTGGTGTGATAAAAACCGATACCCGCTTGTTGGCCATCATTAAAATCGTCGTTATAAGGCACACCTTGCTGCTGAGCCGCTTTAACAAACGCAAGACTCAAAGGGTGACGATAACGGGTATCACTGACACTTAAAGGCCCAGCGTTGCCATGATGTTCGCCGGACAAGCGCATATGATTTTCGGAGTGTTTAAAAGCCTTTAAGACATTATCCCAGCCCCAGCCGGTACAACCCTGTTGCTCCCAGCAGTCGTAGTCCTCTTTTTGACCCCGAATATACACCATGGCATTAACCGAGCTACCACCGCCTAATGTGCGCCCTTGAGGCACATAGGTTTTACGGTTCTGTGCCGCTTTTTGCGGCTCGCTTTCATAAATAACGGTTCTTTCAGTGCCAATTACCCGAATAAATGTCGCAGGCATATGAATAAATTGCGTATTATCCGCAGGGCCATCTTCTAGTAGCAGTACCTTCTTTCCGGCCATGGTTAAGCGGTGTGTTATCACACAACCGGATGATCCACCACCGACCACAATGTAATCAAAACTGTCCATTTTTTACCTTTTCATTTGGCTTCTTATTCGATCTCCAGTGTTAAAGATATGGCGCTCTGGTGCTTAACTAGAGAAGACCGTTTTATTAACTTCAATCCCTAAAAAAGAAAACCATAGGAGAAAACAGGGTAAAAACTGGGAAAAACAATATGAAGAAAGAAAGGAGTCTGAGGCCAACCGGACAGAGACAATTAACTGTCAGGGACTTATCTATTGACCAGAACAGACTGACAAGGACGTTTCGCGACAGCAATTAGTTAACATGTTTACTAACGACCAATATTCCGACTAGAATACAGAACAGACCGGTGATAGCTGAACACAACAATAAAAACAGCAGATAAGCCGCTAAACACAGTTTTTCATATTTTAATGGGAGCATGACAGAAGCATCACCTCCCATTAATAACTCTGTAGAAAAACTCATGTTCTAGCGTTTACGACGATATCGGGAGCAAACTCTATGACTGCCTCTAGTTCCAAGAACGCCTCATATACAGATCACAGCGACGTTATATGCACCCTAGATAAAAACCATCCTGAAGAGAGACGGACCTATTGGGAAAAATATATCAGTCAGCATCTGATCGATATTGATTGCCCGGTGGAACCTGAAGAGGGCTTAGATGCTTCTTTTGAACAAGCTCACTACGGCCCATTAAAAATTAACCGTATTGTCGCCAACGAACACTCCATTCAGAGAAGCCAAAGTAATATTAAGCAGGATCAAAGAGAATCGGTGTTTCTCTGCCAGATGTTACAGGGCACAGGTTTTTCTTATCAAGGCACCACCTGTGTGCATCACTCCCCCGGCGATATTGTCTTGTATGACACCACTAAACCTTACGGTCAGGGTTTTCCTTCAAATATGGAGATGATCGTGGTGGATATTCCCAGAGCAGTTCTAGGTGATTACTTAGGGGACTGGAACAAAAATGACCTAGTTAAGATAGATAAGGGCACGGACTTCTTTGATTACAGTGCCAGTAATATCTACCAAGCCCTGACGTTACCTTGTCATACAGATGGTGATCGAGCCCTTGCAGCCCAAAAACTATTGGAGAATCTGTACGGCATTTTGGGTCGTCGGGATAGTAACACCAAAAACCGTTCACTGATGCATACGCTACATATCAGCAAAGCCTATATCCACCAACATCTATGCGATGAAACCCTGTCCGGTGATATGTTAAGTCAGGCCTTACAGATCTCCCGTCGCCAACTGGCCCGTGCTTTTGAAATCGAAGGGATATCAGTTAACCGTTACATTTGGAATCTACGTTTAGATCAGTGTCGGGAAGATCTGCTGTCGGGTCGAGGTAAAAACCTCAGCGTCAGTGATATTGCCTTTAAATGGGGCTTTAATCACTCGGCCCATTTTAGCCGTTTATATAAAACACGTTTTAATGAAACCGCCACTCAAACCCGACAATTAAAACAGTAATAACATACCTAAAAAGTCTCTCTATCTGTCTCCCTCAGTAATATTGGGAGATGGCTGTTATCATAGAGATAACTTTATTTAGATGCTTATTACAATCAAAACATCCGTCTTTTCCGGTTAATTATTTAATCAAACAAACTCATATTATTTATTTCAACCTATCCTGCACTTTGTCAGAGGTTAATAATCCAACCATCCCCAGCAGTAAGTATAAGTACTTGTGGGTGGATTAACCTCTGACTGTTTTAGATAGGTCTGTAATTTTCATTTAAAATAATAATGAGTTTATCCAATGAACAATAATTCTTGCCGACATATCATAAAAGCAGCGCTATTGAGTGTACCCGCCCTATCCTTCTCCATGAATAGCTTAGCCGATAACCATAGCCCGGATTTTTTTGGTACGTTAAATTTTGGTGTGCAAAAAGTTGAGCACCAAACCGATATCGATGGCCAAGCATTTGAAGCCGTTGTTGGGGTTAAAGGCGTTTATAAAGTCGATGACTTTACCCTAGTGTATAAGCTAGAAGCTGAACTCGCACCCGCAGTAAATATGGATAATGGCCAGAACGAAATTGAAATCAAAAATGCCTTGGTTGTTATCCCATCCCAAGTCGGTGCCTTTATTATCGCACCACGGGTACAGAGCGGTCACCAAGACGATATGTACAGGATGATCGATATTTTCGAGGTGAATTCCGCCAGCAACGTTACTCTTTGGGGCCAACCTGAAGCGGCCACATCCGTTTTTGCTTACAAAACCCCAAGCTTTGCTAATACCTACTTCGTAGCGGCAGCTCTTACATTGAACCAGGGTGGTACAGACACGAATCATAATGATAACTTTGCCGACGCGATGGCTTTTCGAGCTATCCATAAGGCCAACGACCTGTATCTAGGGGCCGGCTATGTTAACGTCTCCGATGATCAAACCGGTGCAAGCAAAGATTATAACCGTGCAAGCTTAACAGCAGGTTACACCATGGATCAGGTGCAACTGGGCATGACATTTGAATCTCAAATGGACCACCCATCGGGGTCAGATACCAATATTTTGGGTGTTGCTGCCGATTTTAATCTAGGTGATGGTTTATCTGCGGGTATCGGCTATACCGATCGAAACTGTGAAGATGATGGTCGAGATGATGCCATGCTAGCAGTGATTGCCAGAAAAGATATTGGTGAGAATATACAGGCTTGGGTAGAGCTTGCCAGTTACGATGAGGCCAACAACAACTATTCAGCAGGTATAAAAGTCAGCCTGTAGATTATATATCTAAACTTGATATAGAGACCCAAACAAAACCATTTCTATATTACTTGGCTTACAGCGAGGTAAAGTAGGAACTTTATTTAATTCTGTTTATATCTTTTACTCTATTTTTGTTCCAATCGTCTTTCCTTAAACACTGGTTTACCATTTTTATCCAGTGTTTAAGGCTTTTTTATCCCCGTAATAAATCCCCAATAGAGTTATTCCAGCATTATTTATATTGTCGTCAGAGAGATAGCAACTATCTTTAGAGACGTTTTCGGCTGCTTAAAATTGTGTTTATGTGACCATACGGGGCCAAGCGCTTACATAAGAGCATAAAAATATAAGATCATAGAAATATAAGGTCATGGAATATAAGAGTATGCGAAAAGTAAGATACAGCACCTAAGAGGCGAGAAAGGGAACTGTATCTTACTTTAACTCGGCAACCTGCTTTCTACCATAAAACAAAAAGCAGATTTAATGATTCTCCAAAGAGGCTAGTCAAGCCATAAGGAGAGCACCGAAGCAGTGCAGCGCAATGCCGAATGCCCCAGAAAGGAAAGGATGGCTCAAACGACTGATCAGAAAAACAGATTTTTTCGATTAAACTATCAGTTTTTTTCGATGAATCAGTTTTGCCTAGCCGCCGTTAAAATGGCATGGATCGCAGGATGTATCGGATCTGGTGTACGAGTAATGGCATAGTGCTGGGAAAAAACGTCATTCACCTCTCCAATTTCTTCTACCAGATACTGACGGCACACCTCATCTTTAATGGCTGTTGGTGCAGCAAAAACGCCCATACCTTCTCGACCAAACACCTTAATCAATGCACTATCTTTGATCTCCGCACAGACCTGCATTGTCACCTCGTTTCTCTTCAACCATTGGGTGAGTTCGGCAAACCAAGCGTTATCTGTGCCTTCAGATAAGAAAGGCTGTTGATGCAAAGAAGCAGGAAAATCTTCTCTCAGGCTATTGGCCATACTCGGTGCCGCAAACAATGATAAAGAAGAGCTCAGTAAAGGCGTAAAATACAGTTCCCTCTCACCCTCTGGCGGCGGTTGATCACTGATGACCAAATCCAGTTTCTGCCGTTGAAGGCTACGGAGTAAATCCGGTAAATGACCGCTATTCGCTTTCAGGTGTAAAGGACGCTGTCCATCCATAGCAGGCATAATTAAGCGATAGGCGATAAGCTTGTGCACCGAAGCAGCAAAACCAACAGAAAAATCTAGGGGTTGATCGATATCCGGTTGTTTAAGTACCTGGTCCAGCTCACCAGCTAACGCAAAAATCTGACTGGCATAGCGACGTACCCTACTCCCTAACGGTGTTAACTTAAGGCCTCGTCCCTTACGAAAAAATAGGGCACCGGCTTTAGCCTCAAACGCCGACAACTGTCCGCTGAGTGTCTGGGGCGTTAAATCCAGCTGATCGCTGGCACGGGCAATGGAGCCCGACTCAGCAATCACCCAGAAGTAATAAAGATGTTTAAGGTTCAGATCTTTAAGCATAAAACGTCTGCAGTTTGGGTAAGGCCAGAAGTGTAGCAATTAACGCGTCAAAAAGTAGGAATAAGGTAGGGATAAAATAGGAATAAAGTCACTATTCACGACTAAAACCTTGGTAAACCTTAGCGTAAAACAATCTGTACATGGAGCTTTGCTATAACCAAAGGTTGAAACAGTATTCCTGTCTTTATACCTACAACCCCACCTTAGTTTTCTGGTTAAATGTCTCCATTGAGCAGAAATAGTCTACTAGGCTGTTTCCCACCTAATGAAAATGGCTATCTGACACTATTGTCATAAGAACTGAGTTGAAAAAGTTACATCACAAGAACTGAGTCAGAGAAATTAAGCCAGTAAAAGAGATATTATCCATGACAGACCTGTTTACTCCGTTACAACTGGGCGCTATCGAAATCCCTAACCGTGTATTAATGGCACCTTTAACCCGTTGTCGTGCCGATGACAATCATGTGCCAACTGACTTAATTACAGAACACTACGCACAGCGCGCCAGCTCCGGTCTGTTAATCGCCGAAGCGACCATGATTATGGAAAGTAACTCAGGCTTCTGGCGTGAACCCGGTATCTATTCCGATGCTCAAATTGCAGGTTGGAAAAAGGTTACGGATGCGGTACACGCTAAAGGTGGCCGTATTGTTTTGCAGTTATGGCACGGTGGTCGCGCCTGTCATCCGGAATTAAACAACGGCAAAGTCCCTGTCGGTCCAAGTCCTTTAGCAATTACCAATAATGAAGTACGCACGCCTAAAGGCAAGCAGCCTTATACTGTCCCTAGAGAATTGGCTGATAATGAAATTCCTACGATTGTAGAAGGTTTTGCTATCGCCGCTGCCAATGCTAAAAAAGCAGGCTTTGATGGTGTTGAGATTCATGGCGCTAATGGCTATATACTGGATCAGTTCCTACGTGATGGCTCAAACCAACGGAGTGGCCCTTATGGCGGCTCCATTGAAAACCGCGCTCGTTTGCTACTGGAAGTGATTGAAGCTGTTTCTGCAGTATGGGGCGAAGATAAAGTGGGTGTGAGACTGTCACCGCTTAATAGCTTTAATAGCATGCAAGACAGTGACCCTGTGGGTTTGATCACTTGGCTAGCCAAGCGGCTGAATGATTTCAATCTGGCGTATCTGCACTTAATGCGCAGTGATTTCCTCGGTCAACAAAGCGCTGACGTGGTTACCCCTACTCGCGAACATTACCAAGGAAACCTGATCCTGAACATGGGTTATAGCGGTGATGAAGCTACAGAAGCAGTGGCATCCAATCAAGCAGATGCTATTGCCTTTGGCGTACCTTTTATTGCCAACCCTGATCTACCGGAAAGACTGAAAGCAAAGGCTGAGCTTAATCAACCTGATCCCAACACCTTCTACACCCACGATGAAGAAGGTTATAACGATTATCCAACGATGGCTGAAAGCATTCCGGCTTAAAAACTGACGGTTTAATCAGAGAGGGGCTAACCCTCTCTGTGTTTTGAACGATTTTTTCGTCGTCGATGTATTTGCGACACGACACCAGATTACTCAAGCTCTTCCTGTCACTCAGTCCCTCTTAGCCTTAACAGGTGATACTTCTCTAGCACCTGCAACATAAATACATTCTAATCTAGCAAGAAAAAAGATGATTTTTTGGCTCAAACGCCCACTCTAAGAAAAAAAATCTATCAGTTCAGATAAATATCAACATATTGTTACAGTTTGCTTGAACTCAAAAAAACTAGAGCAGATAATCAGTTCCGATCCCACAACGATAGATAAATCCCCAGCAATACCTATTTGGTCGTATTTGATACGAAGCAGTATTGTTTGAAGGGTCATCGTTTGTGGTAAAAATAATTTATAAGGTATATCTGTATGAAGAAGCTTTTGAAGTCTACAGCGCTAGCGGTGTCTATGGTTGGTGCAAGTGTTTCATTCAACGCGGCCAATGCAAGTGAATCTGTGATCGATAACATCCTTGATCGCGGCGAAATGAAAGTCTGTTTTGATGCGGGTTATATCCCTTTCGAAATGAAGTCTAAGAAAGGCGGCTTTATCGGTTTTGATATCGATCTGGCTAAAATGATGACAAAAGCTATGGGCGTTAAATTTACGCCAGTTAACACCGCATGGGACGGTATCATCCCTGCGCTGCTGACCGACAAATGTGACATCATCATGGGCGGTATGACTATTACAGCTCAGCGTAACATGAAAGTTAACTTTGCTGACCCGTACGTTGTTATCGGTCAAACCATCCTGCTGAACCCTAAGCTGGAAGGTAAGGTTAACAGCTATAAAGATCTGAATAATGGTAACTACACCGTTGCAACCAAACTGGGCACCACAGGTGAACAAGCGGTTAAGCGCCTGATCGGTAAAGCAGATATCAGCCTGTTTGAAACTCAGTCTGACGCAGTACTAGAAGTTGCTAACGGTAAAGCAGACGCATTTGTTTACGATCTGCCATTCAACGCTCTGTACTCTTCTCAGAATGCGGGTCAGGTAACGCACTTGGGCAAACCTTTCACTTACGAGCCTCTGGGTTGGGCTGTACGTAAAGGTGATCCTGACTTCCTGAACTTCCTGAACAACTACCTGCGTCAGATTAAAGGCGACGGTAGCTACGATCGTATCTACAGCAAGTGGTTCGAATCTGATTCTTGGTTGAAACAAGTTCAGTAAGATCCATTGCAATAAGGCTAAGTCGACCATCATTATTAAATGCTGGCATTAGCTGAAGTAAATACAACCCAGGGTGACCTGGGTTGTATTTTTTTATATGACATCCAGGGCTTATACAGTTATGCACGAAAAGCAGAAAGTCTGGCTATGGAATAGTGTTTTTGTCGCTATCGTTATCGCAATGGGCTTTGCGATAAATATAGCCAGTAGCAAAATCGATTATACCTGGCGCTGGGATCGCGTCCTGCCATATATCATCAATACCGAACCTCAAGAGATAGTGGCAACCGGTGACGGCACCCTTGAAATGGGCAGTGACGGATCGTCTCTGCAGTTAGTTCTGGATGGCGATGATACGCCACAGATCATCACAGAATACACCACCATGGTTGCCTCTGAAGGCGACCTGATTTTTGAAGGTGATGTCCTAGCCACAATAGAAGGCTGGCAGATCGGCCCTATTATTGAAGGTCTGATTGTTACCGTTGAGATCTCTATCTACTCGCTGATTATCGCCCTTGTGCTGGGTTTGATTATCGGTTTGATGCGGATCAGTGATAACCCCGCCCTACGCAATCTCTCGATTCTCTATATTGAAATTATTCGTGGTACACCGCTGCTGGTACAGATTTTTATCATGTACTTCTTTATCGGCACGGTACTGGATCTGGAGCGATTTACCGCAGGTGTTATCGCCTTATCAGTATTTACCGCCGCCTATGTGGCCGAGATTATCCGTTCTGGTATCCAATCCGTTGCCGTGGGCCAAATGGAGGCTGCACGCTCTTTGGGTATGAGCTATCCCAAGGCGATGATCTACGTTATTCTGCCTCAGGCCTTTAAACGCACCTTGCCACCTATGGCCGGTCAGTTTATTAACCTGATTAAAGACTCCTCTCTGGTTTCTGTTATCTCCATTACCGACCTGACCAAAGCCGGTCGTGAAGTGGTCAGTGGCAGCTTTGCACCCTTTGAAGTTTGGTTTACCGTTGCCCTGCTTTACCTACTACTGACCAGCTCATTATCTTGGGCTATTCAACGTCTTGAGAAGAGGTTAGCTGCCAGTGACTAATCAAGCAGATAATATTATCATCGCCAAAAACGTTGAGAAGTATTACAACAACGGCGCGCTTCATGCGCTGAAAGATGTGAATACGACAGTGCAACGAGGCGAAGTTGTGGTGATTGTAGGGCCTTCTGGTTCTGGTAAATCGACCTTTTTACGTACTATGAATCAGTTGGAAGTAATCCAAAGCGGTTCCATTACCATTGACGGTATGGATATGTACGCTAAGGGTACGGACATCAATAAGTTGCGTGAAAACGTGGGCATGGTGTTTCAGGGCTTCAACCTCTTCCCCCATAAAACTGCTTTAGAAAACGTCATGTTGGCGCCTCTTAAAGTGACCAAGCGTGATAAAGCAGAAGTGGAAGAACACGCCAAAGAGCTGATGTACAAGGTAGGCCTAGCAGATCGTATGCAGAACTACCCGTCTCAGCTATCCGGCGGTCAGATGCAGCGTGTGGCTATCGCCCGTGCCTTGGCTATGCGTCCTGATATCATGCTGTTTGATGAGCCAACATCGGCACTTGATCCAGAGATGGTGGGCGAAGTACTGGATGTAATGAAAAGCCTAGCTGCAGAAGGTATGACCATGGTTGTGGTTACCCACGAAATGGGCTTTGCCCGTGAAGTGGCAGACCGTGTGCTGTTTATGGAAGAAGGTGCTTTATTGGCTGATGCCAAACCGGATGTCTTCTTTGATACTCCGCCGCATCCGCGTCTAGAGCAGTTCCTGTCTAAGATTCTTTAGTAGCGTTATATCGGCCTCATTCCTGTAGAAAGCTATAGGATGAGGCCATAACATAGCCCATCGCTTATGCGATAATAGGCCTTTCTCTCCTTAGTAATAAAACCTTAAACAGCCGTATTACTAAAACCCAAAACTTAATTTCCACCCTCTCTTCACTTTAAAAGATCCCATAAGGGCTCAAATGTTTGCAGTTCCTTTTCACTCGGGCTTTCTTTGAGCAAGCCTGCCAGAGGAACCGCTAGAATCGCGCCCTTATTGACACCTACCATATGATTTTGATGGCCGGATAATAAATATTTAACAGCAAAACTCCCCAAGCTGGAAGCTAAAACGCGATCATGACCTGTGGGAGAGCCGCCCCTTTGTATATGGCCGAGAATACACATACGAGGCTCTTGACCCTGCTCGATTAAATGCTGGGCTAAAGACTGTGTTCGTCCGGGAGATGAGCCTTCAGCAACAATAATAATCTGGCTTTTATCGTATTGGCTCTGTTCTTGAGTATCAGGTTGTTGGCTTTTGGCTTTAACTGATTGCTGGATAATCGCCTGTGCTTGGGCTTGATGAATCTCTGAATCCGGTAAAACAACATAGTCCGCACCACCAGCAATACCCACTTCTGATGCGATATGCCCAGAATCCCGCCCCATAACTTCAACCAGAAAAACCCGACCATGGGAATCGGCAGTATCTCTGATTCGATCAATGGCATTAAGCGCCGTATTAACAGCAGTATCAAAACCTATAGTGTCGTCCGTTAAGCAAATATCATTATCGATAGTTCCCGGGATGCCGATCACGGGCAAACCTGTTTCTCTGCCTAATAAGTGCGCCCCTGTTAAAGACCCATCGCCACCGATAACTACCAAAGCTTCGACACTGTGAGAAACAAGAGTGTCATAAGCCCGTTGACGCACGGATTTGTGCTTAAACTCAAGACATCGATCACTGCGTAATAGGGTGCCGCCCCGTTGAATAATATTTTCAACAGATGCTGACGTTAAGGGATGGATATCACCCTCTATCAGACCGCTATAGCCCCGATAGATGCCTAGTGTTTCTATAGAATATGACAGCGCTGTACGTACAACGGCACGGATAGCGGCATTCATTCCAGGAGCATCACCACCACTGGTCAGCACGGCGATACGAGAGATATTTTTCTTGATATGGAGCGTGGGTAGCGTGTACATGATGTCACCACTTTATGATTTTGTTCGATGACGGGGATTCATAGAAGCTGTTGAGGGCTAATAAGAGGGTGCTTGCCTGTCAGAGAAACAGACAAGCACCCAGGCACATCTTAATTTGTTGCGCCGACTTTCCAGCTTTCTAGTAGATCTTTATAAGCTACCGTTTCACCCTGAGGTTTTTCGTTAGCCAGTTTGGCTTTTGGTGATCCAGGTTTGCTTAACCATTCCTGAGGATCAACTTTGGCGTTTAGCTGTGGGCCACATTCACCTTGAACACCCGCACGCTCCAGACGTTTCAGCACTTTATCTTGCGCAGCTGCTAAACCATCCAATGCTTTCTGAGGTGATTTCTCACCATTAGCCGCTTCTGCAATATACTGCCACCACAGCTGAGACAGCTTAGGATAATCCGGTACGTTAGTACCCGTTGGCGTCCATTGTGTCCGCGCAGGGCTACGGTAGAACTCAACCAAACCACCCAGTCGAGGTGCCGCTTCAGTCATGGCATCAGAGAAGATATCCGACTCACGAATAGGCGTTAGGCCCACAAGAGTTTTCTGTAGCGAAACGGTTTTGGATACGGTGAACTGAGCATACAACCATGCAGCCAGACGACGCTCTTTAGGTGTCGACTTCATGAATGTCCAGGAACCCGTATCCTGGTAACCCAGTTTCATACCACTTTCCCAATAAGGGCCTTTAGGCGAAGGCGCCATACGCCATTTAGGTGTGCCATCTTCATTAACAACCGGTAAACCTTGCTTGGTCATACCTGCAGTAAACGCGGTGTACCAGAAAATTTGCTGAGCAATCGCTCCTTGTGCAGGTACAGGGCCCGCTTCAGAGAAGGTCATGCCTTGTGCTTGTGGGGGCGCATATTGACGCAACCAGTCCACATATTTAGTGGTGGCATAAACTGCAGCCGGGCCATTGGTTGCGCCGCCACGGGCAACACTTGAACCTACAGGTTTACAACCCTCAACACGGATACCCCATTCATCAACCGGCAATCCATTGGGCAGGCTGCGATCACCAGCGCCAGCCATGGAGAACCAAGCATCTGTGAAACGCCAGCCTAGGGACGGATCTTTTTTACCGTAATCCATATGGCCATAGACACGCTTACCGTCAATCTCTTTCACGTGTACAGAGAAGAATTCGGCAATATCTTCATAAGCGGACCAGTTTTTCGGTACACCTAAGTCATAACCATAAATATCTTTAAATTGCTTTTTCAGGTCGGCCCGTTCAAACCAATCTGCACGGAACCAGTATAGATTGGCAAACTGCTGATCAGGCAGCTGGTAAAGCTTGCCGTCTGGCCCTGTAGTGAAATCCAAGCCAATAAAATCAGCCAGATCCAACGTTGGCAGGGTATAGTCTTGACCATCACCTTCCATCATATCGGAGACAGGTACCACTTTACCGTAGCGGAAGTGAGTACCAATCAGATCTGAATCATTAATATAGGCATCATAAATATTTCGACCAGACTGCATTTGGGTCTGAAGTTTTTCAACCACATCGCCTTCTTGAATCAGATCATGAACGATCTTGATACCTGTCAGCTCTTCAAATGCTTTTGCTAATACCTTGGATTCATACTCATGGGTTGTAATGGTTTCAGACGCTACATTGATCGTCATACCACGGAAGGGTTTAGCCGCTTCAGCAAACCACTTTAATTCAGCCAGTTGCTCTTCTTGGGTTAGCGTTGATTGCTTAAACTCTTTTTTAACCCATTGCTCTGCTGCATCACTGTATTGATCAGCTTGAACCAATGAACTCATGCACGCTACTGAAATAGCAGCGCTCAAAACAAGACGTTTAGGCCAATTATTATTTTTTTTCATATCAACCTCATGGATGATTATTTTGGTTTATATAATGAGCCGTTTAATAAGCTCACTATTAGGGCTGCCAAAAGGCAAGAGTACAGTTGACGCAAACTATATTTAGTAGGCGACCAACCATTTAAAAATATTTAACTTATTACAAACTGCTCTCTAAAAAAATAGAGAGGCAATTATCCCCAGCGCATGACAATCATTAACCATACACAGGAAATCACTAATGCTATCCATAGCGATGCTTCAGTAAATCCGGCAAATAACAGATGAATATAAGCACTTGTTAAAAGCCCTATAAACAAACGATCGCCTCGTGTTGTATCGATAGGTAAAAACCCCTTCCTTTCAATACAAGGTGATTTAATCTCATAAGTCGTCATACAAATAAGTATTACAGCAATAGAGGAGAAGAAAACTGCTGTAGGTAATGTCCAAGCCATCCAGTTCATAATTAATACCTCTATTAAACTCGTCCGAGAGCAAAGCCTTTTGCTACATGATTACGTACAAACCAAATCACCAATAAACCAGGGATAATAGTTAATACCCCAGCAGCAGCAAGAACGCCCCAATCAACACCGGTAGCCCCTACAGTACGGGTCATAATGGCGCCAATCGGCTTGGCCTCTACAGACGTTAAAGTTCTGGCCAGTAGCAGCTCAACCCAAGAGAACATAAAGCTGAAGAAGGCAGTCACACCGATACCAGAGCGAATCATGGGTAAAAAGATCTTCAGGAAAAAATTATGAAAGCTATAACCATCAATGTATGCCGTCTCGTCAATTTCACGAGGCACACCTGACATAAAACCTTCTAGAATCCACACCGCTAATGGCACACTAAACAGACAGTGAGCTAAAGCAACGGCCAGATGAGTATCAAACAAACCCACCGATGAATAGAGCTGGAAAAAAGGTAATAAAAATACGGCTGGCGGCGCCATTCGGTTCGTTAATAACCAAAAGAATAAATGCTTATCACCAACAAATTTATAGCGACTAAAAGCATAAGCCGCAGGCAAAGCCACTGCTAATGTAATCACCATATTCATGGAGACATATAGCATTGAGTTCACATAACCCATATACCAGGTAGGGTCAGTAAAAATAACGGCATAGTTATCAAGAGTAAAATCATGTGGCCAGAAGGTAAGACCGCCCAAAATCTCCTCATTACTCTTGAAGGACATATTAATTAACCAATAAATTGGCAACAAGACAAAGAAGATATAAGCACTGATACCGGCTCTTTTTTTGAATTTAGTATCTATTATGCTTTTCTTACTTTTAGTGTAAGTACCAAGCGTAGGCTTTTCTTTCATTATTGAAGTCATATCGAATCCCCTACTTCGCCTTATCTAAGTGAGAAATAGTCGTGAAGAACAACCAACTAACCAGCAATACAATCAAGAAGTAGATCAGGGAGAAGGCTGCGGCTGGGCCAACATCAAATTGCCCAATCGCCATTTGAGTTAGGGTTTGGCTCAGGAAAGTTGTTGAGTTGCCTGGACCACCACCGGTTAACACAAAAGGCTCGGTATAGATCATAAAGCTGTCCATAAAGCGCAGCAGGATACCGATCACAAGTACACTTTGTAGCTTAGGCAGTTGGATATAGCGGAAGATAGCCCAGCCAGACGCACGATCAATATTAGCGGCCTGGTAGTAGGCATCTGGAATAGCTCGTAGACCTGAGTAGCACAGTAAAGCCACTAAAGAGGTCCAGTGCCAAACATCCATCAGCAAGACGGTAAACCAAGCATCAATAGGGTTAGAGGCATAATTGTAATCCACACCAATACTGGTTAGCGCCCAACCAAATAAACCAATATCTGTTCTCCCAAAGACCTGCCAAATGGTACCCACTACGTTAAGCGGAATCAGCAAAGGGATCGCTAGCAGGATCAGACATAAAGATGCTCGACGCCCTTTGGTTGGCATCATCAGTGCGACTGCAATACCCAGAGGGATTTCAATCAGTAAAACAAAAAAGGAGAAGATAAACTGACGGATTAGGGAATCCTGCAGGCGAGAATCCTGCAAAATTTCTCGATACCACTCAGCACCCACAAAGTAGGCAGTATTCTGATCAAAGATATCTTGAACGGAGTAGTTTACGACCGTCATTAACGGCACGATGGCTGAAAAGGCTACTAAAAGTACAACCGGAAGTACTAACAACCAGGCTTTGTTGTTTTCCACTTTATTCATTGTTCATCCTCCTCTACCAAATACTCGTCCACATAGAGCTTGAGCCATTGTCTCGGAAAGCTGGCAAAGGCCTTCTTTTCTGGCACCTGTTGATCTTCACCCAAACGGGCTTTCAGCGTATTTCCAGCTAAATCAACGGTGAGAATTTTGTAAGTGCCCAAGTCTTCAACGTGCAGAACATCACACTCATAAGCGTCTGTGATGGATTCAGTAGAGATATGAATAAACTCAGGTCGGATGCCTATTTTTAGATTGTTACTGGGCGCATGGGATAAAAAATCTTGTAAGCCTGTATCGAGAGGAACCGTAAGGCCGTTAAATTCAACACCACCCTGACAGCGGTTAACCTCAATGAAGTTCATGCCAGGACTGCCAATAAAGTAACCTACGAAGGTATGATTGGGTCTTTCAAACAACTCTCTTGGCGTACCAAATTGAACAATCTGACCGCCATACATCAAGGCGATTTTGTCCGCAAAAGTGGCTGCCTCTAACTGATCATGGGTCACATACACCATGGTGATATTAAACTGTTCATGGATCTGCTTAAGCTTGCGGCGCAATTTCCATTTTAAATTAGGGTCGATTACCGTCAGTGGCTCATCGAATAAAATGGCGGATACGTCATCCCGTACCAGACCACGCCCCATGGAAACCTTTTGCTTCTCATCAGCGGTAAGGTTCTTGGCTTTATTTTTCAGTAAATCCTGCAGTTCTAATATCTCGGCAATCTCAAGTACTTTTTTCTGAACCTTCGATTCATGAACCTTCATATTACGTAGAGGAAAGGCCAAGTTATCAAACACCGTCATGGAATCGTAAATCACTGGAAACTGAAAAACCTGAGCGATATTTCTTTCGGAAGGTGTCAGCTCATTGACCCTTTGACCATCAAATAACACTTCGCCTTCTGAAGGAGAAAGTAAGCCAGAAATGATATTCAATAAGGTACTTTTTCCGCAGCCTGATGGCCCTAATAAAGCGTAAGCACCACCCTGTTCCCAAACATGATCCATCTCCCGAATCGCATATTCAGCGGGGGATGTTGGGTTTGCACTATAACTATGGGCCAGTGTTTTTAGATGTATTTCAGCCATCTTTATATCCCCCTATGCAGGCGACCAGGTGCCTGAAGCATCTTGCCATCGAGTCCAAACATAAATAGTTTGTGGGTGGGCAAATAAACTTTGATAGGTGTATCGGTGTGATACTCATGTACGCCCGACAGTTGAAGGACGAGATTGAAATGATCGTTCTTAACGTGCATAAACGTTTCTGAACCACTGATTTCAGCCACTTCCACTCTAACGGCAACTTCTAGGTCATCGTCGGCTTGAGGCACAAGGCCGATGTGGCTAGGGCGAACACCGCAATAATAATCACCCGGTTTAAAACCTTGTAAATCCTGGTTCAAAGGGAAGTGAACAGAGTTATCAAACGTCACCTCTGTTTCAGAAACAAAGCCGCGAATCAGGTTAATGGGTGGCTCACTGAACAATTCAGCCGCGTCAACGTTTACAGGATGGCGATAGACATCAGATGAAGGACCGCTTTGAATGACTTTGCCTTCGTGTAAAAGAGTGGTGACACCACCTAAGGCTAAAGCTTCATTGGGTTCTGTAGTGGCATAAACAGCAATAGAGTTGCGAGACTTTAACAACCCTCGTATCTCCTGGCGCAGCTCTTCTCGTAGCTTGTAATCCAGATTAACCAGAGGCTCATCAAATAAAATTAAACTGGCATCTTTTACTAGTGCTCGGGCCATTGCGGTGCGCTGCTGTTGACCACCGGACAGCTCCAGTGGGCGGCGCTGTAGAAAGTGCTCAATGTGCAACATCTCTGCTGTTTCATTAACACGGCGTTTTATTTCTGCTTCTGCCACTTTTTCCAAGCGCAAAGGCGAAGCAATATTTTCGAAAACAGTCCAATTGGGATAATTAATGAACTGTTGATAAACCATGGAAATATTACGTTTTTGAACGGGAACGCCAGTGACATCAACGCCGTTCATCAAGATACGGCCTTCCGTGGGTTTATCCAACCCTGCCATTAAGCGCATCAGAGAGGTTTTTCCTGCAAGCGTCCGCCCCAGTAGGACATTAAACGACCCGGGTTCCAGCGTCATATTCGCATTTTCGATATGGTATTCACCATCAACAATGCGCGATACGTTTTGAAGTGAAAGAGACATGTATATTGTCCTTTATTATTCTTATTCGTTATTTCTCCGCACAACCACTGAGCAACCGTGCGAAGTAAAACTGAACATGTATGTTCGAAATCGAACACACATAATGGCAATAACAGCCATAAAAATAAAGAACAAATAACAAAAAGTTATATTCGATTGATTTTAAAGGTTTTTTTAAAAAAACAGACTTTCGCAATCGCAAAACAACTTTCTTTTTCGAAAATTTATGTTCATCATAAAACAAGAAATGAACACTTTTGAGCAGTTTTTGTGAACAATGATCACTACGAATAGAACCCTAACGGTATCGCTAGTATCCCAGCCGGCATCTGCCAGAGATCACAACAAATGGAACGAAACTGTATAGACAAGTGAACAGTAAATATCTGCGAGTCATGACTATGAATGGAAGGTCTAGCGCTCTACACTGGCTACCATAAAAAGCAGAAGTTACGCCGATGAGCAAACAAAGCAAAACCGAAACTGACCATAAGAAAATAATCACTTCGTCATGGCAACGTTGTGATCATTTTGGCTTGGATCATGAAGCAGAAGCTCATTATCCTGAGATAGCCTTAGGAGAAATAGAGGATCTGAAAAATGAACATCGCTTTTTGCTGGGCGCAACAGGGCAGGAGGTGTTGCCTTATTACGAAAACATCCTAGCCAATTCAAACTGCTTAGTGATGCTGGCGGATCAAAAAGGGCAAGTTTTGAATTGCTGGGGCGATCAGCGGTTTATCAATAAAAGCCGACAACGCAGCCTTAGTGAAGGATCTAATTGGTCTGAGCAGATCAATGGCACTAACGCCATAGGTACGGCCATCGCTACAGGTCAAGCCGTGCAGGTTCAGCGAGATGAGCATTACCTTAAATCCAATCGATTTATGATAGGTTCAGCGGCCCCTATATATGATACCAACAATGAATTATTAGCGGTTCTGGACGTTTCCAGCGATGCTTATCTGCCCCAGGCCCATACCTTTGGTATGGTTAAGATGATGTCGCAATCCGTAGAAAACCGTTTAATTTACAGCAAGTTCAGTCATGATCAGTTTTTGATGACCTTCAATACCAGCACCGACAATCTGGACAGTCAGTGGGTTGGCTTGATTGTATTTAACGACAGCGGTGTGATTATCTCAGCCAACCGGCGCGCAGAGATGCTATTGCGCTATGAATTGGCGCTAAAAAATGTTGAGGATGTTTTTGGTTGCCATCTTTTTGAGCTAAAGAACCAACCCGAAGGTCTACCAGCAGCGGTTGTAGCCCTGGGCAAGTACAAGATGCATGTCATGGTTCAACGCCCCACCAAGGGATATATCGTTGCACCTGATTATCGACAGAACGCCCCAACAACCGATACCGTTCAGTGCTCACCCTCGATAACCGTTAGCCACGGAGACCCCAAAACAGACCGCTGCCTTAAGATGGCAAAAGCCATCATTGAAAAGGATATGCCCATCCTATTACAAGGTGAGACAGGGGTTGGAAAAGGTGTCTTCGCCAAAGAAATACACGCCAGTAGTCAGCGAAAAGATCATCCGTTTATCACCGTCAACTGCGCTGAAATCAGCGAACATAGCCTTGAGTCTATGCTGTTTGGTGATAATAAAGATGACTCTAGCAATATTGGCCTGATCCGTAGCGCCCATAACGGTGTGCTTTTCCTGGATGAGATCAGTGAGATCCCTCTTCCTCTGCAAAGTAAGTTTCTACGGGTGCTCGAAGAGCGAAAAGTTTATCCCGTAAACTCCAATCAAGATTATCCTGTTGATATTCGGATTATTTCGGCATCAAAAGAAAATCTGAAAAAACGGGTTGAACAGGGACTTTTTCGAGACGATCTGTATTTCAGGATCAGTGGTTTGAATCTTGAACTGCCATTATTAAGGAATCGAATGGATAAAGAGGCCCTGATTAAATCAATTCACCAACTGGAAAAAGAGCAGGAACAACCCGACGAATTAAATGATGAAGTGGTCACTTTATTGGCCAGCCACCCCTGGCCCGGAAATATCCGGCAGCTCAAGAAAACCCTGACGATTGCTTTAATTATGGCAGACACGGATAAGGTTCAGCCCTGGCACCTACCCGATGATTTTTTCTCTGACCTGGAAGCAACAGTCCCGACAGACGGTCATGATAGGGAGAACATTGACGGCGACTCAATGGAGGCCGATCCACAACAGGATATGCACTCCAAAGAAGCCATCAACGAGGAAACCCTAAGAGAATACAACCAGAACAGGGGCAATATCTCCCGCACGGCTAAAGCGCTGGGCATTAGCCGAAATACCCTATACAAGCGCTTAAAAGCCATAGGTATTAAACAGTGATACAACTCACCGGCAGACTCGTGTAGTACCTAAATGGTAAAACGTTTTAATAACGCTTGCTGCCTCTGTGAGTACTTTAACAACTCATGACTACTGCTTGCTGCCTGATTAGCCCCTTCTGCGGTTTCTGCTGCCGCTGTATTGATTGTGGTTAATGTACGACTAACCTCTTCAACCGCCAGATTTTGTTTTTGTGCTGCATCAGCAATATGAGCGTTCATCAATAAAATATTGGCTAGCGCTTCGTTCATGAACGTGAGCGACTCTCGGGAAGCATTGGCATGGCCTACACATTGCTCCGCTTTTTGATGCCCCTCTTGCATGGTTTTAACCACCTGACCAATACTGGCCTGCATATTCTCCACCATCTCTTGAGTTTTTTGCGTCGAGCCTCGCGTTCGACTGGCGAGTTCGCGCACTTCATCGGCCACTACCGCAAAACCTCTGCCCAATTCACCGGCACGGGCTGCTTCAATGGCTGCATTTAGCGCCAATAGATTGGTTTGCTCGGCAATGCCATTAATGGTCTCTAGAATAAGATCAATATCGGTACTAAAACTTTCCAACTCATGACTCACTTTAACGGCCTGGGCAATGGCCTGAGCTTGATCTTCAATACTATGAATGGTGTCATTGATATTACGGTTAACGGTCTGGCTTAATTGCTCACAATCTTTAGCAGCTTCAAGTGTAGAGCCTGCATGGTGCGCTACTTCATTAACACTACTTTCCATCTCTGTTGCAGCAGAAGCCGTTAATTCCAGCTGCTGGCTTTGTTCTGACATCAGCTGAGTAGCCTGCACACTGATCGCAGCATTTTTTTGTGCAACATCAGAGAGCCCCATAGAACCTTCTGATATTTCATGCAAAATGCTCTTTAAGCCACCGACAACGGCATTTAAGGATTCCCCTAATCCGCCAAACTCATCTTTACGTTTTTGGTCAAATTCAACTCTCAGATCTCCGTTTCGCACTTTTTCAAGTAATGATTGAATTTGAGATAGAGGACGACGAATCGCCTGCACACTAATCATTGTCACCAATAAGGCAAATATCACCGACCCCACAGACAAAGCAATAATAAGGGTCTGGCTGAATTCGATTTTTTCGGCGGCACTTTGTCGGGCCAGATCAGCCAAGAGTTTCGATTTCTCGATAAAATGATCCGCCGCTGTTTTTGAGGCCAATAATTTTTGCTGCGTAATCTCCAATTGCTGACGCAATGTTTGCTGAATCGTTTGCTGCTGACTATACAGGCTGACTAAACCGTCTTGACCATAAAACTGCGCATTAACGGCCGCCACAAAGTTTTTAATCTGCTCTGCCTTAGGCTCACGTTTGGCAAATATTTGGAATTTCTTGAGAAGTTTGCCCTTCGCTCCTTGAAGATCCTGGGTTAGACCATCAATATTGCCAGAGCGCTTATAATTGGTGAGGAGAAACTTCTGTGCATTCAAGCGGCTAATAACCCCTTTAGCGGACAATAATTTCATAACGCTCTTTTCTTTACTGGTATAACGCTGGCTCCAGGAAATTATTGAATCAACCTGCCCCTGAAAACGAATCTCTTCTTCAATAATACGTGCTTTTAAAACAAGTAATTGGTGATGCTGCCCTATAACCTGACGCGCAGCCTCGCCATATTCCGCACTCAACCCCCGAATCTGGCCCGATAATGTTTGCAGCTCAGGCCATTGATCAAGTTTCGGCTCCAGCTGACTTAACTGCTGTTCAAAATCTGCAAGGTGCTGATCAAAAATAACCTGCTCAGTATTAATGATTTGCTCATCATTACTGACTAAGGCACTGGATAATGATTGATTGGCCTGTTGTAGCTTAATCATCTGATTAAAGCTGCCAATTAATATGGGCAGTGTTTCATCGGTGACATGCTGCAATCGCTTATAGATGGCGCTATTACCCAGCAGACCTCCAGCACCCACAATAAGAATAAAAAAAACCATGGCCAAAAAACCAAGGGTGATTTTATGCGTGATATTAAGCTTCATATTTATACCCTGGTAGGACATAGCTATTCATAAGGCGCAAAGGCCCGCTGCCTTCGGGCTATTCAGCCCGAAAACATCAGAATCTATATTAGATTGGCACTTCAGATACGCGGATTGGTCACTCTAAGTACGGCTTGGCCTAAACAAACGGTTTTACCCAAACAGGCAGCTCGACTTAAACAGGTTCATTGTCTTGGACACGCCGGACAGCATTTTGCCAGCCTGCATAGAACTTATCCCGAGATGCTTTGCTCATCTCAGGTTCAAAGCGTTTATCGCAATGCCACATGGACTGCAATGTTTCTAGTGATTCAAAAACACCGGCTCTTAAACCCGCTAAGTAAGCGGCGCCCAGAGCCGTTGTTTCGATAATTTCAGGACGATCGACTTTTGCCCCCAAAATATCTGACAGAAAGCTTAAGACCCAATTATTAGCAACCATACCGCCATCAACGCGTAGGGTTGTCGGTCTTACACCATCGCTTTCCATGGCCTTTTGCAGATCTTTTGTCTGATAACAAACGGATTGTAAACCCGCGGTCACAATCTCTTTTATGCCAGTGTCTCGGGTCAAACCGAAGATCGCACCGCGAGCATTGGGATCCCAATAAGGAGCCCCCAAACCGGTAAATGCTGGCACCATATACACGCCATGATCCAAAGGCGTCTGCCGGGCTAAAGGTTCCGCATCTGCTGCGCCCTTAATTAGCTGCAATCCATCCCTGAGCCATTGAATAGTAGCACCCGCAATAAAAATACTGCCCTCTAACGCATAAGTCGGCTTACCATTTAAGCGGTAAGCAACCGTGGTTAGCAGTCGGTTTTCAGACACCAATGCCTTATCACCAGTATTCAGCATTAAAAAACACCCCGTACCATAGGTGCTTTTTGCCATACCCTCATCAAAGCAGGTTTGGCCAAACAAAGCCGCCTGCTGATCCCCTGCCACACCCAATACTGGAACTTCAGCACCCAACAAATGATGACTGGTCGTACCAAAATCATCAGAAGAGTCCATCACTTCTGGTAGCATCCCTGAAGGAATACCAAACAACTCCAGCAATTCTAAATCCCATTCCTGACTGTGGATATTAAACAACATGGTTCTAGATGCATTGGTTGCATCCGTGCGATGCACTTTGCCATCCGTTAATTGCCACAATAGGTAAGTATCCACTGTGCCAAAAACAAGCTCACCCCGTTCGGCCCGAGCTCGCGCATCAGGGATCTCATCTAATAACCAACGAATTTTGGTGGCAGAAAAGTAGGGATCGATCAACAAACCCGTTTTTGCATTAATCAGCGGCGTTAAACCTTGCTCGGTTAACGTTTCGCAGTACTTTGATGTTCGACGATCCTGCCAAACAATGGCGTTATAAATGGGCTCTCCTGTCTGGCGATCCCAAACGATAGTCGTTTCTCTTTGGTTGGTAATGCCTATAGAGATCAATTCACTGGGTGATACCGAATTGTCTTTTAATACCTTTTGACAGGTTCGCAATACAGTACCCCATAAATCAGCCGGGTTATGCTCAACCCAGCCATCATTAGGGAACTGCTGGGAGAACTCCTCTTGGGCCAGCGCATGAACGCGACCTTCCGTTGTAAACAGAACGGCTCGGGAGCTTGTTGTACCTTGGTCAATGGATAATATATAACCAGACATGAACATTACCTGTATTGTTATTTTTCATGTTCTTTATTGTTCGATAATGCATTAAATCGAAAAGATAAACAACATTAAGATTCACTTACGAAAGAAAGTGATCTATGAAAAATGATATTTGTTTAACAAAACAAAGACCTATATGAGATAATTAATCATATTCACAATATAGTTAACCGAAAATCTTTGTTTTGGATTTCTACGGTTGATGAAGGTGCGTCGCTGACTAACGGATAAGAAGGTTTTAGAATGACTCAGAACCAACGCCAACTCCAAATCACGGAACTGGTTCAACAGAAGGGTTTCGTCAGTATAGATGAGTTGGTTGAACATTTTAAGGTAACGCCGCAGACTATCCGCCGCGACCTTAATCAATTGGCAGAAGAAAAGAAACTCCGCAGACATCATGGTGGGGCTGGCTCTGAAGAGTCGAGCACAGTCAATGTTTCTTATCAGTCCCGAAAGATTATGAACCTGGAGGCTAAGGAGCGCATTGCCCAAGCCTTAGTCAAGGCGATCCCCGATGGTTCATCTTTATTTATTAATATCGGCACCACCACTGAAACGATTGCTAAAGCACTTCTAGGCCACCGTGACCTGAAAATTGTGACTAATAATATCCATGTAGCTGCCACCCTTTCTGCGAAAGAAGACTTCACAGTGATTATTGCCGCGGGTGAGGTTCGACACAGAGACGGCGGAATTGTGGGCGAGGCTACCAGTGAGTTTATCAGTCAGTTCCAAATGGACTTTGGCATCATAGGTATCAGCGGCATTAGTATGGACGGCTCTTTATTAGATTTTGATTATCGGGAAGTTCGCGTCGCCCAATCAATCATTGAGCATTCCCAGAAAGTTATTCTGGCCGTAGACCATTCGAAATTTGGCCGTAGCGCTATGGTTAAACTCGGTACTATTTCTCAAATAAATCAACTATTTACGGACATGCCGCCACCCACTGAGATCAGTGAGATTCTTACAGCGAATGATATTAAACTGAATGTTATTTAACGGACTCATAGTATTGCTATCTTTTTAACAGCATAGGCTTTTAGTGTACTGGGCGTGTAAAGCGCCAACATATGAGTCGTTTAGGCCTCTTGTAATCCAGAGGCCTAATTCCTCCTTACTCTCTATATAAACCTTACTCTATATCAACCTTCCTATCTCCATTTTTTTCACATCTAACTCTATAGCGTTTGAAAGTGTTTTTTCATTATTGATTAATATCCGAGTTCTTTTTTTGATCTTCAATGTTCGTTTTTGATTGATTTTATTCGCAAGATCACTCTATAGTGTAAGAAATCGAACCTTAATGAAGAATTTGAGACAACGGTACGGTATGTATACGTTGAGGAGACCCCCTGATGAGTTCTAAGCATGACGTTTATGACCTCCTTGTCGTAGGTGGCGGTATCAATGGCGTGGGCATCGCAGCGGATGCTGCAGGCCGAGGACTGTCAGTTGCGCTTTGTGAAATGAATGATCTTGCTTCTGCAACGTCATCGAACAGCAGTAAGCTGATTCATGGTGGCCTTCGGTATTTAGAATATTATGAGTTCAGGTTAGTGAGAGAGGCTCTGGCAGAGCGCGAGGTTTTACTCAGAAATGCACCACATATTATTCAGCCCTTACGCTTTCGTTTACCCCATCGACCACATTTACGCCCCGCTCTAATGATACGAGCCGGTCTTTTTCTATACGATCACTTAGCAAAACGCGTGACGTTACCAGCCTCAAAAAGCCTTAAATTTTCTGCCGATAGTCCACTAAAACCTGAGATGGTAAAGGGGTTTGAGTACTCTGATGGCTGGGTGGACGATGCACGCTTAGTGGTACTCAATGCTCTGGCAGCACAAGAGAAAGGGGCGGTGATAAAAACACGTACACGTTGTATTAATGCAAAACGGGACGGTGAACTTTGGAGCATCACCTTAGAAGATACCCTAAGCGGCAAGCGAGAAACCATTCAAGCTAAATCCATTGTTAATGCTGCGGGCCCCTGGGTTTCAAGCTTGTTTGAAGATGTTATGCACAGTAAGGCACCTAAGAAGGTTCGCTTGGTAAAAGGCAGCCATATCATAGTGCCTAAGATCCATAACGAATCCGAAGCTTACATCTTACAAAACGAAGATGGCCGAATTGTTTTTGTTATTCCCTATGAAGATCAGTTTTCACTTATTGGTACAACCGATCAGGAATATTTAGGTGATCCTGCCGATGTTGCTATTGATCAGGGTGAAATTGATTATCTTGTGGACATCACTAATCAGCACTTTTGTACGCAAATCGCCTCGACAGATGTTGTTAGAAGTTATTCCGGTGTACGCCCATTACTGGACGATGAATCTGACGATGCCCAGGCCGTTACCCGTGATTACACCTTTGAAGTGGATGCGCCACCTCTAAAAGCGCCGTTGATCTCTATTTTTGGTGGCAAGATCACCACTTATAGAAAGCTATCGGAAGCGGCGGTTGATCGTTTATGTGAACATTTTCCTCAGTCAAAACCTCAGTGGACTGCAGATGCCCGTTTGCCTGGTGGTGATTTCATTGATCATTCATCTCTGCAAAAAGAGCTCAAACAGCGTTATCAGTGGTTACCGGCCTCTATGATCCGTCGTTATGTTCGTATTTTTGGCACCTTTAGTCACGAATTATTGAAAAATAGCGCATCACTTGATGACCTAGGCATTCAGTTTAGTACTGGTTTCTATGAAGCTGAAGTACGTTATTTGATTGAAAAAGAATGGGCCTTAACAACAGAAGATATTATTTGGCGCCGAACAAAGTTAGGTCTTGTGATGACGGACAAAGAAATTGAGTTATTAACGGTTTATTTAAAAGATTATTTTTCCTCTTCAATTAGAGAGGCATCCTAAAACAACTTATCCGGCGGGGTTGATATTTCATTAATTAAAACCCCGTATAACTATCAAAGATTAAAGCCCAACAAAAACGCCAGTAAATAATTTCTATATAAACCATAAAATAAAGAGCAAGCCTATCCGTATTAATATCAACTCCCTTAGTTTATTAAGGGAGCAGCTACCGGCTGGATAAAATTCGGTCTATTACCTTTTAAATTATGGTGCTTCTAGTTTTCTAATAAAGATAAATAAAGCAGGTGATTATATGTCTATTAAAGTTGCAATTAATGGTTTTGGTCGTATTGGTCGTAATATATTAAGAGCTCTATTTGAAGGCGGTTACGAAGATCGTATTAAAATTGTCGCCATTAATGATTTAGGTGACGCCAAAATTAATGCTCACCTGACCCAGTTTGATACCGTACATGGCCGTTTTAATGGTGATGTTGCTGTAGAAGGCAATGCCTTGGTGGTTAATGGACATAAAATTAATACCTATTCGGAACGCAACCCTGAAGACCTGCCTTGGGCTGACCTAGATATTGATGTTGTCTACGAATGTACCGGAATTTTTACCAGCCGTGAATCCGCCTCAGCTCATATAAAGGCCGGTGCCAAGAAGGTCATTATCTCTGCCCCTGCCAGCGGTGTCGATGCCACAATTGTTCATGGTATTAACCACTCTATTTTAAGCTCAGAACATCAAATTATCTCCAATGCCTCCTGTACTACAAATTGCTTAGCCCCCATCGCTCAGCCTTTGCATAAAGCTCTAGGTATCGAGAGCGGTTTAATGACCACCATTCATGCCTACACCAATGACCAGAATTTAAGCGATGTTTATCACTCTGATTTATACCGGGCACGGGCTGCGGCTCACTCAATGATCCCTACAAAAACTGGGGCTGCCGCTGCCGTTGGCTTAGTACTACCAGAGCTAAACGGTAAGTTGGACGGTATGGCGGTACGGGTACCTACCATTAACGTTTCTCTGGTGGATTTAACCTTTGTTGCCCAACGGGATACTAGCGTTGAAGAAGTGAACAACATCATTCAGGAAGCTGCCCACGGCGCTCTTAAAGGTGTCCTTGAGGTGAATAATCTGCCTTTGGTTTCCATCGATTTTAACCATAACCCGGCCTCATCCATCTTTGATAGCAGCCAAACCAAGGTCAATGGCCGTCTCGTGAAAGTGATGTCCTGGTATGACAATGAGTGGGGCTTCTCCAATCGTATGCTGGATAACACTCTGGCGCTAATAGAAGCCGCACGCTAGTGGAAGCCGCACGCTGATCCCTCACATTGTTCGCTTATTCAAACAGTCATCACTTATTAAAAGGCAATAGCTATGCAACGTAGAACTAAGATTGTTGCGACACTGGGCCCTGCCACCAGCAGCCCTGAAGCCATAGAACAACTGATAACCGCCGGAGTTAATGTTGTTCGAATGAATTTTTCCCACGGTTCAGCAGACGATCATAGAGCCCGTGCAGAACTCGTACGAGAATATGCAAAAAAACAGGGCCGGTTTGTCGCCATCCTAGGCGATCTACAAGGTCCTAAGATTCGTATCTCCCGTTTTAGACATAACAAAATCGAACTGCAACCCGGCCAGACATTTATTCTTGATGCAGAGCTGGGACGTGATGATGGTGATGAGCACCAAGTCGGTATCGATTATAAAGAGTTGGTAAGAGACAGTCGGCCAGGAGATATTTTACTGCTTGATGATGGCCGGGTTGAATTGGAGGTTAACCATATTGCAGGTCAGAGAATTCACTGCAAAGTTACTATTGCAGGCCCTCTGTCCAATAATAAAGGAATTAACCGAAAAGGCGGGGGCTTATCAGCCGCAGCGCTGACGCCAAAAGATAAAAACGACATTCTGGTGGCTGCGGATATTGATGTTGATTATCTGGCCGTATCCTTCCCCCGTAATGCCGATGATATTGAGCAGGCCCGCCAGCTGATGAATGCGGCAGGTGGTCAGGCAGGCATTATTGCAAAAATCGAACGTGCCGAAGCGGTTGAAGATCACGAGGTACTAGACGATATCATTCGGGCATCGGACGGCGTTATGGTGGCCCGAGGGGATTTAGGTGTCGAAATTGGTGATGCTGAATTGATTGGGGTGCAAAAGCACATTATTGATCGGGCACGGGCTCTAAACCGTATCTCGATTACAGCAACCCAGATGATGGAGTCCATGATTACCAACCCTATGCCAACACGGGCAGAAGTCTTTGATGTGGCTAACGCCGTATTGGATGGCACCGATGCGGTGATGTTATCTGCTGAAACTGCCACTGGTGACTACCCCATACAAACCGTTGAAGCCATGGTACGTGTGATTATTGGGGCGGAGCGCCAAGCCATTGTAAAAAAGTCCAATCACCGCATAAACGAAGCCTTTGCTCTGAAAGATGAAACCATTGCGTTATCGGCTATGTATGCGGCAAACCATCTTACGGGGGTTAAAGCGATTATCTGCATGACAGAAAGCGGGGCAACCCCTCTTTTGATGTCCCGCATTCGTTCGGAACAGCCTATTTTTGCTTACTCCCGTCATCCTAAAACACAGCGTCGAGTATCTATTTATCGAGGCGTTAAAACGGTGCCTTTTAATAGTGAGCATATTCCCAATGAAGACATCAACCGATGCGCAGTGGATGAGTTGGTACGACGGGAAGTAGTGACGGAAGGCGATTTGGTCATCATTACCAAGGGGGATTATGTCAACGCTCAGGGTGGCACGAATACCATGAAAGTCATCACCGTCGGCGAAAAAATACAATAATGAATCGTCACAGCCCTAGATAAGTAGCTCCTGTGTAAGTCCCCTCTGGGTAAACTTCCCAGTGTGAATACCCAGGCAATTTAACAGGCAATTCTGATAGAAAAACAGATCAAGAGGCATGGAGTCATGAGACATCAGTTTGTTATTGGCAACTGGAAAATGAACGGTGATTTACGCAGCAATAGTCGGTTATTGGAAGAGCTGCTTGAGGCGTTTTCTCCTAATAAGGCGTGCTCCCTAGTTATCTGCTCTTCGTATCCCTATCTACAGCAAGTGGCCGCGAGATTATCCGGGCAAAAGATTCAGTTTGGTGCCCAAGATGTCAGCGCTTTTGACAGTGGCGCTCATACCGGAGACGTCTCGCCTTTGATGCTGACAGATTTTGGCTGTCAGTATGTTTTGTTGGGCCATTCCGAGAGACGCAGTGACCATCAGGAGTCCAACGACGATATTGCTGGGAAATTTGCCGCAAGTTTAAAAGCCGGGCTTATACCTGTGCTCTGTGTCGGTGAAACACTAGAGGACAGAGAAGCTGGACTGACAGATGATGTTGTCAGCGATCAAATCACAAGTGTTATTGAATCCCTAGGCATTGAGGCTTTTCAACAAGCCATTATCGCTTACGAACCTATCTGGGCCATAGGCACCGGTAAAACCGCCTCTCCTGAGCAAGCTCAGCAGGTTCATCACACCATTCGCTCGTTAATCAAAACATGGGATGTAGAGCTGGGAAATAAGTTACCCATTATTTATGGCGGCAGTGTTAACGCCGAAAATGCCGACGCTCTTTTTCAGCAACCGGATATTGATGGTGGACTAGTAGGCGGAGCCTCTTTAGATATGAAGGCCTTTATCCGTATTTATCAATCCGCAGTATCGGCACGGCATGAACAAGGAGAGGTTCAGTGAATACACAATCGTCAAGTGATGCCATAAGGCCGCCCCAGAATACCAAGCAAAAAACAGGTGAACGTCTGTTTCCCCACTCAGGTTGAAATCCCTGCACTATTTCTTGCAAATTATTGCCCTCTATTTGCCTCCGCAGGTAGATCTTTGGCGAGCTCTTGTTAGAGCTTGCCTCTTTTTATCGTCGCCTTACCTATTATCCACTTGTCGAGGTCAACTTGCGAAATGGATGTTAGGGATAGTTTGACTACCTGCACAACCGTATGGTGTATAAATACGAAAACAATACTATTCTGATCGCACAGCTTCGCTATCACTACACATCAGCATAGTTACGGCCCACAAACAATCTCTTGCTGTGAACCGTATTACTTTATTATTTACAACTTAAACTGCTGTACTACTTGGTTCAGTCGCTGAGATAACTGAGTCAGTTGTTCACTGCTTTGTGTCGCTTGTTCGGCACCCTGTACCGCTTCTTCTGCCACTCGATTGATGCTCATCAGATTATCGCTGATCGCTTCCACCACACTGGTTTGCTGTTCTGCGGCACTGGCCACTTGGGCGTTCAGATCAGCAAGGACAGTAACGGACTGAAGGATTGATTCCAGCGAACTACCCGCTTGTACCGCTTGTTCGATACTGCTGTCTGCTTTTGCCCGGCCTTTATCCATTACCTGTACCGCTTGCGTGGTACTTTTCTGGATACTTTCGATCATGCCCTGCACTTCATCCGTTGACGTTTGGGTACGTTGGGCGAGGCCTCGTACTTCATCGGCCACCACTGCAAAGCCTCGCCCTGCTTCACCGGCACGGGCCGCTTCAATGGCCGCGTTTAGTGCCAGTAGATTGGTTTGCTCTGTGATATCCCGAATCACATCCAAGATAGAGGAGATATTTTGACTGTCTTTCTCTAACTTCTGGATGGCGTCAGAGGCCAACTGAACCTCATTGGCTAAATCATTAATGGAATCGGTGGTGAGCTGAATCACATTCTGACTTTGATTGGCATCCTGTTTAACATCAACGGTGGCATCATTGGCCTGACGGGCACTATCAGCAACGGCTTTAGCTGTGGCGGTCATCTCTGTAGCGGCCGTTAAAATCATAGCCACTTCATCCTGCTGTTTCTCGACACCTTGGCGGGTTTGATAAGAGATAGCCGCTGAATGTTCGGCAGATTCTGATAGTTTTTGGCCAGAGTCTGCAATCTCTTTAATCATACGCTGCATACGATCCACTAGGGTGTTGCAAGCATCCGCCAATACACCGGTTTCATCGCTACGATTAATGCTGAGTTTTTGTGTCAGATTACCATCAGCCACCTTGCTCAATACCTCAACTACACTGCGAATAGGGCGCACAATACCAGCGGCAACCATCCAGATAGCAATCAGAGCAAGTAGTAGGACAATCACACCAACGATGATCTGGCTATTAATGGCGGAATCCACCATCTCTGAGATACTGCGATCCATTTCATTAACCGAGGCTAATACCACGGATCTTGGTACTGAGATTAATATAGACCAAGAGATATCCGTGCCTTTAATGGTGACGGGTACTGCTGCGCGAATTACATCTTGTTCAGGGTAATCATTAATGGCGGTTTGGCCTGATTTAACACTGCCCAATTCTTGCTGCCAGCCATTACCGCTAATGGAGGAAAATGCCTGCCCTTGATGTTCGCCTTTACTATGAGCCGCAACCGTTCCGTTGTGACTAACGATGATGACTTCACCTTGTCCTTCGTACAGGGATTGGCTGATCTCAGCTGAAATCTTTTGCATAAACTCCAAGGAGATATCAACACCTGTGATGCCGTGGAATTTATCCTTGATAATCACAGGAACCACAAGGGATGTGGTTAGAATATTCTGACCGATAGGCGATGGGCTCCGGGGATCAATCACACAAGGCTTTAGACTTTCTTTGGAACAAAGATAATACTCACCGGCTCGTAAACCATTATCACCCACCTTTTTATCCTTGTATCCCAGTAGGGCTGTTTTTGCTAAGCCTTTGTCCGTTTGATGCCAGTATGGAATAAAGCGACCACTACGATCATAACCGGCTACTCGGGCACTGAAAAAATCATCAATACTGTCTAGCCCTCCGGCCTCCCAAGCGGTAAATACGCCTAATAATTGAGGATTAAACTCGGCAGAGCTTTTTAGCAAACCATCAATACGATCACGCAAGGAAGTATCGTAGAGATCGGCCACCTTGGCGGTGCTTTTCAGACTGATAAGGTTTCGGGCAAGTGCATTGGCTTGGTTCATGGAGACATCAAGATAATTACGTACCACTTCTGCACCGTAATTAACCTGTGCAGAAAGCTCGCGTTTTACCTCGGCCATTAACAGGGTTTTAGTGCGCTCTTGCACCACCTGCTGCATGTTTGTGTAAGTTTGAAATGAGAAAAACAGTAGAATCAATACCACGGATAAAACTGCTCCTCCTGTCCAGAGAGCAATTCTTGTTTGTATAGACTTCATGATCATCTTCCAAGAGAAAGCGTTATTTTTTATTTGTTTTTATATACTCTTAACAAGAATCGAACCTATATTAGACAGGTTAGTAAATAAGCACGTCCTTATGACTTTATACCACCTGAGCAATAAACCGATACTTGACTCAAGAGTATAGCGTCGTTCGCACACAAAGATTTAATAAATATGTATCTTTATGTTTTTATAGAATAGATTATGTAACTGCCCGCTGTATTATTTAATCAGCAGATCTAATTACCTTAGGATAAGTAGCGATAAAACTAAAATCATTAGAACTATTAAAACTTATAAATAAGGTTTTTTATTTCCGGTATTTATATAACCAATAAACACCCAAACAAAGTTTTCAAATAACTTTTGTTTGGGCATATAAGCATTTATTGGTCTATTGCTCTTTTTTAGCTGCCAATTTGGCGTGAATATTATTTTGACGGTAGTTCAGTGTTGGATGCAGTTCCGTTAGTTCAAAACCAATGCTCAGATAACGACGATCAAAGATTGGTTGCAGGCACTGAGTAAAGGTTTCAAATACTTTATCTGCAGCCGCTTTTAAGACTTCCGGCTCACGACCTGAACCGACCTTTGCCGTCAGATGAATAAAGGTATTTTCCGGATCACCCTCAGCGATACGGTAATGCTCACAACGTACTGCACGAGTACGGATACCACCAATCGGAAAAACACCGGTTCCAATAGCGGTTTCATTCAGCTCTTTAAAAAGCGCCGGGATATCCAGATCATCATCCAGATTGGCGGAATATTCCATAATAAAATGCGGCATAGCGATACTCCTGAAATTTGCCGATACAATCCGGCAGAAACAAAAAGGCCACAGGGCCCGCTTTTATAATAAAGCGGGGGATTCTGTGGCAAAGAGCACAACAATCGTATGAAATTAAAGCGTTAACACTTCTTTAATCCCCAAAGGGTTTGAAGAAATATTATTTAAAGTCACCGTTCCTACTAATAAAATATTAGCGACCCAGAACAGGTACTTTATGCAGGTCATGAGCGATACAAACGTTTTTGGTTTCCATATAGAAATCAAAACTCCAATCGCCACCGTCACGGCCAATACCAGACATTTTCACACCACCAAAGGGTGATGGCAGGTTACGGTTATTTTCGGAGTTAACCCAAAGCATACCCGCTTCAACCTTGTCCGCCATGCGCATGGCGCAACCGGTATTACTGGTCCAGATATAACCGGCCAGACCGTAGATGGTATCGTTAGCCAGGGCGATCGCTTCTTCTTCAGTATCGAATTCGATAGCGGTCAGTACTGGGCCAAAGATCTCTTCTTGAGCGATACGCATGCTGTTTTTAGCTTCAACAAACAGCGTTGGTGTTACATAGTTACCTGGACCCATCTCATCACGCAGAGACTTACCACCCACCGCAACGGTTGCACCGTCAGTTTTAGCGATTTCGAAGTAGCTGGTGACTTTATCGTAGTGACCGGTATGAACCAGAGGACCAACCTCTGTTTCTGGGTCTAGAGAGTGACCGACTTTCAGGTTCGCAACACGTTCTTTAAGAGCGGCCAGGAACTTGTCTTTGATACCACTTTGTACCAACAGACGGCTGGAGCTGGTGCAACGCTGACCGTTCAGGCTGTAGATCATAAAGACAACAGCGTCTAATGCACGATCAAAGTCCGCATCATCAAATACGATTACTGGGTTTTTGCCACCCAGTTCCAGGTGCAAACGCTTCAGGGTATCAGCGGTTTGTGCCTGAATACGCTTACCCGTGGCAGAATCACCTACTAGGGCAACCGCTTTGATTGCTGGGTGTTCAGTCAGTGCTTTACCCGCAACCGCACCAAAACCGTTGATCGTGTTCCATACGCCTTTAGGCAGACCAGCCGCTTCTGCACACTCTGCCAGAATCGCACCCGTCAGAGGGCTTAGTTCAGCCGGTTTGTGAACAACGGTACAACCAGATGCCAACGCTGGAGCAATTTTCCAGGTAGACAGCATAAACGGTGTATTCCATGGCGTGATAACTGCCACAGGGCCGATAGGGTTACGTACAGTGTAGTTAGTGTGCTGATCCTGATGCAGAGACAGACCATTACGGGCTTCAGGTGCTTTATCCGCGAAGAAACGGAAGTTAGCCGCGCCACGTACGGCAGCTTGACGCATAAAACGTAGAGGCTGACCACAGTCCATAGACTCGATCAGAGCGATCTCTTCAGCACGTTTTTCCAGCTCATCACCCAGCTTGTGCAGGATCTTTTTACGAGCGGCACCCGGCATAGCGGCCCAGTCTGCCGCTGCGGCTGCGGCTGCTTCACAAGCCGCGTTTACATCTTCTTCAGTGGCGGCAGAAACCTTACCCAGATAGCTTTGATCCGTCGGTGTGGTGTTATCAAATGTTTCGCTACCGGTACCTTGAGTCCACTCACCATTGATGTAGTGACCCAGAGTATTCTCTTTAAAACGCGCCAGGTAATCCTGAGCTTTTGCGATGTTTTCGTTCAGTTGTTCACTCATGTTTCATCTCCGCTCTTAGCTGATTCCTGGGATTAGTATTTGTCGCCGTAGAAGGTTTCTTCTGACACGATATGGGTTTCCAGTGAGCCGATTTTCTCAATGGTACAAATCACTTTGTCGCCAGGCTGCATATCTTTCAGACCTTTTGGAGTACCCGTTGCAATCATGTCACCTGGCTTCAGGGTCATGATGTTGCTCAGGTATTCCACTAGGAAAGGCACATCAAAGATGATGTCTTTAGTGGTACCTTCCTGAGTCAACTCACCGTTTACATGAGTGGTCAGTTTCAGGTCAGAGATATCCCCAACGTCTTCTTTGTCGATCAACCAAGGGCCTATTGGGCACAGGGAATCACGGCTCTTAACACGCAGGTTAGGACGATAGTAGTTTTCCAGATAGTCACGGATCGCAAAATCGTTACAGATGGTGTAGCCAGAGATGTAATCCATAGCATCTTCACGAGAGATGTTTTTGCCTTCTTTACCGATAACGGCAACCAGCTCACACTCGTAATGTTGGAACTCGATATTGTCTGGACGGTAAGAGTTCTGCTTGTGACCGGTCAGAGTATTGGCACCTTTCAGGAATACCAGTGGCTCTTTTGGTGGCTCAAACGCTAACTCAGCCGCGTGGTCTGCATAGTTCAGACCCAGAGCAAAAATAGTACCCGGCTCTTTAATCGGTGATAACCAAGTGACATCGGCTTCGCTGATGGTTTGACCTTCAGCGGTGACCAGATCACCTTGATCGTTAACAGTTACGTCTAATTCAACATCGTTATGTAGGATACGTGCGTGTTTCATCGATTATGCCTCTACCACGTTAGTCAGTTCAGTAACACCTGCGATAGATGAGGTGACCTTGTCGCCTTGCTTAACAGGATGACGGTTGCCCGGGAAACCCACAGCAATAGCGTCGCCCGGTTGCAGCGTCATAATGTAAGAGATCGTGCTGATCAGTTCAGCAACACCACGGTGCAGATCACTAACAGACTGCTCGCCTACGGTTTCGCCGTTAACCTGAGTCACTACGGTCAGGGCTTGTGGATCGGCTACATCGCTAGCAGAAGCAACAGCTGCACCGATAGGAGCACTTCCGTCTAGGCATTTGCCTTTGATATCAGGACGATAGTAGCTTTTCTCTGGTAGAGAGAAGTCATGCATCAGGGTATAACCGGCAACGTATTTCAGGGCATCTTCTGCGCTGGTACGACAGCATTCTTCACCGAAAACAACGGTCAGGCTTGCACCTACTACCAGAGTTTCTTCCTGCCATTCGATGGATGCACCGTCGGTGTTCCAAGTGTTATGAGGCTTGAAGTACAGTACCGGCTGAGTCGGTGCACTTTTGTACGGCGCTTCATTAAACGTCGCATTCAGATCTTGTAGCTGTTGCTGGTCGTTCAGTGCGACACAAACCAGCTTCCCTTTTACGATAGGGTTAGTACTCATTGGCTCTATCCTATAAATTTTCTATTAGATGCATTGTCAGGGTTATGGATTGGCGCTCACTGAATGTCTTTAACTCAGTCAGCGCACAACATTAATAACCGCTGGATACAGGAGCTTTAGCTTCTGTTGCACCTTCATTATTTGATTTAAATGATTCTGCGAGCTGCTTAGCACCGTTGCTTAACAGCAAAGTATCCACACCAACACCGACAAAGCGGGCACCTACTTCAACATAGTGCTGAGCTTTGGCTGGGTTAATACACAGCAAACCTGCCGCTTTACCGGCTGCAGTGATGGTACGAATACCGTTTTCAATGGCTTCAACGACTTCAGGGTGATCGGGATTACCGATATGCCCCATAGAAGCAGACAGATCAGACGGGCCAATAAAGACCGCATCAACACCGTCAATAGCCGCAATTTCTGCCAGATTAGACATGGCAGTGGTAGTTTCAGCTTGTACGATCAGACAGATTTCATCATTTGCCTTTTGCAGGTAACCGGGGATACGATTCCAGTTAGCCGCACGGGCCAGAGAACTGCCCAAACCACGAATCCCTTGAGGCGGATAACGTACCGCCTGCACTAATTCTTTGGCTTGTTCTGGTGTATCCACCATAGGCACCAGCACGGTTTGTGCGCCAATATCCAAGATCTGCTTCAGCAGCGCAGTGCGACCTTCCACCGGACGAATAATCGGCGAGACATCGTAAGGCGCCATCGCTTGCAGGTGTGTGGTCATGGCATTCAGATCAAACGGCGCATGTTCACCGTCAATCAACACCCAATCAAAGCCAGAGCCAGCACAGATCTCTGCACAAGCACCGCCAGGCAGACCCAGCCATAAACCCCATTGGGTTTGACCGTCTTTTAGACCCTGCTTAAATTTGTTTTTTGGCAATTCCATCGTTTTGTTCTCTTTCTCTAAATAGGCTCTAGTTTAGACAAAACGTGCCGTTACGCTGCCCAGAGGACCGAAATCAGCGTGTACCGTGTCACCCGCTTTAACAGGCACAGGGCGTGTAAATGAACCCGAAAGGATAAATTGACCCGGTTCCAGACCCACACCGTGCGGTGCAAAACGCTTACATACCCAAGAGATACCGTTTGCAGGGTTACCCAGAACACCCGCAGCAACACCGGTTTCTTCAATCTGACCGTTCAGATACAACAGACCACCAGCCCAACGCAGATCAATTTCAGAAGGCTTAACCGGACGACCACCAAAGATCACACCCGCATTTGCTGCGTTATCGGAAATAGTGTCGTATACCTTACGGGTATAACCGGTTTCAGGATCAGTACGCAGGCAACGGGCATCGATCAGTTCCATGGCTGGAATGACATAATCCGTAGCATTCAGTACATCAAAAATAGTAACGTTTTCGCCAGACAGAGGCTCTTTCAGTACAAAACCCAGTTCCACTTCAATACGCGGATCAAGGAAATCAGAGGCTTTAATTTCTGCTGCATCAGGAAAGAACATAGACTCCAACAGTACACCGTAATCAGGCGTATCAATCTTGGAAGCCATCTGCATCGCACGAGACGTCAGACCAATCTTATAACCGCGAACACTGTCACCTTCAGCAATCTTACGATCAACCCAGCACTTCTGGATGGCATAAGCGTCATCCATATCCATATTAGGATAATCCAGTGTTAATGCTGGAATCTGTTTACGGTCGTTTTCTGCTTGATATAGACGATCTGCTGCGCTTTTGATTTGGTCTTGAGTCAACATAGCGTATTCCAAATTAATGAATAGTGGTGGATATGCTCTGGCCAAAGCCATGTTGTTTCATATCACGATGACCCTATTAGATAATATATTAATTAATATGTTAAGTATTTTTTGAGAAAAAATCATAAATAAGCCTAATACTTGACCTAAGGCACTGATATAAAAGCTCTCTTGATGATAGATCGGAAGTCAGAATAGAGAGGCTATTTCAGAAAATAACCTCTAAAAACCTTCTAAGGTAAAAACGAAGGCCTTAAATCACTTATGTTCGAGCCATCAAAGTATCACTCTTTTAAAGCTCCCCCCTTAATGCCCATCAAACAAAAACAACTTCCCCTCTCGATCTAACTGATAGCAGTCAAAGTCATTAGCCAAAAACAGTGTTCCTTGATAATACTGCCGAGCTTCATCCGCAATTTCCATTATGGAACGATCTCGTTTCTTGCGAGGATGATTCAGGTAACGAGGGCTAAAGTGGGTCAAGATCAGGTTGGGTAGTTGTTGCTGTTCCGCAAACTTAGCCACTCTTTCAGCACTGCTATGCTGAGGTTCTGGTCCTACCTGTTGTAAGACATCTTCGGTATAGGTGGCTTCATGGATCAACAGGTTAGTCCCCTGACAGGCTTCGCTTAGGAGATCGGGTTGATCATTATCCCCTGCAACCACCAGCGATCTTGCCTGCCAAGATGGCTCTGTGTAGTCCACGCTTTTTAAAACTCTGCTTTCTCCGGCAATCAGAGGCAGAGAGACATCTTGCCCTTGTTGTAATAAACCATAATGAGCCCCTGTGGTAACGCCTTCTGAGCGAAGTTTATCCACATCCAGACGTTTCGGGATATTGATCTCTTCCAAACGATAAGCCCAGCTGGGTACACGATGACTTAAAGGATGGGCGGTGATCCGTAGATTGGCTTTCTCTAGTAATAGACCTGAGGAGACAGGAACAAATTCCAAAGGATAGTTAATTTGTAATTCGGTAAATTGAATGACAGCTTGCAGATATTGCCATATTTCTGGTGGGCCAACCAAAGTCAGTGGTTCGGTACGGCCATTAAGCTGACAAGATGCCAGTAACCCTGGCAGGCCATAACAGTGATCACCGTGTATATGGGTTATCAACACGACGCTTAGTTTTTGTGGCGACAAAGGAACGCGTAATAGCTGATGTTGTGTCGCTTCACCGCAGTCCACCAAGACCCAGTGCTTCCCCCTGTCAGGTTGAACCGCTGTTGCACTGACATTACGCTGACGGCTGGGTGCTCCAGATGCCGTACCTAAAAATGTTATCTGCAAAAAATAACTCCTTGTATCAACTGGTTACCTTAAGACATACCTAGAAAACCTATAACACAAAGACCATCTAACGAACAGCAATAAGGGTAGGGTATAAAATAAAGAGGAGGTTCGATGAAGAAGGGGAAACCAGCCACCAGGCTAACAGAATAGTGTAAGGCATGGCTCATGCCCTAAATAAAAAATCAGGCCATCTAATAAGATGGCCCGCTAAACTTAGGAGTCGTTTAAGTTTAAAAAAGGTTTGAGCTTAAAGTCAGATTTAGCCTCCTAGCGGTTGCATAGAGAACTGGCTCTGTCTTTTGAACAGCATCATATAAATCATAGCGTATAGAGCAATTACCAACAGACCAACCCATTCAATTGCAAACGGTGTGAACTGATACAGTAGGATTAAACCGTACATGGCGACAAAGTTACCGATGATATATTTCGTGCGACCAAAGCGCTCAACGGTAATATCCATATTGCTGGTATATAAGCGGATCAAGGAATCCAATGAATTGATCACAAAGATGGTTCCAACGACAACCATTGCCAGTTTCATCATCTCTACGATTTCCAGAGCATTACTGTGGTAGTAGTAAAGTACCGAGAACCAAAGCGCTAACGGAATAGACGGAATGGTTAACAGGGCCAGACACAGCTGCCATGTTTTCAGACCACCCACAAAACGTGCTACAAACTGACCAATCATGATGCTCCAAGAGAACCACCAGAAAAGGTAAAATTCATGATAATCAGAAATCGGCAGAACAAAGTGATCTAAGTTAGTAAAGTAACCGCCAATATTAGATACAGTGCTTGCCAACTCACCTAACCCAAGACCGTCTGCACTAAACATCACTGCTACAATTAGCGCCAAAAACAGCCAGGTAGAAGCCACACTCAGGATAGCCACATAGCGGATATCCGTACTGGACATGATTGCCAGAAATACCACGACAGCCACTAAGCCAAAACGAGCAACATCTGAAATACCTTCCACATAGGTCGGTAAATAAGACAGGAACAAGAAACCAGTAAAGGCACAGGTCGCAATCACAATAATATTGTTAAGCACCTTCACAAAGGGAATTTCAAACAGCTTGACCTTAGGCTCTATGACACAGAAATAAAAGGTGGTCAAAAAGTAAAACGCCCAGACCAAACCACCCCAGAAACCAAACTCAATGGCCAGCGGATTGGTAAATTGGTAGGCCTCTTCTGTGGCATAGGTCGGAAACTCACTCAGAGGGAACATAATCAGTCCCACATCCAAGCCTGAGGTAAACAAAATAGCGATAAAGGTAAACAAGCTGCTGGGAATCGCTCCCTTACAGATAATATTACGGCCTTTAACGACAATAAATGCCGATGTCAGTAACGTCACAATAATAGCGACGGAAAGAATAGTAGTCATAACCGGAGAGCTCCGTTGTTATTTTAATATCTAAGTAATCTCTAATAACATGATGCAATATCATTAGAGCTTAGGGTGGTAACTTTGCCTTCAAAGGACGGTTATTTAATTGTCTGGTCATAACATCAGCACCTTTATTGTTTTTGGCAGTTTTGCTGTGTATTAGAGAATCCGTTTTGACACCTAAACAAATCTATTTTGATCTTCTCCGACCTGCAGCCGGAGAAGGCTTTGTCTAGGTTTAACGGGCTTATGTTTAACGAGGTCTAGATCAACTTAAAAGCGGACGTTTAGGATCTTGCAGTCGTTGACGGTGCAGCCACTGCTCATCGATCCATACCGGCGCATTGGTGGTATCCAATGCCGATTGATTCAGAATCATATCCGCTGCTTTTTCTGCCACCATAATGCTTGGCGCATTTAGGTTGCCGTTTGTAATGATCGGGAAGATAGAGGAGTCCACCACTCGCAGTGACTCAATACCTCGTACACGGCATTGGCTATCCAGTACGGCCATAGCGTCATCATCCGATCCCATTTTGCAGGTACAGGATGGGTGATAAGCACTTTCGACGTTCTGTTTTACCCAAGCATCTATCTCAGCATCGGTTTGTACTTTCAGGCTGGGTTGAATCTCATCACCACGGTATTGATCCATAGCTGGCTGATTCAGGATTTCCCGTGTTAAACGGATGCAATCCCGCCAATCCTGCTTATCCTGCTCTGTACCGATGTAATTAAAAATAATGCCGGGTTTATCGTGAGGGTTAGCAGATTTGATCCAAACACGACCACGGGATTCTGGTTTATTAGGGCCCACATGCACTTGAAAGCCATGACCATCAAAAGCCGCTTGTCCGTCATAACGCATAGCCGCAGGCAAGAAATGGAATTGAATATTGGGCCACTTAAGACCCGCTCTTGAGCGGATAAAGGCACAAGATTCAAAGTGGTTGGTGGCTCCTAGGCCATCTCGGAATAAGATCCAGCGAGTGCCTATCATTCCTTTACTAATCAGACCTAACTTACTGTTTAGAGAGATGGGTTGTTTGCAATGGAACTGGAAATAGACTTCCAGATGATCCTGTAGATTCTCACCTACACCGGGTAGATCATGAGTGACCTCAACTCCGGCATCACGCAATACTCCCGCAGGCCCAACACCAGATAATTGCAACAGCTGAGGTGAACCGATAGAACCTGCTGATAACAGCACTTCCTTATTGGCTTTCACCTGAATAATGGAACCCTTTTTCTCGTACTCGACACCAACCGCTTGTTTATCCTGCAGCAGTACCTTACGAGTTAAGACGCCAGAGATCAGCGTTAGATTAGGTCGCTTCAGAGCCCGACGCAGATAAACGTTAGACGTGGACGCTCTAACCCCTTTTTTAACGGTCATATGCATGGGGCCAAATCCCTCCTGCTGATAACCGTTATAGTCGTTGGTCGTGGGGTAACCGGCATCTTCTCCCGCATCAATAAAGGCTTGATATAAAGGGTTCAGCTTCATATCGTTGCCATTACAAGTGGCTAACGGGCCATCACTACCCCGGTACTGATCGGAGCCTTGGGACCAACTTTCAGCCTTACGAAAGTAAGGTAAGCATTCCTGATAACTCCAGCCTGTAGCGCCCTCTTCAACCCATTGATCGAAATCACAGGCGTGACCACGGACATACACCATACCGTTAATGGATGAACCACCGCCTAAAACCTTGCCGCGGGGACAATGCAAAACACGACCATCAAGACCCGGTTCTGGCTCTGACTCAAACTGCCAAGCATATTTTTCCGTATTCATGGGGTATGACAGCGCCGTTGGCATCTGAATAAAGATGCTTTTATCACTACCACCGGCTTCCAATAGCAGTACTTGATATTGACCACTCTCACTCAATCGATCCGCTAGGACACAACCCGCTGATCCTGCACCGACAATGATATAGTCGTATTGTTTGTTATTGCTCATACCGATCGCTCATAGATAAACAGGGAGTTGAGAGAGCCCTTGGTATAGCAAGGGCTCTCTTCAGTAATCCTTTTCTAGAAAGCCTTACTCGTAGGGGCAGTCCACGTCGCCCAATTCAATAAAGACACTCTTGTTTTGGGTATAGTGATTCAGAGTCTCTATACCGTTTTCACGACCTAAACCGGACTGTTTATAACCACCTACCGGCATCTCAGCCGGAGATGCGCCCCAAGTATTGATCCAGCAGATACCTGCCTGCATCTGTGCAATGACTCCGTGAGCTCGTGAGAAATCTTTGGTAAAGACACCCGCAGCCAGACCAAACTCTGTATCGTTGGCACGACGTACTACTTCGTCCTCATCACTGAATTTCAGGATGGACATTACAGGGCCAAAGATCTCATCCGTGACATTGATCATGCCGTCAGTACAGTCGGCAAAGACGGTAGGCTTAACAAAATTACCTTGATCAAGACCCGCTCCAGTGGCTCTTTCACCACCACAAACCAAACGAGCACCGGCCTCTTTAGCACCTTCAATATAACCCAGTACTTTTTCCATATGATCACTGGAGATCAGAGCACCAATCTGAGTATTGATATCCGTCGGATCACCAATAATCAGACGCTCCGTGCGTTGCTGAACCTGGCTGATAAATTCGTCATAAAGGCTGTCATGGACAAAAACCCGTGTACCGTTTGTGCAGACTTCGCCTTGGGTATAAAAGTTGGCTAACATGGCACCGGAGACTGCGTTATTAAGATCCGCATCACCAAATACAATCAGAGGAGATTTACCGCCCAGCTCCATGGTGACTTGCTTTAAACTGCCCGCCGCATCGGTCATCACTTTTTTACCGGTACCGCACTCGCCGGTAAAAGAAACCTTAGCGATCTCAGGATGACGTGACAGCGCTTGCCCCGCCCGATAATCCCCTTGCACCACATTGAAAACACCATCCGGCAGACCGGCTTCGGTGAAAATTTCCGCAAGCTTAAGAGCCGTTAAAGGGGTTTCTTCCGAGGGTTTAAAGATCATGGCATTACCGGCCGCCAATGCTGGGCCAGCCTTCCACATAGCAATCTGGATAGGGTAGTTCCAGGCGCCAATACCGGCGCAAACACCTAAAGGCTCACGACGACTGTAAAAGAAATTACTGCCACCAAGATCTTGCTGCTGACCGTGTAAACTGGCCGCAAGGCCGGCGTAATATTCAATAACATCCGCACCTGTAGCGATATCCACACAATTAGCTTCTTGCAGCGGCTTACCCGTATCTTGAACCTCCAACAGCGCCAGCTCATCATTGCGTTCACGCAACAGGGCTACGGCCTTCTGTAAGATACGGCCTCTCTCCATACCATTCATGGCAGACCAAACTTGAAAACCCTGTTTTGCCGATTCAACCGCCGCATCCACATCGACAAGTGAAGCCTGCTGCACCTGAGCTAATACTTCTCCGGTGGCAGGGTTTAGGGTTTCAAATGTTTCATCTGATGTCGCATTTTGATAACGACCATGAATATAAAGAGATACTTGTTGCATCGATAAAAGCCTTGTCTGAATTACTTATAATAATTTCATTAATTACTCTTTATATTAAAAAAGTATAGAAACAGCCCTGATAAGCCATTAAGCCAGCTGGATGACTCTATCTTTTTCAGCGAGTAATTGATGAAATCATATTAAGAGCCCTGTTCAATTAGGGTCAAACAGTCAATTCTTTTCCGTTTGCATAAGCAGAGCTTATGGGAGGCAGGCAGCCGAGTAAAATCTTGAATAAAAAAAGTTAAATCAAGATTATTTATCACCATAAAATGGACCTAAATAGAAAAACAAACACATCTAGAAAAGACAATAAATCCTTTTAAAACACACAGATAGCCATAAAAATATACCTTGACATGACAATCACCACCAACAAAATATAAGTCACCATCAATTCAAAACAAGAGAAAAAGACCTTCTTTAAACAATGGATATTGGCCTTTTATTTTTTAATAAACTCTGGACAATCAATGTCTTTTAGCGCCAGCAAGCATCAATAGATGTCGTAAACAGTCATATTAATAGCTCTAATATTTATAGCAAAAAAGTTTGTGCACTGAAAAATCAAAGGGGCTGAAAATGACAGGTAGAAACAGGCTTATTTAAAAAGTCGATAGCTTTACCTGCAGGTAGTGGAGGGCTAAATAGATAACCCTGTATTAAAATATTTTCTTCTTTTGCTAAGAAGATTAATTGAGATATTTCCTCAACCCCTTCAGCAATTACGGTCAAGTTTAAAGCGTGGGATAAGGATATAATAGCCGATACAATTACCTTATTATTTGCATCTTCTAAGTCATCCAGAAAGCTACGATCAATTTTAAGGATATCGATGGGAAGATGACGTAAATAACTAAGAGATGAATAACCTGTACCAAAGTCATCTAAGGCAACACTCAATCCCATTTTTTGTAGTGTACGAAGTTTTTCGAGTACCTTATCGTCACCGTCCAATACTGCAGACTCCGTTAACTCAACATAAAACTCATGACTACTGACGCCATAGGCATCCATAGCCAATTTGATCTGAGCAACGATATCGACCTGATGTAGCTGTAAAGCAGATAAATTGATGCCCACCCGGCAGGTTTGATCTGAATCGCGCCACTCTTTTAATTGCCGACAAGCTTCATCTATCACCCATTGTCCAAGCTCCAGAATAAGACCATATTCCTCTGCTACAGGGATAAATTCAGCCGGAGAAAGTTCACCTAACTCAAGATCATTCAGTCTTAACAAAGCTTCAAAAGAACAAACCTGATAATTACGACTGTCTACCACTGGTTGGTAATATAATCTTAAACCATTGTTTAACAGAGCACGTCGTATTGCAGCTCCCACCTCCACTCTGCGTTGATTCATATCGTTAACAACCTGAGAGAAGAACTGGTAGTTATTTTTCCCCCTTTGCTTAGCCAAATACATTGCCGCATCAGCATGAGCCAGTAGATCATCCATGCTCTGACCATCGATTGGCCATAATGCAATACCAATACTGGTTCCCACATAAATCTCATGATCCTGAATCACAAAGGGTTCACTGATAGCATTAATCAGCCGCTGGGCGACATATCCTGCGCTTTCGGCATTAGATAGGTTTGGCAGCAATAGAGTAAATTCGTCTCCTCCGAGTCGAGATAAGTTGCTATTAGTGTCCTTATCCACTCGATAACTCACATCACCAGCCCGAAGACTCTCACTTAAACGTTGAGTGACCTTCTTAAGTAGGGCATCTCCCACAGGATGGCCCAGGTTATCATTCACATGCTTAAAGTTATCCAGATCAAGAAACATCAAAGCGATGGTTGAGTTTTCTCGCTCGGCTTTATCAAGGCTACGTTTGAGAATACGGGAAAAAAGTGATCGGTTTGGTAACCCTGTCAGAGGGTCATAATAAGCAAGCTTATGGATATTCTGATTAGACTCATACAAGCTTTGACTCATATGATTGAAGGCCTGATTTAATTCATCCAGTTCATCGTTATTACCGGTGGTTTTAACCTGTAAAAAATCCTGACTGCTACTGATCGCTGCCAGCGCACGATTAAGGCTCTCAATAGGCGTGATAAAGGTTCGTCGTAACCACCAAAGCAGTATAGGCAAAGAGATAAGCAAAGCTGAAATACTTGTCCAGAGTACAATTTCACCCACTTGTCGACTGGATTTCAACATAACATGCTCCGGCATAAGCACATTTAGTTGCCATTGTTCATATAAAGGAAAACGCTTGAACCAATGGTTCTGCTTATTATGTTGCAGGTTTTTCCATTGAGTATCATTTTCCAGTGGATCATTCAAAATAGGCAGCAAATCAGCCGATGGAATTAACAGGCGTTTATTATGACTTAGAAAAAGCCTGCCTTCAGACCAATGTGACGGCAGTGCCATCTGAAAGAAGCCCTCCAAATCCAATGTAATACTGACATAGCCTCTCAGTGACGGCTTTTCATTAATACTCTCACGAGCAGGGTTTCTTAGATAAATCGGCAAGGTCAAATAGAGAGACATAAACCCTGTGTCTGGATTAAGATCAATATACAGACTATAAGGTCTTTTACTGGTAAGTAAGTTTTGGAAAAAAGGGCTTAAGGCTTCTTCATCCTGCGTATTTTCAATATTCCCCCGAGCAATTCTCTGATCTTCAAAACCATCAGGAAGTAATATCCGTATCTCCTGAAAATGTACACTGCCTTTTTGAATATTATCCATTTTATGCAGCAAGGGCAGTTGGAAAATTCCGTAACGCATGCTGTCATTTTCAGCTAGAAAATAGTTTACCAAAACCTTATCCGCAGCCAAATTCCCCAAGGCAAACAAAGCGGATTCTCGTTGCACATTAAAGCTTTGTACCTGCTGATCCAAATAACTCTCAAGCTGCTGCTTCACCTGCATGGACGTCGTTTCATGCAACTGCAAATAAGCTCGCCAAGCAACAACGAGCATAGGCAGTGCAATAAGCAAAATCGCTGCTAGCGAGAACTTGCTTTGTAAGCGCATACCTAAGCCCAAATCATTGCAAGATACTTCTAGAAATAATATTACGGCGACGTACAGTCCTAGGAGATAATTGCTGAGAAAACTCAGACTTATTGATCACCTCTTTAGAAGGATAAATAGCAGGATTGGATAGAAATTCAGCAGGTAACAGTTTAGATGCAGAAAGGTTTGGACTGGCATAGTAAAAGCTCTGAGCTAACCGAGCAGCGATATCAGGCCGGGAAATAAAATCAAGAAACTGATAGGCCAACTCAGATTCTTTAGCTTTAGCAGCAATAGTCCAATAATCAACCCACAGATGAGTTCCTTCTTCTGGTACAACAAAAGCAATATTCTCGTTGTATTCTTGTACTGCAAGCGCATCCCCGTTATAAACCATAGAGACCCAAACATCTCCGGAAATAAGCTCTGAGCTATCATCGATTTGGATATACTGATAGGCCTTTACATGCTCTTTTTGTTCTAAAGCCAGTTGCTGAGCATCTTTCAGTTCTTTAGGGTTTTCACTATTAACGCTGTAACCTAAAGCTTTAAGTGCGATCCTTAAAATCTCTCCGCCATCCGCCATCATGGCGATACGCCCTTGTAGTGCCTTATCGGGTTTAAAGATATCCAACCAGCTGCTGGGAGGCGAATCTAACAAATCCTTACGATAAGCGATGCCTAAGGTTCCCCAGAAAAAAGGGAGTGCATATTCGGCTGCACCTTCGTGAGCACCAAGCCATCTAGGCTCCAAATGTTTATAGTTTTTTAATTTTTTGTATTGGATAGGCGCCAAAAAACCGAACTGGCTATAACTCAACAGATCACCGCCTGAGACCATTATCAAGTCATAACCGCTACCATTACTATTGACCAACACCTGAGTCCGGTCTTCGTCAGACTCATAATAAACTTCCCGAACCTTAACCTTATACTGCTGTTCAAACTCCGAGACTATCTCGGCGGGCATATAATCAGCCCAGTTCAGAATGACCAGTTCACGAATATTGTCAGCACGGATTGTTAGCGAGAGAAAGAATAGAAAAAATGAAGTAATTATAGAAAAAGTGACTTTCATGCGATCCCCTTTCAACAACTTAAGGCTTTCATGCTTGAGTCTAGTTCAAGAGGGTCTAAACGCTAATATAGGAGGCAGAGGAAATAGATATATTGTTTAAGGGAGGAAATAAAAAAAGCCTAAGCGGCATTAATAAACACCACTTAGGCCAGATGCAATACCGCCTTTTAAAGGTCGTATCTTATCGAGACATTACATCAAACTATTACTTCATCGTAATCGTCGTGTGAACCTTATCAGAGCTAGAACCCGGCTCGAACCAACGAGCAGAAACAGTCTTAGTCTGAGTCCAGAACTGCATCGCTTGCTGACCGTTAGGGCCCAGATCACCCAGCTTAGACGCACGGGAACCGGTAAAGCTGAAGTAAGCAACAGGTACAGCGATTGGAATATTGATACCTACCTGACCTACATCTACATTCTCTTCGAAGTAACGAGCCGTCCAGCCAGAGCTTGTGAAGATAGCAGTACCGTTACCATTTTCGTTAGCGTTGATGATTTCAATCGCAGATTCGATATCTTCAGCTTGCATAACACACATAACAGGGCCAAAGATTTCCTGAGTGTAGATATCCATCTCAGTAGTCACGCCAGAGAACAGCGTTGGGCCAACAAAGTTACCGTTCGGGTAACCTTCAACCTCAACACCACGACCGTCCAACAACAGGTTAGCACCCTGTTCAACACCGCTTGCGATTAAACCTTCAACACGGGCACGTGCCTGAGGAGAAACCAGAGGACCCAGATCCGCTTCACGGTTAGTACCTGGACCAACAATCATGTTTTTGCCGCGCTCAACCATCTCTGGCAGCCATTCGCGAGCTTCACCAACTAGGATAACTACAGAGTTTGCCATGCAGCGCTGACCGGCAGCACCAAAACAAGAACCCAGCATATGGTTAATGGCTTGTTCTTTGTTCGCATCTGGCATAACAATCGCGTGATTTTTTGCACCCATCATACACTGAGCACGTTTACCGGCTTTACTTGCACGCTCGTACAGAGATGTACCTACGTGAGTGGAACCAATAAAGGACAGCGCTTTAATGTCTTTATGATCTGCCAGGTGGTTAGCGACATCCGCACCACCGTGAACCACGTTCAGTACGCCAGCAGGAACACCTGCTTGCAGTGCCAGCTCAACCAGCATCATGGTAGAAGAAGGTGCTTGCTCAGAAGGCTTCAATACGAAGGTGTTACCACACGCAATAGCGATAGGGAACATGAAGCATGGCAGCATAATAGGGAAGTTAAATGCCGTTACACCCAGACCTACACCCAGAGGGTTGTTCAGTGTGTAAACGTTCACATTACCTGCAACGTTATCAGCGATCTGGCCCTGCTGCAGCTTAGTGATCATGCAAGCATTTTCAATGGCTTCTAGACCACGACCTACTTCACCTTCTGCGTCCGGTAATGTTTTACCGTGCTCCAGGCTGATCAGTGCAGCCAGCTCTTTAACATTGTTTTTTACTAAGCGTTGCAGCTCCAGCATAATCGCCTGACGTTTCGCCAGGGATACTTTACGCCAGCTAGCAAAAGCTTCTTTAGAGTTGGCTACCGCAGCGTCAACTTCATCTAATGTACAAAAAGGAACCTGAGCAACCACTTCTTGAGTGGCTGGGTTTAAGACATCAACCCAGTTATCGCTCGTAGATTGAACCTTCTCACCATTAATAATCATTGGAGTTCTTGGAGTAGTCATCTCTATCGCCTTGTCTTTTATTGTTGTGCTGAACACATTACTGCATTTATGCAATCGACATAAACTGCTTTTGATTTAGAATAATCACCAAGCACCCTTTGAACAACCGATACAAAAGCAAGAGAAGCTTGCATATTTGCAAGGCTATACTTAAGGATTATACGATGAGCATGAACTGGGATGATCTGAAGATTTTCTTAGAAGTGGCCCGCACGGAAAAATTATCCATTGCAGCCAAACAGATGGGCATCGACGCATCCACCGTATCCCGTAGGCTGCACCGTCTGGAAGATCACTTGGGAACCCAGCTTTTTGAACGCAGTGTAGAAGGTCATGCACTCACCAAACACGGCGAGCTATTATTACAAACCGCACGGGATATTAATAAGCGGGCACAAAGTGCCACGGATATATTGCAAGGGAAAAACCTTGAAAATCAAGGCAAGGTTAGGCTTGGGGTGACGGAAGCTTTTGGTAATTACTTTATCGCGCCTAAGCTGGCTAATTTTTGTCAGGAATATCCTAAGATCACTATCGATCTATTACCCCTGCAACGCAGTGTTAAATGGTCTCATCATGAAGCCGATATCGCCGTCACCATTGAGAAGCCACCCAATACGTCTCTAGTAGTATCTAAGCTGTGTGACTACCAATTAAATATGTATGCCTTGCAGGATTACTTGGATCGATCAGAGCCCATCAATACTCTGGAAGATATTTATAATCATCCATTGATCGGCTATGTGGATGATCTGGTCTTCAGTGATCAACTGTCCTATCTTGAGCAAATATTGCCCGACTCCCACACCACCTTTCGTAGCACCAGTGTCATTACACAATCCATTGCTGCCCGTGAAGGCTTAGGCTTAGCTATCCTGCCTTGCTTTTTAGCCCGACGCTATCCAGAGCTGGTGCCCGTATTACCAGAGCAAACCGGTGTCACCCGCACCTTCTGGATCGCGGTACACCCAGAGCAGAAAAAACTCTCTCGGGTGAATATGGTTTGGAATCATATCAAAAGCTACGCCAATGAAAATCGAGGGCTCTTGATGGGGGAAGGTTAGAAGACCCTTACGGGGGAAAACTAGAAGACTCGGATCAATATTGACCGGATTACGCGATTAGTTCTATTCATACCGTTTTCTTGGTAATAAATATATTTTGGTAAAAATATATATGAGACCTCCTCACCGTAAGTACTACGGTGGGGAGGTTTAATAGAAAAGTCTATTTATTCCAATGGGTTTTATTCTCTTGGCCTGTGCGGCGGGCACGGGCTTCTGCCAGTACACAAAATTGCTCAAAAGCGATACCCGATGCCAAACAAGCGGACATTCCCGTTTGATCATAAGGGGGACTCAATTCCATCAGGTCAGCTCCTACAACATCCAATGCCCGTGTCCCTCGAATAATATCCCGCACTTCTGTCCCCGTTAAACCGAACGGCTCCGGTAATGTGGTACCCGGCATACAGCTGCAATCAAATACATCAGTGTCGATGGAGAGATAAACCGGGCTATCACCAACCACCTTCTTTATTTGCTCCAACACCCAAGGAATACCTTTTTCCTGCACATCATCTGCATAAAGTACGGTCATACCTGATTTATGGGAAAAGTCGGCTCTGGGTACACCTCGACCGCGAAGGCCAATCTGAATGGTTTTCTCTGGATCGATATAGCCATCCACTGCAGCACATTGAAATACAGTGGCATCGGAGACTCGGGTGCCACCAAATGCCGTGGCAGTATCCGCATGAGCATCCAGATGAATCAGCGCTAAAGGCTCTGCTCCGTCATTGGATAACCCCTTTAGAATGGGATAAGTACAGGTATGCTCCCCCCCAATACTAAGAGGTACAACGTTATTGGCTTTAAAGTTCAGATAAGACTCGGCAAAGGTATCTAACCAGGAAGCCAAATTATAAGGATCTTCTTTCGGTTCGATATCCCCGTAATCAACCACACTACACAGATCAAAAGGACATACCTTGGATGCGTAATGCACCATATTACGATCCAGAGACCAGTAACGAACTGCCTCTGGACCTTTACGAGTCCCCGGCCTTGGATTAGGCACCCCCAGATCACAGGGCAAACCAACCAAAGCAATATCGACACCCGCTAACTCTTTTGAGTGGGGGGCACGAAACATCCCCAGGGTATTAAAACCATTGCTGACGGTCTCAACCCCTTCTTCCACTACTCGGCTAAAAAAATCAATAAAGGCAGGGTCAGAGTTTTCATAGAGAGACTTACTGGCAAGTTCTGCCAGTGCAGTTAACTTATCTTGGGGCATACGGGACATGGCGCACTTCCTTAAATTTAAATCGGGCTCAGCTCTATTGTTTTTATAGCGCCATGAAAAAGCGCTTAAACAAGAGGCTCTAAACTGACTCAGAGCTTTTCTCTGTATTTTTATCAGCAGGTATCCACCACTCGTGACCTCTAGGGGTTTCAATATATTCAGGCCAACGGAAATGATGGGGAGATCCATAATCACAAAGAGGTGCGATCCAACGGTCGCCACCAACACCGCCTCCTGTCCGAGCCTTAAACTCTTGTTGAGCTTGCTCCAGCAGTTCCGGCTGAGTCATTAAATCAATAACGCTCATGCCAATGGTTTTACTGGCACAGGTGATCATAGGATCGATGGTTTCCCGTATACCGCCCAAAGCATTCATGACCCAGGCGGGGTATTTATAGCCATTACCGGGAGAGGTCAGGGTTGGCCGTGCCACGTATAAACGCACTGTGGGGGCATGCCAACAGAACTCCGTATAGTCATCAGAGGTAAAGTTCTTTTGCCACTCTGGCAGAGATTTACGCAGCTCTTTTTCTGCCTCTTGAGGTGAAATCAGCTGCTCGGTCTCAGATAGGAAGGGCTGAGCCATAGGCTCCAATCCCAGATTACGCTGAATCTCCTGAGCCTTTTCTAATGCGGCTCCCTGATTAAACCTAGGTGCGCCAACCTGCTCCAGATTGTTATAGGTCAACTCAGCCATAGCATGGTTAGGTAAGCCAGGACGAGACTTACAGACCCAATCCTTTTTCCAGCTACAATGGCTATTACCCGCAGCCGACTCCGCATTTTTATCCAATACCTGAACAATGGTTTCCGCCATCTCGACAGTGGGCACACGCAACATATATTGAATTTGTGCAATCTGCGCTGGTAGATTATCAGCCGTCGCTTGCCCTGCGGTCAGAATGCATTCATTCATGGACCAACCGACACCGGCAGCAACCATGGATTCCTTTAACATTTTGGAACTGGAATACATCTGCATCAGAGCATCATTTGCTCCAGGAGCACGGGCCGATGCGTGAGAAGCGGCAATAGGGCTCGCATTTTCGCCGTGCTGGCTCAGCCAATTCTCAGGGTCTGTACATTCAAAGGTATAGATCAAGGCATAAGCCGCTCCACAATGGGTATTCCAACGAGTGGTGTTGGTTAGGGGCAGCATATAGAAGGGATGAAAGCTGATGGCGGCATCCAGATCATCATAATAGCCCTTGGCCGCATGAATGGGCTTGGAGCCACGCACTTTCTCTGCCGGTTCACCAAAAAACTTCAGCGTGCCCGGAATATTGTATTTCTCCATAGAGGTCTTAGCGGCCAAGATTCCACCTAAGGCAGCAATACCCAAAGCGGAGTGAGGATCCGTATGACCACCGGCATGCTTGCTTAGATTATCCCTTGGGCGCTCCACGGTATCCGCTGCCTGACAATTACCGGGTACCGCATCGTATTCGGCATAAGCCGCGATTGTAGGCCCTTCAATAGTTGCTGCCCCCTCAATATGAGAACCGGTATTTTTCCAAACGGCACAGAAAGCCGTAGGCATACCACCGCTGTTTTCTTCTACCTCAAAACCTTCCGCTCTTAATCGTTCCACATACCAGTGACAGGAGCGGTATTCACGCCAGGCAGTCTCAGCATAGTGAAAGATTATTTGATGCCAATCGGAGAGGCTCCGTTGATGATGATCAACCCAAGCCATTATGTCTGTTTTTGCTTGTGTCTCTTTTATTTTCATCGGAATCCCCCCTTAAAAGACACAGTCATCAAAGGTGGCTTGAAGCTGCTCTGGATCAAAGCTATCCGCAGCACCGATCACCACTAACTCAGTATGTGGGGAGGTTGACCATTGATGATTTCGATCCCACTCCTGACGGTTACCCACATGCTGAAGTACAAGGCGGGTTTCAGGCAGTTGCTGGGTATAAAAGATCCCCTTTGCCCGATAGATATGCTTGGGTAATTGGCTGATGGCAGAGCGTAATTTATTGATGCAGACCGGTTGTTCTGAGCGCCAGCTCCAGGTTTGAAAAAGCTTGCTATGATCCTGTTCCAAAGGCTTAGAGAGATGATAGAGAGGTTGCTCCCCTTCCATGCCAACCGTGCGATTTTTGGCTGCTTGATCAAATAGAATATGCAGGGGTACATTGGCATAACTGGTTTCAATGACACGGGCAGAAGGGTAGAGCCAATCCTTGTGAATCTGAGCGACCTGTTCAGAGGTGGCACAATCGGTTTTATTGATAACAATAATATCCGCCGCATCCAACTGAGCCATAGCAAGTTGTTTAACTTGCCCCTCAATATCATTAATAGATTCGGCATTGACCAGCGTTAAAACGGTATCGATCTGAAAGCGATCCCGCAGTTGTGGATAGCGCATGGTATTAATAATTTTACTGGGGTCAGAGACACCGCTGGTTTCAATAACAATATATTCTGGTGGGCCATCCTGTTTATCTAATAGATTTTGTAGTTCATAAACCAGATCATTCTGGATACTGCAACAGATACAACCGTTGCTCAGGCTGATGCTATTGCCTTCCTGCTTTTCTAATAGCTGGCTATCAATATCAATGGCACCAAAATCATTCACCATAACGGTGATATTAAGGCCGTGATCACCATTAAGAATATGGTTGAGTAGCGTTGTTTTACCTGAGCCTAAAAAACCACTGATAACACAAACGGGTATAGGCTGTTGTATATTTTTATTATTCATATGAACACTCATTTCATACCTAAACAGAGGTATTCAGCTATTCTCCGGTCAATAGCCAGAGAATAGGGTGATTTATTTTGCGGCTATTTATTCCCACGCGGAGCGTGGGAACAAGAATAGCTTTTAAGTGTTACGTAGCTAAACAAAGGCTTTTGTTCTAGCGCTTATATTACTTTTATTGATATGCCTAAAAGTCAGGAAGCTCCTGCCATACCGCCGGGTTATCCGAATTATCCAGACAACCCATGGCATCCCAGGCACATTGACCTTCTACTAGGGTGAGCTCAATTTTAGTTCTATGCAGATTACCCCTGATATCTATCTCAAACGGGTTCTGATCCAGTACTATCAGATCCGCTGATTTTCCGGCTTCGATAGACCCGGCAGTATCTTCCAATCCCATAGAGTAAGCGCCGTTTAAGGTCATGATGCGGATCGCTTCTTCTAAGCTCACCGGCTTACCGTGGAAGAGATCACCAGAACCGCTCATTGGGTTTTGCCGTGTAATCATTGCCTCAAAACCCACCCATGGATTGATATGAGAAACCGGCCAATCCGTCCCCATTACAGCGATGCCTCCGGCATCTAAAACCCCTTTAAAGTTGTACATTCTGGGCCAGCGTTCTTCGCCAACATTTTGTCGAGCATCGGCAAAGGGTGATGGATACCAACCCACGGGGGAGAATTCGGCGGTCACATTCAGCTCAGCAAAACGAGGCAGATTTTCATCCAATAGATTGGTTGAGTGAGCACACTGATGTCTAACGCCTTGACTGCCATTACGACGACGAGCTTCCGCCACCGCATCCAAAAACAGATCAGATGCACCATCCCCCGTACAATGAGCTATCACCCGAATGCCTTTACGATCCATATCCGTCACCATATCCGTGATATGTTCCGGTGTGAGATTAAGGCCACCTCGCCAGCGCTTTTCACCGGGCCAAGGTGTTGAAAGATAAGAAGAACGGGATTCATGGGTACCATCAAAATGAAACTTTACCGCATTGGCATTCAGACGATTACTGCGATAATAATGACGCTCACCGGCAATTAACTCCCAGCGGCGTTTTACTGGGAAGATATCATCCTGCCAGCTAATAGCCGCTTCCACTCGGGCGGTCATCAAGCCCGCATCATCCACCGCTTTTAGAGCGTTAAGACGATGTTCACAAACATGCACATATTTAGTACCAACCACGCCTCGACCTGCTTGATAGTTAAGGCCATCACGATAAGCGCGCTCCAAAGCATGAGCCGGAGTGGGCGGCATGGCGTGGTAAACCAGAGAGTAGGCTCCATCCACCAGAATACCGGTTGGCTCGCCGGTTAAGGGATCTCGTTCGATATAACCGTTGCCGGGGTCTGGTGTGTTTGCGTTAATACCTGCCAGTTCCAGCGCTTTACTATTAAGCAACATGCAACCCCAGGAGCGATCATGAATGGCTACAGGCGTATCCGGTATAAAGCTATCTAACCAATATCGATCGGGAACGATACCCGCTTGTTTAAAGGTATAACGCACAAAGGATTGGCCATATATCCAGCTGTTTTCAGGGTGCTGTTCGCCATAATCCAGAATGGCTTGCTTCACCTGATCCGGTGATGGATCTTCTAAACCCACATCTAAATACCCGGCATAACCCGGCGCTAAGGCAAGATCAGGATGAGTATGCATATCGTAAATTCCGGGCATAACAAAACGCCCTTGCAGATCAATTACCTGAGTGCTGTCACTGACCAATGCCTTAAGATCTTCCTGACGACCTACTTCGAAAAAGCGCCCATCCTTAATAGCAACAGTATCGACCCATGGCTGGTCTGGATTAACGGTATAGATACGACCGTTTGTTAATAAAAGATCAATACCACTGTCATTACCAAATGCAGCGCAATTGGATGAGCTAAAATTTTGTATATTTTTCATCAATAAGTCCTCAATAAAAGGGACGCTTAAACAGGTGGGAATGGATAAATTAGTATAAAAACCTGAAAAAAGCGTCACTTCACCTAAGAGCTGCATCACTGTTTCAAATACGAAAAAGGGCAACAATGTAATTTTATTAAAATAAAAGAGACAGCTAACCTATTCGCAATAGAGTAAACTTAAATGCGATTAAATTAATTCAATGTCACCTAGGTAGTTAAAATAAATAAAAGCCAAGATCTATTAGTAACAAATAAAACCCAATAAGTTATTTGATCTATTACTATTTATACTTTACAGCGGGTAGTACACATAACATCTCATATAGCAGATTAGCGCCCAGTAAGGAGGTATTACCCGAAGTATCATAAGGTGGCGAAACCTCTACCAGATCTCCACCAATCACATTCATACCACGACAACCCCGAATGACTTCCAAAGCTTGTGGCACAGTCAGACCTGCAATTTCAGCGGTGCCTGTACCAGGAGCATAAGCAGGATCAATGCCGTCAATATCAAAGGTGATATAAACCGGGCCATCACCGACCTTTTCCCGAACTTCAGCCATCAATCCTACCAGAGATTTATTCCAGCACTCTTCTGCCTGAACCACTCGAAAGCCTTGCTCTCTTGACCAGTCAAACTCATCAGAGGAGTAGCCCGTACCTCTTAAACCAATTTGGGTAACCCGATTACCATCCAGCAAGCCTTCTTCCATTGCTCGACGAAAGGGCGTGCCATGGGCGTACTTTTCACCAAACATATGGTCATTAATATCGGCATGGGCGTCCACGTGAACCAAGCCGATAGGGCCATGTTTTTTAGCCAGAGCCCGCAAAATTGGTAAGGTAATGGTGTGATCACCACCTAGAGTCAGTGGCGTACAACCCTGACCGGAGATTTCATCGTAAGCTTGCTCAATAATGCTCAGGCTTTTCTCCAGATTAAAGGTATTGATCGCCACATCACCGATATCCGCTACCTGAATACTTTCAAAAGGCGCCGCTCCTGTTGCCACATTAAAAGGACGCAACATTCTGGATTCATCCCGAATCTGACGAGGCGCTAAACGGGCACCGGGACGATTCGATGTGCCTATATCCAACGGCACACCAACAAAACAAGCATCCAAGCCTTCTGCTGTTTCTTGAGCAGGTAAGCGCAACATTGTGGCTGGCCCACCAAAACGGGGCATCTCGTTGCCCCCTAAGGGTTGATTAAACGTATTCTCAGACATACCAACTCTCTCGCTATTCTGTTATTCCGACCCTTAGGCCGGAACATCAATAATGATTTAACAACGTCTCTAAAAGATTTACCCAAGCCATAATCTTTCGGATATCAGTAACCAAAAATTAGATTAGGTAGCCACAAAGCAATCTCAGGGAACATAAAGACAATAGCCAGCCCCATAATCTGCAGTGCCACAAAAGGCAGAGCCGATTGATAGATATCCATAATAGTGATGGATGGCGGTGCCACTGATCGCATATAGAACAAGTTAAAACCAAAGGGCGGTGATAGATAGGCAGACTGCATACTCAGAATAAAGAGTACGGCAAACCATGTGGTGTCGTAGCCAAGCTCTCTGACGATCGGTACAAACAACGGAATCGTGATAAACATAATGGCAAAGTCATCAAGGAACATGCCCATGACAAAAAAGCACAACACCATCGATAGTATGACCAGCGTCGGCGACAAACTAGAGTCTTCGATAAACTCAGACACCAACATGCCCGCCCCAAGTCCGGTATAAATCTTACTGAAGAAGACAGCTACTAGAGCAATCCACATCAACATCCCCATCAAACGAGTGGTTGATAGCAGAACATCGTTCATCATCTCCCTATTAACCCGACCATGGAGTGCTGCAATTAACAGAGCGCCACCGGCACCAATCGCAGAGGCTTCCGAAGGCGTGGTAATCCCCATTATGATGCAACCTAATACGGTGACAATCAGCAGTCCCGGCATCATCAAGTGTTTTAATGAACGCAGCTTTTCAGACAGGTCACCTCGCTCTTCTGCCGCAATGGCAGGACCCAGAGCAGGATTAATCCGACAGCGAATCAAGACATAAGCGATATAGATCACGGCAAGCATCAGGCCCGGCATCATACCTGCGGCAAACAGCTTGCCCACTGACTCACGGGCAAGAAAAGCGTAAACGATCATCAGAATGCTGGGAGGAATCAAAAAGCCCAAAGCACCACCGGCCATAATGGTTCCGGTTACCAGCTTTTTATCGTAACCCCGCTTTAACATGGCAGGCAGCGCAATAATGCCCAAACTTACCGTTGCAGCACCGGACACCCCGGCCATTGCTGCGATCAAGGCACAAATCACCACAGTGCCGATACCCAAACCACCGGGAATACCACCCAGTAGTTTTTGTATCATGGTAAATAGGTCATCCGTGATACCAGAGCGTTGTAATACCAGGCCCATAAAAATAAATAAGGGCAAAGATACCAACAGGAAATTATCCATGGCACTAAACGCAGAGTTAACCAGCAGCTCAAGACCGGCTGGGCCCCACATAAAATAAGCTGAGCCCGCACCTGAAATCAGTAGCGCCCAAGCCAGGGGCGTGCCTATCAGCATAAAAAACAGCATAGAGGCAAACATGATGAGCGTGACGGTCATCGGATCTAGGAAATCCATTCATGACTCCTAATAAAAATTATAATTTTGGAGGAAGAACATGGAGACAATTAACCGTCAGATTCAGGTTCAGCTCGATTCTTACGTGGATCATCAATTTCAATGCCTAATAGCTGAACGACACTACGAACCAGTTCAGCAAAAAGCTGCAAGATAAGAAGCCCAACTGCAAGGGGAACAGTGGCCTTAAAAGGGTAGAGCGGTGGTTGCCAGGTACTCTTGGCAGAGAACTCCTTGCTCTCCCAGGATGAGATGGCAAAGTCCAGCGATAGCTTAAAGAAAACTATCATACAGATAATGGTTAGTATCAAACCAAAGGTATCTAAAAGGCCTTTAACTCTGGGGCCCAAGCGACTGTAGATCACATCACTGCGTACATGGGCCTGCTCTTTTAAGGTGTAAGCACCCGCTAAAATACAGAAGGAACCGTATAGCATAGTGCTACTTTCATGTGCCCACTCTGTTGGAGAGCCCAGTAAATATCTGGACGCGATCTCAAAGAGCAACACCCCTAACATCACCAGCGTTAGCCAGCGGACAGTCCGCCCGACAAAGTCGGACAGGCCATCCTGGAATGCTAAATATTTAGCAATCATGATTACAGACGTCCCAGCTTCTTAGCGTTATCACGAAGTATGGCAACTGCTTTAGCATTTCGCTCAGAGCGTCCTTCTTCCTCATCCCATACGGTTTGTGCGGCTGTGGTAATACGGGCAGAATCTTCTTTAGACAGGGAGTTCACTACAAAGACATTTTTCTGAAGAATATCCGCATCACTACCCGTGAAAACCTCATGGGCATCATCAGCCATCTGATTTACCGCACGGGTCAGCACCTCTTTATGTTTATCAGATAAGCTGTTCCACTTTTTCTGATTCATCATGTAAGTTTCTGTCCAACCCGGAGTCAGCATATTCAGCGTGGTGTAATGCTTGGCTGTTTCATTCAGTTTCAAAGAAACATAATCGTAAGGACCACCATAGATCAGACCGTTAATAACGCCTGTGCTCATACCCACATAAAGCTCTTGGGATGGCAGAAATACAGAGGAAATTCCCAGCTCTTTAAGCACTTTGGCTGCCTGAGGAGAGGCCCTTAGTTTCATCTCTTTCAAATCATCGAGATTATTCACCGGCTCTTTGGTCAACAGATCATAACGACCACCAAAACCCGTGGTCAGGTATTGCACACCTTTTTCAGCATAAGCTTCACTGAGCAGATTGGAGAAGCCTTGGTTAAAGAAGATATCTTTTGCTTCATCAACTGTTGACCAAGCGCCTGGCAGGCCCGATTCAATATTTACAATATCCATCTGACCAGACCAATAAGCGCCTACACCATGGGCCATATCAATGACGCCCTTGGATACGCTACTGACCATCTGATCATTACTGACCAGATCTCCCCCGCGATATAGCATGATGCGTAGAGAACCATCGCTCCATTGTTTGACATTCTTTACAAATTTCTTGGTGACTGAATCCATCTCAGTACCAAAATAGGTCTGAAAACGTAAACGCACTTTATCCTCAGCAATGGCTTGAGACTGAATAAAGGCTGAACAAACCAGAGCAGCACACGTGCCCATTGCTCCCCGGATAAATTTACGACGGTTCATAGTTGACTCCTTAGTAATTATTATTGCGGCCAGTGACCTATTTGCTCTGTTGCAAACGTGGATATTGATGACAGATCCAACAGGGAAATTGCTAAACAAAACATGCACCCACTCTACGAGAGGATTTGCTCACTGAATAGCATATAGTTTTCATAAGGTCATTCCATTTAGTCATGAAGTTTTGAAAAATATCTTCCCTTAAAATTTATTGCTTTAGCGACAGTTTTTAACGTTTACTTAAAAGATAGCTTTCCGGGGAAATGATAGAGAGAAACTAACAGGGCTCTATCAACAATGGCGTAAGCCTTTAAACCGTAAGGCCTTAAATCACAAGCCTTTAAATCACAAGTCTTTAAATCAATAGGAAAACCTCTTATTCTTAAACGGTTATTCACAAACGTAATGAACTGAAGGTTCCCTAATGCGTCGGCATATTCCATCCACTACCGCTTTACGATGTTTTGAATCTGCCGCCAAGCATGAGAGTTTCACTCAAGCTGCCGAGGAGTTGTGCCTAACTCAAAGCGCGGTCAGTCGCCAGATTAAAAAACTTGAAGATATGCTGGGCTGCACCTTATTTGAGCGGGTGAAACAACGGCTCTATTTAACGGATGCGGGCAAGGAGTATGAGCAGAAAATCAGTCCTATCCTTGAACAGCTTGAAGCGGCGACCACCAGTATTAGGAAGAAAATCAAAGGGCGTTTAAGAATCGGCATCGAAGATTCGTTAATGACCCATTGGATGATTCCAAAACTCAATGACCTTCAGCAGCAGTTTCCCGATATAGAAACGGAATTTATCAGTAATTTACATATGCTTTATGATCTGCATGAAGGCTTTGATATCGGTATCCTAATGGGGGATGGTCAATGGTCTGATCTCAAAGCTCAATATCTGATGCCAGAATATTTAGTAGCTATATGTACTCCCGAGTTATTGGAAAAATATGGTCCAGTGACCAATATGAGGGATGTATTGAATTATCCATTTCTCCATCACACCGCGACGTCCTCCGGCACTGTGATGTGGTTGACCGAAGCCGGTATGACAGAGCAGGAAATACAGGCTGTATCCGGCCCTCGATTTGGTAACTTCAAACTACTCGTTAAAGCGGCAAAAGAAGGCTTAGGTCTCACCATTGCACCAAAATACTTGGTACAGGGTTCAATCCGTAGGAATGAACTGGTCACACCTTTTCCAGAGCCTATGACTTGTAGTGAAAGCTACTTTGTTGTCACCCCCAAAAGCATGGTGCATAACCACAGGGTTGAAGCCTTTTCGGAATGGCTACTCAGCTGGAAATAACCACATCCTTGCTCTTACTCTGTCATTCTTCTGTTCGCTTAGGATTATTTCTTTCACTCGGCATTGTTCTTTTAGTCCGTAGTTATTCCCTTATCTCTCCATCTCTAGTTCTCCATCGCTTCTTTAAATAGCCCCTTTCAACAGTCTCCTTTCAAGAGCGCCACTTTCCAGTTCCCTCCTTTCAATAGCCCTAGAACACAGGTCTATATTCCTATCAGCAAGATCGACTTCAAAACAGTTAATGACTTTTTGGCATCAAGTTGCCATAAAAAGTCGTTTTTTAAACCATGGAAAGTTACCTACTGTGCTCCTGATAGAAAAACAAGCCAACGTTTAAGGAACTCTCAGTTATGACAACATGCGGTGAACTGCTGACCCATTTAATGGATGCTTACGGTATTCAATACGCCATCGGTATTCCGGGCACCCATACTATCGAGCTTTACCGCGGGTTACCTTCAACCAATATCCGGCATATCACACCAAGGCATGAGCAAGGGGCTGGTTTTCTGGCGGACGGTTATGCCCGCAGTACAGGAAAACCTGCAGCCTGCCTGACCGTTTCTGGCCCCGGGGGCTTAAATATTGCTACGGCCATGGGGCAGGCTATGCAGGATAGTGTGCCTATGCTAGTGATCTCTGCGGATAACAACACCTATGAAAAAGGCTTAGGCGAAGGTCGTTTGCACGAAACGCCAGATCTTCAACAAGCCATGAAGCAGTGTTCCCGTTGGGCCCATACGGTGATGAGAGCGGATGATCTGCCTAAAATTATGGCCCGTGCGTTTGCCATTTTTAATAGTGAACGCCCCGGCCCGGTTCATCTTTCCATTCCTTTGGATGTGATTACCTCTGATGCTTCCCACGTAAAACCTGAAGTATGGCCAATACCTGCCCGCCCAGCACCGGCACCGGATGCCATAGAGGCCGCAGTGAACTTGTTATCTTCCGCTAAAACTCCTGTGATTGCTCTAGGTGGTGGTGCATCGGACGCCGCTGAAGTCGCAAGAAAGCTGGCTGAACATCTAGATGCTCCTGTGACGATTACTCATAACGCGAAAGGTATTCTGCCAGCAAATCACCCCCTGCATATACTGGGTAATCCCTCTTATCAGCCGGTAAAAGATCTCTACAACAGTGCCGACGTTATTCTGGGTATTGGTACCGAGTTTGGCGAAACCGATTATGATTTTTTCTTTAGCGGTGAATTTAATCTAGGAGATGCCACGCTGATCCGTATTGATATCGACGCTGCCCAATTAACCCGAAATATTCGTCCTGATCTGGCTATCTGTTCTGATGCAAATTATGCCATTAAGGCTCTGTTATCCGGCTTGGAACGGGAAAATTCTCAAAGTAATCGACAGGGCGCAGCACGTACCTCCCACGTAAACCAAGCACTTAAAAAACTGGATTGTCCTCACTACCAAGCTTTTCTTGATGCCATTTTAGAGGCCCTACCAGATCCGATTCTCATTGGCGACTCCACCCAACCCGCCTATTTTGCAGCGGCTCAATATCATACGACTCAACCTCGCTCTTTTGCCTCAGCGGGTACCGGTTATGGCACCTTGGGTTACGCCCTTCCCGCCGCATTTGGTGCCAAACTGGGCCAACCGGATCGTCCCGTTGTTAGCTTGAATGGCGATGGCGGTATTCAGTTTACAATTAATGAATTGGCCACCGCTGTGGAAGCCAAGATCCCCGTGGCCGTTGTTATCTGGAATAACGAACAATACGCAATGATCGCTATGAACTTCCGCGATGCGGGAATGGAACCGATTGCCTGTGATATCTATGTCCCTGACTTTCATAAAATCGCCGAAGGTTATGGTTGCCCTACCGTAAGAGTACGTAATCTGGAAGAGTTCAAGGCCGCCTTACAGCAATCACAAGATACCTCAGTGCCCACACTGATTGAAGTGATGGAGTGTGACTTTTTACCCAGTTCCCGAATGCCATCGAAACCCTAAGGAACCACCGAAGAAGTGCTTTTGGGCTCTAAGCCCCAAGCCAAAGCTCTCAGTCTTAAGAGCTAAGTTCAACTTATTTTGGTTTCGATGAGACCCGCATCAGGCCACAGTTTTTAAGGATTGTTATGAATACGCGCAAAATCGTTCTATTTAATACCGATGGTGAAGATACCCAACTGGAACAAAAGGTTTTACAAGAGGCCGGTTACGATAATTATGAGCTGGTGAAACTAACTGGCAGCGACGATATCTTTTTTGAACAAGCCACAGATGCCGATGCCGTAGTGATCACTTATGCGGATATGAGTAAAGAGAATCTGGCCCGTTTTAAAAACCTCAGAATTATCGCCAAGTGCACCATTGGCTACGATAATGTGGATCTGCAAGCAGCAACGGCTCAAAAAGTCCACGTGACCAATGTACCGGATTACTGCGTTGAAGAAGTGGCCACTCACACTGTTGCCTTGGCTTTAGGGGCCACCCGACGTATTCGTCAGCTGGATATTGCCGCTCACGAAGGCCGTGATGTTTTAGCCGATGGTAACTGGTATGAAGGGCCTATTCATCGTCTGAGTACACAGGTTTATGGGATTGTCTCCTTTGGCAACATCGGCAAAACCGTTGCGCGTATGATGCAAGGACTGGGTATGGCAAAAGTGATCGCTTACGATCCCTATGCACCGCAAGAAGCCTTTGATCAATGTGGTGTAGAACGGATGGCATCTCTGGATGAGTTACTGCAAAGCGCGGATATAATCTCCCTGCATACCCCTTTGACCTCTGATACTTACCATATGATAGGCGCGGAACAACTTAAGCTGATGAAACAACACGCCTGTTTGGTCAATGTGGGTCGTGGTGGCTTAATTGATGAAGCCGCTGCTGCCCAGGCCCTACAAACTAACGGTATTGGCAGTATTGCTACCGATGTTCTGGAAGATGAAACCTCCTTTACCAGTCCCTTAAGTAAAATCGATAACGTGATTATTACCCCTCATACCGCCTTCTACTCAGAAGAGTCTGTTGATGAGAGCCGAATCAAACCGATTCAGGAAATTATTACAGTTCTAGAAATGGATCAGCGTCCAAGATATCAGGTCAATAAAGACTGGTAGTCCATGATAGCTGGTAAGACTCCCCCTATCAGCTCCCATCTATCGAATAAAATCATGAACTAACAGAGTATCAATATCATGGATCAACAGATAAAAGAAATGCTGAATCACTACAAGGTCAGCAAACAAACCTATGACTTCCTAAATGCGGGCCATCATGGAATGTTTATTGATGGTAAGGAAATAACAGATTCCAGTACGAGTCATAAATTTACAATTGAAGACCCCAGCAATGGCCTGGTTATAGCCACTGTACCTCTAGCCAGCAAAGAAGATACAGATCTAGCGATAAAAGCGGCTAAACGCAGCTTTTACCGTGGCCCATGGGCTGAGATGAACCCCGGTGAGCGTCAGAATCTGCTGCTTAAAATGGCCGATGTTATGGAGGAAAACCTTCAGACTCTGACAGAGATTGAAGCCATCAATGCCGGTAAAGCTATTAGTGGCTGTAAAGATGTTGATGTACAGGGCTCTATTGATATTCTGCGCTATATGGCGGGGTGGGCCACCAAAATAGAAGGGGCTACTCGTGACACCTCATGGCCAGTAGAAAGCTTTGGTTTTACTCTGAAGCAACCGGTAGGTGTTGTGGGGGCGATTGTCCCTTGGAACTGGCCCCTAAATATGGGCTTGTGGAAATTAGCAGCACCTCTGGCGGTGGGTTGTACTGTGGTGCTAAAACCTGCGGAGCAAACGCCTCTAAGCCTGCTTTATCTGATGAAACTTTGGCAACAAGCTGGTTTACCCGATGGCGTGGTTAATATCGTTACTGGAACAGGTGAGGTTGTCGGTAGCCGACTGACCCAGCACCCGGACGTCAGAAAGGTATCTTTTACCGGATCAACGCCTGTTGGAAAAATTGTCGGCAAAGCCGCAGTGGATCGACTGGCTCATCTGACTCTAGAACTAGGCGGTAAGTCAGCCATGGTGGCCTTTGAAGATGCCAGAATTGACGATATCGTACAGGCTGCCCATCAAAGCGTTTACTTCAACTCAGGACAGGTATGCTCCGCAGGCTCTCGCCTCTATATACATCAATCTATTTATCAAGCCACCGTACAGGCATTGGCTGAGTCATTAAAAGAAGTGGTCATTGGTGATCCTCTTGACCCGGAAACGACTCAAGGGCCACAGATCTCCAAACGACAGCTGGAATCCATTAGCACTTATATTCAAAAGGGTTTGGAAGAGGGCGCACAGCTAGTTTTCGGAGGAAAGGTTCTGGATCGTCCCGGTTATTATGTAGAACCGACTCTGTTTGCAGAAACCACCAATCAGATGACCATCGTTAAAGAGGAGATCTTTGGCCCGGTGCTCTGTGTACAAGCCTTTACAACGGAAGAGGAAGCCATTGAACTGGCCAATGACAGTATCTATGGTTTAGCTGCATCGGTTTTTACTACAGATATCTCACGGGCTCTGAGAGTGGTCAAAAGATTAGAGGCAGGTAGCATCAGTGTTAATACTCATGATGCGGTAGATGTTTGTATGCCTTTTGGTGGCTGTAAACAGTCTGGCTTTGGTAAGGATATGGGGCCTGAGCAGCTAGAGTATTTTCTGGAAACTAAGTCAGTGATTGTTCAATTGTAGTTATCAAATTATCTGACAACCTAGTCGTCCCTTCAGAATATGACTTACAGAACTATCAGAGACTCCTTGGATCTATTCCTACTCCCATACTTGCTATGGGAGTAAGGAATCATGGATTAGGATCAAAAGATCCTGCAACCGAGGCGGCAAAAACACAGTTACGTCCTCTATCTTTCGCTTCGTACATAGCTTCATCAGCCCGTGTAATTAGATTATCGATAGACTCACCCTTCTGATACTGCGCGACACCAAAACTACAACTAACAGGTTTGCCAATTTCAAAATCATGTTCTGAAATGGTCATCCGAATCTTATCAGCAGTAGCGTGGGCCCGATCCAAATCACTTTCCATCATCAGGAATATAAACTCTTCTCCTCCCCAACGAGCAAAACGATCCGTCTTACGGATATTTTTAGAGACAAGCTGAGTCAGATTTACCAATACTTGATCACCAATAGAATGCCCCAGCGTATCATTAATATCTTTAAACTTATCGATATCAAAAAAGATCAGAGAAAGCGGCCAATCATGGCGATCTGCAAGGTTTATAAAATCTTCTAACTCCTGTCGTACCTTACGCCGGGTCAAAATTCCGGTCAGCTCATCCCGCTCTGCCAGATAGGTAATCTGTTTGTTATAACGCGCCATACTCTGGTAACGGTAGAGGGCAAAGGCAGCTAACAATGCCACACCCGCCATAACCTTCCAAACGAGGGAGTAATCCACAACCGTATTGAAATCGACTTTGAACCATCGGTTTAGAATCTGTTCATGTTCTTCCTGAGATATAGCGCCAATAGCCTTATTGATCCCTCCAAGTAAAGCAGGCTCTTCGGTGGTAACCGCAATACTGATATCCCAGCTATCGTACAACAGATTGCTGATTGAGATGCCAGTGATTTGGTTTTCTCTTAGCTTATGGATAAGGCTGGCTTCTGCCCCAACTAAAGCATCAACCTCTCCATTCATCACCATATGAAAACCATCCCCCATATTTGTCACAGGAACCAGCTTGGCCGCAGGATAACGATCCTGCAGAATATCGTGAAAAGCAGATAGGTCTTTTACTGCAATACGTTGATCTTTTAAGATCATATTTCGGTTTTCAGGTAGGGTCGCCACCACCGCCGGAATACTAAGATAAGGGCGGCTAAAACGTAAATAATGACTACGCTGAACGGTTTGCATCGCCCCTGCCACAAGATCGCATTGCCCTGCACGGGCCAGTTTCAGTGTTTCACGCCAAGTATTGGATGGTACTATGTTATAGCTTAATCCCACATCGCCCATGATCAACTTTAAGTAATCCGAGATCATGCCTTGATGGCCATCGTTCTGGAAGGATTCATAAGGATGCCAATCAGGATTGATACAGGCTTTTAACGACTGGGTATTACTTAAATAAGCCTGTTCTTTCAGAGTAAGACGTAGCTGGTTACTGATAGGTTTATAGATAAAATCATCAAAATTATAATCACGATTAATGCTATTAGTTATCAAATAAACTTGCGCCATCTGGTTAAATTTATTCAGTGATAGACTGCCAAAATCTCCCTGATGATCATAAGCCAATTTTTTTAATTCCTGACCTTCAAAAATCAAAGCATCAAGCGCTTTATTTTGGCTATTGTAATGCTCTTTAATCGTCGTTGCAGTTTCAGTGATATTGTCAAAAGCATAATGCCAGCCACGTAAAGACGCCCGATAAAAACGTTCCGTAAGCCCAGGATGTGCCTGAGTAAATTTCCGAGAGGTAAATAGAATGTCCGAGTACATATCAAAGCCAAAATCCTTGGGATGGATAATATTGTACTCAACCCCCTCTTTTTCCATGATATAGGGTTCATTAGAGATATAAGAAGCCATAGCATCAGTGCGACCGGCAATAAGATCCTGCACATCATAGCTGTGCTTCTGCTGTTTAAAATCAGAATTTGTAATACCGGATTGCAACAACATAGCCAACAGCTCACCCACACGCTTAGCATCGTCGGTGATCATAATACTTTTATCACGCAACTCTGCGGGGCGGTAAATACCCGATTGTTTTGTCGTTAGCAGCATCAAGGGGGATTGTTGAAAAGCAGCAAACAGCGCCACCATATTATGATCTTTTAAACCGTCGATCAGCAATGCAGAGCGCCCAACACCAAAATCTGCCCGACCTGTCACCACGGCATGATAAGGGCTTACTCCCGCCCCCATTTCAAGCAACTCAACGTCCAAACCCTCTTCTTCATAAAAGCCTTTTTGCTCTGCCATATAATAACCCGCAAACTGAAACTGGTGTTTCCATAGCAACTGCAAACGTACGGTATCAGCAGCGCTACTGGGTAAGGTATATAGCAAAATCAAGGACAGAGAGAGCGTGAACAGCTTAGACATCAACAAAACCCTGTTTGGCTAAGGGGTACAACTTTATATGTAGAATCAAACATTAACCATACAAAATATACTAGACCTATTGTGTCTCATGAACAATCCATCCCTTTGTTTATGATCAAATAATTGGCAACTCTTTATTGCAATTAGCTCATAGAGTAATTAATCGAAAAAGCTAAAGCCCTTGTTGCTATTGATGTCATAAGAATTAAATAAACTAAACCCACAGACAAAACTTTATTACAAAAGGTTGTAGTATTTTCCAGATAGCCTCTGGAGAATTTATTTTCCAGAGTCTTCTTCGTATCGAATGTGATGTTTAATAGAAAAATCATCCTAGATAACGTTATGCTCAGTAGAGAAATCTTCGCCCAAATATAGCGAGCTAAAAGATGCCAGATAAGAAAATACTGCTGCTTTTTGCCCATCCGTCCCAACGTCGATCTGAAGTGAATCGCCCCATGTTTATGGCGGCTCAAAGGCTTGAAGGAGTGACCTGTGTGGATCTCTACGCTGAATACCCCACACTTAGAATTGACGTGGAGAAGGAACAACAGCGTCTATTGGATCATGATGTAATTTTGTTTCAGTTTCCTTTTTACTGGTATTCAACGCCTGCCATATTGAAGGAATGGCAAGATTTAGTGTTGGAACACGGCTTTGCCTATGGAGCGGGTGGTACGGCTCTTCACGGTAAACACTTTATCTGCGCCCTTTCCGCTGGAGGTAATGAAGAAACCTATCATACGGATGGACTCAATCATTTCACCATCCGAGAACTTCTACACCCCTTGGAACAAACCGCTCGTCTGACCGGTATGCATTATCTCCCCCCTTTTGCTATTTTCAGTAGCCGGGATGCCATAGAAGAAAACCGATTGGCACAGCATGTTGAAGAGTGGCAACAGTTACTGAAAGCACTCATCACCAATAGAATCGATATAAACAAAGCCTCAACCTTAAGCCATATTAACGACGACATTCAGTCTGTACTGCTCGCTGAAACTCACTGATTAGAGTAAATGTTATGACAGGTTATTTTATTCAAGGCTTCATCTATCTCTTAGCTGCGGTTATTGCAGTACCTATCGCTAAAAAACTGGGCTTGGGCTCCGTGCTAGGCTACTTGATTGCCGGTGTTTTTATCGGTCCAGTCACCGGCTTAGTAGGGGATGAAACCCTTACCATCCAACACTTTGCAGAGTTTGGCGTCGTGATGATGCTATTTCTCGTGGGTTTAGAGCTGGAACCACAGGCACTGTGGCAGATGCGTAATCGATTGTTAGGTCTTGGCGGTTTGCAAGTGGCTGGAACGACCCTATTGATTATGGCGATACCCATTGCCACAGCCGAAATCTTTAATTTGCCTTGGTCCGTTGCTCTCGCTATCGGCTTAGTTTTCTCATTATCTTCCACCGCCATTGTCTTACAAACCTTTAACGAGAAGGGACTATCAAAAACCGATGGGGCCAAAAATGCCTTCTCTATCCTGCTCTTCCAGGATATTGCTGTTATTCCCATGCTGGCCTTTATTCCTTTACTTGCGCTACCCGAGCTATTAGATACCACTGCTCATTTAGCAACAGACTCTCACGATACGTTAGATATTACCGCCTCTCTTCCCGGCTGGGCTTATACTCTTGTGGTCATTGGCAGTATCTCCGCCATTATTTTAGGTGGCCATTTTTTAAGCCGCCCTTTACTTAAATTCATCGCAGATACTGGCCTACGGGAGATCTTTTTAGCCTGTGCCCTATTGCTGATCATAGGTATCGCCGCCCTGATGAGTGTGATCGGGTTATCTCCCGCATTGGGCACCTTCTTAGCCGGTGTTGTACTGGCGAATAGTGAGTTCCGCCACGAACTAGAGTCCAATATAGAGCCCTTTAAAGGCCTCTTACTGGGACTATTTTTTATCACTGTGGGGGCAGGTGTAAACTTTGGTGTATTAACCAGTCAGTTTCTTTTAATCGTGGGCATCACTCTAGGGGTTATCTTAATCAAGGCTGCGGTACTGTTTATTTTGGCCAGCCTATTCAAAATAAAAGGCAGTGACCGTTGGCTAGTAACATTAAGTTTGGCTCAGGCTGGTGAGTTTGGTTTTGTGCTGTTGAGCTTTACCGTACAACAAAGTGTCATCAGTCCTGCCATCGCAGAAACCCTTCAGCTTGTTGTTGCGCTTTCCATGTTCCTCACTCCCGTCCTCTTCATACTGTTTGAGAAAGTCATACTGCCCAAATTTGAAGAAAAGTCGAACCATAAAGAAGCGGATGAGATTGACGAAAAAGGTCAGGTGATTATCGCCGGGGTCGGGCGTTTTGGTCAGATTGTTAATCGCTTATTGGTGGCTAACGATATTAAAACCACCGTGCTGGATCATCAGACCTCACAGGTCGATAATATGCGTGCCATCGATATCAAAGCTTATTTTGGTGACGCTACCAAGCCTGGTCTACTGCATACGGCAGGTATAGAAGAAGCCTCTCTGTTTATTATCGCCATCGATAACAAAGAGGAGTCCGTCAAATTGGCTCGTTACCTAAAAAGAGCTTATCCAACCCTGAAAATCCTTGCTAGAGCCTATGACAGAGGCCATCTCTATCAACTCAGACATGAAGGCGTGGATTATATTCAACCGGAAACCTATCACTCAGCCTTAGAAGTCGGTTCTCAGGCGTTAATGGACTTGGGATTTCACCCCTTTGATGTTGAACAGAAAAAACACACCTTTAAGCGTATCGAATTGGATGCCTCAGACGTACTCTTTAAAGAGTGGAATTCAGGCAGTGAGGGCCAACGTTTTGGTACGGATTACAGGAACCTGTTTATGGAGTATCAACAAAAGATTGTGGACGAGATGTCTGGAGACAGAACCGATAAACACACCAGTAGCGAACGCTCTTGGACACCGCCGCCAAAAGGTTATACCAAGCACTTAGGCGAGACAGATAATAAAGCTTAATAGCCAAACAGGCCTGAGAATACCTCAGGCCTTATATGGGCTCACTTAGAGCACAATTCACTTAGAGCACAATTCACTTAGAACACAACTCACTTAGAACACAATTCCCTTCGAGAACCTTTCAATTGCCTCTTAGTCAATCTCTGACAACAGCATCTCAGTATCTGCCACTCGTGCATAAGCAAATGACAGTGCCGCCATATAAGCCGCATGCACTTGCTTAGCAGGAACGATTATACCGTTAAACTCCTGATCACGGGTGGCACAGGCATCCTGAGCAACCGTCACGTTATAACCAAAGTCAGCTGCCGCACGTACGCCCGCATCGATGCACATATGACTCATAGCACCCACGACGATTAAGTTTTTAATCTCAAGAGTATCCAAAATCTCTTTTAGGTTTGTTTCTTTAAAGCTATTCACAGAATGCTTCAGTACAACAGGCTCGTTATCCTGTGCCGCTACACTGCTGTGAATATGTGCCCCTTCGGAACCCGGTAAGAAGAAAGGCGCTTCATTCGTTGTAAACTCATGGCGCACATGTATAACCGGTAGGCCTTTTGCCCGAAATACAGCTAATAATTCAGCGCCTTTTTCAGCGGCTTGATCACATGCCTCCAGCTCCCATTTTCCGCCAGGGAAATAGTCATTTTGAAAATCGATCAGTAACAAGGCGGTATCAGACATCTTTGCTGCTCCAAATTATCGTTAAGTTGATAGGCGCTATTATCCAGAATTCAAACCGTTTACACTGGAGTCATATTTGACATATTTAAGGCAAAAACAGACATATGACAATCTCCTCAAGCAAAGTAACCCACATTGAGATTATTCAATATCCCGGTGTTATGAGATCAGCAACCGAAGGCCTTAGAGAACTCTTTGAACTGGCCAATAGCTTGAAACATGAGCCAAACACAAAAGTATTATTTGAGGTAGTCGTACACCAAAGTCATGAGCTATCTGAAGAAAATGAGATTAAAGAAAACAAAGGTTCGAGGGTTATTATTCTCCCGCCTTGCTTAAGTGATGAGTATTATTCCCGTGAACAAGAGCAACTCTCACTCTGGCTCCAGAAACAGCACGCTCAAGGCGCTTTATTATGCTCGGTCTGTGCAGGTGCTTTTATTTTGGCTCAAACGGGATTATTGGATCAGCGCTCTGCGACGACTCACTGGATGCTATCGGACAGTTTTGCCAAACGCTTTCCAAAAATTCATTTAGACGATAATAAAATACTGATCAATGATGGTGACTTGATCACAGCAGGCGGGTTAATGGCCTGGCTGGATCTGGGTTTAGAGCTTGTGGCCCAGTTTGCCAGTCCAACACTGATGCGCCAATTAGGCAAACGATTGGTCGTGGATACCGGCCCAAGGGAGCAGCGTTACTATCGCTGTTTTATGCCTCGCTTGGATCATGGGGATCGCGTGATTCTAAAATGCCAACATGACCTACAGCGCAACTATTCTAAACACCTAACCATGAAGGCACTGGCAGAAGATCATCATCTAACAGAGCGAACACTATTACGTCGCTTTGTTAATGCCACAGGCCTAAAACCCAAAGAGTATTTACAGCAACTGCGTATCAGCAAAGCCTGTGAGGCACTGGAAAACACACAGGATACAGTGGAAATAATCGCCCAGAGCATAGGTTATGAAGATGTCAGCGCCTTTAGAAAAATCTTTATAAAAACCACGGGGCTAACACCACGGGAGTTTCGCTCACGCTTTGGTCGGGATGCGTGATTTTATTACTGTAAGCTGGTGATGTATTAGGGTTGCAGGCAGTGTACCCGCCATTTAAATGAATCCTCCTAAAACCTAATGGAAAATGCACTTGGCTAAAACCAAAAATAAGACCTAAAATAGATGCTAATTTAAATACTTACTTGGTATTACTATGAGACAGGTTTTAGCTGATTACTCAGCCAGTATTTCAGAACTGAAGAAAAACCCTACAGCTTTGCTAAATGAAGCAGATGGTTCTGCTATTGCGATTTTAAACCACAATACACCAGCAGCTTATCTTGTTCCGGCTGAAACATATGAGCTACTGATGGATATGCTTGACGATTATGAGCTGGCAAAGTTGGTTGAAAGCCGTCGAGGTGACTTATCTGCGGCTGTAGAAGTCGACATTGATAACCTATAAATTAAAGTTCTTACCTGCGGCACAAAAAGAGTGGAGTAAGCTCGCCCCACACATTCAAAGCCAGTTTAAAAAGAAACTTAAAGAGCGTCTTGAAAACCCTCACGTATCTTCTGCAAAGCTACGTGGTTACGAATCTGTTTATAAAATCAAACTTCGTACTGCTGGCTACCGTTTAGTGTATGAGGTAGTCGATAATGAAATTGTTGTGTATGTATTAGCTATTGGCAAACGTGATAAGAATGCTATGTATAAAAAGCTGGCTTCAAGATCTACATAGAGGAATATATCAAATACACGGAGTTCTCTGGTTTTGGACTACATTTAACAGATTCACTCTTACCGCTACGACTGGTTTTAAGTCTGTTGTAAACTATGTGACTTAATTGAGATTGCCTGACATTTTGTATACTAGAGTTTAAAGGATCACTGATGAGTCCACAGAGTGCTCCCCGTTGGCAGCAACGGTTTCAGAACTATCAGAAAACACTGAGTCAGTTGGTTCAGGCAACCACGGATTATGATGAAACAGCACCGAATATTGTGAAGGAAGGTGTCTTACAACGTTTTGAATTTACCCATGAACTAGCATGGAAAACACTGAAAGATTACCTAGAGTACGAGGGGCATCAGAATATTACAGGTTCTCGAACAGCGGTACGTTTAGCTTTCAATTTGGGTTTGCTGGAAGATGGTCAACTTTGGATGGATATGATCGAAAGCCGTAACCGCACGGTACATGCTTATGATGAATCTATACTACTGACTGAGTTTACAAAAATACGGGAGCATTATACGGCTTGTTTTCAACAGCTGGATCAGACATTGGCGATACTATGTACGGACTGACAACAACATTGATCAGGCAATTTAACGACGTTTTTTCACGATACCCACAGTTGGAAACCGTTGTAATCTTTGGCTCACGAGCAACGGAACGTTACCGGCCTGGGTCAGATATTGATTTGGCCATTATTATCCAACCTGAAGGTGAGTTAAACCTTAACCAGATTGCATCAGAATTGGATGATCTGAATACACCTTATATGGTTGACCTAGTGGATATCAGGCAGGTGAGTAATGATGCATTGCTTGAACACATTAGGGATTTTGGTAAACCTTTCTATCCTGTTCATGGTTGAAATATACAGCTTTCATGGGACGTCAATTATACCTGATAGACTTCTATTAGCCCCTCCCTTGAAACCACTAACGCCTTCTCGCCTCTGCCTTTAGATCCAGTACTTTACCCACGGTACGGTTCCAGTTAGCAGCACATTCTGGCCCACAACGTTCAGCCCAGCGGGGTAAGATTACGTCTTTTGCTACTTGATCTCGGATCAATAGATCCTCAGCTGAAGGTTCCACCAGGGTCATATTGCCGGTTTCGCCAATAGTGCAGGGGCCATGGGATAAGCAGGCCAGAGCGGTGGCATCTTCGGTGGCGGTTTCCTTCCACATGGTGTCGTTTAGGGTCGCTATCTCTTCTTCCAGCAGGCTTTTTTGAGCATCGCTTAATCGGTTCCATTTATTCATATTCATGGCACCAAAAGCGAGCCCCCAACCCACCCGTAGGGTAAAACCATAGGGTGTGGATTTATGCAGACCAACGGTATAAGCCGACATGGTGCCGGTAATAACACAATCAATAACCCCTTGCTCCAGAGCGTTAGGCACACCATTAAAAGGTACACTGACGGGAATCGCCCCGATACCTTCAACAAAATCCCCTAAAGTGGTCAAATACACCCGAATACGTTTACCTTTCAGATCTTCAATACGACTAATTTTTGTTTTGCACCAGACCATCTGGCTGGGAAATGGGTAGAGCATCATCAGCTTGGCGTTGTATTTTTCTGCAAAGGCCCGTTGTAATGTTGGAAAATATGCTTCGGAGACTCGTTTCTGTACATTGATATTTTGTACCAGAGAAGAGAGATCTGCGCCTTCAAAGATCTCACTTTCTGGCACGACATAACCGGACATACCAAAGGCAAAATCAAACACGCCTTTTTTCACCAATCGCATAATTTCATAACCTTGCAAATCCAGCTCTGTGTGCGGTTTAATTTCGCCGACAATCTGTCCGTCCGTGACATCAGCAATTCGCTGGTTCCAAAAAGGCCCTTCGTGTTTTTGATAATTGGTAAAATAACCCCAAGTGCCTACGGCTTTGATAATGATGGTATCGTTGGCCACCAGTAAACTGCTTATACTGGTTAACGTTAAGCCGAATAAGAGGGCGACAAAATAATGCTTCAGTTTTTTCATAATGACCTACTTATTAAAGACCTTCTCAACGGTTTATCTATGACGGCTTATGTATGAAAAGTATTAACCGGTTTGGTATCAGAAGCCGCTTTTTCTTCGCCTTTGGTGCACTTAGTGCCCTGACTTTACTGGCGAGCATTGTGACCTGGCTATCTTATAACCGTCTGGGTGATGAACTTAATCAGGTGGTAAAAGGTAACATCCACACCCTAAGCCTGATGACAGACCTTAAAGAACAAGGTACCAAAACCACCCTTATGGCCCCCACGTTACTGGCCGCTAAAGATGAGGTCAGTCGACAAGCTATTCAGAAAGAGCTCAATATTAATATCACCATTATGGCAGCACTCTTGCCTAAAATATCTGCCGCCACTCAGGATCATCAAGCCCAGAAGCAACTTTTTAAGCAGATTGAAGCGTTAAGCACCACTTTAGAAGCGTTGAATCATAACGTGCTAACGAAGCTTACGATACAGCAAGAGAAGAAATCCGAGAACCAGAGGCTCCGATGGATTGCATCCAGCTTTTTAAGTGATATCAATACCTTAACAGACAATACCCAGCGTAGCCTATCCAGCCATTATAATCAGGATTTATCAGACGCTTGGATTGTAATGAATGGCTACGGACAAGATACTACCCATGCTATCAATGCGGATCTACAGCGCCTCTACCGTATCAAGGCAGATGTAAACTTACTGGTTAACCTAGTGGATCGAGCCCAACACCTACCGGATCTTAACTCTTTGATTGCCACGCAGGCCTATTCTGATGAGGTGGTTCAGCGCATCAAACAAGATATTCTCGATGTGGATAATGTACCGGGTGTGCAAACCTTAAAACAGACCATCGTTAATATTGTTTTTCTGACCCGTGGCGATAACAATATGTTCACCATTCGCAGTAAAGAGCGCAGCATACTGCAATCCGGTGAGGAACTACTGGCTCGTATCAGAGAAGAATTAAACGCCCTAAATCAACAGATCGCCCTACAAACAGAAAAAACAGAAGCCGCTGCCCAACTCTCTGCCGAGAATGCTCAACAAACCATTAAGAACGGCCGTATCTGGATGCTATTGATGGTAGGCACCAGCTTACTCTTCTCCATTTTGATTGTTTGGCTTTATGTAGGACGTAATATGGTGGCCAGAATTACCAGCCTAGATGACAGTATGCGCGCCATTGCCAACGGTAATTTAGAGGAAGAAGTGCAGGTAAAAGGCAGTGATGAAATTGGCGCTATGGCTCGCTCTCTGGTCAGCTTTCGAGACCAGCTGTCGACGCTACAGGAAGAGTTAGTTCAGGCCGGTAAATTGGCGGCTCTGGGACAATTATCCGCCGGTATTGCCCATGAGATTAATCAGCCACTGTCTGCCATTGGCCACTATTCTCATAACGGTGTGCGTTTACTGCAGGCAGGTCGACTAGAAGATACCGAGAAAAACCTTAATCAGATCTCCAACCTAACTAAACGAGCCACCACCATTATCACTCGGATAAAATCCATGGCCCGTAAACAACAGGATAATCTGGTAGAGGTTGATCCAAAACAAGTAGTAGATAACGTACTCCAGATGCTAGAAAGTGATGAGGTTAGAAAACTGACGACCATAAACGTCACTTATCAAGAACCTATGTATGGCGTAAAAGCCGATCAGGTTCAACTGGAGCAAGTGGTGCTTAATTTGGTAACCAATGCCCTAAATGCGATGACGGATCAAACGGATAAACAGATCAGTATTCACTGCCAATATCCTCAGGATTCATTGGAGAACAGCTCTCTTGAACATACGTCACCTGAACGCAATGCATCTGAAGTCAATAGACAGAAACCAAACAGACTGACACAAAACATCGTAGAAATTATCGTTCGGGATAATGGGCCTGGAATCAGCCAAGAATTACGGGAACAAATCTTTGAGCCGTTTTTTACCACCAAACCCCGCAGCCAAAATTTAGGACTGGGGCTTACTATTTCCTATAACATTATTAAAAGTTTTGGCGGCAAGCTGAAAGTTAATGAACAGTCAGAACAAGGGGCATCCTTTTGTATCCAGTTACCTGTATTTCGGAGCAGTAATTCATGAGTCATTCTGTCCCTGGTCACGTCATTATTATTGATGATGAAGAGATTGTCCGTGATGCCATGAGTCAAACCCTTGAGCTGGAAGGCTATACTGCCAGTGCTTACGAAGACCCTATGGAAGCTATCGCTCAGTGTGCTATGGATTGGCCCGGTGTGATTATCTGCGATGTCCGTATGGATATTATGGATGGTCTTGAGGTACTACAGAAGATTATTGAAATCGATTCAGAAATCCCGGTCATTATGTTCAGCGGCCACGGTGATATTGCTATCGCTATTCAGGCCATTCGCTTGGGCGCTTATGATTTTCTGGAAAAAAATGATGACCCTCAACATCATATTAATACTGTGCAAAGGGCTTGGGGCAAACGCCAACTGGTATTAGAAAACCGCTTCTTACGTAAGAGCCTTGTTGGCCAGCATGAAATTGATCAGCGTCTAGTGGGCCAAACGCCTGCCATCGTACGCCTTAGGGAGATGGTATTACAACTGGCTCAGATCGATGTGGATCTAATTATCAATGGCGCTACCGGTACAGGCAAAGAGGTCGTGGCCAATTGCCTGCATGATTTTAGCCCACGGGCAGACAAACCCTTTGTGGCTCTTAACTGTGGCGCGGTAACCGAATCAGTGATTGAAAGTGAGCTTTTTGGTCATGAAGCGGGAGCCTTTACCGGCGCTCAAAAAAGGCGAATTGGTAAAATAGAATATGCCAGTGGCGGAACTCTGTTTCTTGATGAGATTGAGAGCATGCCTGCTTCTTTGCAGGTACGTTTACTGCGAGTGCTACAAGAACGTAGCCTTCAGCGTTTAGGGGGCAATGATAATATCCATGTGGATATTCGAGTAGTGGCCGCTTCCAAGGTTAATCTGCGCGATGCAGCCGATGAAGGCAGCTTCCGAGAGGATCTTTACTACCGGCTGAATGTAGCCAGCCTGGATATTCCTAGTTTGGATGAACGTAAGGATGATATCCCTATCTTATTCGGTCATTTTGCAGAACAGGCGAATCAACGTTTTAACCGTGAC